>JBGUIK010000043.1:0-205938 GCA_045112915.1 Lachnospiraceae bacterium
CGAAAAACGCAGGTCCTGCCCTGCGAGCCAACCAATGCGTACGCATTGCTGGTCTCTCGGTCGGACCCGCAATGTTTTTCTCACGAAGATGGATGTTTTGCGCCGGTCACCGAGTCACAGGCTGCATGGAGTTTCAGAATCCGGCTCAAACTGTGCTCTTGTAACTCCTCATATTTCGTGGTTAAATATATCTTGACTTAATATACGTAGACGGAGCATTTTGGGAGAACAATAACTAAAGACTTCCCGCTTCAGATTAATAGTGTAGATGCACTCATAAAATATGTACTCGCGAGGCCGAGCGAGAGCGTCCCAGAGAGTACATTTTTATGAGGCGGCTTCTTCATACTGGAATGCGGGAAGTCTGCGAGTAGGGCAGTGTGCCGAAAGGGAGAAAAACAATGATCAGACTTATAGCAAGTGATATCGACGGGACTCTTATCAGGGATGGTTCACATCATATCAATCAGGAGTATATGCAGGTCATATCCGCATTAAAAAAGAAGGGGGTCCGCTTCTGCGCTTGCAGCGGCCGCCAGTACAGCAGCATTCTTCATCTTTTTGCCCCGATCGCGGATGAGATTTATTTCATCTCCGAAAATGGCACGGTTCTCCGCACGAAGGATAAGGTCCTGCACACATGGGCAATTTCCGAAGACTATATCAGGCCTCTCATGGAGGATCTGCGCAAGATCGACGGCATTGAGGTCGGTTTCTGCACACCGGACGTTACGTACACGGAAGGGGGCGAGGATACCGCGCTCTTTAAGCTTCTTCGGGACGGCTATAAATATGCTGTGGAGGCGGTGCCGGATCTGCTCGGGCTGCCGCTCGATAATATTTGCAAAATCACGATCTATCACGAGAGCGACGCTGAGGGCATGTGTGCTCCGATTTACAATTCTGACTGGGTGAACAAGCTGCGCGTCACCTGCTCCGGCAAGTGCTGGGTCGACATCTGCGCGATGGAGGCAGGTAAGGGCGAAGCCTACGCGCTGCTTCAGGAATACCTGGATATCCCGAAGGAAGAGACCGTGTATTTCGGCGACAACATGAATGACCTCACGGCTTTTGACGAGACCGGCGTCAGTTATACAGTTGCAAATGCCCGCTCCGAAGTCCAGGACTCCGCCGACATCGTCATGGGCTCGTTCAGCCATGACGGAGTGCTCACAGCACTGAAGACGATCCTGATTGCTCTGTAAATCTGCGGGTCGGAAGTTAAGGCATTGCGTACGTATAAGCAGACGGCAGCTAAGGCATTGCGTGCGTATAATCAGACGGCAGATAAAGCATTGCGTACGTATAAGCAGACGGCGGATAGAGCATTGCGTTCGATGAGTCAGAACAACCAGATAAAGCATGTGTATAATGAGGCGTGACAATGAGAGAGAAGTTCGCGAAAACTGAACACATGAAAAAGAGAATATTTCAGATCGTGGAGGTCGGCTACACTCAGGACCGGGTGAGCCGGCTCTACGATATTGTCAATGTGGCAGCGATCATCATCAACCTTATTGTCAGCATCCTGTACACTTTCAATCCGATGCAGGAGCGGTACGGTGGGGCGATCATTACCATAGAAAGCATCACTGTCATGTTCTTCACAGTCGATTACATACTTCGCGTTTACACAGCCCGCTATCTCTGTGAAGATGGTCCGGAGTGGAAAGCCATCCTTCAATATGTCTTTTCATTTACGGGAATCGTGGACCTTCTGTCATTTTTGCCCTATTACCTTCCGTTTTTCTTTCCGGAGGGCGCGATCGCTTTCCGCATGTTCCGGGTCGTGCGTATATTCAGACTCTTCCGGATCAACGCCTATTATGATTCCCTGAACGTCATCACGGAAGTCATCGTCAGCAAGAAACAGCAGCTGCTCTCATCAGTCTTCATCGTCGTTATTCTCATGGTCGCTTCAAGTTTGTGCATGTACAGTCTGGAGCATGAGGCCCAGCCGGATGTATTTGAAAATGCATTCTCCGGGATATGGTGGGCGGCATCCACACTGATGACCGTCGGCTACGGAGATATATACCCGGTGACGACCGCCGGGCAGATGCTCGGCATAATCATCACATTGATCGGCGCCGGAATGATCGCTATTCCGACAGGTATTATTTCTGCCGGTTTCGTAGAGCAGTACGCTAAAATACAGAAGACCGCCGAGCTCGCCATGGAGATGGACGTCTCCTTTATTAAGGTTCGCCTCGGAAACGAGGACAAGTGGTCGGGCTGCTCCATAAAGGAACTGGGTCTTCCGAGCGGTATGGTGGTGGCGGCAGTGAGACGTGACGACATAGTCATCGTGCCTAACCCGGATACTGTCCTTGTGTCCGGCGATTCGCTGGTCGTGGCGGCGGAAGGCCACAAGGAGAATGTGGACATTGATCTAAAGAGCATTATCCTGAAAGGTCAGCATCCCTACATAGGCAGGCGGGTCCGTGACCTCGACATTTCCCGCCAGACATATATAGTCATGATAAAGCGCGAGGGCAGGATCATCACCCCGCGCGGGGATTCCCGCCTCGAGGAGGGGGATGAGCTGGTCCTCTATACGCGAAAATTCATCCCGGAGGCGACGACCATCTCCGTGTGATTGGTCTTGAAACAGTTCAGACGGGCTGCTCTTGCGGTTCGTTACCGGAGCAAAGCATCCATCTTCGAGAGAAAAGCGTTGCATATCCGACCGAGAGATCAAAAAGTGCGTAAGCGCTTTTTAAGCTCGCAGGGCAGGATATGCGCTTTTCGATGAAGATGGTGTTTGCGCCGGTCCTTGAACTTCGCGTGCAGCCGTCTGAACGGCGACCCGATTGTCGGGCAACAAATGTTCGATTGGCATTGAAAATGACAGCGCAATTTGCTACAATCATCCATACATCACGCGGCGAAGGCCGTACCGTATAAGGAGTCTACATGGATCAGAGTAAAATCCGTAATTTTTGTATCATAGCCCATATAGATCATGGCAAGTCCACCCTCGCGGACCGGATCATTCAGATGACCGGTCTTCTGACTGAGCGCGAAATGCAGGAGCAGGTCCTCGACAACATGGACCTTGAGCGCGAGCGCGGCATAACCATCAAAGCGCAGACCGTGCGCACGGTCTATAGAGCGGATGACGGGGAGGAGTATATCTTCAACCTGATCGATACCCCGGGCCATGTCGACTTCAATTATGAAGTGTCGAGATCTCTGGCCGCCTGCGACGGGGCTGTTCTCGTCGTCGACGCGACCCAGGGCGTTGAAGCCCAGACGCTCGGCAATGTGTATCTTGCCCTGGACCACGATCTTGAGTGCATTTCTGTCATCAATAAGATCGATCTTCCCAGTGCGCACGCGGATGAAGTCGCGCAGGAGATCGAGGACATCGTGGGTATTGAGGCCATGGACGCCCCGCGCATATCCGCCAAGACAGGTGAAAATGTGCATGCGGTGCTTGAGGAGATCGTTCAGAAGATCCCGGCTCCGGACGGGGATCCGGAGGAGCCGCTGAAAGCTCTTATTTTTGACTCGCTGTATGATTCCTATCGTGGCGTAATCGTTTTCTGCCGCCTTATGGACGGCCGAATGAGAAGAGGGACCAAAGTGCGCATGATGGCGACGGGAGCCGAGTTCGAAGTCGTCGAGGTGGGCTACTTCTCGCCGGGGCGCTTTATCCCGTGCGAGGAACTAAGCGCGGGCGAGGTCGGATACATGACAGCCAGCATCAAGGAGATCCGCGACACTCGTGTCGGTGACACGATCACCGAGGCCATGCGGCCCTGCAGCGAAGCGCTGCCCGGCTACAAGGAGCCCCAGCCCATGGTCTACTGCGGTTTCTATCCCGCTGACTCAGCCAAATATCCGGATCTTCGCGACGCCCTCGAAAAGCTGCAGCTCAACGACGCGGCTCTGCAGTACGAGCCGGAGACGTCTCAGGCTCTCGGCTTCGGCTTCCGCTGCGGTTTCCTCGGTCTTCTCCATCTCGATGTCGTGCAGCAGAGACTCGAGAGAGAATATGATATGGATCTTGTCACAACGGCTCCGTCCGTTATCTATAAGGTCTATAAGACGGACGGGACAATGATCGAACTCACGAATCCGTCCAATCTTCCGGCTCCGTCGGAGATCGAGTACATGGAGGAACCCTATGTCAGGGCGGAGATCATGGTCACGACCGAGTATATCGGCTCCATCATGACACTGTGCCAGGAGCGGAGAGGTATCTATGAGGGTACCGAGTATATTGAGCAGACCCGTGCTGTCCTTACCTACAAGATGCCCCTCAATGAGATCATCTATGATTTCTTTGACGCGCTGAAGAGCCGTTCGCGCGGATATGCATCATTTGACTACGAGCCGATCGGCTACGAGAGATCCGAGCTGGTCAAGCTGGACATTCTCGTCAACCATGAGGCGGTCGACGCCCTGTCCTTTATCGTGTACGCGCCCAACGCGTACGAGCGCGGCTCAAAAATGTGTGAGAAACTTAAGAAAGAGATTCCGAGACAGCTTTTTGACATTCCGATCCAGGCTGCCATCGGTTCGAAGATAATTGCGCGTGAGACTGTCCGTCAGCTGCGCAAGGACGTCCTTGCCAAGTGCTACGGCGGTGATATTTCCCGTAAGAGAAAACTGCTTGAGAAGCAGAAGGAAGGAAAGAAGAAGATGCGGACCATCGGAAGTGTCGATATTCCGAAGGACGCGTTCTTAAATGTCCTGAAGCTCAGCGAGGAATAAGTCCCGGGCGCGGCATGCTAAGCGGCAGGAGACATAATTATTTATGAGAGATATGAAATTTATCCGCATCCGCGGTGCAAATGTTAATAATCTCAGGGACCTCAGTGTCGATATCCCCCGCAACGAGCTGGTCGTCCTGACCGGTCTTTCGGGGTCCGGCAAGAGTTCTCTGGCATTTGATACTATCTACGCCGAAGGCCAGAGAAGATACATGGAATCTCTGTCATCCTACGCGAGACAGTTCCTCGGTCAGATGGAGAAGCCCGATGTGGAGAGCATTGAAGGTCTGCCACCCGCCATCTCCATTGATCAGAAATCTACCAACAGGAACCCTCGCTCCACGGTCGGAACGGTCACGGAGATCTACGATTACCTTCGTCTGCTCTACGCAAGGATCGGTATTCCTCATTGCCCGAACTGTGGGCGCGTGATCGAAAAGCAGACAGTAGACCAGATGGTCGACCGGATCATGGAATTGCCGGAAAAGAGCAGGATCCAGCTGCTTGCCCCGGTCGTCCGCGGAAGGAAGGGCCGCCACGAGAAAGTATTTGAACAGGCCAAAAAGAGCGGATATGTCCGCGTCATGGCGGACGGGAACATGTACGACCTGTCTGAGGAGATCACGCTTGACAAGAATATCAAGCACAATATCGAAATCATCGTCGATCGTCTTGTCGTGAAGCCGGGCATTGAGAAGCGTCTCACGGATTCGATCGAGACTGTTCTGGGACTCTCGGAGGGTCTCTGCATGGTCGACACAATGGATGGGAATGTGATAACGCTGAGTTCATCATTTGCATGCCCCGACTGCGGAATCAGTATTGAGGAGATCGAGCCGAGAAGCTTTTCTTTCAACAATCCCTACGGAGCCTGCCCGGTATGTGCCGGTCTCGGGTACAAGATGGAATTCGATATTGACCTTATTGTTCCGGACAAGAAGCTGTCGATCAATGAAGGCGCGATCACAGCCATGGGCTGGCAGAGCGCCAATGAAAGCGGATCCTTTACCAACGCCACTCTGGCCGCTCTGGGTAAGGAGTACGGATTCGACCTCGACACGCCGTGGAACAAGTACCCGCCCGCTGTCAGGAAAATTCTGGTCTACGGGACAGAAGGACGCAAGGTCAAGGTCCATTATACCGGCCAGAGAGGTACCGGTGTGTATGATATTGCTTTTGAGGGTCTCATTGAGAACCTGAACCGCAGATACAGGGAGACGAGCTCCGATTGGTCCAAGGGTGAGTATGAGAAGTTCATGCAGATATCCCCCTGCAACGCCTGCGGCGGTCAGAGACTTAAGCCGTCAGCCCTTGCTGTCACGGTCGGAGATAAGAATATTACACAGGTGACGGATTATTCTGTCACAAGACTTCTGCGCTATTTTGAAAAACTCAGGCTGAATAAGACACAGCAGACGATCGGCCGTCAGATACTGAAGGAGATCATTGCCCGCGTGTCTTTCCTGCGCGACGTGGGACTTGATTACCTGACTCTGTCCAGAGCTACGGGGACCCTGTCCGGAGGTGAAGCACAGCGAATAAGGCTCGCGACGCAGATCGGATCCGGTCTGGTCGGAGTCGCCTACATCTTAGACGAGCCGAGTATCGGCCTGCATCAGCGGGACAATGACAAGCTTCTGAATACATTGAAAAACCTCAGAGATCTGGGAAATTCCCTGATCGTCGTAGAGCACGATGAGGATACGATGCGCGCGGCTGACTGCATCGTGGATATAGGTCCGGGAGCGGGAGAGCACGGCGGAAAACTTGTCGCGATCGGCTCTGTGGATGATATCATCGCATGCCCTGAGTCCATCACCGGCAGATATCTGAAAGGTGAGAGCTTCATACCTGTGCCGGCAGTCAGGCGGCAGCCGAGGGGATGGCTCAAAGTGCGCGGTGCGTATGTGAACAATCTGAAAGGGCTTGACGCGGACATTCCGCTCGGCGTGTTCACGTGTGTCACAGGTGTCTCCGGATCGGGGAAGAGCTCGCTGGTCAACGAAGTTCTCTACAAGCGGCTCGCGAGAGATCTGAACCGGGCTCACGAGATTCCTGCCAAACATAAAGAAATTTACGGCATAAAGAATCTTGATAAGGTCATCAATATTGACCAGTCTCCGATCGGCCGCACGCCGAGGTCCAATCCGGCGACGTACACAGGGGTCTTCGACATGATCCGTGACCTCTACGCGGGGACAACGGATGCCAAGGTCCGCGGCTACAAGAAAGGCCGATTCTCCTTTAATGTGAAGGGCGGAAGATGCGAGGCATGTCAGGGTGACGGAATCGTGAAGATAGAGATGCACTTCCTTCCGGATGTGTATGTCCCATGCGAAGTGTGTCATGGAAAGCGGTATAACCGCGAGACGCTTGAAGTCAAGTACAGGGGAAAGAGCATCTATGATGTGCTGAATATGACGGTCGAGGAAGCGCTTGAATTCTTTGAGCATTTGCCGAGAATCAGGAATAAGATCCAGACGCTCTACGACGTAGGTCTGTCCTATATTCGTCTCGGTCAGCCGTCCACGGAACTGTCAGGCGGAGAGGCTCAGAGAATCAAACTGGCTACCGAGCTGTCAAAGCGTTCGACCGGAAAAACCATTTATATTCTCGATGAGCCTACGACCGGCCTTCATTTCGCGGATGTCCACAAGCTGGTCGACATTCTGCAGAGATTTACGGAGGACGGAAATACAGTCGTCGTGATCGAGCACAATCTCGATGTCATAAAGACAGCCGATTATATCATCGACCTGGGGCCGGAAGGCGGAGACCGCGGAGGTACGGTCGTAGCCAGCGGTACTCCGGAGGAAGTGGCGGAGTGTGAAGGCTCCTACACCGGTGTCTATATTAAGAAGGAACTGAAAAAAGCAGCCGAAAGGAAGAACAGGGAAGAGGCAGCTGAGGGATTAAGACGTGAAGAGGCAGCTGAAGGACAGAACCTGGAAGCAGCTGAATAAGGCAGCATAAGGAGGAGTATATGCCTGTCACAGATATCGGCATTGATATGGGATCATCCAACACGGTGGTCTATACAAAAGGAAAAGGAATTGTCATTAATGAGCCGACAGTCGTCGCGTACGACAAGGATACCGACAAGATACTTGCTTTCGGTGAGGAGGCCAGGCAGCTCATTGAGCGCACTCCCGGAAATGTGGTCGCGATACGCCCGCTCAAGGCGGGTGTCATCTCTGACTATTCTGTCACCGAGAGACTTCTCAAGCATTTCATCCAGAGGGCTCTCGGGCGCAGAGCTTTAAGGAAACCCTATATAAGTATCTGTGTTCCGAGCGGCGTCACTGAGGTAGAAAAAAGAGCGGTCGAGGAGGCTGCTTTCCAGGCAGGAGCCCGCGATGTGACCATCGTCGCGGAGACAGTGGCTGCGGCGATCGGAGCGGGGATTGATATCACAAAACCGGTAGGCAACCTGATAGCGGACATTGGGGCGGCTACGACGGACGTTGCAGTCATTTCCCTGGGAGCACCGGTGATACTCAATACTGTGCGTGTCGGCGGAGACACTTTCAGCGAAGCCATAGCGCGGTATGTTAGAAGGAACCACAGTCTCTTTATAGGAGAAGGTCTTGCCGAGGAGATCAAGATAAAAATCGGGACCGTCACGAGCCGTCCGAACTCCGAGTCCATGCAGATCACAGGCAGGAACGTCATCACGGGGCTTCCGCGGACAATTTCCATAACGTCGGAGGAGGTCCGGCAGGCCTGCGGTGAAGCCGCGACGGAGATCGTCGAGACGATTCACGGTGTTCTTGAGAAGACTCCGCCGGAACTCTCTGCAGACATTGTTGAGCGAGGTATTGTCCTTACGGGCGGAGGCGCGAGACTTGAGGGATTTGAGGAGCTGATCGAGGACCGGACCGGAATCAACGCCATGACTGCGGAGAATCCGGAGTGTGCCGTCGCCGAGGGCTGCGGACTGTATACGGAGAAGATCGAGCAGCTGAGCCGCATGGAGAGATAAATGCAGGAAGAATCAGTAAAAGGTATTGTTGATCATATCATCTATCGAAACGAAGAAAACGGATATACGGTGCTGAGTCTGCACACAGACGGAAAAAAGCTGACATTAGTCGGCTTTTTTCAGGTAATAAACGAAGGTGAGTCGATCGAAGCTTTCGGTCACATGACAGCCCATGCCTCCTATGGCGATCAGTTCAAAGTAGAACGATATGAAATGAGGGAGCCGGAGGACCGCGACGCAATAGAGCGTTATCTCGGATCCGGAGCTATCAAGGGGATCGGTATGGCCTTGGCTGCCAGGATCGTGAAAAAGTTCGGTGATGAGACCCTGCGGGTGATGGAGGCGGAGCCGGAGAGACTGGCGGAGGTAAAGGGCATAAGTCTTCGCAAAGCCAGGGAAATAGCCGCGCAGTTCGATGGCCACAGGGCTCAGAGGTCTGCCATGCTGTTCCTCCAGAAGTACGGCATTTCGCTGGCGCTGGGAGTCCGGATATATAACACCTACGGTGAAGAGATGTATCAGATCCTCAGGGAGAACCCTTACAGGCTTGCCGAGGATATAAACGGCGTCGGCTTTAAGACGGCGGACAGTATCGCCGCTAAGCTCGGCATAGCTGCTGATTCGGAATACAGGATAAGATGCGGTATTCTGTATGTTCTGGGGCTTGCCGCCGGGGAGGGCAGTGTCTATCTGCCGGCATGGCAGCTGATCGCGCGCTGCGCTGATATGCTCGGAGTGCCGGACGGGGATGTGGAACATCAGATCACAGCCCTTTCACTGGAGAGGAAAATTATTATACGGGACCATGCTGACCTTCAGGAAGACAGAGATAAATCAGCCGCCATCCGCGAGGAATATGAGACGGATGACTTTTTCGGTGATGATTTTTTCGCGGAGGATCCGGCAGAGAGCTATACCGAATCGGACAAAAGAAAAATCGTATATCTTGCAAGATATTATTACCTTGAACTGAACACCGCCAGAATGCTGCGCGATCTGAGTATCTGTATCTCGAATGACGATGAGGGAATCAGATCCAGGATGGAGAAACTGTTCAAAAAAAGCAGGATCACACTGGAGGAGGAGCAGCGAAGAGCTGTCTTCTGCGCCGCGAAGAACGGTCTTCTCATTGTGACCGGCGGTCCCGGAACGGGAAAGACGACAACGATCAATGAGATGCTTCGCTATTTTGCGTCCGAGAATCTGGATGTGCGTCTTGCCGCCCCAACGGGGAGGGCTGCAAAGCGCATGACGGAGACGACCGGCTATGAGGCTTCGACGATCCATCGTCTTCTCGAAGTATCTTCGGCCCCGGATGATGAGAGCCGGGAAATCGTCAGATTCGAGAGGAATGAGTCGAACCCCCTCGAGACTGACGTCATAATTATCGATGAGATGTCAATGGTAGACATTTTTCTCATGCACTCGCTTCTTTGTGCTATTCCGCCCGGAACAAGACTGATCCTTGTAGGCGATGTGGATCAGTTGCCTTCGGTGGGACCAGGCGCGGTCCTTTATGATATGCTGAAGGCGGACGCGTTCCCGAGCGTACGTCTTACACGGATCTTCCGGCAGGCTCAGAATTCGGATATTGTCGTGAATGCCCACAAAATCAATCACGGAGAGCAGATACCGCTGACGACGAAGAGCCGTGAGTTCCTGTTTCTTAGCCGGTCGGATACCAACCTCATCATAAGCAATATCATAGAGCTTGTCAGAGATAAGCTGCCGGGATATGTCAACGCCCAGCCTTACGATATTCAGGTCCTCACTCCTATGAGAAAGGGCCTACTAGGCGTGGAGAGACTGAACAGAATTCTCCAGGAATACCTGAATCCGCCATCTCCGGATAAGGCTGAGAAGACTTTCGGAGACGGGGTCTTTCGAGTGGGCGACAAGGTAATGCAGATCAAGAATAATTACCAGATCGGATGGGAAATACGGGGCAAATACGGTATCGCCGTCAAGATCGGAGAGGGCATCTTCAACGGCGACATGGGAATTATCAGGGAAATCAATGATTTTGCGCAGACGATTTCCATTGAGTTCGACGAGGGACGATTCGTCGATTATCCGTTCGGCAGTCTCGAGGAACTGGAACTTGCCTACGCGGTAACTATCCACAAGTCTCAGGGAAGCGAGTACCCCGCTGTCATTCTGCCGCTTCTGACAGGTCCGAGAATGCTCTTCACACGTAACCTGCTCTATACCGCCGTGACCCGGGCCAAAAAGTGCGTAATGATCCTCGGGAGTGAGGATACGGTCAGGGGAATGATAGGCAATGTCCGGCAGAAGGAGAGGTTCACGTCACTTGCGGAGCGGATCCTTGAATTATCCGGTGAGGAGAACGTATATGAAGCTTCACTTTAGTAAGGCAGAACTTACGAATCAGCTGATAAATCTGATATATCCGCCCAGATGTCCGATGTGCGGTCAGCCGGCTCCGTTCGGTTCGGGGTTATGCCCCGAATGTCGTCCCTTACTGCCTGCCATTGAGACAAAGCGCTGCAGAAAGTGCGGAAAACCGATCGAGGATTTTATGGTGCTCTGTCCTGACTGCGAGAAGGAGGATCATCTGTATGACTGCGGTCTCGGCATTTATATGTATGATGAGACTATGAAGCGGCCTATATCTGAACTGAAGTACAAGGGGAGACGCGAGTATGGGGAGGTATTCGGAGCTCTGATTTACGAAAATGCTAGATCGGAGCTCATGTACTGGAAGCCGGACTGCCTGATCCCGATCCCGCTGCATCCGAGAAGAGCCGCGGAACGGGGATATAATCAGGCCAGGATCATATCGGAAGCTCTATCCGAAAAATGCGGCGTGCCGACCCGGGCGGATATACTTGCGCGCACTCTGGAGACAGACCGGATGAAGGAATTGTCTGCCAAAGACCGGATGAATAATATGATCCGCGCGTTTGCCGTGAAGGAAGACTGCCGGGGAATAAGAAGCGTCGTCCTTATAGATGACATTTATACGACCGGGGCTACGATAGATGCTGCCTCCGCCGTTCTCCGAAAGGCGGGAATAGCCGAAATATACTTCCTTGCGGTTTGCATTGGAGGAGGTTTCATGGTATCATACTAATAACTCTGTGCATTGCGGGGATTTTTAGTTGTGCACAAATTTGGAAAGCATATGTCAATTCGAAGTTCTTTTAGAACGCCCGCCTGCGCGCGGAACAGATATGAGGTGAAGAATGGTAGATCAGGAACGTGTCCGTCTTATGACGCGACTTGCAAGATACGAGAATGGGGAAGGCGCGGAAGATTTCCGCATCCGGAAGTATTACCGCAGTGATTATACGGCTCTGCAGCTCATTAAGACGTGGATCCTCACGACGCTGGGCTACGGTCTTCTTCTCGGTCTGGTCATCGCGGGCAATGTGGAATTTCTCCTTGATAATATCGATTCCATGAATCTCCGGGTATTGTTTTCATGGATTCTGATAGGATATATCGTCCTTATAGGTACGTATTTTGCCGCAGTGTATATTTCGTCGATGATCAGGTATAATCGGGCAAGGAGAAATGTTAAGGAATACCTGACTGCTCTTGAGAGAATTTCCCGCATGCAGTGACCAGGCGGCATCAGCCGGGACCATCATCCATATTAAAAAAAGGTAGGGGACTTTTGATGACAACGATACTTGAATTCAAGGAAAAAATCAGAGAAGTGTACGCCACATATACAATTTACGTGGATATCGTACTGAAAACAGCGTTGACTCTCTTATGCCTGTTCTGGATACGCGGCTGCTTTCCGGAAGGAGGCATATTTTCCAATATCTTCGTTATTATAGTCGTATCTCTGCTCTGCTCGATCCTTCCGCTGAGAGTCATTCCTATTACCTGCGGAGCTTTCATCATCGGTCAGGCTTTTCGAATGGGTATTGACGCGGGTATTGTCACCGCGGTGATCCTGATCGTACTTCTGTGCCTTTTCCTGCGCTTCGTGCCGGATGATTCTCTGGCTTTCATCTTCATGCCGATCGCAATGTATTTCGGTCTTCCCGCGCTGATCCCGATCTGCTACGGTCTGAGGAAGACGCCCGCATCGTTCCTGTCGATCGTGTCCGGCTGCGTCGTGTATTACACGCTGGAATCTCTGGTCACAGGAGCGGAAGCACTGTCAAAGCTCGAACAGACAGAGTATGTAGAACGGCTGACTGTTCTGCTCGGAGGCATTGTCTCCGACAGTTCCATAGTCATCAATATTCTGGCCCTGGCGGGAGTGGTCATTATTGTCTACGCAGTGAGAAGGCTCGGATTCGACTTTGCGTTCGAAGCGGCGATCATTGTCGGAGCCGCCGTCTATGTATTCTTTATTCTTCTTGGCAATGTTGTTGTACAGACGACATTTGACACCGTATCTACAGTCATTGGAGCGGTAGCCGCCGTGCTCGTCGCGCTGATCCTGAACTTCTTCTTCCTGTCTCTGGATTACAGGAGGACCGAGAAAGTGGAGTTCGAGGACGATGAGTATTATTACTATGTAAAAGCAATCCCTAAAGCCTATGCCTATAAGAGAAAGCTTCCGGTCTATCAGAATGATCAGGCACAGGGCGGCATCCCCGCGGAGACAGATATCCCTCAGGTATCCCTGCCGGGTGTCGAGGATATCGATTTTGAGAAAAAACTGGAAGATTCCCTGAGAGACCTGTAATTCACCATCCTGTTGGGAAAGGGAAGAGGAGGAACTGCCTTGTCCGCTTTTTTTGAACAGATCACCGGATTCATGTCCGGACTGTATCTGCCGCATGTTCAGTTAAATGACCTGGTGGAGATACTTATAATTGCGGTCCTTCTGTATTTCTTTATGGACTGGGTACAGCGGACGCGCGCGTATACTCTCCTCAAGGGTATAGTACTTGTCATCCTCTTCATTGTGATAGCATGGATGCTTCAGCTGTCCGCGATACTGTTCATAACGTCACGACTCGCGTCCGTTGCCCTCATAGCGCTGGTCATTATTTTTCAGCCGGAACTCCGAAAAGCGCTTGAGTCGCTGGGCAAACGAAATTACTTAATGTCACTTTTCCCGTTTGACACGCAGCAGAACGCTGAGGACCGGTACTCGGACTTTTTTATCAATGAAGTCATCAGAGCTGTCAATGAGATGGCAGAAGCCAGGACCGGCGCCCTGATCGTCATTGAACAGAACATTCTTCTGACAGAATATATCAATACGGGCATTATGCTCGACTCCATGGTATCAAGTCAGCTGATCACTAATATATTCGAACATAACACGCCGCTTCACGACGGCGCTGTTATTATGCGCGGAGAGCGCATCGTTGCGGCAACATGCTATCTGCCGCTTTCTGAGAACATTACTATCAGCAAGAAATACGGAACAAGACACAGGGCAGGCGTGGGCATCAGCGAGGTCAGCGACAGCTTTACGATCATTGTCTCCGAAGAGACGGGCAGGATCTCATATGCCTATATGGGAAAGCTTTATACCGGCGTCATGACCAGTAATCTCCGCGAGATGCTCCATATGGTCCAGAAGAATAAGATGAATGAGAGTGATGAGAAGAAGTTCCGTATCTGGAAGAGCAGGAGGGACCAATGAAAGAGTGGATGGAGAATGCTAAGCTTTTTCAGAATATGACATTAAAAATGGCGTCCCTCGCCGGCGCGATCATAATCTGGCTGATCATAATGAACATTAATGATCCTGTCGTTACGAGGATCGTATATGATGTGCCGGTGAATGTGGTCAATACGTCCTACATCGAGAGTATGGGACTTTCCTATAAGATTTCCGACGGTTATGACACGATCGCCGTGACTGTCAGAGGGAACAGATCCCTTGTCGAATCTCTGAGCGCGTCAAGATTCAATGTCACAGCGGATCTCACACAGATCATAAGCCTGGAGACGGATCCTGTCATGGTTCCTCTGACAGTAGACTGCCCGAGGATCTCATCGGAGAATCTTACGGCATCTCCCAGGAATATCAACATTGATATAGAAGAGATGGTCAGCAAGGAATTCGTTATCAACACGACCGTGTCGGGGACAACTCCGGCTAACGGGTTCGAGGTCGGCGAGATGACTGTCGAGCCAGAGACAGTAACTATCCGCGGACCGGGCACACTGATCGATAAGATCGAACGTGTCAACGCGATCGTTGACGTCACAGGAATACGCACAGACAAGGATATGCAGCCGGTCATCACGATCACTGACAAGAACGGCGAGCAGATCACAGATACACAGATGTCCTATCTGTCTATGAATGTGACTGAGGAGGAAATGACGGTCCATGTCACCGTTTACGCCGTGAGATCCGGCGTCACTCTGAAAGTTGAGACGAGCGGTGAGCCCGCTTCTGGCTACACAGTCGGCAATATTGCCGTGACTCCGTCTACCCTCTCTGTTGTCGGAAGCCGGGCTGTCCTTGACAGGCTGGAGCAGAACGGAAACGTGATAACGATAACTTCCGATTCGGGACTGGTCGATGTGACGGATAAGGTTTCTGATGTCAGTGTCAAGATCGATATCAGGCATATTCTCCCGGAGGGGCTTTCCCTCGCGTCACAGATCAGCACAACAGCAGTTGTGAGTGTTCAGATCCTGCCCGCCAACAGCCGGTCGGTTACTTTTGAGACCAGAAGTATTGACATCTACGGACTTGCCGACGGTTACAACTGTGTCTTTGAGTCCAGCAGTCTTGAAATCAAGATACAGGGATCGTCTGAAGTACTTGAAGGACTGTCAGCCTCGAATCTGAGAGCGAGCGTAGACCTCTCCGGCCTAATGATCGGCAGGCAGAGAGTTCCGGTAAGTGTGGAGCTGCCGGATGGATGCAGTCTTGTCGAAGATGTCACCGTTGGCGTCATAATAAGCCAGCTGAGCGATTAACGGCGTCTCGGTCTCGCCCGGTCGGATAACGGTAATTGGGAAGTTTTAGAAAGGGAGTATACTATGGTCAGTAAAAAGGTAGTAGTTATGAACCCTACCGGCCTTCATCTGAAACCTGCGGCAGCCTTCTGCAAGGAAGCAATGAATTTTAAGAGCACGGTCACATTTACATTCGGAAACGCGACGGCCAATGCCAAGAGCGTCCTTTCTGTACTTGCGGCGTGCGTAAAATGCGGAGACGAGATAGAGATCATCTGTGTCGGTCCCGATGAGGAGGAAGCGCTTCTTGCTCTTGCCGCCGCCGTGAAAAATGGTCTGGGCGAACAGACCACGGCTTCGGAGACGGATGCGGGAGGAAATCAATGAAACATCTTTCAGGTAGACTTACAGCAGTCCTTTTCGCCTGGTGCGTGTGTCTTGTGCTGTGTCCGTCGGCTGTCTTCGCGGCAGCGGACCCTTCGGTCGTCACGACGAATGCCACAGCCGGATGGCCGCAGGCGGAGGACATTAACTCAACGGCAGGCGTTTTGATCGAAGCCTCGACAGGAACGGTCCTCTTCAATAAATCAATGGATCAGCAGATGTATCCGGCATCGATCACCAAAGTCCTGACAACGCTGGTGGTCTTAGAGAACGGCAATATGTCCGATCCGGTCACGATGACGCAGACCGGTGTCAACTATGCTGTCGGCGGCAGTGCCAATCAGGGGACCAGGGTCGGCGAGGTATTCACACTTGAGCAGCTGGTCTACGGGACCATGCTCGCGTCTGCCAATGATATGGCGACTCAGATGGGTGAGTACATCGGCGGTTCCATCGAGAATTTCGCGGCCATGATGAACGCCCGGGCTGCCCAGCTTGGATGCACCGGCACACATTTTACAAATGCCTGCGGAATGCCGGATCCGAATCATGTCACGACTGCCCACGATATGGCGCTTATTATGCGGGCTGCTGTCGAGAGAGAGGATTTCAGAAGGATTGCGGGGACGGGTTCCTATACGATCCCGGCGACAAATATGAGCGGGGAGAGGACGGTCACGAACCATGATCCACTGCTGCTCAGCAAAGATTTTATGTACAGCGGACTCATAGGCGGGAAGACCGGCTACACGGATGCCGCGCAGAACACTCTGGTGAACGCGGCAAGCAGAGACGGGTTCACTCTCATCTGTGTGACTCTGCATGCATCTGACGCGCCGAAGGCGGCATTCGATCATGTGGATCTACTTAACTACGGGTATGACAACTTTGAAATGCGCGAAGTCCTGCCTGCTGAGTACTGTGAGGGCGGAAGGAACCGGATCGTTGTCCCGAAGGGGGTAAACCTTCAGGATCTGGAGGAGCAGGTAGAAGAGTATGATGCGGACGGGATCGCCATGCTGTGGAAGACCTATCTGCTGAACGGTTACTCCCTCGGTTCAATCTCGCTCACCAAAGAGAACATGGATGCCTATGAAAAGAAGCTCGAGGAAGAGGCTAAGGCAGCTGAGAGAGCTAAGAAGGAAGAGGCAGAATCGAAAAAATCGTCCGCAGTCGAAGGCAAAGAAGACAGTTCGTCCGCTCCTGGCAATGCGCAAGACGGTCAGTCAGGTCAGAAAATGACGGACGCGCAGAAAAGTGCCGGTGAGAAGGTCGAGAAGATAAAGAGAATCTTCAGAGCCATCGCTGTCGGAATGGCAGTGCTTGTCACCCTGTTCCTTATTCTGCTTGTCCGGTATATTGTGAAAAGTAAGCATTCCGATTAGAGGTATATGTATGAAAGTTGTTATTCTTGCAGGAGGGTTCGGCACCCGGATCAGCGAAGAGAGTCATTTGAAACCAAAGCCCATGATCGAGATCGGAGAAAAGCCGATTCTCTGGCACATCATGAAAATGTACTCCAGCTATGGGTATAATGAATTCGTTATCTGCTGCGGTTACAAGCAGCATGTGATAAAAGAGTGGTTCGCCGACTATTATCTTATCAACAGCGATGTTACATTTGATTTCAGCCGCGGTGACAACCAGATGATCGTCCACAACAATTCTCTAGAACCCTGGAAAGTAACACTCGTGGACACAGGGCTTCGAACAATGACGGGCGGACGCGTGAAGCGCGTAGCTGAGTATCTGGGTGACGGCCCGTTCATGCTCACCTATGGTGACGGTGTAGCGAATATCGATATACCGGCGCTTCTCTCCTTCCACGAGGAGCACAAGGGCCTTGTAACGATCACATGTGCCCAGCCTGCAAGCAGATTCGGAAATCTGGATATACATGACAACGGGTATGTGACCAGCTTCCGTGAAAAGAATACCGCGGACACAGGCTGGGTCAATGCGGGCTTTATGGTAGTCGAGCCTGAATTGATCGATCTTATTGAAGGGGATTCGACTGTCCTTGAGAAATACCCGCTGGAGGAAGCCGCAAGACGGGGAGGACTCTCTGCCTACAGGCATCACGGCTTCTGGCAGTGTATGGATACCATGAGGGAGAAGGAGAAGCTGGAGGAACTCTGGACTTCGGGAAAAGCTCCGTGGAAGCTCTGGTAAAAAGCCCCGGCCTTGGCTTGGCGGCGCATCTTTCTGTAAAGCGGACTGTGCCGCTTTGAAAAATATGCGGAATAAGCTATTTACGCTGCACTACTATGTAATGGAGTATTATTTATTATGAATCTGGATTTCTACAGTGGAAAACGTGTATTTGTCACCGGCCACACCGGATTTAAGGGAGCCTGGCTGTCAAAGATCCTTTTGGCGGCCGGCGCCAATGTGACCGGGTATGCGCTGGACCCGCCGACGGACCCGGCGCTTTTTTCGCTTCTTAATCTTTCGGGTGACATGGAGTCGGTCATCGGTGATGTGAGAGACTATGATCATCTGCTGGCGGCTGTGAAGGCGGCAAAGCCGGAGATCGTGCTTCATCTGGCAGCCCAGCCGATCGTTCGGACATCCTATGAGGAGCCTCGCTATACATTTGAGACCAACGTCATGGGAACGGTCAACCTGCTTGAGAGTATCCGGCTGACAGACACGGTGCGCTCGGTCGTAAACGTGACGACGGATAAGGTCTATCTCAATGTAGAGCGTGAGGAGGGATATACGGAAGATGAGCCGCTTGACGGATTTGACCCGTATTCCAACAGCAAGTCCTGCTCGGACTTAGTTACTCACAGCTATGTGAACTCGTTTTTTAATGAGCCGGGTGGTCCGGCAGTGTCGACAGCCAGAGCCGGCAACGTGATCGGCGGCGGAGACTTTGCCAGAGACCGTATTCTTCCCGACTGCGTCAGAGCGATGGAGAAAGGGGAACCGATCATCATCCGCAATCCCAAATCAGTCCGTCCGTTCCAGCATGTACTGGAACCGCTGTCGGCATATCTGCTCCTTGCGGAGAGACAGTATGAGGACAAGTCCCTGGCAGGCGCCTACAATGTGGGGCCCAACACCGGCGACACCGCAAGCGCAGGGGAGATTGCAGACTGCTTTGTCAAAGCCTGGGGCGGCGATGCCCGCTGGATCACCCGCGGGGACGGAGGCCCTCACGAAGCCGGCCTTCTTGCCCTGAACAGTGACAAGATACAGAGAAATCTCGGATGGAGACCCAGATGGAATATCCTTGAGGCTGTGGAGAAGACGGTCGAGTGGTCAAAGGTTTACGTCGCCGGCGGTGATGTTTTGAGCATCACCGAATCAGAGATAAAGGAGTATTTCGGATAACTTCCCGCAAGCAGGTCACATGTTTGTCTGGCAGGGAGTTTTACTATAAGAAGAATAAAAAAGAGGAGAACAGCATGCTCGAAAATCTTACAGAGAAAGAGGCAAGAGGAAAAATTCTGGAACTGGTTTCAGAGTATTATTCGAATTTTCATGAGAAAAAGGGTGAGTATAAAGAGGGGGACCGCATTCCCTACGCATCCCGGGTCTATGATGCGAAAGAGATGACGAATCTCGTCGACTCAGCCCTGGATTTCTGGCTGACGGCAGGTAGATTCACGGAGAAGTTCGAGGCGGATTTCGCCAAATATCTGGGTGTGCGCGCCGTATCCGTCGTCAACTCCGGATCGAGCGCGAACCTTCTGGCCTTTATGGCACTGACCTCTCCGCTGCTCGGTGACCGCAGGGTACTCCCGGGTGATGAAGTCATCACAGTCGCGGCAGGTTTTCCGACAACTGTATCTCCGATCGTCCAGTACGGAGCAGTCCCGGTATTTGTTGATGTAACCATCCCGGAGGGGAATATTGACTGCTCTATGCTAAAGGAGGCATACTCCGAGAAGACAAAAGCCGTCATGATGGCGCATACGCTGGGCAACCCGTTCCCTATTAAAGAAGTGAAAGAATTCTGCGAAAAGCACGGTCTCTGGCTCATTGAAGATAACTGTGACGCGCTCGGTTCACTTTATACTCTTGACGGCGAGACCCGTCTTACCGGAACATTCGGAGATATCGGAACTTCCAGCTTTTACCCGCCGCACCATATGACGATGGGTGAGGGCGGAGCCGTCTATACCAATGACCCGCTGCTCCACAGGATCGTCCGCTCCCTGCGTGACTGGGGCCGTGACTGTATATGTCCCCCGGGTCATGATAACCTCTGCGGACACCGCTTCGATAAGCAGTACGGAACACTGCCGCTCGGATATGATCACAAATACGTCTACAGCCATTTCGGCTACAATCTGAAGATCACGGATATGCAGGCTGCGGTAGGCGTCGCTCAGCTTGAAAAGTTCCCGACATTTGCGCTAAGAAGGCGCGAGAATTTCGCGTATCTGACAAAGCAGCTGGAAGGGACAGAGGAAGCGTTCATTCTTCCGAAGGCTACCGAGAACTCCGATCCATGCTGGTTCGGCTATATGATTCACT
The DNA here is from genome assembly GCA_045112915.1 of Lachnospiraceae bacterium. GTDB lineage: Bacteria > Bacillota > Clostridia > Lachnospirales > Lachnospiraceae > Chordicoccus. The sequence continues at coordinate 20,434 of JBGUIK010000043.1, forward strand.
GTAAGGAAGGCACCAGCCGGAACGCGGTAGTTCAGTACCTTGAAAAGAACGGAGTTCAGACACGCATGCTGTTCGCCGGAAATCTTACGAGGCATCCGGCCTACACGAACGACCCGGTCGTTCAGGAAAAGAGCCGCATTGTCGGTTCTCTGGAGAACACTGACCGCATTATGGCAAATGCGTTCTGGGTCGGTCTCTATCCGGGCATGACGGAAGCAAAGCTGACCTACATGGCGAAGAAGATGAAGGAAGCGATCGGGAAGTAATCATTTATGGCTGATACCGGAAATAAAAAGGTGCAGATAGCATCTAACACTGTCTATACCATCGCAGGAGCACTCGTTCTTAACGGTGTGCTCCAGCTTCTCGTCTACCCGCAGCTCAACGCGCGCATGGGCGCGGAGGCCAACGGCACGGTCCTCTACATAATGGGACTGGTCAGTATCCTCGGCCCGTCCGTCGGTCAGGCCCTCAACAATGCCAGGCTGGTCATGCGCCGGGATAAGGACGTGAAGAACGGCGATTACAATACAATGCTGTTCCTCTTCGGAGCGGTCGGCATTGCCGCAGCCCTCATCATCGCGCGGCATTCCATAAACGGGGTCTTTTCATATGTGATGACCGCCATGCTCATCATGATCACGATCTTCCGCTATTACGGGGACGTCGAGTACAGGCTGAACCTGAACTATAAGAGGTATTTTATCTACTACCTTCTGATCTCCGTCGGCTATGTTGCCGGTTTTGCCGTGTATCTGATGCGCGGAAGCTGGTTCTTTATATTTATGACAGGCGAGGCGGCTGCATTTGCGTATCTGTATTTTACAGGCAGCATCTACAGGAAGTTTTTCGAGCGGTCACAGTATTTTTCACTGGCTGCTAAGAGGGGCAGCATTCTGGTCCTGTCCTATCTGGTCACGAACACCACGCTCAATATCGACCGGCTCGTACTGAAGAGCACGCTGGGCGGAACGGCGGTCACGCAGTACTATGTTGTCTCTCTGATCGGCAAGACCCTGGTACTTTTCATCGCGCCGATCAATACGATCATCATATCCTATCTGACCAGAGAAAAGCATGCGCTTGGGAGAAAGCGCTTTTTGACATTTGCCGGCGCGGGGCTCCTTGCGAGCTTTGTGTTCTTTCTGTTCTGCCAGATTGCGACGCCGATCTTTATCCGGCTTTTCTACCCGGATCTTTATGATTCGACAAGGCAGCTCGTGACGGTCGTCAACATCAGCCAGATCCTGAGCATGCTGTCGGCCTACCTCTTCATCCTGGTGCTTACGTTCACCGGGGAGAAATGGCAGCTGGCTCTTCAGACAGGACATCTGATCGTGCTGTGCGCCGCAATTTATATTGCAATCGGCAGCGGTTCGCTCCTGACATTTTCCGTCGCTGTTCTCGCCGCGAACGCGCTCAGGATTGCCGCGGTGCTCGTGCTTGGTTTTGTGAAATCACGGTGACTAATGCCTGCAGCCGGGGCTGCTCAGGATGATAATAGGTAAGAGGAGGAAATATTATGAAACAGGCTGGAGAAGTGCTTCGCCGCACCGCGTTCTACGGACTCGATATGTTGAACGGCAGTAAGCTGCGAAGACTGCTTAAAGTTAATAAGAGCGAGATCATCAACGGAGTTACAAAGGAGTATCAGGACAGAAGGATTGACGCGATCCTGACCTATGCCCGGGAGAACTGTCCGTTCTACCGCAATCTTCCGGCAAATGAAGTCCTTTCGGATTTCCCCGTTCAGACCAAAGGGGATTTCATCAGGAACTATGAGGGAATCATCAGCGATCAGTTCATCGGCATGAGGGACAAGCTGAAAAAGCTTTCCACGAGCGGCTCGACGGGCACACCGTTCACCGTACTTGCCGACCCGAAAAAAATGAATCATGTCAACATGAATTTCATATCCGTCATGGAGCTCAACGGTTTCCGTTTCGGCATGAAGCGCGGGGAATTCCGCGCCTGGATCAAGGGCAAAAATACGATCAGCCGTTTCCACTCCTTCAAGAATAATCTCCTGATGATCGATATATCCAATATGGGAGATGAGAGCATTCTCGAGATCTGCGACCGGATCAGACGGGAAAGGATACAGGTCCTGGTCGCTTACTCCAGCGCGATCGAGGCGCTGTGCAGTTTCCTGGAGCGGACCGGTTATAATACCGGCTCCTGGTCCGTAGAGATGGTCTTTACCATGGGAGAAGCTCTGCCGGCAGGAGTAAGGCAGAAAGCTAAGGAACTCATCGGGGTGACGCCGGTCCTCTCCTACGGCAATAATGAGAACGGATTTATGGCAGTCAGCATCAATGACAGCGATATTTACACGATTGATCAGTATAATTACTATATCGAGATCCTTAAGATGGACAGCGATGAGCCGGCAGAAGACGGCGAGCTCGGCAGAATCGTCGTGACGGATTTCTATAACCGTGCCTTCCCGATGATACGCTATGATATCGGAGACACCGGAATTATCCGCAGATATACGGATGAGAATGGCCGCCTCCATGCCGAATTGACGGAGATATACGGCCGCCGCGGATCTATTCTGTACAACACGAGTGGGGAGCCGCTCTCGATTCATGTATTTATGAATATCCTTTTCCACTTTGAGGGTGAGATTCAGCAGGCCAAGTGCATCCAGACCGGAGAGAAAGAGTATACTATTGAGATCAATGCGTTCAAGCTCCCGATCGATGAGGAGAGAGTCGTCGCCGCTTACAGAAAATATCTCGGCGAGGACGCGGTCATCACAGTTGAATACCTTGAGGGCAGAATACCGATCCAGCAGTCGGGAAAGACGATGGTCTGCGAGAACCGTTGGAAGCAATAATTCATGAGGAGGAGATCTTGATAAAAGTTTCGGATTATATAGCTGAATTTTTAGCGGAGAACGGTGTTAAGGAGGTGTTCATGGTCACCGGCGGAGGTGCCATGCACCTTGACGACGCGCTTGGACACTCAGGACGTCTCCGCACGACATATCATCATCACGAACAGGCCTGCGCGATGGCGGCGGAAGCCTATTCGAGAATCCGCAATATTCCGGCCTGCGTCTGTGTCACATGCGGTCCCGGCGCTGTCAACGTGATGACCGGCGTGCTCTGCGCGTGGATGGAATCCCTGCCGATGATCGTTCTGACCGGTCAGGTCAGAACGCAGATCACCGTGAGGTCTACAGGTCTCAATATACGTACCATGGGCGTGCAGGAGTTTGACGTCACAAAAAGCGCCGCGCCCATGACCAAGTATGCGGTCATGGTCGATAAGGCGGAGGATATCCGCTACCACCTCGAGAAGGCTATGTTCCTTACCATGTACGGAAGACGCGGTCCGGTATGGCTGGATATTCCGATGGACATTCAGGCTGCAAGAGTGGATCCGGACGAAATGAGGACGTTCGATCCGGCGGCGGAAGGTCTGCTCACCGTTCCGTCAATTCCGGATGAGACGGTGACAAAGACCCTTGAGATGCTGCTCCGCGCTGAACGACCGCTCATCTTCGGAGGCTTCGGCATTCGCGCTTCTGGCGCTTATGATCAGTTCAAGGAGCTTGTCGACCGGCTCGGCGTTCCGGTCATTGACGGAATGTCCAGTGTGGACCTCATGGAGGAAGACCATCCTCTCTACGCCGGCAGAAGCGGCATGACGGGCAGCAGGGCCGGCAATTTCGCGCTGCAGAACTGCGATCTGCTTTTGTCCCTCGGCAGCCGCCAGAGCATTCATCAGACAGGCTTTTCATTTGATACATGGGCGAGAGAAGCCTACACGATCATCAACGATATCGACATGAATGAGATCAGGAAGCCGAACCTGCATGTCGACCTGCCGGTGTGGGGCGACGTGAAGGAATTCATCGGCAAGCTGCTTGACCGTACTGAGGGCGAGGGAATATTCGCTGTTCCCGAATGGATAGAGAAGATTCACGAGTGGAGAGACAGATACCCGATCGTCAGCGAAGAAGAGAAGGGACCGCAGCCGGACGGCCTGGCCAACACCTACCGGTTCTATGATCTTCTCTCCGAAGAGCTTCAGGAGGACGATATTCTCTGCGTGTCCTGCGGAACATCGCGTGTTGCAGGCAGCCAGACCTTCCGCGTGAAGAAAGGCCAGCGTTTCATCACGAATTCATCGACGGCCTCCATGGGTTACGGACTTCCCGCGGCGGAGGGTCTTGCCAGGGCGTGCGATGGCAGGGAGATTAATCTGGTCACGGGCGAAGGCAGCTTTATGATGAATATGCAGGAGATGCAGACGATCCGGACGAATGACCTGCCGGTCCGTATCTTTATGATCTGCAACGGCGGCTATCACTCGATCAGGCAGACGCAGAATGCCTTCTTTGGGAAGCCTCTCGTCGGCATCGGTCCGGAAAGCGGAGATCTCTCCTTCCCGGAGGTGCGTAAACTGGCTGACTGTTTCGGCATGTCCTACGGGGAGTGTCTTGCAAATGAGACTCTGGCGGAAGACCTGAACAGAGCCATGTCCCTGCCGCTGCCGGCACTCATTCGCGTCGAGGTGACGACGACACAGAAGACAGAACCGAAAGCCGCGTCCCGAAAGCTTGCGGACGGGACCATGGTGTCGTCGCCGCTCGAGGATATGGCACCGTTCCTGCCAAGAGAGGAACTCCGCGCCAATATGCTGATACCGCTGACACCCGACGAGGAGCATGACTGACATCCCGAAGCGGCCGCGGGAAAGTTTACGAATATGATAATGGAGAGACAGTCAGATAAAATGGAAGAGAAAAAGAAGCTGATATCGGTCGTCATTCCCTGCTACAACGAGGAAGAGAACGTGCAGGCGATGACGGATACCGTATCCGGGATCATCACCAGTGAGCTTCCGGAATATGATTATGAGATCATTTATATCGACAATCATTCACAGGACGGGACAAAGAGGATCATCCGTAAGATCTGTGAGGAGGATAAGCACGTCAAGGCCATTTTCAACGCGAGAAATTTCGGCCAGATGAGGTCGCCGGTCCACGGATTCAAGCAGGCGAAAGGCGATTGTGTCATCCGCCTGAACGCTGATTTCCAGGATCCGCCGGAGCTCATTCCGACGCTTGTCCGCAAGTGGGAAGAGGGGAACAAGATCGTTCTATGTATCAAGGATAAGACGGAAGAAGGGCCGATCATGGCGTTCGTCCGCAGACAGTACTACAAGTTCCTTCGCAAGATCACGGATATCGGACACATAGAGAATTTTACGGGTTTCGGTCTTTTTGACAAAGCGTTCGTCGATGTCGTCCGCAGTATCCACGACCCGGTACCGTATTTCCGAGGCATGGTCGCGGAGTTCGGGTTCGACTACGCTATTGTTCCCTATGAGCGTCCGAATCGAAGAGCGGGAAAGAGCAAGAACCACTTTTACAGCCTCTATGATGTCGCGATGAACGGCATTACATCCTACTCAAAGGTGATCATGCGGCTTGCGACGTTCATGGGCTTTATGATCGGTGCAGCCAGCTTTGCCATCGCCATTGTGTATACGATTCTAAAACTTATTCACTGGGACTGGTTCCGCTCGGGCATCGCGCCGCTCATTATCGGTGTATTCTTCCTCGGCGGTATCAATCTGTTCTTTACCGGCCTTTTGGGTGAGTATATTCTGGCAATCAACTCCAGAGTCCTTGACCGACCGCTGGTCGTCGAGGAGGAGCGGCTGAATTTTGATGAACCGGAGAAGGAGACCGCATGAACCCGATTATTGAAGAGGATATGAGAAAAATCCGGGACTTTGGGATCGTTGATTTCGATCGGCTGAGGGGAAAGACCGTTCTCGTGACAGGAGCCTACGGAATGCTGGCTTCCTACATGGTGTTCATGCTCATCTACCTTAACGAGAGGGCTTGTGCGGATGATTGGATCAGAATCGTTGCGCTGGGGAGAAATCGTGATAAGATGGCCGCGCGCTTCGGTGAGTACATGGACCGGGAGTACTTCCGGTTCATGCACGGAGACGTGACAGAAAAAATACAGATGGACGGTCCGTGCGATTACGTGATCCACGCAGCCTCCCACGCCAGTCCGAAGTTCTACGGCATAAATCCGGTCGGAGTTATGGGCCCGAATCTTCTCGGCACGATCCGGACGCTGGAGCTTGCCAGAGAGAAAGAGTCGCTCGGCTATCTCTTCTTCAGCAGCGGGGAAGTCTACGGGGCATGTCAGACGCCGCTCGTCGGAGAGCATGACTTCGGTCCGTATGATCCGACAAATCTCCGGAGCTGCTATGGTGAGAGCAAGCGGGCGGGTGAGACCCTGTGCGTTTCATACGCGCACCAGTACGGCGTTCCGGCCAGGATCGTAAGGCCTTCACATACCTACGGTCCGACTATGGATCTTGAAGGTGACGACCGGGTATTTGCGTCATTTGTCGCGGACGCGGTCGCAGGAAGAGATATCGTTATGAAGAGCGACGGGACGGCGACCCGAAATTTCATCTATCTGGCAGATGCCGCCTGCGCGTATTTCAAAGTTCTTTTGGACGGACAGGCAGGCGAAGCCTACAATGTGACGAATCCGGAGGGAAAATGCGCGATCGGCGATCTGGCCCGTCTCATAGTGAGTCTTGCTCCGGGAAGCGCCAAGGTCCGGATCGAAGCTCAGGAGGCCGGCTATGTCGGCCGCGGCAAGAATGTCTACACGATGCTCGATACTTCCAAAGTACAGAGTCTGGGGTGGCATTGCCGATATTCGCTCAGAGACGGTTTTGAGAGAACGATCCGCTCGTTTTTGTGAAAAATTAGGATACTAAAACGGGGCTGCCGCGTCTAATGCGGCAGCCCCGTTGTCATTTCTTTAAGCCTGTGTGTATTTGGGACACTTATTCACGATGTTCTTGCGTTTGCCTGACGACAGAACGGGAATCTCAGCGACGTACTCTATTGCGACCTGCGCGTCCTCCCCGAAATACTGACGGATGTACGCAATCAGTTCGCGTTCCTTGTCGGGATCGGGGTCAGCATTCATTTCCAGCACATAATCCTTTTCACCTGTCTGAATGAACTGATATTGGCGAATGCTCTGGTCCGTCGAAAGTCCGTTGTAGAAAACGAACGGAGAAACCACGCGTCCTTTCGTGTCAAAGACCTGATCGTAACGCCGCCCGTACAGTTCACGGAGGTAAAGACGGGTTCTGCCATCCGGTGTTGTCCTGTGATCGGCGATAGCCATGTCTCCATTCTCATATCGGATCAGCGGCACTGCATAATTGTACAGATCCGTAATAACTATCCTTCCGAGTTCTCCGTCCTCTGCGGGTTCGTCGCTGTCCATCTTCAGGATCTCATAGTGGTAACTGGATTCATCGACGCGGAAACTCGCGTTTTTCTTTCCCTGAACCGCCATGATGCCATTTTCTTCATTGGAGTACAAAGAGCGTACCGGGCAGCCAAACTGCTCCGAGAGCCTCGTGCGGACAGTGACCGCCATGCTTTCGGACATCGGGATGATCACTTTCAGATGAATATCCTCTACAGAGATATTGTTCGCGTCAATATAGCGGCACAGATCGAGCAGGGCGCTTGAATAGCCCATCAGGACCTCGACGCGTTCGCGTTTCAGGATCGACAGAATATCTTGCAGCGCATCCTCATCAATATTGGTGTAATTGTAAGGGATCCAGTTATCGCGGTAGCGGGTCATGAAGCCGGTCTTTGCATGATCGCCGACCCACATCCTGACGAACATCACCTTCATGCCGATCCTGTATCCGGCTGCTTCGCTCAGCAGCACACTTGCAGGGACACGATGGTTGACCTTCGCTTTATTATGAATGATGTGGAACGGGGTGCCGGTCGAACCGCTTGTGTACGCGTCCTGGTTATCCGAACGGCCGCGGAAAGAAGCGGAGACGAATGCGTCAAAGTTATCCCTGATCAGGGCTTTGTTGATGATCGGAAAATCCGTCAGGGAGCTGCAGCCGGCATACTGCTTATAAAAGTCACACGTGCTCACTGCATGGCGGATCAGCTCATCGATTTTCTGTTCCGTGTATTCTTTTGGCGTCCCGTTAATATAATGATCCCGGACAATATTGTATTCGCGGCGCATCGGCTTTCCTTTCAATGCGTCAAGCAACCAAAATCCTCCCCAGCGGAGACTTGCACCTAGTGTCATTTTATTTTTCCTCCTATTAGGGCAGCCGGTCGACCAAATGCCCTCTAATCGCTATTCCCCATTGTACCATCGGGTCCTGAACTTTTCAATAAGCAGTAGGTCTCATGCGCCCCGGAGAGCCTCATGCTTACTGCTTTTTCCTGCGGCCGGTGGAAGTTTCTTACTGTTTTTTCCTGCGGCCGAAGGGAAGAATAAAGAGTATCAGCCATACTCCGAGTGCCCCGGCAGAAATAGTCGCGGCCAGCTTCAGATAAGGCAGCGCGTAGACCATCTGAACTTTGCAGGTTCCTTTCGGCAGTTCGATTCCGCACAGCCCGCCGTTGATGTTCTGCACCCGGACCGCTTTCCCATTGACTTTTGCGGTCCATCCGCTTGTATAGGGAATCGGGACGCAGAGCATGCCGGAGCTTTCCGGGTTTTTGACAGTTGCGCTGTAAACGTCGTGCTCAAATGATATGTCCGTAATGTCTGTCGCCTTTAAATCCTGGAACTCCAGAGCGGCATTAATGTCAGTGTAGAGGCTCACGGTTTTGAAAGTGACGGAGCTCATATCACTCAGATCTACCCGGAAAGTGTTCGCTTTGTCAGGAAGAAGCTTCGTGTAATCATACAGTTCTGCGTTCATTGGAATGATCTCCATGTCGCAGTCAGTAAAATCCGGATATGCTTCGGTCAGAAGGAATGTCTGAAGTGTGCCGTCACCCGCTGTCTTCATGGGATCGATCTCCATGCGGATATATTGAACTTCGAATTCGTCATCTGACAGGGCATCGGCCAGGGAAATGATAAAGTACGGATCTTCTCCGACAGCGCTGGCTGTGAATGTGCCGTCTTCGTTATCTGCAATATTGCAGTTATTGATATAACCGATCTTGTCGCGGAGCGGTATCTCCCTGCCCATGTGAAGAGCGTCCGCCTTCAGTGATACGTTGCCGTCGCCTCCGTTCGTTTTGAAGTAAGCGCCGGTGAGAGTCTTCATCCTCTCATATGAGTTCAGCTCGTCAAACGTGGATTTCCGGATCTGATCATGATACAAGTAGCCGAACGGAAGAGCATTGACGTTGACAAAAATCTTATTCGTGTCGGTGGCTTCCACCTGTGAGAAAAGAGAGCTTTCCATGGAATTGCCTATATGGTCTTTGCCGTTGTCCGTAATCAGATATTTTCCCCCCAGCAGTGTGAACAGATAGTACTCATCGTAACCGACAATGAAGAAATTATCAGACAGCTGATTTGTCCTGAACGCGCGCGTAAGTGTATGAAGACTGGCCGGATTTACGCTCGAATAGCAGGAGGTGGCCATAAAATCGTCAACGAGACCTTCATTTGCATAATTATATTCGGTGGAAGTGCTAAGCCGGTAGAGCCCGTCATCGAACGCTTTGATCGATTCGACCGCTTTCTGTGTTCCGTCGTTGTATAGAGAGTTTTGGAACTCTTCCTTTGTCACATAGGCCCGGTCATAGAGACAGGGGAAATTAGTCGCTACAAGTTCCGCGCACACTAAGAGCACAAGAAGAACGCGGACGGCGCCCCGGATTTTTGTAAAGAGCATGAGGAAGATGAGCAATGCAAATGCGCAGATGGAGCCCGCAGCCACCAGCACCGCTTTTCTGTCCAGATCATAGCCGTGGGTCGGCGCAAAATGATGTACTAAAAAGAGGGTGCCGGCACAAAGGAACGGCGTGAGCACGGCTGAAATCGCAAGTCGTACCTTTCCCGGATTTTCAAAAAGGCTCTTTGAGAAAAAGCCGATCGCGATGACTTCCATAAAGCAGATCATAAAAGAGTAGCGCTGTGCGAAAATATTGAAAGTCAGGAGCCATGCCGCTCCGCGGAAATAGAGCATTGCGCCGCCAAGAGCAGAGATCAGAATTACGGGAATTATACCTTTCCTGCTAAACAGCAGGTAGATGACCGCAAAGAAGAAAAGTGAACTGACGAACAGTATGGCCATTTCATAATAATTCAGCTGTCCTGTGAAGGCGTTACCGGTCCCGAAGAGGTCGGTGGAAAAAAATCTGCCTAAAAACGTCAGATATGTCCGGTTATCGTAGGGCTGCATAAGGATACGCCAGCCGCCCTGCTGGACAGTTGCCGTGCGATTGCTTGACAGGAAAGATGAGATGATCGGAAGAACGGAGACTGCGCCGATGACCACAGAAAAAATACCCACAATAAGGAGCCGCATGAGCCTTAAAAATGTAAGGAGAATGCGGTTCTCTTTTTTGTCTCCGTAAGAGATCTCATGCCGGTCGCCTGCGATCAGAGTGTAAAACACTGTATACAGGGCGGTGAAAGCGGCTGTCATATAGAAGAAATAGTAGTTCGAAATCAGAGAGAGGGCCAGAGCCAGTATGAGGAAGAAATAGAATCTCTTCCTTCCATCGTCATATGCGGCCTGCAGCAGATACATGACCAGGGTGAACATGCAGATGCAGGTGCCGAAGCTATAATTCTGTCCCCAGAGAACAATGTAGCTTGCGTATGCCCATATGAGGGACGGGATAATGGCTGCTGTCTCGTTCTTTAACAGGATACGAAAATATCCAAATGAAAAAAGTGCGGTCAGATTGTGCTGCACATACAGGAATATGAGTATTCCCAGCGGGAAGCGATCCCTGCCGAAGAACAGCAGGAGAAGCTTCAGGGGATTGATATACTGGAGAAACGTAGCTGTCGTGTCCGTGCCAAGGCCGGATACCAGGTTGAACGAGGAGAAATCCCCGCCCATAAAAAGCCGTGACAGCATAGTGATGATCGGGTAGCTGGCGGACATTCCGTCTGAACCGACATCCGTGTACATAAAGACCGCGTCACCAAAAATAAAGCGGCTGTACAGAGCTAAGAAAATCAGTGAAGAAAGCACAAGGAGCAGGAGCCTTGTATGCTTCTTTATAAAGGTCATATGCATCTCCTTTCGTAAATAGCGATCCCTGACCGCGTGGACATGCCTTTAGGTTCCAAGTTCCGATAACAGTGTCTAAAACCTTCATCTGCCAAAGAAGGAACGCACTTCGCGAATCACGGTCTGACGGTTCTCATCGCCGATCCCGTAGTAGAGCGGAAGACGGACCAGCCGCTCGCTCTCTTTTGTCGTATATTCATCGATTCCGTCAAATCTGCCGAATTTGAGACCCGCCGGAGCGGAGTGGAGCGGGATATAGTGGAATACCGCAAGGATGCCGCGTTCCTTCAGGTGACTGATCATGGCAGTGCGCTCCTTAAGGTCCCTGAGCTTGATATAGTACATATGCGCATTATGTTCGCATTCCGCAGGAATATGGGGCCGCTCGATCAGGTGCTCCTCTTCCAGATCTTCTAAAGCCGCATGATATGTATTCCATGTCTTCATGCGGTCATTGTATATAAGGTCATAGCTCTCCAGCTGAGCCCAGAGATAGGCTGCGTTCAGATCGCTCGGCAGGTAGGACGAACCGTAGTCCACCCAGGTATATTTGTCGATCTGACCGCGGAAGAACTTGCTTCTGTCCGTTCCCTTTTCACGGTAAATCTCTGCCTGGTCTCTGTGCTTAAGGCTTGGAAGGACCAGCGCTCCGCCTTCTCCCATGGAGAAGTTTTTGGTCTCATGGAAGGAGTAGCATCCGAAGTCACAGTCCTTGCCCAGAGGTCTGCCCTTGTATGTGGAGCCGAAGCCCTGCGCCGCGTCCTCGACGACTTTCAGACCGTACTTTTTCGCAATCGCGTTAATTGTGTCGATTTCACAGGCAACGCCGGCGTAGTCGACAGTAACGATGACCCTGGTCTTTTCTGTTATTGCGGCCTCTATCTTTTTCTCATCGAGGTTCATGGTGTCCGGGCGGATATCGACAAAGACCAGAGTAGCGCCCCGCTGGACGAACGCGTCCGCCGTGGAGCAGAACGTGTAGGAAGGGAGAATGACTTCGTCCCCGGGTCCAACGCCTGTGAGGAGGGCCGCCATCTCGAGGGCTGCCGTACCGGAAGTTGTCAGGTAGGATGCCGGAAAGTTGAATCGATCGTTGATCCATGCCTGGCATTTCTTCGTGAAAGGTCCGTCTCCGCAGATCTTGCCGCCCCTGGCCGCCTGCTCCATATATTCGATCTCCTTACCCGTGAACGGAGGAATATTAAAATCAATCATAATGATGCTCCTTAAAGTCATAAGTAAGAGTATTTTACTACTAATTATATGTAAAGCGCAAGCCACCAGATCAGTTTGCTTAAACTGGTCCTATGACCTGCGCTTTTCGATGAAGATAATGTTTGCGACGGATTTCAGAGCTGACATGCAGCCTGTCTGAACTATTGTCAGCGCCGCCCGTACGATGACAGGCAGGGAAATTTATGCCGTATGGCAGGCTGAAAGAGCTTCTCTCCGGATGATATCAAATTCACTGGCGGAGGAACACTGCGCATAGACCTGGCCGATCCGGTCGGTGCCGTCGCGCATAGCCGGGAGCAGTGCTCCCTCGGCGTAATCAAAGGACACGAAGATATTCCGATCCCTGAGGGAGCGGATCTTTTCGCTGTCGATGGAGATGAGACGGCATTCTTCCGTCACATAGAGCAGGGAGGCCATGCAGGGGACAGCCTTCTTCAGAGAAAAGTCTGTCGAATGACCGCATGCGGCTTCGATCATCAGTGCATAATAGTCGATCCCGCCGTACATGGAAATGAGCTCCGGAATACAGGTCGCGCCGCATCTGCCGCCTGCCTCGATCACGTAGAGTTCATCCCCGCATACGAAGGCATCGATGTTCATGGCGCAGTTGTCCATGCCGGATGCCCGTATGATTCTTTCGACCTGCTCTTTTATGTCATCGCAGAGGGCAGGGGAAGCGCTGAAGGGAAAGACGTGACCTACAGGGACTGTCGTCGACCGGCCTCTGTAGACAAGCTTATCGTGGGGCAGGAGAAGGACGGGTCGGCCTCCCGACACGAAGGCGTCTATGCCGATCTCGTGGCCGATGATGCACTTTTCCACAAGAAGATAGTCCTTGTTTGTGACTTTCATGGCTTCCGCGTAGGCAGCGGGAATTTCATTTTCCGAATCGACCCGGATGATGCCCCGACTGCCTGACTTGTCGGTGACCTTGACGACGCAGGGCGGACCGATTTTCCTGAAGGCGGCGATGGCCTCGTTCAGAGAATATACTTTCTCGAAAGCGGCGGTGCGGATACCCGCTTCCGTGAAACTTTTTTTCATGACGGATTTGTCTGTAAGCACTCGGGCAGCATGCCCGGATATTCCGGCAAGGCCAAGCGTATCGTTGACAAGACCGATGGAACACATAGCGACATCGGTCCCTGTCGTGCAGATTCCTTTTATGTTCAGATTCCTCGCTGCGCAAAGGATCGCCTCCGAATCCGTTGTGTCGAGATAGAGTATTTCGTCAGCGATGTCAAAACCCGGATAAGGACCCGGGTAGCTCACAACGACAGTGCGGTAACCGAGCTCTTTTGCCTTTTTAATCAGGGGGACCTGATAGATGCCCGCTCCGAGGATCATTAGGTTATTGGTCATGGTAGTTTCCTTTCAACAACGGGGCTGTCGCATAAGGCGCGCCGATCGATATTGCCCTCAGACGGTCTGATTCCTGTCTATATAATTCTCCGCCAGACCGTGATAGCGGACATTTTCCTCTTTGGCTGAGCCATCGTGCCTGCGGTGGGAAGGCATGTCGAGGTTCACTGTCTCGCGGATGATATACTGGGGAGTCCCGTTGATCGAAAGGATCAGTTTTCCGATGTACTCCCCGAGAATTCCCAGGATCAGCATGATGACGCCGCTGAAGATCAGCAGGCAGGCCATGAGGGATGCCCAGCCGACGGTCATATCGGGCGTGACCAGCTTTCGGATGATGGTCACGAGAGCGGACACGAGGCCGATGATAGAAAAGATCACACCCAGGAAGAACGAAATGCGGAGGGGCAGGACCGTGTAATTAAAATAGGCGAGCCAGAGCCGCATGAGCTTTCGCAGCGTGTAGTTGGATGTTCCGACTTCACGCTTGTGATGCTCGACCATGACGTTTCCGATGTTGGACGTCGTGCGGTAGAAGAGTCCGTCGACATAAGGGTTGAAGTTCTTGTAGAGGATGACCTCATCGCGGACAGCCCTGGTGATGACCCAGAAATTGCTGGAAACAATTTCTTTCGGACGTCCGAGCAGGATGCGGGATGAGACCTCATTGAACTTGCTGGTCAGATTCTTTAGGAATCCGTTCTTCTTCTGGGCATACTGGCCGTACACGAGGTCGTAGCCTTCAGACATCTTGTCAAGCAGCTTGAAGACCTGGGACGGGTGCGTCTGCATGTCATCGTCCATACCGAGGACGTAGTCTCCGTCGGCATAATTGAGCGCGGCCATGAGGGCGTTATGCTGACCGAAGTTGCGCATAAGATTGATGCCGTGAACAGTAGGATATTTTTCCGCAAGGCGTGTGATCGCCCCGAATGTGTCGTCTCGTGAATAATCGTTCACGAGGAAGAAGTCGCAGTCGTACTCCCCGTGCTGACGGAATTCGTCCATGACCATCGTTACGACTTTCTCTATCGTGGCTTCCGAGTTATAGCATGGAATGATAATTGAAACCAGCATATTTTTCCTCTCTTTTTTACAGTCAGTTCCTGCCGAACTTAAAAAGTGAAGCTGTGCAGTGTCCTGTAATATACTTTCATATCACTAAGCATGGTGCCCTGTCCGCGATCACAGCAGCTCGAGAGCGTCGTAGAAGAGCGGCGTGCCTCCCGTGTGGATAAAGAGTATATTCTTATCTTTTATGTTGTTTTCCCGCAGATAGGAGAGCATTCCGTGAAATGCTTTTCCGGTGTAGGACGGGTCGAGGCAGATGCCGTCGTTTCGCCACTCGGCGCGGATGGTCTCAAGGATCGCCTCATTGTATTCTCCGTATCCGCCTGCAAGGTAGTCATCCGCAAGCAGGATTTCTTCCGTAAAGCTCGGCGGCAGACTCTTCCCTTCACCGCTGAACCACTGGGCAACTCCGCTTTTTATGATATCTGTTCCTCGTTTTTTGTCCCTGGAGACAGAGATGCCGACGATTATTCTCTCGTCACCCCGGACAAGATGACCGCAGACGAGTCCGCTCTGCGTCGCTCCTGTGCCCGAGGCGTGGAAGATGTAGTCAAAGTGGACTCCCATGGTCTCTTCCTGAGCGCAGATCTCATCGTAGGCTTTGGCGTAAGCCCTTGCGGCGCACCCTTCATTTCCGGTCCCGAGCCGGTTCCCATAGATGTAGTACGGCGTGAGACCGCGGGCGGATGCTCTTCTCATGGCCTCGTCCACCGCGGGCGCGATCGCGCTCTTTTGGCAGTAGATGATCTCCAGTCCGAGAAGATCGACAAGGACGCTGTTCCCGGTCTTTCTGTGTACGCCGTCCGGATCATCGGAGCAGATCATCATGCACGGTATGCTTTCCATATAACATGCGTTCGCAAGGACTCTGCAGAGGTTAGAACGGCTGTTTCCGTACATGATAAGGCAGTTCCCGCCCTTTGATTTCATATCTGCAAGGAATTCATGGGCAATGCGCACTTTATTTCCGCCGCACGAAAATGGGAGCAGATCTTCTCTTTTAATAAAGAAGCGGTTGCCGGGGATGTTCAGCTTTGTGATCGGAGTCGGAGTGTTTTCTAAAATAACCATAAATTTGCACCTTTTGTCTTGAAAAGCAACTTTTAATAGTATACTATCATCATTCGGACGTGGCAAGCATTCTTGCACTATGGTGTTTTGAATGGTATACTGTCTTTAACTGTCTACACAAACCAATTAATAATGAGGTGAAAACATGAGAACATATGTCGTTACAGGCGGCGCCGGTTTTATCGGCTCTAATTACATTCATTATATGTTCAAAAAATACGGCGATGAGATCCGTATTATCAACGTTGATAAGCTGACATACGCCGGTAATCTCGAGAATCTTAAGGATGTCGAGGACCGTCCCAATTATACATTTGTAAAAGCTGATATCTGCGATACGGAAGCGATCAATAAGATATTTGAGGAAAATGATGTCGACCGCGTCGTTCATTTCGCGGCTGAGAGCCATGTCGACCGCAGCATCAAGGATCCGGGCGTATTTGCAAGAACGAACGTGCTCGGAACGCTCACGATGCTGGCAGCGGCCAAGGCAGCGTGGGAACTTCCGGACGGAACATTTAAGGAAGGAAAGAAATTCCTGCACGTCTCGACCGATGAAGTCTACGGATCTCTGTCGAACCCGGATGATTATTTCTATGAGACGACTCCCTACGATCCGCACAGCCCGTACTCAGCGAGCAAAGCATCTTCCGATTTCATGGTCAAGGCTTTCATGGATACGTATAAGTTCCCTGCCAATATCACGAACTGCAGCAACAACTACGGTCCTTACCAGTTCCCGGAGAAGCTGATCCCGCTGATGATCAACAACGCTCTTCACGGCAAGGCCCTCCCGGTATACGGCGACGGAAAGAACATCCGCGACTGGCTGTACGTTGAAGATCACTGCAAGGGCATCGATCTCGTACAGGAGAAGGGAAGACTCTTCGAGACATACAATATCGGCGGTCACAACGAGCGCGAGAATATTCAGATCGTAAAGACGATCATTTCGACTCTCCGCGAGGAACTTTCGGACAGCGATCCGAGAAAGGAGCACATCTCCGAGGACCTTATCAAGTACGTTGAAGACCGAAAAGGCCACGACAGAAGATACGCGATCGCGCCGGATAAGATCAAGGCTGAGGTCGGCTGGTATCCGGAGACTACATTCGAAGTCGGTATTAAAAAGACGATCCGCTGGTATTTCGATCATCAGGAGTGGATGGAACACGTGACAAGCGGAGACTATCAGAAGTATTACGAGGATATGTACGCAAACAAATAAGTTATGAAAGGAGATGGTCCTTACGGCTGTCTCCTTATTGTGGTTTTAATATGCAATAAAGGAGCATAGGTTTTGAAGATTCTTGTAACCGGTGCGAACGGCTATATCGGCAGGCACCTTGTCACAGCCCTCATAGAACACGGACACAGCGTACTTGCCTGTGACGTCGCTTTCGACGGTGTCGACGGCAGAGCGGAGCGTACCCACACGGACATTTTTTCCGGCAGCAGGGAGATATACGACGAGCTGGGACGCCCGGACGCCCTCATCCATCTTGCCTGGCGGAACGGCTTTGACCACTATAACATGTCACATGTGGCGGAACTGCCGGCCCACTATGAGTTCCTCGTGAATATGATGGACGGAGGACTTTCGCAGCTCCTCGTCATGGGGACAATGCATGAGGTGGGCTACCATGTCGGAGCCATCGACGAGACGGTCCCCACGAACCCGGTGACCCCCTACGGGATCGCCAAGAACGCGCTGAGGGAGCTCGTTACGGTCTACGCTGAGAAAAGGGGAGTCACTCTGCAGTGGCTTAGAGGATACTATATCCTCGGCGATGACGCGAAAAATCACTCCATCTTTTCGAAGATGATCGAGGCCGAGGAGAGGGGGCAGGAGCTCTTCCCGTTCACGACAGGAAAGAATAAATTTGATTTTATTAAAGTCGAAGATCTTGCAAAGCAGATCGCGGCGGTCGCGAGCCAGCGGGAGGTGACAGGTATCATCAACTGCTGCAGCGGTCAGGCCATCCCCCTCGCGGAGGAGGCGGAGCGGTACATCCGGGAGAACAATATGAAGATCCGGCTCGACTACGGCAAGTTCCCCGACAGGGCGGATGCCTCGCCGGAAGTCTGGGGAGACCCGGCAAAAATTAACATGATCATGAATAACGACAGGCCATGCGGCTGCCTGAAATAAGGAGGAAAATCATGGGTAAGATCAATGTGGAAACATGCGAAATCGAAGGGCTTAAGATCATCACTCCGGCTGTCTACGGAGACGCCAGGGGCTACTTCATGGAAACGTATAACTATAATGATTTCAAGGCTGCCGGCATTCCCGAAGTTTTCGTTCAGGACAACCAGTCTTCGAGCTCTAAGGGCGTCCTGAGAGGTCTTCATTTTCAGATCAATTTCCCCCAGGACAAGCTGGTCCGCGTAGTAGCCGGGGAAGTTTTCGATGTCGCCGTTGACCTGAGACCGGGCTCGGCCACATACGGAAAGTGGCACGGTGTACTCCTCAGCGCTGAGAACAAGAAACAGTTCTTCATCCCGAAGAACTTCGCTCACGGCTTTGTCGTTCTCTCTGACCATGCCGAATTCTGCTACAAGTGCACCGATTTCTATCATCCGAATGATGAGGGCGGACTTGCGTGGAATGATCCGGATATCGGTGTTGAGTGGCCGATCCCGGAGGGAATGGAGCTGAATCTGTCCGAAAAAGATAAAAAGTGGGGCAGCTTCAGGGAATATACTGAGAATCGCAGATAATACGGGGAACATTTATGTCTTTGAAAAAGAAGATCGTGCTGGCATGCCTTGCCGTGCTGGTACTTTTGCTGAACTATTTTATTCTGACGCATGACGGGGGAGTTAGCGGAACTGCTGTCCTTACGTTCTCCCTGAACGGCACTGCTTCGGACAATATACAGGTGTTTTACAGCGACACGGCGGATTTTGCCCCGTCTGACCAGCGCACTGTCGGGTACGAGACCGAGGATATCGGGAAGGATGTCACAATGGAATTCGCCGTCCCGCTCACGACCCGCTATGTGAGGATCGACTTCGGCGCCGCGGAGGCAGAGTACAGAGTTTCCGGGGCCAGATTCGTCAGCGGTGACAATGAACAGCTTTTTGACGCGGCCAAAGTTCTGAAAGACAACGATATCAATTCATATGAGAGCGATGAGAGTGCTTTTTCGGTGACGACTAAAGAAGGTGATCCGTTCATTGTCTATGAGCAGGGACCGGATCAGATCCTCGCCGATGTTCTGCCGGGACTTCGCGCCAAGAATACCGTTAAAAATGTCATCATTGCGGTCCTTCTCGACCTTATGTGCGTGGTGGCTTTCCTTTTCCGAAAGAAGTTTTCTACGCTTCCCATGGAGCTCATTCAGAACCGTGTGCTCATTATGCAGCTCGCCCGCAATGACTTCAAGACGAAATACGCGGGATCTGTGTTCGGTATCGTCTGGGCTTTCATTCAGCCGGCGATCACGATCGTCGTCTACTGGTTCGTATTTCAGGTGGGGCTCGGCGCGGCTGACGTCACGGCACCGACGGGAATCACGTATCCGTTCGTGCTCTGGCTCATCTGCGGTCTTGTTCCCTGGTTCTTTTTCCAGGATACACTTGTGGGCGGAACGAACGCCCTTCTTGAATACACGTACCTCGTAAAAAAAGTCGTGTTCAAGATATCCATCCTGCCGATCGTAAAGGAAATATCAGCGCTGTTCGTGCATCTTTTCTTCATATTCCTGATGCTGGCGCTCTTTACGCTGAGCGGTCACTTCCCGGACCTCTACGCGCTGCAGGTGTTCTATTACTCGTTCTGCCTGTTCATGTACAGTCTGGGCGTGTGCTACGCGACCTGCTCGATCGTCGTCTTTTTCCGCGACCTCTCGCAGATCATCTCGATTATCATTCAGATACAGGTGTGGATGACGCCGATCATGTGGAATATCGATAATATGAGCGCGAGAATGCCGGGCTGGCTTATTACGGTCTTTAAGCTGAATCCGATTTTCTATATCGTGAACGGCTATCGCGACTCCATGATGAACAAGGTCTGGTTCTGGGAGAGATTCGACCTCACTTTCTATTTCTGGGCGGTGACGGCAGTCTTCTTCGTGGTCGGGGCTTTCATCTTCAAGCGGCTCAAGATACACTTTGCGGACACACTTTGATCCGGGCGTTCCTGATTGGGCGTCGGATAAAGGCGGGCATATCCCACTGAGTTCAGGTCTCGCTTGCGAGACTTGGCGCGGGATTCGGGTCAGCGTTAGCTGACATAAATAAATGCAGGACCGACAGGACCTGCATGGAGGATTTATGCAGAAAATAGCAATCGCTGTCAACAACATAACAAAGGCATACAAGCTTTATGACAAGCCGACAGACCGCCTGCGCGAGTCGCTCGGCCTCTCAAAGAAAAAGAGATATAAAGAAATTCTCGCGCTGAATGACGTCAGTTTCAATGTCAGGAAGGGCGAGTGCGTGGGTATTATCGGGACCAACGGCTCCGGCAAGTCCACGATCCTGAAGATCATCACCGGCGTTCTGTCGCCGACAATGGGCAGTGTGGAGGTCTACGGCAGGATCTCTGCCCTGCTGGAGCTCGGCGCAGGCTTTAACCCGGAATACACCGGTATGGAGAATATTTACGTCAACGGCACGGTCATGGGCTTCTCCCGCGAGGAGATCGATGCCAGACTGGAGGAGATCGTTTCCTTCGCCGATATCGGCGAATTTATCAATCAGCCTGTCAAGACTTACTCGAGCGGTATGTTCGTCAGACTGGCGTTCGCGGTGGCCATCAACATTGACCCCGAAATCCTGATCGTCGATGAGGCGCTAAGTGTCGGCGACGTATTCTTCCAGGCCAAATGCTACCACAAGTTCGAGGAGTTCAAGAAACAGGGAAAGACGATACTTTTCGTCAGCCATGATCTGGGCTCGGTGGCCAAGTACTGTGACAGAGTCGTTCTTCTCAATAAGGGAGTCAAGAACTGTGAGGGTGAGCCCAAGGAGGTCATCGATATCTACAAGCAGATCCTTGTCACTGTCCCGGCGGCTGAGCAGCGAAAGAACCTCGAGGAGGAGATATCCCGCTACCTGAAGCCGGAGAACGCTGAGGGCAGATGGTACGGCAGGCTTGAGGTGAATCCGGAACTGCTCGACTATGGCGAGAAGCAGGCGGAGATCGTAGATTTCGCTCTGATCGACGAGGACGGAAAAATAAACTCGGGCATCGTGAAGGGATCGGAGTTCACGATCCGAATGAAGGTGCGTTTCAACGAGGATATTCAGGACCCGCTGTTTTGCTTTACGATCAAGGATCCCCAGGGGACCGAGGTCACCGGGACCAACACCATGCTTGAACGTATAGATACCGGCATCTACAAGGCCGGGACTGAGCACGTGATCGACTTCAGGCAGCGCATGACGCTGCAGGGCAGGAGCTATCTGCTCTCTCTGGGCGTGGTAGGATTTGCACACAACAGATTCACTGTATACAACAGACTGTACGATGTCTGCGATATCAATGTGATCTCAGACAAGAACACTGTCGGCTTTTATGACATGGAGTCCGTGACGACGATCGACGGGCGGACATACTGAGAGGAGAGGGCAGCGCTTTGATCCTTAAAGACAGCGGAGTAAAAAGACTGGCCGTCTATGTCATGCATGACAATGACGGCATTGTAGATACATATATAGACGCATTCCTAAAAGGACTTCGAAGTGAGGTCTCGTGCCTTCGCGTTGTCGTGAACGGGGGAGCGGCGAAAGAGGGAGAAGCCCGGATAAGGGCAATCGCCGACGAAGTGATAATTCGGCCTAACGAGGGCTACGATATCACAGGCTATAAGGAGGGACTGCTTGCGCACGGCTACGAGGAGCTGTGCGCTTACGACGAGGCAGTGATCTGCAATGACACGCTTTACGGTCCCATCCACCCGTTCTCCGAGATGTTCGGAGCTATGGCACAGAGGGACGTCGATTTCTGGGGGATCACCGCATTTTTCGGCGCGCCTTTCGATCCCTTCGGCACCATTTCCTACGGATATCTGCCGAAACACATCCAGAGCTTTTTCCAGGTCTTCAGGAAAGATTTTATGCGGACTGAAGATTTCAGAAAATGGTGGGAGGATATGCCCGCCATCACGAAATATGAGGATGCGATCGGGACTCACGAGGCTGTCTTCACGAAGGCCATGGAGGACCTCGGCTACACGTGGGATGTCTACTGCGACGGAGATGCCATGTCCGAATATACATGGGATCCGCTGAGGGATTTCCCGAGATACTGCATGGAGACGCTGAGGTGCCCTGTCATGAAGAAGCGGACCTTCTATCATGACTATCTTGAGGCCTTTGAGAGGAGCGGCGGCGAGGCCGCAAAGGAAGCCTTTGCCTATATAAAGGATGAGACGGACTACGACGAGAGACTTATCGCAGCGAACCTGATCCGCACGTGCAACATGGCGGATCTGAGGAAGCGTCTCGGCCTGACTTATATTGTCCCGACAAAGCTTGACCGGACAGGTGCATCTTCGAACAGGTCGTTAAAGGACGGGGGACAGAAAAATGCCGTATCCTGCGGCAAGGCAGAAGATAAGAACGCGAAGATCGCTCTGATCCTCCACATCTACTACGACGAGCTGGCGGAGGAGTGCGCAGCTTACGCAGCCCATATGCCGGAGGGCGTTGACATATATGTCACGGTCCCGGACGAGAGAAAGCGCGCGATCGCGGAGCCATATTTTGATGAGATCAAAAAGAAGCACAGGGTCGAGTTCCGTATATCCGGCAACAGGGGCAGGGACGTTGCTCCGTTCCTTGTGACCTGCAAGGACATCTTTATGAACTACGATTTCGTCCTCAAGATCCATGACAAGAAGGTAAAGCAGATTCCGCTGCTGTCGATCGGACGGGCCTGGGAGTATCTGTGCTTTGAGTGTCTTCTCCCGTCGGAAATTTACGTGAAAAACGTAATAAAACTGTTCGAGGATCACCCGGATCTCGGACTTCTCAGCCCGCCGGTCCCGCTCCACGGTCCGTATTTCCCGACTACCGGCCTCGGAGAGTGGGGAGAGAACTTTGCGGTCACGAAGGAGACTGCCAAGAAGCTCGGTATCCGTGCGCCTATGGATGAGAAATGTGAACCGGTAGCTCCGCTGGGCTCGGAGTTCTGGGTCAGGACGAAAGCTCTGAAGAGCCTTTTTGATCACGACTGGCAGTACGAGGAATTTCCCATGGAACCGGTCGGTATCGACGGAACGGTAATGCACGCGATCGAGAGGCTGTATCCGTTTGCTGCCCAGAGTGAAGGATACTATTCGGCATGGATCCTGTCCGATTCCTACGCCCGGATCCATATGGATAACTGGGCTTATATGAATAACGGACTTGCCCGCGCGGAGGCAGAGCGTACCGGGGGCTGGAAACCGTTCCGGGAGTTCCTGTCCCGGACAGAAAACAGCTGACGATTTCCAGCGGCAGCCGCAAGAGACAGTACAGCGAACTCTAATGAGGAGAATTCTCTGAGATGAAATTGGAAAAGAATAACAGGAACCGGTGTTTTATCGTCCTGTATTTCGACAAAGACGGGCTTGTTGACCGTTATATGACAAATATGCTTAAGTCGATCCGCGGGGATGCCGCTTATATCCTGACTGTGGTCAACGGCTTTCTCACCGAGGAGGCGGGCAGGCAGCTTTCCGCCTGCTGCGACCGGGTGCTCTATCGCCCGAACGCAGGGTTCGACGTGGCAGGTTACAGGGAAGGCATATTCGACCTCGGCTTCCGCGAATTGTCAAAGTATGATGAGCTTGTCCTCATGAACTATACGTTCTTCGGGCCTCTTGATTCATTTGCGGAGATGTTCAGGGAGATGAATGTCCGTGACCTCGATTTCTGGGGAATCACGGAGCATTACGGTCAGGCGGTCGACCCCTACGGGGTCATACCCTACGGTTATCTGCCGGAGCACCTCAACTCGCACTTCATAGCCCTTCGCCGTGAGTTCTTCATGAGTTTTTCTTACCGGGACTTTATCATGAACATGAAGAACCCTGATTCGTACCTGGATTCCATAGTGGGCTACGAGGCTATTTTTACAAAGTATTTTGCCGATCTGGGCTATAAGTGGGAGGCTTATGTGGACGCAGGCGACTATAAAGAGTACTCGCAGGCGCCGTTCGCCTACCATGCGGCCGAACTCATCAGGGATAAAAAGTGTCCGATCTTAAAGCGGAGGAATTTCTTCTCCGATTATAAGGTCAATCTCCAGAATAATGCCGGGGAGAGCCAGGTGCTCGCTTACGAGGCGGCCATGGCCTGTACTCCCTACGATCCCTCTCTTATATGGGAGAACATTCTTCGTCTGCAGGATCTTGCGCAGATCCGCCAGACCATGCATGTCAGTTTTTACCCGGACAGCGAGGTCAGCGGCCATGTGTTCGCGCCCGGAGAGGCTTGCGCCTTCATTTTCGGGGACGAGGCAAAATTCAAGGCGGTCTGCGGCAGGTATCTCCGCAGCATCCCGGATGAGATCAAGGTCATTTACCTTGACGGCCCGGAGTCTTACACCGAAAAGCTGACCTTGGCTTCCATGATGGCGATCGGGACAAAATACGTGCTCATAATCGACCCGTTCGATCTGCCCGATCCAAAGGGAAATGTCATGAAGAGCTCAAAGGCGAGCCTTCTTTACGGAGATATGGAAGCCCTTTTCGGCAGCCGGGCAGTCATCGGCAATATTCTGGACGTGCTGGATGAGGAAGCCCACATCGGTCTTCTGGTGCCGCCTCTGCCTATGTACGGAGCTTATTTTGAGACTCTTATGGACGGCTTTGCAGGACACTTCGATGAGCTTAAGGCATTTGCCGACAGACTGGAAATGACCTTTCCAATCATAAGAGGTGATGACCTTCCGGTCTATCCCTACGGCGGAAGCTTTATCGCGCGCCAAGGAGCATTTGCGGGTGCGGTAAGCCGGATCGCTTCTCTCACAGACGACGGTGCGTGCGTTACCGGTGACATGGCAAGGCTTCTTCTGCCGTATCTCATGCAGAAGCAGCTCCTCATGACCGGAATTGCCTGCGGCAGCGACTATGCGTCGACCTGGGCGACAAATCTCGACCTCGCTCTGCGGGAGAATAATAAAGTTGTCTTTGAACGATTCGGCCCGGATTACTACTGGACCGAACTTGATAAAATACGAGGAAAGGCACCCTGATGGAATCTCAAGAACTGATCGGTAAAGTAAAACTGAATTATAAGTGGTATAAGGGGACGGACCTCTACAGTGACGGCGATGAGGTCGAGAACCGCATTCTTGATATTGTCACGAATGGATCCGGCTTTGATTACTATCATCCCGATATGAACAGCTGGCCGGTACTTTATCATCTGACCCGCCAGAGGGAGAACATCTGTCTGCCCATGGATCTTAGGCGTGACGATGAGGTCCTCGAGATCGGAGCCGGCATGGGTGCCGTCACCGGAGGAGTTGCTCCCTTCGTGAAGAAGGTCGACTGCATAGAGCTGTCCCGCCGCAGATCCCTCATCAATGCGACCAGACATAAGGATATGGATAATATCGAGATCATCGTCGGCAATTTCCAGGATATCGAGATTGAAAAGAAGTATGATGTCGTCACCCTGATCGGGGTCCTGGAATACGGCTGTTATTATATCGACAGTGAAAGACCCTACGAAGATTTCCTTGAGAAAGTCTATTCTGTCATGAAAGACGGAGGCCGTCTCTATATCGCAATCGAGAATAAGCTCGGTATGAAGTATTTCAACGGGAGTCACGAGGATCATCTCTCTGTCCCGTTCGTCGGTATCGAGGGCTACAGGCAGGGAGACCACGTGAGGACATTCACAAAGTCTGAGCTTCATTCTATGCTGCAGAGCGCGGGATTTCGGGATATTTATTTTTACTATCCTTTCCCGGATTACAAGCTTCCGACGGTCATCTACAGCGACGACAATATCAGGGATGCCGATATCGATTTCCCGGAGAATGCCAACTACGACCTCGATGTAATGACATTGTTCTCGCAGAACAAGGCATTTGCAGGCCTTAAGGGAACGGAGGAGAGGGCTGCGTTCGCCAACTCGTTCCTCATCGAAGCCGTGTGCGGGAAGGAGGACTGAATGAGAAAGCTGTTCGTCAAGTGCTCCGACGAGAGGAGCAGAAGATTTTCGATCATAACTACGATAGCCCGTACGGATGACGGAAAGCGCGTTTTTAAGGAGGCTTGCTACGAGGAAGGCCGTGAGCATCTCTCCCGCGTTGCTTCCTACGCTGAGATCCTTGAGAAGGCCTACGCTCCGGCAAAGGCCTGCCCCGTGGAATTCGACGGGGAGAAACTTACATTTGCATTCCTCACCGGTGAGTCTCTCGAGAAAAAGCTGAGGGACGCGGTGCGATGCGGCGACTCGGACCTCGTGAAGGATCTTTTTATCAGGCATAGAGATATTCTTTCCGCATGCCCGGATAATGAGACGGAGTTCGTACCGTCCGATGAGTTTACCGCAGTCTTCGGCGAGGCGGAGCCCTACATCGGACTTCCCGGCTTCAAGGTCTCCAATTTCGACGGTATCGCCGGCAACATTATCTTTGAGGGAGATGATGTCTATTTTATCGATTATGAGTGGGTGATGACCTTTATCATGCCGAGGGATCTCGTTCTCTATCACTGCATAAGGGATGCCTACTATCATATAGCCGGCCTTGAGGAGCTTATGCCTCTTCGGAATGCCCTGAAGCTTCTCGGCATCAAGACAGATATGCATATTATGCAGAGGAGCTACGAGCACTTCTTTGAGTACGTGATCACAGAGCCGGACGGCACAAGCTTTGCAGTCGCCAAACACTCGGCTCTCAAGGGACACACAGACCTGAAAGACCTTCGAAAGCCGGTGATGACCTCCGGCAATTCCGGCGGCACTGCCTACGATATGTGGCGTGAGTGCGACAGGGCGGTCGCCGTCCTGCAGGGCAGGATCGGAAAGCTTGAGACGGAGCTTGCCGAGGCAAGAATAAAATACGCACAGCTGGATGACCAGTGGTTCCATCGGTATGATGAACAGAGAATAGAACTGGTCCGGAACAGAGATATATATGCCGCGGAAAAGGCTCAGATGGAACATGCCTACAGAGCGATGGAGACGGACCGTGATACGTGGAAGCATATGTTCGAGGATGTGACCGGATCTCGGACATACAAGGCCATCCAGACAGTAAAGGGTATGGGCAAAAAGAAAGGGTGAGATGTGATGAGCACAGACGTAATTGATTATAAAGAGAAATATGAAAAGCTGAAGGAAGAGATGGAGACCCTTCAGCAGCGCTATTTCAAAGCCAGAGATGAGGGGATTAGAAGGGGCAGCTATGCGGCCCTGCTGTCAGGCAACAAGGCTATGAAGGCCTATCGAAAGCTTTCCGTGAAAGCCGGCCGTGAAGATCCGTTCGATAAGCTGCGGCCGAGGCTCTCCCAGGCAGAGGCCGGTATCCTCTACAATATCGATAACAGGTATTATAAGGGAGATCATCTGGTGATCCGGGGCTGGAGCTATGAGCATGGAGGGCTTATTCCCGAGATCGTGATACGCGACAGGAGCCGGCTGCTCACATTTGACGTACAGCGCTATCCGAGGTCGGATGTCAATGAGCTCCTCGGCATTAACGGGGAATTTCTCACGGGCTTTTCCGTCAGGATTCCTCTCGATCAGATAAAGCATCCTGTCATCACGTTCGAGCTTGAAAATGAACTCGGATACGTCGTCAGAGAACTCAAAATCATACTTGACGAGAAGAAGCGGGCAGCCTACATAAAGAGACATGCCATCCCGACATACGCGATCGACAGCGCGGGCTACGATGACTGGATCCACGATCAGATGGTGTCGGAAGAGGAACTTGCCCGCGAGGCGAAAGTCAAGTTCTCGTATGAGCCGAAGATATCTATCGTCATTCCTCTCTACAACACGCCGGAGAAGTTCCTCGATGAACTTATGGACGGCCTGCTCGGCCAGTCATACGGAAACATTGAGGTGTGTCTCGCGGACGGCAGTACCAAAGACGAGGTAGAGGAACATGTCAGGGAGAAGTATCTGTCCGACAGCCGCGTCGTCTATCAGAGACTTGCGGTGAACGCGGGTATTTCCGGAAATACCAACGAGGCCATCAAAATGGCGACCGGTGATTTCATCATGCTGTGCGACCACGACGACACAGTCGAGAAAAATGCCTGCTACGAGATCGTGAAGGCTCTCAACGAGGACCATGAGATCGATGCTCTCTACACGGACGAGGATAAGATCATGTATACATCGGGCGTGTACTACAGCCCGAACTTCAAGCCGGATTTCAGCCCGGACCTTCTGCGCTCGAACAACTATATAACGCACATTTTCTGTGTGAGAAAGTCCATCGTCGATGAGATCGGCGGGGAGGACCAAGTCTACGAGAGAAGTGAATTCGACGGTGCTCAGGATTATGACTTTATCCTTCGCTGTGTCGAGAAGTCGAGGCGCGTGCACCACATACCGAAGTTCCTGTACCACTGGAGGGCTCACCAGACATCGACCGCCGGAAATCCGGAGAGCAAGATGTACGCCTACGATAACGGCAGGAAGGCCATCCAGGCCCACTATGACCGCTGCGGCATCCATGCGACCTGCGAGCTGGCTCAGGATATCGGGTCCTACAGGACAAAGTATGAGATCCAGGGAGAGCCGCTGGTATCGATCATCATTCCCAATAAGGATTTCAGTGACGTGCTGGACCGCGCTCTCGTATCGATATTTGAAAAATCTACTTACAGAAATTATGAGATAATCATTGCGGAGAATAATTCGACGGAGCCGGAGACATTTGCCTACTACGACAAAATCCAGGCAGAGCACGACAATGTGAAGGTCGTTTATTGGAAGGATATCTTCAATTTCTCGGCGATCAACAATTTCGCCGTGAAACATGCCCGCGGTGAGTACCTGCTCTTCCTGAACAACGACGTCGAGGTCATTACCGACCGCTGGATCGAGGAGATGCTCGGCTACTGCCAGAGAGGCGACGTGGGAGCGGTCGGAGCGAGACTGTACTACCCGAACGACAAGCTGCAGCACTGCGGCATAGTCGTCGGTATCGGAGGTATCGCCGGACACATCTGCCATATGGAAAAACGTGATTCCGGCGGATATTTCGGCCGCATTGTAAAGAGTCAGGATGTCAGTGCCGTCACGGCGGCATGCATGATGATGCCGAGGCATGTGTTCGAGGAGGTCGGCGGTTTCGACGAGGATTTCGTAGTTGCCTACAACGATGTGGATCTCTGCCTCAAAGTGAGAGCTGCAGGATATCTGGTCGTTTATGACGCATGGGCAGAGCTCTACCATTATGAATCCCTCTCCCGCGGCTCCGATGATATAAAGCAGAATCCAGAGAAACACGAGCGCCAGATGCGGGAGGCCAGAAGGCTTCGCGACAGGTGGAAGGATATTTTTGAGAACGGCGATCCTTACTTTAACCCGAATCTCGACTATGATACTTCCGACTATGTGCTGAAGGGAACGATGCCTCCGAACTATTCCGTCCTCCAGAAAGCGAGGAATGAGGTGACGAGCGATGATAAGAAATGACGGTTTTTTAATTAAAAACGACAGATTTTCTCTTACAGAAAAAGATCTCTATGTCCTGCGGGGCCATCTGGCTCCGGGGACAGATCTTCTGGCTTTTCTTGACGGCGAGCCGTTCCCTCTCGAAGTGAAGAAACTCACTCAGAATGTGGATGAGAGATACGGCGGCAGCGAGTGTGTCGTGAATTTCCGGATCCCGGAGGATATTGAATCCTACAGGAAGCTCAAGCTCTATGCCGTGAGGGATCAGGGCAGAAGGCTCTGCTTTGAGATCTCCGCCGGAGACCTTGCTCTCAAGATGAACGGCATCAAGCTCTTCGTCGATGACTTTACGGTCAACACAAAGGACGGATATCTGCGCCTTCAGGGCTGGGCGGTCTCCACGGAGCCGGTAGAGATGGCCGTCCTCGACGCTCAGAAAAAGAAGATCAAATGTAATATCGAGCGCTATAAGAGACTCGACGTAGCAGATCTTTTCGATGAGTACGAGATCGATCCTGTGTGCGGCTTTCACATTGAACTCCGGCCGATCCCCAAAAAGAAGATTTATGTGGCTCTTCGCTCCGGAGAGGCAAAGCTCATGCTTTCATACCGCACAGACCCCGTCTCCGCTAAAGCCGATAAGTATATGAGACTCGGAAGGAAGGGGATTGAGTACTTTAAGTATCACGGCCTTCGGCCTCTTGCCGAGAAGGCTTACGATAAGCTCTTTAACCCTGCTATGAAGCCGGTCATCTACGCGGACTGGATTAAAAAGCATCTGCCCAGCGAGCGCGTCCTCGCGAAACAGAGGAAGGACGTGTTCGACCCGGCTCCGCTCTTTTCCATTGTTGTGCCGCTTTATAAGACTCCGGAAGATTTTCTTGTGCAGCTGGTCGACTCTGTGAAAGCTCAGAGTTATTCGAACTGGGAGCTCATCCTGTCGGACGGCAGCGGCGAGGATACGCCGCTTACCGGCGTGCTGGACAGACTTGAGTCTTCCGACACAAGGATACGGGTAATTCGTAACAATAAGCAGCTGCGCATAGCGGAGAACACAAACGCCGCGATAGAGGCTGCGCGCGGGGACTATATCGCATTTGCCGACCACGATGATCTCCTTGCTCCAAACGCGCTCTACGAGAACGCCGCGGCAGTCCGCGAAAACCCTGCGGCGGAGCTCCTCTACAGCGATGAGGATAAGATCGGCATCGGTGAGAAGTATATGCAGCCGAATATGAAGCCGGATTTCGATCCGGATTTCCTGAGGTCGGTCAACTATATCTGTCATCTGCTCGTCGTCAAAAAGAGCCTTATTGACAGAGTCGGGCTGCTGGATCCGGCATATGACGGCGCCCAGGATTATGATTTCGTGCTGAGATGTACAGAAGCTACGGAGAACATTGTCCACATTCCGAAAATCCTCTACCATTGGAGATTCTTTGAGGGGTCGACAGCTGCCAACCCGGAGAGCAAGGCCTATGCCTTCGAAGCGGGAAAGCGTGCAATTGAAGCGCATTACGATCGTCTCGGTCTTCCGGCCACGGTGGAGATGGGAGAGTACCCGGGCATTTACCGGACAGTCTATCACTGGGAGGGGACGCCCTGTGTCTCGATCCTTATCCCGAACAAGGATCACATCGATGATCTTGACAAGTGTCTGAAGAGCATTGACAGGGGAGTGCGCTATCCGAATCTGGAAATCATCATCATCGAGAATAACTCGACCGAGGAGGAAACGTTCCTCTATTACAGAGATCTCACGGCAAGAGATGACCGCGTGAAAGTCGTCTACTATGAGGGCGGGTTCAATTTCTCGGCCATCAACAACTTCGGAGCTAAGGAGGCCAAAGGCGAATACCTCTTCCTGCTCAACAATGACACGGAGTTCATCAGCGACGATGTCATCGGCGAGATGCTGAGCTTCTGCCGCAGAGAGGATGTCGGGGCCGTAGGAGCGAGACTTTATTATGAGGATAATACGATCCAGCACGCCGGCGTTATTGTCGGCTGGGGCGGTATTGCCGGCCACGCGTTCGTCAATCAGAACCGCGGGGAGACGGGTTACCAGCACAGGATCATCTGCCAGCAGGATCTCTCAGCGGTCACGGCTGCATGCCTGATGGTGAAGAAGAGCGTCTATGACGAGGTCGGCGGGCTCACCGAGGAGCTTGCGGTCGCGTTCAACGACATCGACTTCTGCATGAAGATAAGGCGCGCGGGCTATCTCATCGTCTATGACCCGTTCGCTGAGCTTTATCACTATGAATCAAAATCCAGAGGCCTCGATCAGGGGAATCCCGAGAAGGTAGCCCGTTTCCAGAACGAGATGGCAATCTTCCAGAAGAGATGGCCGGAGATCCTCCGGGACGGCGATCCCTACTACAACCCGAATCTGTCGATGGTCACGCAGGACTTTTCTCTTAAGCGCAACTAATTGATCAAGACTTCCCGCACGAAGTTCGTGAACAGTCTCATCGTAAAATATACTTTCTCAGGGACGCTTCCGCTCGGCCTGGCTGGCAGCGGTACATAAGAAAATTTCAGGCTGACGCTTGAAATTTTCAAGTACCGGCCGCCACGCGACGCCCTGCGAAAGTATCATTTTCGATTTCGACTGCTTCGGCATTGATGAGCGGGAAGACCGAGTGAATTATACAAGAGGTGACACATGAAATATTTTGTAACGGGTGTGGCAGGTCAGCTTGGCCACGACGTGATGAATGAGCTGGCAAAACGCGGTATGGAAGGCGTGGGAAGCGATCTTGCGGAGAACTACAGCGGTATGCAGGATGGGACACCGGTGTGCGGTATGCCGTACCTTCCGATGGATATCACGAATCCGGAGAACGTGCGGAGCACGATCCTTGCGTCCGGGTGCGACGCTGTGATCCACTGCGCGGCATGGACAGCAGTCGACAAGGCTGAGGAGATGCCGGAAGCCTGCCGTAAGGTCAATGCCTACGGGACGGAGAACATAGCTAAAGTCTGCGAGGAGCTCGATATCCCGATGATGTACTTCTCAACGGACTATGTATTTAACGGCAACGGCACAAGACCGTGGCAGCCCGATGACGAGTACGAGCCGCTCGATGTCTACGGTCAGACAAAGGCGGAGGGCGAGGTCGCTGTCCGTGAGCATGTAAAGAAATTCTTCATCCTGAGGATCGCCTGGGTCTTCGGAACGAACGGAAAGAACTTTATCAAGACAATGCTGAATCTGTCTAAGACGCATGACACGCTCAGAGTCATTAACGATCAGATCGGCACACCGACGTACACGTATGATCTTGCGCGTCTCGTCGTGGACATGATCCAGACGGACAAATACGGAATCTATCATGTGACAAATGAAGGCGACTATATCTCATGGTATGACTTTACACTTGCCATTTTCAAGACAGCCGGAATCACGCATGTGACCGTCAACCCCGTAACATCCGAGGAGTACGGCGCCGCGGCAAAGAGACCTTACAACAGCCGTCTCGACCGCTCCAAGATTCGCGAGATGGGCTTTGAGCCTCTGCCGGACTGGAGAGACGCGCTTGCCCGCTACGTCAAAATTCTCAGGGAAATGGAATAAAACTACGAGCTGTCCTCCCGCCGGACATGCCCTGCGTATCGCGGAGGGCAATACCCGGGAGGACAAAAGAGGTAATACATGGAACAGCGCAAAGAGAAGTTTCTGCAGGTGAATATATGGATGATCCTTGTCCTTGCCGGCGCGGTGATCGCTACGTGTCTCGTCGTGTTTCACGAGTATGTTTTCGGCGGCCGGGTCATGGCATTTTTTGACGTGGGCTCGGATACGATCCAGCAGTACGTGCCTCAGTACTCGTCAATCGTCAACATGCTGAGGAACGGCACGTTCGCGCTCTGGAATTCCAGTGAGGGCTTCGGAATCAACATGTTCCTGCTCAATATGACCAACCCTGCTCTGATGGTCATCTATGCGCTCGGCTATTTTTTCGGGACGGAGCAGATGACCTATTTTCTGGTCTACGTGTATATCGGAGAAATTCTGCTGGCCGGGATCACCTGCTACCTCTTTCTGTCCGCCTTTCGTCTCAGGGAGCTTCCGAAGGCAATGGCATCGTACATGTATGCTTTCAACGGATTTATCATTGTCTGGGGCCAGCACTATCAGTTCGCGATCATCCCGACGCTTCTCATGGTGGAGCTGCTGCTCATAGAGCGCTGTATCCGTTTTCCGAAGAAATGGAAACTGCTCACCCTGCACTCATTTGTGATCATGCTGAGCAGCTGTTATATAGCCTACATGATTTTCATTTTCTGCGGCTTCTATGTTGTGGCGCGGCTCTTCATACTGCCCCTTAAGTCCTTCTTCGACTATGTAAAAAACGTGTTCCGCCTCGCGGCTGCCATGCTGCTGGGCGTAGGCCTCGGCGGCATAGCGCTTATGCCTTTCGTGGAAGCCCTTATGCATGTGTCGTCCCGCATGCAGGCTGAGAAGTCACTGCTTGACCGGATTTTTGATACCCAGTATCCGGAGATCTACAACTGGGTAATCATGGGCAGGATTTTTTCGACCACAAGCCGCGGTATCTCCAGGTACAGCGGATATCTTAATTATTACGAAGATCCGTGTCTGTGGTTCTCCACTCTGGCAGTATTTCTGGCTGCCCAGTATATATTCCTGATCCCGTTCATTTCCGGAGCCAGGATGAAGAGCGATCCGGAAAGTCCAGTCGGCACAAGGGGATTTCGCGTAAAGCGCGATATAGTACAGTATCTGCTCATTGCCGTCTGTTTCGTGTCGGTGACACACGCCGGCATAGCAACGATCTTCAACGGATTTACGGCGCCTTTTTCGCGGTATCTCTTCCTCGCGTTCCCGTACTTCGCAATTGTCGTGGCAGTCACGCTGAACGAGATCATGAGGGCAAAAAGGGTGAGTATCATCGGTCTTGTCATCGGAGCGGCCGTGTGCATGCGCTTTTACCGGGTCTATCAGCAGCATCCCGAGATCTTCAATATCAAAATGGTATCGAGGATCCATATGTTCACGAGCCTTGGCATGGTACTGGTCCTTCTTCTCATTATGCTGCTTCGCCGGGTAAAGGCAGCGCAGTATTTAGTGCCTGCAGCCCTCTGCCTGCTGCTCGTATTTAATGAGACGCTGGACTGCTATACAGATTTCCTTGACAGGGACTCTGTGTGGAAGGACGGGCCCTATTATGAGGTCATGTACAATCCGGATGTACTGGCAGCGCTCGATTATTTAAAAAGCAATGACCCCGAATATTACCGCCTTGAGAAGGAGACGTCAGCCACACTGTGCATGGACTCCATGGTCCAGGACTATCACTCGATAAGTGTTTACAATTCGACCATGAATGCCAATGTTCAGAACTACGTCGCCAATTACTGGCCGGAGATCGTTTACCCGGACCGCAATCATTACATGTATATTCATGATACTGCAAATGAAGCTCAGGCCGACCTCCTCGGACTCAAGTACGTCCTTTCAGACGAGGATGCTTCAAAGTTCCCCGGCATGGAAGTGCTGAAAGAGTTCGGAGATATAAAAATCCTGGCGGCTCCCGATGTCGAGAACATCTGCTCCGTCTACGACGAGGATGAACTGAAAACAGCCTTCAGCGTCGCGGCGGACGGAAATACCGTCTGCGTCGACGTCTCATACGATAAACGGAACACCGATGCGGAGGTCAGTCTCATCGACAGTGTGAACGACAATTATTTTAAGGGCACCGTCTCGTGTGAGAAGGACTCGGTCGTATTCATTGCCGCGCCGTTCGAGTACGGATGGTCAGCGTGGGTCGATGGCGGGCAGGCTGAGATGATACTTGCCAATGACGGCTTTATCGCTATCAGCGTGCCGCGCGGGAATCATGATTTTGAGCTTAAATACAGCTGCCCCGGCATCATGCAGGGAATTATCGTATCCGGAGCGTCCGCTCTCATTTTCCTGCTCTGCCTTGTCATAGGCATAAGGAGAAGATATGCTAATCACACCGTATAAAATAAAAAAAGCGTTCCTTTATTTCAAACATTTTGGTCCAAGGGAATTCATGAACCATCTCTTTGAGAGGCTCGAACCCGAGGAGGTCCCGTACGGACCGTGGTACGAGTCCCATAAGCCGGATGATGCGGAGCTCATGCGCCAGAGAAGAACACGGATCGAAGGCGGACCCATGATTTCCATACTTGTACCGGCTTATATGACAAGGGAGCTCTTTCTCAGGCAGCTGATTGAATCCGTGAAAGCCCAGACCTATGACCGATGGGAGCTGTGCATCGCGGACGCGTCGGATAAGGAGTATCCTGAAGGCACGAGGGGAGTAGAGGAAATCGTCCGTGAGTACTCTTCTTCCGATCCCAGGATCCGGTATAAAAAGCTGGCGGAGAATATCAGTATTTCCGCCAACACGAATGAGGCTTTCGCAATGGCGGAGGGAGATTATATAGGGTTCCTTGACCATGACGACCTTCTTGCGCCGCAGGCCCTCTTCCGTATGGCGGAGGCTGTTACCGCGCACGGTGCGGATATGCTGTATTCCGATGAGGACAAAGTCTCAGAAGACCTGAAGAAGCACTTTCAGCCTCACTTTAAGCCGGAATTCAATCTCGACCTGCTGCGGAGCAATAATTATATTACGCATTTCCTTGTCGTGAAAAAGACGCTGGCGGAGGAAGCCGGTCTGCTCCGTGATGAGATGAACGGAGCGCAGGACTATGACTTCATTTTCCGCTGCTCGGAGAAAGCCGGAAAAATTGTCCGGATCCCGGAAATCCTGTATCACTGGCGGACTTCCGAGACATCGACGGCGGACAACCCGATGAGTAAGCAGTATGCCTACGAAGCGGGAGCACGCGCGATCAGCGGAAACCTTGCAAGGACCGGAACTTCCGGGACAGTCGAGTCCCTTCCGGATTTCGGTTTCTACCGGGTCAGGTATCCGGTCCACGGGTCACCGCTGGTATCTGTCATCATCCCGAATAAAGATCATGCGGATATGCTTAAGAAGTGTGTCGAGAGTGTATTGGCCAATGACTACCGGAATGTCGAGATCATCATCGTCGAGAATAATTCGACCGAGCGCGGGACATTCAGGTATTACCGGGAGTTATCAAAGGATCCGCGGGTTCGTCTCATCAGATGGAAGCACGGGTTCAATTACTCGGCTATCAACAACTTCGGAGTCCGGCATGCAAAGGGAGAGTACCTGCTTTTCCTAAATAACGACGTCAGAGGAGACATTTCGGCCGACTGGCTGACCGAGATGCTCGGTGTATGTCAGAGGAAGGATGTCGGAGCTGTCGGAGCGCGCCTCTATTATCCGAACAACAAGATTCAGCATGCGGGAATTGTCATCGGCATCGGCGGTGTGGCCGGGGCTATGTTCGTTGATCTCCCGAAAGGCAGAGGCGGCTATATGCACAAGGCAGCCATTATGCAGGATCTGTCCGCAGTGACAGCAGCCTGTATGCTTGTTAAGCGGGAGGCTTTCCTTGAGGCTGGAGGCTTCACCGAGGAACTCGCGGTCGCCTTCAATGATGTTGACCTGTGCCTTAAGATAGGGAAAAAGGGATACAGGATCGTCTACGACCCGTTCGCGGAGCTCTATCATGACGAGTCGAGAACACGCGGGGCGGAGGACACTCCGGAGAAGGTCAGGAGATTCCAGAGCGAGATCGAATACATGAGGGTCCACTGGCTCGACATCATTAAGAACGGGGATCCCAACTATAACCCGAACCTTTCTCTGAAGAAGTGGAACTATTCGCTTCGAGTTTAGCAAGTATGACAGGAAGCAAGCTGCCGCCAAGTTCCCGGAAACGGCGCAAACATCATCTTCATCGAAAAACGCAGGTCCTTCCCTGCGAGCTTGCAAAATGCTGCGCATTTTCCGATCTCTCGGTCGGACCGGCAATGTTTTTCTCACGAAGATGGATGCTTTGCCCCGTCAGCATACTGCGAGAGCAGCTTGCCTGCCGATTGTATCAGCTGCCGCCAGCTTCCCGGAAACGGCGCAAACATCAGACGCCGCCAGCTTCCCGGAAACGGCGGACCTCATCTTCAATTAGTTTCATTGATATAGCAAGGAGATTATGCATGGAACCCAGAGTTTCAGTCGTAATACCAAATTATAACGGTATAGAGTTCAACCGCACCTGTCTCGACGCAATGAGAAGACAGACAAGGCCTGCGGACAAGATCATTGTCGTCGATAACGGGTCGACCGATGGGAGCCTCGAGGAAATCAGGAAGAATTATCCCGAGGCAGAGCTCATCTGCTTCCCGGAGAACACCGGGTTTACCGGCGCGGTCAATGCGGGCATCAGGGCATCGGAAGGCTTTGATTATGTGATCCTTCTGAATAATGACACGGAGGCGGACATCCATTTTGTGGAGGAGCTTCTGCGGGCAATCCAGGTAAATAAGAACATTTTCTCCTGCCAGGCCAAGATGCTGAAGATGGATGACCCGTGGAAGATGGACGATGCAGGTGATTTTTACTGTTCGTTCGGATGGGCATTTGCCAGAGGAAAAGGCAAGAGCGCGGAGCTGTATACGAAGCCCGCGGCACTCTTTTCCTGCTGCGCCGGCGCATCCATCTACAGACTATCTGTCATGGAAGAAATCGGCATGTTCGACGAGAACCATTTCGCCTACCTTGAGGACACGGACATAGGATGGCGGGCACGGATACGGGGTTACAGAAATATTTTCGCCCCGAGGGCCAAGGTCCTTCATGTGGGCAGCGCCACCACCGGCTCACAGTATAATGACTTCAAAGTGAAGAATACGTCGAGGAACAGCATATATCTTGTATATAAAAATATGCCGACATGGCAGATCCTGCTGAACCTGCCCCTGCTGCTTTTCGGCTTCACTGTCAAAGCCGCCTACTTTATTAAAAAAGGCTTCGGAAGAGAGTACATCACGGGAATCGGCAAAGGGTTCGCTCTGTGCAGCGCGAACCGGGACAGGAGAGTCCCCTACGATAAAAAGAATTTCCGAAATTATATGCGGATCCAGATGGAACTGTGGCTTGGCTGCATCCGGAGACTAATAGACTGATGGAGCTTATCACGGCGGTGATGGAAACGCCCGGCGTGAAAGATTCAGATAAAAACGTGGCTGACTAATTTATATTATAAAATTGACAGAAAATTAAGCGTTTGGTTATACAATATTGCTACATTTGTTCAAAATTCCACCTTGCATAAACTTATTTCCTATAGTATAGTTGATTGGAAATATGCTGATTGCGGGTCCCGGAGCAAACGGGGCTTACGGCTTATTTTCAGGAAAAACAGTTAGGTCGACTGTCAACCTATAGATTATTCGCAGGTGAATCGCATTGATAGAAGCAAATGAGAAATACTATAACCGGTTTCTTGCTGTCGTAGATGCTGTCATCCTTATTATTTCTTACTGGCTTGCGTGGTATGTGAGATTTCGGAGCGGTTTTTTTTCAAGCTCAGTCGAAGCCGTACCTTATGCAGTATACATGCGCGCGCTGTTCATCATGATTCCGGTGATGTTCATCCTGTACTCGGCATGCAACCTGTACAGTACACATCGTCTGAAGGGGCGGCGCGTTGAAATAGCGTCCATCACTCAGGCAAATATCACCGGCGGACTGATCTTCATGACTGTTCTGCAGCTCCTGCATCAGGAATACTGGTCCAGGTCGATGATATTCATATTCTTTGTGTTCAATGTCGTGCTGGATGTCTGTGCCCGGTTCTTCATATGGGGAAGCGTGTGCAGGATGCGCAAGCGAGGCAGGAACCTGAAGAATGTACTCCTTGTCGGTTACAGCAGGGCGGCCGAGGAGTATATCGACAGAGTCGTGGCGAATCCGCAGTGGGGATATAATATAAGGGGTATTCTGGACGACAGGGTCGAGTCGGGCACTCTTTACATGGGAGTCAAGGTCATCGGCAGGATCGATAACCTGATGGTGATACTGCCGGAGAATCATCTGGATGAGATTGCCATCACGCTCGGACTTTCCGAGTACTATCGCCTCGAGGAAATAGTCGCGCTCTGTGAGAAGTCAGGCGTGCATACAAAGTTTATTCCGGATTATAATAATATCATTCCGACCAAGCCGTATACTGAGGATATACTTGGTATGCCGGTCATCAACATAAGGTATGTTCCGCTGTCAAACACATTTCCGGCAGCTGTCAAACGCTGTATGGACATTGTCGGCAGTATTATCTGCATCATTCTCGGCGCGCCCCTTATGTTGATCTGTGCGGCGATCATTAAAACTACGTCACCCGGTCCCGTCATTTTCTGCCAGGAGCGGGTGGGTCTTCACAATCGGCCGTTCATGATGTATAAATTCCGCTCCATGGTGGTCCAGGAAGCCAAAGCGGAGAAAAAAGCGTGGACAGTCAGGGATGACCCGCGTGTCACGCCGATCGGAAAATTTATGCGAAAGACCAGCATCGATGAGCTGCCTCAGTTGTTTAATGTCCTTAAAGGTGAGATGTCACTTGTCGGTCCGCGGCCGGAGCGCCCGTTCTTCGTAGAGAAATTCCAGGAAGAGATTCCCAGATATATGGTCAAGCATCAGGTAAGACCCGGTATGACGGGATGGGCTCAGGTAAACGGTTATCGCGGCGACACCTCTATCCGGAGACGAATTGACTGCGACCTGTATTATATTGAGAACTGGACGATAGGACTGGATATTAAGATACTTTTCCTAACTGTTTTTAAAGGATTTATTAACAATAACGCGTATTGATATAGCAGGGAGATTATATGGCTGATAATACCGGTACTAACAGGAAAAAGAAGAAAAAACGCGGTAACATAATACTATTTATCGTCGAAATTCTCATACTGGTCATACTTGTGGGCCTGATTTATGTGTACGCTCAAATCAATAACGGGTTCCGCACGATGGCCGGAGAGTCAGGCAATCTGGATAATATCCTGATTAATGAAAATGTAGCCACCAATGAATCTCTTTCAGGCTACACGAATGTTGCTCTTGTCGGTATTGATACGAGATATAACAATATTAACGAGGGAAACAGTGACACAATGCTTGTCGCCAGCATCAATAACGATACCGGAGCTGTGAGGATGATCTCATTGTACCGAGATACGTATCTCAATATTGATCCGGAGAGCGACAACTGGAAGTTCAATAAGTGCAATTCCGCGTACGCGTACGGCGGAGTAGAGCAGTTCCTCTCCATGCTGAACGGAAATCTCGATCTCAACATTACCGAGTACGTGATCGTAGATTTCAGTGCAGTCGCTACGCTCGTCGATGACCTTGACGGTATTGATGTTCTCCTGACAGAGGAAGAAATCATTCACCTCAACAACTACTGCGTTGAGACTGCTGAGGTCACCGGCATGGAATATGAACCGCTTCAGTATGAGCGAGGTCAGGAGGTCACTGAGTATCACCTGAACGGAGTTCAGGCGGTAGCGTATGCGCGTATCCGTTATACAGTCGGCGATGATCTTAAGAGAACACAGCGCCAGAGACTTGTTATTGAGAAGATCGTCGATAAGGCCAAGGTCAAGGGCATCACGTCTATTTCAAAGATTATCAATGACGTGTTCCCTCTCATCAAGACTTCCTTCTCAAGTGCCCAGCTGACAAAGATGGCAGCTCAGATGTTCAATTATAATATTGAGAAGACAAGCGGTTTTCCGTTCGAAACACTCCCGTGTCAGATCGGGTCTCTTGACGCGATCGTTCCGGTAACGCTTAAGGACAACGTTGTGGAGCTCCATTATTATCTCTTCGACGAAGAGAATTATGAGGTTTCGTATGAAGTTGCAAGTTACAGTCAGGAGATCGAGGAGACGTCCGGCTTCGGCGCGGAGTACAGGGAATCCGCTATCGAGTACGGAACTGTAAAGGATAACGGCGGGGAGGCCGATATCACGAGATAAGAGAAATGTGAAAAGTACACCATACGCGGATGCGGAGGGGTACTTTTCTTAAATTACAGGAAATTTAAGAAATACGAAGGGGAGTCGTATTTGCGTACTCATTTCTGAAATTTCCGGGGACAATAAGTGTGGCAGAGAGGGTTACTCTGTCCTCATGCAGGGGAGAACTATCTTATGAAATATCCATCGATTGACGTTATTATTCCGTCCTATAAGCCGGGCGCGTCTTTCAGAACGCTGCTTTCGCGCCTTTCTGATCAGACCTATCCCGTAAGGAACATACTGATCATCAATACTGACGAGGGAAAGTTCGACAGCTCTGTTGTCAGGGGAATTCCGCGGGCAGAAGTATTCCACATATCGAAAGCGCAGTTCGATCACGCGGGGACCAGGAACATGGGAGCCGGTTTTTCCGACGCGGATTATGTTTTATATATGACGCAGGATGCCCTTCCTGCAGACAAGACACTGGTCGAGCGGCTGCTTTCGGCATTCAGAGATCCGAAAGTCAAGATTTCATATGCCCGACAGCTTCCGGGCAGGGACTGCCGGGTCATCGAGGGTTATACCCGAAGCTTTAATTATCCTGCCAGATCACAGGTGAAATCATTCGATGATCTGGAAGAACTCGGCATTAAGACTTTCTTCTGTTCGAATGTGTGTGCCTGCTATGACAGGGTGTTCCTCAGAGAAATGGGAGGCTTCTCCGCTCCGTGCATTTTTAATGAGGACATGATATTTGCAGGCCGCGCCATTAAGCTGGGATATTCGGTCGCTTATGTGGCCGAGGCACGCGTGATCCACTCGCACAACTACAGCGCTCTGCAGCAATTCCGACGGAATTTTGACAACGGTGTGTCTCAGGCTATGCATCCCGAGATTTTCCGCGGTGTGAATACAGAGGGGGAAGGCGGGAGACTCGTCAGAAATACGATGAAGTATCTGCGAAGCGTCGGCTACGGATATATGATTCCGAGGCTTTTGTTCCACAGCGCCGCGAAGTACGCGGGCTTCAGGATGGGCAGAGCCTACAAGCTGCTTCCCAGCTGGCTTATACGTATGTGCACGATGAATCCGGGCTTTTGGAATTATAAGGCAGGAGATGACTGAGCCCGTTTTCTGGCATTTGCCTTTGAGCAAAATTGAACCGGACGGCGTTCCGGAAAGGCGCCCATAGATTTGTCGTAAGGCATCCCGGGACCAGCACCTAAGCCGCTATATGCGCTTCTTTGGTCTCCGGGGTGCCTTGCAACTTTTTGTCACAATTTATTCACAATTACTGCGTATCATATTCTATAACTATTGCTTGATAACTATATCTTCCTGTGCGCTCGATTTCGGCTGACCGAATATCGGCAAGCGGGAAGCTTTAGTGGATAAGTATGCGAAAGAAGGGCATATTATGGATGATATAATAAGCCGTGATCCCGCCGGGGAAGTAACGGCAGACGAAAACATTATTCCTACGGAGCAGCCGGTCATTCAAGATGACGGGGATCCCGGCGAGTACGCCGATCAGCACTATGAAGAGCCGCATTATGATGATGCCGATCACGGTGCTTCGGGCTTTGGCGACGCGTATTATGATGAGGCTGATTACGGCGACCCGGGCTTCGACGACGCGTATTATGATGAGGCTGATTACGGTGACCCGGGCTTCGATGACGCGGATTACGATGACGCGGACTATGATGACGCGGATTACGATGACGCGGATTATGATGATGAGGACTATGGTGCCGCAGGATATGATGGCGGAATATATGAGGACGACTGCTGCGATGGAGCCGATCCTCTTGAGCATTCAGTGAACACCTCTGCGTATGTCGTCGATCAACCCGCAGCCGGCGGGGCAAAATATGACCCGAACGGTACGGAGGATGAAAAGCCGGTATACGGAAGTTATTATGGGACCGGCAGCGCAGAAAATGAGTCCTCTGCCGAAGACAGACAGGCTCCGTCAGGCAGCAATGCCGACCGGAAAGAACCATATACCAGCAGATATGATGCTTATCGCTTCACGGCACCGGTAGGCTCATCCTACGAAAAACCGCGAAACGCGGAGCCGGTACAGCATACTGAGCGGAGAGCACCGGAGTCCGGAGATAAGAAAAAGGGATTTCTCGGCAGACTTCTTTCAGCTGCCGTCCTTGCGGTGGTCTTTGGCTTAATTTCGGCCGGAGTATTTCTCGGTGTCCTCAAGTTGACCGGTTTTGCGCTCCCTGAAAAGCAGACAGAGCAGGAGGTGACGCAGGCTGTTCCGACTCAGATACCGGTTCTCGGTAATTCCGAAAATTCGGTGACTGCAGGAAAGGCTGATACCGATGCCGTAGCGGGGGAGGAACTTACTGTTCCTCAGGTAGTAGAGATGTGCATGCCGTCTATGGTCTCGATCACGAACACGTCGATCAGCCAGTACTATGATTTCTTCGGAGGGTCAAACTCCCGTGAAAATGTGAGCGCCGGGTCCGGCATTATTGTCGGAGAGACGGACACGGAGCTTCTCATAGCGACGAACAACCATGTCATAACGAACTCATCAGAAATTACGGTCACATTTATAGATGAGGAAGCTATAGCCGGCACGGTAAAGGGAACTGACGCCGACAATGATCTTGCTATTGTAGCAGTAAAGCTTGATGATATCAGCGAGGAGACAAGGGGAGCTATCCGCGTCGTGACGATCGGTGACTCTGAAGCTCTCGCCGTCGGTGAATCTGTCGTCGCGATCGGCAATGCTCTGGGTTACGGGCAGTCTGTGTCCAGAGGTGTGATCAGCGCTCTTGGCAGGGAAGTTACCGTGGACGGAATGACCCATCAGCTGATCCAGACGGACGCTTCCATTAATCCGGGCAATTCGGGAGGAGCTCTTCTGAATATGCGTGGAGAACTGATCGGTATTAATGAGATCAAGTACGTGAATACCGACGTCGAGGGAGTAGGCTACGCTATCCCAATGGCTACGGCCAAGCCTATCCTTGAAAGCCTTGGAAGCAAGTCCGCCAGGTCTGTCGTCGATGACGATCAGGCATCATATATCGGCATTATGTGTATTGATGTGCCGGGATACTACGTCCAGTCCGGATACCCTGCGGGCGTGTATGTCAGTGAGGTGACTAAGGGAGGACCCGCAGAGAAGGCCGGAGTAAGGGAAGGTGACATCATCACGGCCATGGACGGAATTTCCATATCGTCAACGACGCAGCTCATTACATACCTCAAGTATTATGCCGCGGGCGAAGAGATTGATTTCTCGATCAGCAGGCTGAACGAGGATGAGACAGCATTTGAAAAGGAAAAGATAACGATCACACTCGGAAATCGCAAGGATTCCGGTATCGATGAATCCACGGAGAACAATACCGAATCCGCTCCTTCTGATAACGCGGAAAACGGTGGATTCGATGTGATCCCGGATGAAAAACGATAACAGGAGAAACCGATGAGCAATCAGTATGATGACGACAACGAGGTTTATGACGCGGATTTCGCGGAGATAAGCAGTGTGTCCGATTCGGATAAAAAAGAAGAAAAAAAGGACAGCCGGGATGACCTCAAAAACTCGAACCGGTTCTGTTCGATGTGCAACAGGCCGGAAAGTGTAACGGGAAAACTTGTAGATCTGCCTAACGGGATGTGCGTCTGCAATGACTGTCTGAAGAAGACCACGGATTATATTAAGAGCCC
The DNA here is from genome assembly GCA_045112915.1 of Lachnospiraceae bacterium. Lineage (GTDB taxonomy): Bacteria > Bacillota > Clostridia > Lachnospirales > Lachnospiraceae > Chordicoccus. The sequence continues at coordinate 65,420 of JBGUIK010000043.1, forward strand.
GTCCTTTAATCTCGGGTCTATCTTTGAAGGACTGAAGAACTTTCCGAATATCTCGTTCATGAACCTTGATGGGTTCAACGGCCTGTCTGCCGCGGAGTCCCAAAACGATAAGAGAGAGCCGGAAAGAAAGTTTACGATGCAGGACATCATGCCTCCGCACAAGATCAAAGCTCAGCTTGACCGCTATGTCGTAGGGCAGGAGCATGCCAAGAAAGCGATGTCCGTGGCTGTCTACAATCATTATAAGCGGATAATCGATGAGCAGCGGAGGGCTGAGAGGGACGAAAAGGAATTAATACCTGATCCGAATGTACCGGAGCCGGTCGAGATCCAAAAATCCAATATCCTCATGATCGGACCGACGGGAAGCGGCAAGACGTATATTGTACAGACCCTCGCGAAACTGCTCGATGTTCCGCTCGCTCTGACCGACGCGACATCGCTGACGGAAGCCGGCTACATAGGTGACGATATCGAGAGTGTTGTCTCCAAGCTGCTGGCGGCTGCAGGAAACGATGTGAGCCGGGCTGAGCACGGCATCATCTTTATAGATGAAATCGACAAGATAGCAAAGAAAAAGAACACTCACTCGAGGGACGTCAGCGGAGAGGCTGTCCAGCAGGGTATGCTCAAGCTGCTTGAGGGAGCTGACGTCGAGGTCCCGGTCGGTGCCAGCAGCAAGAACGCCATGGTACCTATGAAGACAGTAAATACAAAAAATATACTGTTCATCTGCGGCGGCGCGTTCCCGGATCTGGAGGAAATCATCAAAGAGCGTCTCATGAAGCGCAGCTCGATCGGCTTTACCGCGGAGCTTAAAGATGCCTACGATGAGGACAGGAATATCATGCAGAAGGTGACGACGGACGACCTTCGCAAGTTCGGGATGATCCCGGAATTCTTAGGCCGTCTTCCGATCGTATTCTCTCTCGACGCGGTGACAAAGGATATGTTAGTTCGAATCCTGAATGAGCCTCAGAATGCGATCCTGAGACAGTATGAAGCACTTCTGGCAATGGATGAAGTGAAGCTGACGTTCGAGGAAGGAGCGCTCGAGGCGATCGCCGATAAAGCCATGCAGAAAGATACCGGAGCGAGAGCGCTGCGGTCGATTATCGAGGAGTTCATGCTCGATATTATGTATGAGATTCCGAAGGATGACCTCATCGGTGAGGTCGTGATCACGAAGGAGTATGTGAACCATACCGGAGGACCGAGAATTTTGCTAAGAGGCTGATACGGATCAGAAGGGGACTGCCCCGCTGAACCCGGCAGGGAAGTCGTCGGAATGATTCCGGGTGAATTGCTTATCGGGTCAGAAGTATAAAGAAAATCCGGTGGAAATATAATCTCAGAAGGAGGAGCACAGATGGCAGACGATTTTTTCAGCGAGATCGGCAGATCTTTATCGAGGTTTACTCAGCAGGCGGTCGGAAAGACCGGCGAAGTTGTAGAGATGACGAAATTCAATGCTCAGATATCCAGCGAGCAGAAGGAAGTGGAGAAGCTTTACCAGAGAATCGGGGAGCTTGTCTACAGAGGCGTTAAGAGCGGTGATATTGAGGTGTCTGATGACCTGGCTGATATCATAAGCGCGATTGATTCCCACAGGGCAGTGATAAGGAGCGCAAGAAAGTCTCTGGCAGAAGTTCAGAAAAAGACTCTGTGTCCGAAATGCCATGAGATCGTTGCGTCGGACGCGGCGTTCTGTCCAAGATGCGGATGCGCGATGCCTGTCAGCCGCGCGCCGAAGCTGGAAGCGCAGAGTGTCAGTGTGGAAGAGACCGTTGAAATGGAGGAAGCGGAGATATCTGAGGGACCGGATTTTACGGAAATGTGATTCCCGGATCTCATGAGTCTTATGTAGGGGGTCAGGATGAAGTACCTTTTGTTAGTTGCCGTACTTTTTTATATTGATTATTATTATAAGCGAAAAGTCGAAAGTGAGATGAAGCCGGGCCGGGACACGAAAATCGCTGCGGGAGGAAAAGTCCTTATCCGGAGAGTCGACAATAAGGGGGCTGCGGGAGGCATACTGAAAGATAAGTCTTCTTATGTGAAAATTGCGTCGACAGCTGCAGCAGCTCTTGCGGCTCTCAGGTTCCTCACCCTTCTTCCGGCGAAGAAGAAGGTGTTAAGGAAAGGTGCTTATGCTTTCTTTCTGGCGGGCGCGCTCAGCAACCTCTATGACAGATGGGTCAGAGGCAGTGTCACAGATTACATCAGCCTTGTAAGCCGCAGGGTGAAGGGCGTGCAGCGCATTGTGTTCAATCTCGGTGACGTTTTTATACTGATCGGAGGTGTCACGCTCTTCATTTTAAATATGTTCAGAAGAAAGAAATAACAATAAACATCTCCTCCGGCATCGGAGCTTTAGGAGCGCTATGATTAAGAACAGGTTTTATCTCTATGCGACGGCATTCTTTTCGGGAATGTCTATTATGGCGATCGAGATGGGAGCCAGCAGACTGCTGACTCCTTATTTTTCGTCATCACAGGTCATCTGGACCATTATTATAGGCATTATCATGATCGCCATGGCGATCGGCAACGTCTGGGGCGGCCGCTCGGCGGACAAAGACCCCGATCCGGCAAAGCTCTATAAAAGACTTATGGTCGCGGCGGTTTGGACAGCAGCGCTGCCGATCGTCGGACGATATGTGATCCTCGGAGTCACCCTTTGCATAGTCACTGTCGCCAAGGGCAGTTACCTTGTATGGGCTTCCTTTGCGACCTGCCTTGTACTCTTTGTGTTTCCTCTCTGCCTTCTGGGTACGGTGACCCCGTCCCTCATAAAGTACTCGACGGTGAATCTTGTCGATAACGGGAGGACAGTGGGCACGATTGAGGCCTGCGGTACGATCGGCAGTATTCTGGGAACATTCCTTCCTACATTTGTAACCATCCCGAGTTTCGGGACAGCGGCGACATTTTATATTTTTTCGGCGATTCTGGCAGTCATATCACTGTTATACTTTATTACTGCCAAAAAGAATGTGGTGAGAGGAGGGGTCGCAGCGGGCGTGATCATCGCTCTTATCTTCCTCCCTTTTGAGTACAGTTTCGCCTTCTGGGAGGATGATATCCTCTATGAGGACGAATCGATCTACAATTATCTGAGAGTGGAGGAGACCTCCGAGGATATCATACTTTCAACAAATGTTCTCGAGGGCGTCCAGTCGATCTATAAAAAGAGCGGCGGACTTACCGGTATGTACTATGATTATGCCCTTGCAGCTCCCCTTATGGCAGGAGAGCAGAATGACACGATGAAGCTGCTTGTTCTGGGAATGGGGACAGGAACATACGCCAAGCAGTGTGAGATCTACTACCCCGGAATCACATCGGAGGGAGTGGAGATTGACCGGAAGATCATTGACCTGTCCAGAAAGTATTTTGAACTTCCGGAGGATATACCTGTCATATGCGAGGATGGAAGAGCCTACCTTCGAAATGCCGGTACATACGACATCATCATGGTGGATGCGTACCAGGATATTACAATTCCTTTTCAGATGTCTACGACGGAGTTTTTCACCATGGTGCGGGACCATCTGAATCCCGGCGGGGTCATGGTCGTTAACATGAATATGCGGTCTGAGGAGGAGGGCGGAATCAATGACTGTCTGATAGACACGATCTGCAGCGTTTTTCCGAGCGTGGCGACAGTTACTGTCGGCAATAATACGAACAGGGAACTTTTTGCCGGAATGGATAAGGATCTCTTTGAAACGTTCGCAAATCGCGTTGCCGGGCTTGATCAGGGCTCTGAACTTGAGGGGCAGCTTTCAGCGGTGCTCAGCGGTCTTCGCCTCGAAGAGGGCGGAGAACACATTCTCACTGATGACAGAGCTCCGGTCGAAATTCTGGGTATGCAGGCACTTGATACGCTCATCCGTGACACACTGGATGCCTACGGCGGAGTTGAAGGTCTTCTAGGGTGAAACTTCACTTCCCGCATTTATCGTAGACCTGCGTCGTAAGAAATAGTCACAGGAATTCACAGGAATTCGCTTCCCAAGAATTCACAAGAATTCTGCGTCAGAGATTAAAAAAAATGTTGACGAAACAGAAATCATATAGTAGAATCACTATTGTTGACGCGGTAAGCGCAGCACTCGCAGGAATGGCGGAATTGGCAGACGCGCAGGCTTCAGGTGCCTGTTCTATTCGGTTAGAGTGAGGGTTCAAGTCCCTTTTCCTGCACGAAACCCGAGGTTTTATCCTTGGGTTTTTCTTTTGTCCATACTTCCCGATTGCCGATACAAGCCGGTCAGCATCCGACAAGAATCGAACTTTTGATTAGACGGCTGTTTCACTGCGAGGGGGAAGTTTAAGAGTAACTGTATTAACGGAGCTGCGCTGCAGATTTTGCGTTGGGCGGGCACAGCTCATGCGGAGCGGAACGGAGAGTTCCGCTAAGAAGCCCAAAAAGAGGAGTATATGCTGGATTTTATTAAAGTAGTCATTCTTGGAATTGTAGAAGGTATCACCGAATGGCTTCCGATCAGCTCAACAGGACATATGATACTGGTCGAGCAGTTCTTAAAGCTCTCTGTATCGGAAGATTACTGGAATATGTTCCTGGTCGTTATACAGCTCGGAGCTATTCTGGCTGTTGTTTTTCTGTATTGGAGCAGGCTCTGGCCTTTCCACAGACCGGATAATAAGGAGAAAGGGGTCTATAAGATCCTCGACCGGGAAAAATTCATTATGTGGCTCAAGATACTGGTCTCCTGTATCCCCGCTATCGTGATCGGCTTTCCGTTCGATGACTGGCTCGACGAGCATTTCTACAATTATCCTACCGTCGCTATCATGCTCATCGTCTACGGTATACTGTTTATCGTTATTGAGAACAGAAATAAAAAGACGAAGCCCCTCATTCGATCGATTGCCCAGATCGACTGGACGACAGCTCTCATGATCGGCCTTTTCCAGGTGCTTGCCCTGATCCCGGGAACATCGAGATCCGGAGCGACCATCCTCGGCGGCATTATTCTCGGAATGTCCAGAAAGACCGCATCAGAGTACACATTCTTCCTGGCAGTTCCGGTCATGCTCGGAGCAAGTCTTCTGAAGCTATTAAAGTTCGGGCTTCTTTTTACGGGATACGAGATCGTGCTGCTGGCAACAGGAATGATCGTGGCATTCTTCGTCTCGATCTTCGCGATCAAGTTCCTTCTCAAGTACATCAGGACCCATGACTTCAAGGTCTTCGGTGTTTACCGGATCGTTCTCGGTATCATTGTTCTTTTGTACTTCGCCGTCACAACGGTATTTGCATAAGATAAGCTAAGGGTGCCGCATGGCGCCGCCCCGGCTGATAAGGGGTCTGACATAAGCAGTGTCGGACATTCTTATCGGGCAGAGCGGTTCCATGCGGTACTTTTTCACGCTGCATTTGCTTTTATGACATAAATAGAGTATGATAGTTCAATATGGATATCTATGTCTATGAGACAGAAGGGGGAGCACACGCATATGAAACTTGCCTGCCTGCTTGAAAGGTCAGAGTACCGCATTCTGAAAGGAAGCGCGGAACGCGAGATAGAGAAGCTTGTCAATAATTCAAATGAGGTGACGCCGGGATGTATGTTCATCTGTATCGTCGGTGTGAAGTTCGACGGACACACCTGTGCGGCGGAGGCAGCGCGCGAAGGCGCTGCGGCAGTCGTTGTGGAAGACGGCAGACTGTCCGATGAGGTGATCGCGGAGATTCCGGACACCTGCACGATCGTCAGTGTCCCTGACACGAGATATGCCATGGCGCTCATTGCGGCAGCCTGGTATGAGTATCCGGCGGAGAAGATTCCTGTCATAGGAATCACGGGCACAAAGGGAAAGACAACGACCACCTACATGGTCCGCTCGATCCTTGAGAATGCCGGCCACAAAGTCGGACTCATAGGTACGATCGAGACGATTATCGGCGACATGCATGTCCCGTCGAAAAACACGACTCCGGAGTCGACTCTGGTCCAGAAATATCTGCATGAGATGGTCGAAGCGGGCTGCACCTGCGCGGTCATGGAAGTATCTTCCCAGGCTCTGATGATGCATCGGACAGCCGGGATCATGTTCGAGATCGGTGTTTTTACGAACCTGTCTCCGGATCATATCGGCGCGGGTGAACATAAAGATTTTGCCGAGTATCTCGAGATGAAGAGCAGACTCTTTAAGCAGTGCCGGATAGCGGTTGCCAATGCCGATGATGCCCACACGAAGGAAGTTCTCGCCGGCTGCGGATGTCCGGTGGAGACGTACGGTATAACATCGGAGAACGCGGACCTTCGTGCCGTGAACATAGAACATATCCATAGGCCGGGCTACCTCGGTGTGACATTCGACGTCGTCGGAAGGGTATCTTTCCCGGTCGAACTCGATATCCCGGGACTGTTCTCGGTCTACAACGCGCTGACAGCAATCTCCATATGCAGGCATTTTGATATACCTGTCGCTGCTGTCAAAAAAGCCCTTAAGGCAGCCTTTGTCAAGGGAAGGATCGAGATGGTCAAAGTCTCGGATGAGTTCACTCTCATGATCGATTATGCCCACAACGCAATGGCACTTGAGAGTCTTCTGTCCACGCTCCGCGATTACCACCCGAACCGTATCGTCTGTCTGTTCGGCTGCGGCGGTAACAGGTCGAGGGACCGCAGATTCGAGATGGGCGAGATATCCGGAAAAATGGCAGATTTCACTATTATCACTTCTGATAATCCGAGATTTGAGGAGCCGGAGGCAATTATCGCGGATATCGTGACCGGTATCAAGAAGACAGACGGAAAATACATCACGATCATCGATCGGAAAGAAGCTATCGCCTACGCAATTGATAACGGTAAGCCGGGAGATATCATTGTCCTCGCAGGTAAAGGCCATGAGGATTACCAGGAGATACGGGGCGTCAAATATCCGATGGATGAGAGAGTACTGATAAAGGAAATCCTTGATGAACGAGCTTTACGCTGATATAATCGTCGACATTTCTGTACAGGCTCTGGACAGACCGTTCAGCTACAGAATTCCGAATATTTTAAGGGACTCTGTCAGCGTCGGCAGTCTGGTCACCATACCGTTCGGGGCGCGGATGGTCCGGGGATATGTGATTAGGCTGAAGGACAGCTGCGACTATGACCCGGACAAGATGAAAGACATTGCGGCGGTCCTCACTGACGAGGAGACCGTGGAAGCAAGGCTGATTGCCCTCGCGGGCTGGATGTGCCGGACCTACGGCGGAGTCATGGCTCAGTCGCTTCGCACTGTTCTGCCCCTTGGCAAAAAGGTGAATCCGCTGACGATCCGAAGAGCCTCTTTAACTGACAGGAATATGGCGATTTACTATAAGGGCCGCCTGTCAAAACGCCAGCAGGGCAGGGCAAGAGTGATTGATTCACTGCTCGAAAATGACGACCAGCTCGTCGCGGATCTCATGAGAGATCAGAATGTAAGCATTGAGATTATTCGCGGTCTCGAAAAAGACGGCATCCTCTGTGTCATGACCCAGGAGAACTATCGGAAGGTCATTGAGGAAGCGGAGGCGCTGCCTCCGGACGTGCTGACAGGCGAACAGAGCATGGCGGTCAGAAAAATCCGCACGGAGTGGTCCACAAAGGATCGGCCGGTCCTCCTCAAGGGGGTCACCGGCAGCGGAAAGACGCTTGTCTACATGGAACTCATTGCGGATACGCTTGCTGAGGGGAAACAGGTGATCATGCTGATCCCCGAAATCGCCCTTACAAGACAGACGGTCACCCGGTTCGTTAAGCGATTCGGCGAGAAGGTGTCCTTTCTGCACTCCAGACTGTCCGAAGGCGAAAGGTATGATCAGATGAAGGCAGCGAAGCGAGGCGACGTTTCAATCATGGTCGGCCCCAGATCGGCTCTGTTCACTCCGTTCACGAGACTCGGCCTTATTATTATTGACGAGGAGCATGAGGAGACATACAGATCAGAGATGACACCGCGTTACCACGCAAGGGAGACTGCGGAAAAGAGGGCGGAGATCGAAGGCGCTCACCTGCTCCTCGGATCGGCTACACCTTCGATCACGTCTGCCTACCGCGTGTGGGAAGGACGATATGCGGGGGAATCTCTGACGCAGAGATACGGCAACGCGTCGCTGCCAAAGACTCTGATCGTCGATATGAGGGAGGAGGCGGCTAAAGGCAATCGGTCTATGTTCTCGGAGGAACTGTCCGCGCGCCTTAGGACCTGCCTTGACCGCGGAGAACAGGCAATGCTGTTCCTGAACCGGCGGGGATACGCGGGTTTCGTGACATGCAGATCCTGCGGCTTCGTGGCGAAATGCCCTCACTGCGACGTTTCCCTCACGAGACATATGAACGGTAAGCTTATCTGCCACTACTGCGGATATGAGATTCCGGAATATTCGGAATGTCCGGAATGCAAGTCGCGGCACATAGGAGGAATTTCCGTCGGGACCCAGCAGGTCGAAGAAGCTCTTCAAAGAGAATTCGCGGGAATCCGGACGCTTCGCATGGATTTTGACAGCACTCGGGGCAAAGAAGGTCACGGCAGGATCCTCAGGGAATTCGGAAAGGGAAATGCCGATGTTCTTGTCGGCACGCAGATGATCGTAAAAGGTCATGATTTTCCGAATGTCACTCTGGTTGGAGTGCTGATGGCGGATCTTTCGCTCAATGAATCTGATTACAAGTCTCAGGAGAGGACATATCAGCTGATCACGCAGGCGGTCGGCAGAGCCGGCCGCGGCGCAAAACCGGGGACGGCGGTGATCCAGACATATCAGCCGGATAATTCGACTCTGCGGTACGCGGCTGCCCAGTCCTACGGTCCGTTCTATCGGGAGGAGATAGCTTACAGAAAGATCATGAGATATCCTCCGGTCGGAGGTCTCCTGGCGATTCTCGGAAGCGCCGCCAGCGAGGAGCTTCTGACAGTGGGGATGGGCTATATAAGAAAGTATATAGACATCATAGATAAGCGGGGAGTCCTCTCCGCAATCGGTCCCGCGCCGCAGGCAGTCGGCAAGATCAGGGACCGCTTCCGGCAGGTCATTTATCTGCGCCATAAGGAGACGGAGAATCTGATCCGCGCCCGGCACATGATCGAGGAATATGTCCGCATAAACAGCGGATTCGAAGAAATACGCATAGAATATGATATCAATGTATAACGAGAAGGAGTAAGAGATGGCAATTCGTACTGTACGCACGGTCGGTGACAGAGTTCTGGAGAAGAAATGCAGAGAAGTAAAGGAAATGACGCTGAAGATCGAGGAGCTTATCGATGACATGTTCGACACAATGTATGAGTACAACGGTGTCGGACTTGCGGCCCCCCAGGTCGGTGTCCTGAAGCGCATTATAGTTGTCGATACCGGTGACGATCCGAGAGTGCTGATCAACCCGGTCATTGTAGAGTCTGACGGTACACAGACAGGTGATGAGGGATGCCTCTCCAACCCCGGCAAGTACGGCAAGGTCACAAGGCCGAATCATGTTATTGTTGAAGGGCTTGACAGGAATATGCAGCCTGTCCGCATGGAGGGAGAAGGTCTTCTGGCAAGAGATTTCTGCCATGAGATCGATCATCTCGACGGTCATATGTATATGGAGCTTGTCGAGGGTGAGATCTATGATGTGAATGACGTGGAAGAAGAAGAGGAAGAGAGCGAGTCCTGAGATTATGACCCGACATCATTTGCGGGATGAAATCGCGGAACAAGCAGCCGATGTCGGCTGAGATCAACGATGTATGGAGGTGGAGCGCAGTGGATATAGTCTTTATGGGAACACCGGATTTTGCCGCCGGTATACTTAAGGCAATTCTTGACAGTGGGTACACGGTGACCGGAGTTGTCACTCAGCCGGACCGCCCCAAGGGCAGAAAAAAGGAGCTTTGCCCCTGCCCGGTCAAGGAGCTGGCTGTGTCACACGGGCTCCGCGTTTTCCAGCCGCGCCGGGTCAGGAATGAGGAAGCTGTCGCCGAGATTGCTGATATGAAGCCGGATCTCATTGTTGTCGCGGCTTTCGGCCAGATTCTTCCGAAGGAACTTCTTGAGCTGCCGCCGCTCGGATGTGTCAACGTTCACGCGTCTCTTCTGCCCGCTTACCGCGGCGCCGCGCCGATCCAGCAGTCTATTATAGACGGATGCGAAAAGACGGGCGTCACGATCATGCAGATGGATGTCGGGCTGGACACCGGGGACATTATATCCGTCAGAGAATGCCCGATAGCACCGGACGAGACGGGAGGGAGCCTCTTCGATAAGCTGGCGGTCATAGGTGCGGAACTTCTTGTCGACACGCTTCCGGATATTGAGAGCGGAAAGGCAGTCCGGGTTCCGCAGCCGAAGGAGGGCGTCTCCTATGTGAAGATGTTCAAGAAGGAGGACGGAAGGATCGACTGGACGGAGAGCGCGGAGAGCATTTGCAGAAAAGTCAGGGGATTTGACCCGTGGCCGAGCGCTTTCACGACGCTCGACGGAAAGAACTTCCGTATATTCAAAGCCCATGCGGAGAACATGGGCGCAAAAGGAGAAGCCGGAACCATTCTTACAGACAGAGAAGGGCGTATGCTGATTCAGGCAGGCAGCGGATATGTGTGCCCGGATGAAGTCCAGATCGAGGGGAAAAAGCGCATGAAGACTTCTGACTTCCTCAGAGGATATGTAATAAAAAACAGCTTTCTTAAGTGATGGCAGGGAGGTTATACAGTGCCGGCAAGCAACCTTAGGGAAATTATACTGGATATACTATTAACTATATTTAAGGATGGTGTCTACAGTAATATAGCAATTCATAACGCACTGGAAAAGGTACAGTATTTTTCAAAGAGAGACCGCGCGTTCATCACTAAAGTCTGTGAGGGGACCGTTGAGAGACTGATAGAGCTTGACTATTGCATAAGCAGATATTCGACTCTGCCCGTGCCCCGCATGAAACCTGTCATCCAGAATATTCTGCGCATGAGCACTTACCAGATCCTCTATATGGATAGCGTGCCGAACGCGTCGGCAGTCAATGAAGCTGTCCGCCTTGCGCAGACCAGAGGATTTTATAATCTGAAGGGTTTTGTGAACGGAGTTCTCCGGAACATAGTGCGGAACGCCGGATCAATCGAGTATCCGAGCGCCGATAAAGAACCTGTCAGCTATCTGTCGGTTACCTACAGCGTACCGGAATGGCTGGCGGAAGCCTGGCTTAATGAGTATGGCATGATTGTGGCCGAGAAAATGTTTGCCAGCTTTCTGAAGGTGAGGCCGACAACGGTCAGACTTAAGACCAGCCGGGTGAACCGGGCGGATATTCTGAACAGCTTAAGAAATCAGGGGGTCACAGTTAAGAAGGCTCCGTATCTTCCCTACGCGTACAATATTTCAGATTATAATTATCTGCCTGCCCTTGATGCTTTCATGAAGGGACTTATCTTCCCTCAGGATGTCAGTTCCATGCTCGTCGCTGAGGCAGCAGGGCCGAGACAGGGAGATTACGTCATTGATGTATGCGCGGCACCGGGAGGAAAAAGCCTTCACATAGCGGATAAGATGGCATCCTACGGCATGGTCGAGGCGAGGGATCTCTCTGAGGAAAAGGTCGCCCTGATCGTCCAGAACGTGACCCGGGCGGATCTCATCAATATCAGACCGGTCGTCATGGACGCTCTCATGCATGACCAGGAATCTGAGGAAAAAGCGGATATCGTTATATGTGACCTGCCCTGTTCGGGGCTTGGCGTGATCGGCAGAAAAGCGGACATCAAGTACAGGATCACCCCGGCCAAGATCCAGGAACTTCAGGAACTGCAGAGGAGGATCCTCCACAATGCGGTAAGCTATGTGCGGCCGGGCGGAACTCTGATTTACAGCACCTGCACCGTGAGCCGCATGGAGAACGAGGATAATGTCAGATGGCTCACGGAGAATTACCCGCTGACAGCGGACAGCCTTGATCCGTATATTCCGCATGAGCTGCACCGTCACACGACGGCTGAGGGTTATCTGCAGTTGATCCCCGGCATTCATGAGTGCGACGGATTCTTTATAGCGAGATTCCGTAAGAATGAGACATAAACTTCTCACGCGCAATCAATGAGCAGTCTCATCGTAAAATATACTTTCTTAGGGACGCTCTCGCTCGGTCTCGCTGGCAGCGGTACTAATAAGCTTTCTTCGCTATGCTCGAAACCTTATCTCGCACTTCGTGCTCGATGATGGGCATTCGCCAAAGCACCTGTTTTTCGTGCGAGCACGAAACAGGCACCTTGGCTTATTGCTTACACAAAGTACCGGCCGCCAGGCGACGCCCTTCGAAAGTATTATTTTCGATTTCGACTTGCCGTATAGTATTACAGGTGAGAAGTTTCAGTGAGGAATCTATGCATACAAACACAGAACATTCACAGGTATGTGACAGTATAATTGATATGACGCTGCCGGAGCTGACCGCTTTGATGGAAGGAATTGGGCAGAAGAAATTCAGAGCAGGTCAGATATATGAGTGGATCCATGTAAAGAACGCGGCATCCTACGATGAGATGACGAATCTCTCAAAAGATCTTCGGGCACGCCTTGAGAATGAGTATCCGCTGTATCTTCCGGTCAGAGAGACAGTCCAGATATCCAAAGTGGACGGGACCCGCAAGTATCTGTTCAGGATGCATGACGGAAATTATGTGGAGAGCGTTCTTATGATGTATCATCACGGAAACTCCGTCTGTATATCCTCCCAGGTGGGCTGTCGGATGGGATGTTCCTTCTGCGCATCCACGATCGGAGGTCTTACGAGGAACCTGACTGCGGGGGAGATGCTCGGACAGATATACGCGATAGAGAGAGATTTCGGACAGAGGATCTCCAATGTCGTTGTCATGGGAACCGGTGAACCGCTCGATAACTATGAAAATGTCGTACGTTTTATCCGGATGCTCACGGACGCGAACGGACACAATATCAGTGAGAGAAATGTCACCGTGTCCACCTGCGGCATCGTTCCGGGAATCCTGAAGCTTGCGAAGGAGAAACTGAGCATCAATCTCGCCCTGTCTCTCCACGCTCCGAATGACGAGATGAGACGGAAGATCATGCCGGTCGCGAAGAGCTTTTCGCTGCGGGAGATCATGGACGCTCTGAAAATCTATTATGAGGCTACACACAGACGGCTCACATTTGAATACAGCCTGATTTCAGGAGTCAACGATTCGGACGCCTGTGTCAGAGAGCTCGCGCAGCTCCTTAGCGGTGTGAACTGCCTGGTCAATCTGATTCCGGTCAATCCGGTCAGGGAGACGGGAATGATCGCGCCGGACCGCCGCGCGGTGACGGCCTTTCAGAAAAAACTTGAAAAATATACAATAAATGTTACTATTAGAAGGGAAATGGGCCGTGATATTGACGGGGCCTGTGGACAATTAAGAAAAAGATACACGGAAACGGATAAACTATGAAAGCTTTCGCACTCACTGACGTGGGACAGAGAAGAAAAATTAATCAGGACTGCGTGTATGCATCGGTCGGACCGGTAGGAAATCTTCCCAACCTGTTCATTGTGGCAGATGGTATGGGCGGACATAAAGCCGGCGACTTCGCGTCGCGGTTCGCGGTCAACGCTGTCAGAGAATCGATCGGTGCGAGCCGTGAGACTAATCCAATCAAGCTGATAAGGGACGCGATCGAGCTTGCCAACAGAGGAATACTGAAGGAATCGGATGAGCACGAGGAAATGCGCGGGATGGGCACGACGATTGTTGTGACGACCATCATTGACCGCTACGCGTATACAGCCAATGTCGGAGACAGCCGACTTTATCTTCTTGGCGATACACTGAAGCAGATCACTAAGGATCACAGTCTTGTTGAGGAGATGGTGAGACTCGGTGAGATCACAGAGACGGAAGCCCGGAATCACCCTGATAAGAACATCATCACGAGAGCGGTCGGCGCAACACCTGCAGTGGATATTGATTTTTTCGACTATAAGGTCGAACCGGGGGGAATGCTCCTCATGTGCTCTGACGGACTCTCCAACATGGTGGAGGATGAGGACATAAGGAGAATTCTCAGACGAACAGATTCTATCGAGGATAAAGCCAGAGTACTGGTCGAAACAGCGAACGAAAACGGCGGGAAAGATAACATTGCAGTCATTCTGGTAGAACCGGATTCGGACGAGGAGGCATAATGTTAAAAGCGGGGACAGTTTTAGGGGAACGTTACGAAATTGTTGGCCGTGTCGGATCGGGCGGTATGGCCGATGTTTATAAGGCAAAGGACCATAAGCTGAATCGGTTCGTAGCTGTCAAAGTTATGAAGAGCGAGTTCCGTGAGGACGGCACTTTCATTTCCAAGTTCAGGAGAGAAGCGCAGTCCGCGGCTCGTCTTGCCAATCCGAATATCGTGAATGTATTCGATGTCGGCGAGGACATGGGAAATTATTATATTGTCATGGAGCTCGTCGAAGGCATTACTCTTAAAGAGTATATTTCGAAAAAGGGCAAGCTTTCCGTCCGTGAGGCGACCAGCATTGCCATTCAGGTCTGTATGGGACTTGCGGCAGCGCATCAGGCCGGAATTGTACACCGGGATGTAAAACCGCAGAACATAATTATATCCACTGACGGTAAAGTCAAAGTGACTGACTTCGGTATAGCCAGAGCAGCTTCATCGAATACCATCAGTGCCAACGCGATGGGTTCTGTACATTACAGTTCGCCGGAGCAGGTCAGAGGCGGTTATTCAGATTCCAGATCTGATATTTATTCACTCGGTATCACACTGTATGAGATGGTCACCGGTCGGGTGCCTTTTGACGGTGAGACGACAGTGGCTATAGCGATCAAGCATCTGCAGGATGAGATGGATCCTCCGTCAAAATACGCGCCGGATCTTCCGTATTCCCTTGAGCAGATCATTTACAAGTGTACACAGAAGAGCGTTGACAGAAGATATCAGTCAATGAACGACGTTATCAATGACCTGAAGCATTCGCTGGTGGAACCGGACGGACGCTTTGTCACGCTGGCTCCGCTCTCGGATCACGCGAGGACCGTCGTGATCACACCGGAAGAGCAGGACCGTATCCGAAGCGACGGTTACACGCGCCCGGATATAAGCCAGAAAACATACACATCGACGGCGGCTGCCAAGTCAGGCCGTGAATTGCCGGAGGAGGAGCCCTACGACGATCCGTATGATGATACGGATGACGGTCTCTCCGGAAGGCTCGAAAAGGCCATGACAATCGGTGTCTTCGTGATCGGCGCGCTGATTATCTGCGTCCTGATCTACTTTATTGCGAGAGCGGCCGGCCTTTTCAGCATGGGCAGAGACTCTGACGGAGGCAATCAGGTCGCGGTCGAGAGCACTGTCGCGGCAGTGACTGATAACGGAGCGACAGAATCCACAAGTCAGGTGGAAGTTCCGGTCATTGTAGGCATGTCTGAGAGTGAGGCGGCTGCCAAAGCTCAGGAAGCCAATCTCGGTATCAAGTATATGGGTGAGAAGGAATCTGAGGAGTATGAAGCGGGAATCATCATGGAACAGGATCCTGTAGCCGGCTCCAAGGTAGATAAAAACACGACTATATACTATTACAGAAGCAGCGGACGCACTACGATCACTATGCCGGATGTCATCGGCGCGTCGCTGACGGACGCGCAGAACGCGCTGAATGCCGCGGGATTCTCTAATCTGCAGGTGGCAAATGCATCTTCCGAGGAGGTGCCGATCGGCAACGTCATTTCGGTATCCCCGGGAGTCGGAGAGAATGTCGGACCGACTGATCTCATAACACTGACTGTCAGCACCGGATCCGAGAATGCCGCGAAGGTCACAGTCAGCTCCTACGGCGGACTGCCGGAAGATCAGGCGGTGGCAGCGCTTCAGGGCATGGGCCTGATTGTCAGGATCGAGTACGGCTCATCCGACCGTGTCAACGTCGGTGACGTTATTAAACAGAGTATTTCGAGCGGTACAGAAGTTTCTGTCGGTACGGAAATTACTCTGACAGTCAATAATCCTGATATGATCGGTCAGACCGGAACGACAGGCGGCGGCGCGAACATTCAGACGGCGAGCTGGACGACCAATTCAACGCTGGACGCTCCCTCCAATTATCAGGGCGGTGCTTTCAGGCTGGTCCTTCAGCAGACCGTGAACGGTCAGACTGTAGAGACAACTGTTGATGAAGGTGACTATATTGACTTCCCATACCAGCTGCTCTGCAAGGGTGCAGCGGGCGTATCCGAAGGAAAGGTCGTCATGTATGAGCTCTATGACGGCGATTATATCTCCCGCGCCTCATGGCCGGTAGTATTCTCATCCGCCGGCTGATGCTTAAGGGAAAGATTATTAAAGGAATTGCCGGATTCTACTATGTCGATACTGTAGAATCCGGCATTTATGCATGTAAGGCGAAAGGTATCTTCCGGAAGCTCGGGAAGAAGCCGCTCGTCGGTGATGATGTGGAGATTGAAATAACCCACGAGAAGGATCGGGAGGGAAGTCTCGTCGCTATTGCCCCGCGTGTCAATGAACTGATCCGCCCGGCTGCTGCCAATGTTGAGCAGGCTCTCATCCTGTTTGCCTTGAAGAGTCCCGATCCGAATCTTGTCCTGCTCGACAGATTTCTTATCTCCATGGACATGAAGGGGATTCATTCAGCCATCTGCTTTAATAAGCAGGATCTGGCGCGTGAGGATGAGAAGGAGAATCTGCGTGATACATATTCGTCATGCGGATACCGGGTCTTTTTCTCCAGCTTTGAGGAGGGAGAGGGAATTTCGGAACTTAAAGAATTCATGGCCGGAAAGACGACCCTCCTTGCGGGTCCGTCAGGCGTCGGCAAGTCTACGCTGACCAATGCGTGCCAGTCGAACGTCCATATGGAGACAGGCGAGATATCGAAAAAACTTGCCCGCGGGAAGAACACGACCAGACATGCCGAGCTCATTCCGTGCGGCAATTCCACTTATATTATGGACACACCCGGTTTTACGAGCCTTCTTCTGGAAGGCATCGAGAAAGAGGAACTTCGGCATTATTATGCGGAGTTTACCCCATATGAGGGCAGGTGCCGTTTCGATGGATGTGTGCATATTCATGAACCGGACTGCAGAGTTAAGGAAGCGCTGGAGGCCGGACTGATTAACCGTAAAAGGTATGAGAACTATTGTCTGATCTATGAGGATCTGTATCAAAAGGAAAAGAACAGGTATTAGAGTAATTAATTAAAGGAGATATCATGGAAAACATCCTCGCCCCATCAATTCTCTCGGCAAATTTCGCGGATATGGCGTCAGATTTCAGGATCCTGGAAAAGAGCGGTGTCAAATGGCTGCATGTCGATGTCATGGACGGTCTCTTTGTTCCGAATATTTCTCTGGGTCTGACTGTCATCAGCTCGATCAGGAAAGCAACGGATATATTCTTTGACGTTCATCTTATGATCGTCGACCCGATTCGCTACATCGATGAGTTCGCGAAAGCAGGTGCCGACCTTATTTCGTTCCACCTCGAAGCAGCTGAGGACGTGGATGCGGTGATAGATAAGATCCGTGCGGCAGGCAAAAAAGTCGGTATCGTCATCAAACCGAAGACGCCGACGGAGGCTCTCCTCCCTTACGTCGAAAAAGTCGATGACATCATGATCATGTCTGTTGAGCCGGGCTTCGGCGGTCAGTCCTATATTCCGGGATCCACGGAGAGGATCGCGGCAGTAAAGGCCATGACGATGGAGAAGAACCCTGAGTGCATGATCGAGGTCGACGGAGGGGTGACATTTGCAAATATTCCCGAGATCACAGGAGCGGGTGCAAATGTTCTGGTCGCAGGCAGTGCCGTCTATAAGGGAGACATAGCAGCTAACCTTTTGAAATTTAAAGAGGTGTTCCCGGGGTGTCTGGCAGAATAAGCATTGTGAGCGGCGGCCCGGCAGATCCCGCCTTCGTCGCCGATTATATTGAAAAATTCGGCAGTGACATTGTCATTGCCGCCGATAAAGGGCTCGATACCTGCGCGCGCGCGGGAATCGTGCCCGATATTGTGCTGGGTGATTATGACAGTACAGATATGCGCGGACGGTTAGATGAGCTGAGAAGTTCCGGAGCTTATGTGGAGGTCTATCCCGCGGAGAAAGATTTTACGGACACGGAAGCCGCAGTCAGGTGTGCGCTTCGTAAAGGGGCAGAAGAGATCGTAATACTCGGGGCGACCGGCGGAAGGCTGGATCATTTTCTTGCCAATCTGGATCTGTGCCTTTTACCTCTCAGGAGAGGAGTAAAATGTACAATTGCCGATGAGCGCAATGAAATTATGCTCCTTGATTCGGGGATTACGCTCCGGGCGAAGTATACTGCCGGGCGATATGTATCTCTCCTGCCGTTCACGGATCGCGTCAGCGGAGTTACCCTGACCGGCATGAAATATCCGCTTTCGGACGCTTGCCTTGTCAGGGGAAGTTCTCTCGGGGTCAGCAATGAGGTGACCTGTGAGACTGCCCGTATTGATTTTAGAGAGGGGATACTGGTTCTCGTCCTCTCCAGGGACTGAAATTTCATGCGTGAAAAAGCGAAATATTGACTTGACGCTATGCCTAACGCTGCCCAGGGCAGCATGGAAGGGGCATGGATGGCAACGATCAGAATTGCTGGCCCGACCGAGAAATCAAAAATAGGTAAGGTGAAAAAATGAGTTATTGGATCTGGTATCAGGGAGATTTTGAGAGATGGCATGCCATGAAGCAGAACTTCAGCCGCGTGGAGCGTGGCCTTGCGTGGCCTGCCTTCTGGAAGAGTGAGGGAATTCGTAACAGAATCGCGCTCTCAAAGGAGTACGATCTGGATGAGGAGACCAGCTTCAAGGTCTATGCACACGGCATGGGCTATGTCCTTGTCAATGAGGATAAATACCCGTTTGAATCTGTCATTACATGTGGTCCGGGCAAGGTAAAAGTGACGGTGCATCTTGGCCGCCTTGACGCGCTTCCGAGTGCTCTGGTCATCGGAGATGTCATCACATCCGGTCCGGGCTGGACCTCGGATGACTATGCGGAGAAACTCCCGGCGGGCTTCAATGAGCGCTATACAGATGAAGAGCAGGACCCGGCGGAGTGGAATTATTCCGAAAAAGAGTATCTTCCGGTGAATACTGAGTCGGTATGCGGGGGAACACTGTATGAGTTCGAGACGGAGCTCACAGCCCGCCTTGAGATACGTGCATCTATGGCAAGACTGCGGGGGATGACTGTGTACTGCGGTGAATCCCGGGCGGAAGCTCTGGCGGGTAAGGATTGTTATCTCTTCTGGAAGCCTGAGGTCACCGGTTTCGGAGAGTCAGCCATAGGCCACTGCCCGCGATGCGCACTCAGATATGTGTTCATAGAGGGTGAACCGGTCGATATTACAGCTGTTCATCAGTATGTGGATTTTCCGGCCAGAACTGCATTTGCGTGCGATGATGCAAAACTCAATCGGATTTGGAGTGTGGCAGAGCATACATTCCGCCTGTGCAGCGGCATTTTCTTCCTCGACGGAGTAAAGCGCGACGGATGGATCTGGAGCGGAGATGCTTATCAGAGCCTTCTCATCAGTCGATATCTGCTTGCGGACCCGGGTGTGGAACAGCGCACTCTTGTCGGGCTGAGAGGAAATGATCCCATGACCGGGCATATTAACACGATTGTGGACTACTCACTTCTCTGGGTGCTCGGAGTCAAGACGCATATTGAGACATTCCATGATGAGGAGTTCCTTGGGCTCATTTATCCGAAAGTGAGGAGCCTCATCGAATTCTGCAAAAAGCGCACGGATGTACACGGCCTTCTCATCGGGGAGGATCGTGACTGGACCTTTATTGACTGGGCGGAGATCGACAAGGACGGACCTGTCGGTGCCGTAGAGATGCTGTACTATGCAGCTCTCAGCGCGGCTGCGGATCTTGCGGCCATGGCGGATGATCAGGAATTCGCAAAGCTTTACAGGGCGGAAGCAGAACGGGTCAGAGCTTGTATTCAGGAACACTTCTGGTCTCCGGAGCTTGGAGCCTTCATTGATTCCTTCACATCAGGCCGCTGCCATGTGAGCCGGCAGACGAATCTGCTCGCGGTCCGGTGCGGCATCGCCGATGAGGAGCAGAACCGCCTGATTTCCGCAAATGTGCTGCACTCGGAAAAAGTTCCTCCGATCAGAACTCCCTATTTCCAGTTCTTCGCTCTGGATGTCATGGGGCAGCTGGGTGAAACGGGCACGGTGCTGGATGTGATCAAATCATACTGGGGAGGTATGCTGGACCTCGGCGCTGTGACCTTCTGGGAGGAATTCGATCCAACTGTCACCGGAGATGCCCAGTATGGGATGTACGGGGATCCGTTCGGAAAGAGCCTGTGCCATGCGTGGGCAGCGAGCCCGATTTATCTCATTTCGAGATACCTGATTGGTCTTGAAATCTGTGAGGATGGGGATGACAGATTCGTGCTCACACCGCACCTTGAGCTCTTTGGGGTGCTTGAGTGTACGCTTCCTGTGGGAGAAGATGGGCAGATCGTATTATCCTGGGACGGCAGGACCCTTTGCGTAAAATCCATAGCCGTTTCCGGTAAGCTGCGTGTCTATGGCAGGGAGATTCATGTGAGTGACGAGGTGACAATTACGAGATAAATGTGATTGAGACAGAGATTTGTTTCGTGTAACAGTTCAGACTCACTGCACTCAAAGTTCGTTTTACCGGCTCAAAATATCCATCTTCATGAGAAAAGCATTGTAAGTCCGACCGAGAGATCAGAAAATGCCATGCATTTTCTTAGCTCGCAGGAAAGGGCTTACGCCTTTCGATGAAGATGATGTTTGAGCCGGATTATGAGGCCAGGGTGCAGCCTGTCTGAACTGTTACTGTTTCGCAAAAAGACGAGGCGTTCTGTATTCTGCCAGGTGTTCCTGCACAGAGTAAAGAAGTAAAACGGATACAACGAAATTTTAAAAATGGTGGAGAAACGAGAGCCGATGTGATAAAGTAAGTTCTGTCACGTCGGCTCTTACTTATGTGTAACGCAGCAGATGTGATGGTAATGACCCGAAGGGCAAATAATAAGGTAACTTAAGGAGATAGATAGAAAATGAAATTAGGCATAGTAGGCCTCCCGAACGTAGGCAAGAGCACACTGTTCAATTCCCTGACCCGTGCCGGAGCGGAATCCGCGAACTACCCGTTCTGCACAATCGACCCCAATATTGGTATCGTCCCGGTGCCGGACGAGCGGCTCACGCTGCTCGCAGAGTTCTCCCACTCAAAGAAACTCACCCCGGCGACGATCGAGTTCGTTGATATCGCGGGTCTCGTCAAGGGCGCTTCAAAAGGCGAGGGTCTCGGCAATCAGTTTCTTGCAAATATCCGTGAGTGCGATGCCATCGTACATGTTGTACGATGCTTTGAGGATGCCAATGTCATCCATGTGGACGGATCCGTCGACCCGAAGAGGGATATAGAGACGATCGAGCTGGAGCTGATATTTGCAGATATCGAAGTTCTTGAGAGGAGAATCGCCAAGACGTCCAGGTCCGCCAAGTCCGGCGCGGACAAGGGGGCAGCCAAAGAACTGGCGGTCCTTCAGGAACTGAAGAAGCACCTGGAGAACGGCGAACTGGCCATCACAGTCGATTTCGGCGATGAGGATCAGAACAAGTTCAAGGCTTCCCTCGACCTTTTGACTGACAAGCCGGTCATTTATGCCGCCAATGTATCCGACGCGGACCTCGCCGATGACGGCGAATCCAACGAGTATGTGCAGACTGTACGTGAGATCGCTAAGGAGCGCGGCTATGAAGTGTTCGTCATCTCGGCTCAGATCGAGCAGGAGATCGCTGAGCTTGATGACGAGGAGAAGCAGGAGTTCCTTGCCGACCTAGGAATCGAAAAGTCCGGTCTTGAGAAGCTGATCGCCGCCTCCTACAAGCTGCTCGGCCTCATGAGCTACCTGACGACAGGTGAGGATGAGACGAGGGCGTGGACGATCCCGATCGGCTGCAAGGCCCCGAAGGCTGCGGGCAAGATCCATTCTGATTTCGAGCGCGGTTTCATCAAGGCTGAGGTCATTAATTATAAGGAGCTGCTCGATGCGGGTTCCTACGCCGCGGCAAGAGATAAGGGGCTTATAAGAATCGAGGGCAAGGAGTACGTCGTCAGGGACGGCGATGTCATTCTCTTCAGATTTAACGTATAATAGAAGGCGCAGCATGGATTATATGATTAATTTCCCCAATCTGGGGATTCATCTCTCAAATGTCGGGAAGAATGTCACAATCGGCGGCTTTACGATTGCTTACTACGGTATTGTGATAGCTCTCGGCATGCTGATCGGCATCTATGTGGCAACTCTCAGGGCTGAGGCGACAGGGCAGAAGGGCGATGACTATATCGACATTGCCGTCTATACCATGGTCTTCGGAGTGCTCGGGGCCAGAATTTACTACGTCGCGTTTTCCTGGGACGCCTACAAGGACAGCCTGATCCACATTCTGAATATCCGCGAGGGCGGCCTGGCTATTTACGGGGGAATCATCGGCGGCGTTATCACCATCGGTGTTCTCTCAAAAATAAAGAAGATACCGTTCCCGAAGATCCTGGACACTATCGCGATGAGCGTCCCGATCGGTCAGATCGTAGGCAGATGGGGCAATTTCTTTAACCGCGAGGCTTTCGGCGATTACACGAATAATCTCTTTGCCATGCAGCTGCCGGTCTCGGCGGTAAGGCAGCATGAGATCACTGAGACTATGTGGCAGCATGCCGAAATCATAGACGGAATACAGTTTATTCAGGTGCACCCCACGTTCCTCTATGAGAGTGTGTGGAATATCGGCGTTCTCATTATGCTTTTTCTTACAAGAAACAAGACGAAGTTCAGCGGAGAGTTGTTTCTCCGGTATCTTGTCGGTTACTCTCTGGGGCGATTTTTCATTGAACAGCTCCGCACGGATCAGCTGAAGATCCCTGGCACGGATATCGGAGTCTCTGTCGTTTTGTCGAGCTGCCTCTTTACATGCTGCGTGGTCATGATCATCGCCGGCCGCTATAGGGCGGCGCAGAGAGCGTAATAGTTCAGAACGGCGATCTTGAACTTCGGTACCGGAGCAAAACATCCTTCTTCGGTAGATGCGCATTGTAAGTCCGACCGAGAGATCAAAACGCGTAAGCGTTTTTAGCTCGCAGGAAAGGACTTACGCTTTTCGATGAAGATGATGTTTGCCCCGGTTTTTGAAGCCTGGGCAGCCAGATTAAAAACTGGGAAAGGTGTTACAGCCGAAGTGGGATAAAATGGCACCTCTGTGAATTGGAATTTACGAAATTAATACGGATTTAGGAATCATCCGGTGTGAAATCACAAGATTTTGCACCGGGTCTTTTTATTTCCACAACATTTAGGCGGGAAGACACATCCCGCTTTTTCTTTTGCCGTTCGGTGGTTGATTTTTCGGGCATTGTGCTGTAAAATTGGAGTCAAGGTGGTAGAAAGTGGGAGATTAACACAAGGAATTCCCACAAAATGGGAGATTAGGATTGTTCGACGGTGAGTATAAGCACACAATAGACGCGAAAGGGAGGATGATGATCCCATCCAAGTACAGGGATGAGATTCATGGGGAAACTCTGTGCATTGTCACGGCATTTTCCAACTGTCTCTCCGTCTATCCGGAGTCTGCTTACCGTGAACACACCAGATCCTTATCAGGCATCAGCAGCACCGATAAAAAAGGAATGTTCATTAAGCGCTATATTCTGTCCAACACGAGAGAGGTTGTACTTGACCAGCAGGGAAGGATACTGATCGGTCAGGAACAGAGGGAGAAAGCTAACCTCAAGAAGGATGTTGTGATAGTTGGCTCTGATGATTATTTCGAAATCTGGGATGCGGCTGAGTGGCAGCAGATGAGCGCATTTGGTTCTCCGGAGGAGATGGCTGCTATGGCGACAGAGCTTGGCATCACATTCTGATCATCTGCGGAAGCTTTTGGAACCCGTGGGGAGAGAACGGGCGGCCGGCTGCGGCACAGGAAGGGAAATGCGCTGCGGCATTAGTACGCAAAGATCAGACTGTTTAAGTTTCCAGGGAGGACAAAATGGAATTCAGACACTTATCGGTGCTGCTTGATGAAGCGGTGGACAATCTTTATATCCGCGAGAACGGAGTTTACGTTGACGGAACACTCGGCGGAGCGGGCCATTCGAAGGAGATCTGTGAGAGACTTTCTGACACCGGCACCCTGATCGGTATTGACCGGGATGACGCGGCCATAGAGGCTGCCGCGAAAAAGCTTGCCCCATACGGGGATAAAGTCAGGATCGTGCGCGGCAACTACAGTGAGATGCCGGAAATACTGAGGAAACAGGGCTTTGAAACTTGTGACGGTATACTTCTTGATCTAGGGGTATCCTCTCATCAGCTGGATACTGCGGAGCGCGGTTTTTCCTATATGGCAGACGCGCCGCTCGACATGCGCATGGACCGGAGAGAGCAGAGGACTGCGGCGGATATCGTGAATGGCGCATCGGAGCGCGAGCTTGCGCGTATTATCAGGGACTATGGGGAAGAGCGTTTTGCATCGAATATCGCGAAGAACATCGTGGAAGCCCGGAGCCGAGACAAAATCGAGACAACTGGGGAGCTCGTCTCGATCATAAAAGCTTCGATCCCGATGAAATTCCAGAAAACAGGAGGACATCCCGCGAAGAGGACTTTCCAGGCGCTGCGCATCGAGCTCAACGGTGAACTTACAGCGCTGTCCGAGAGTCTTGACGCCATGATCGACCTTCTGAATGACGGCGGCAGGATCTGTGTGATCACGTTTCATTCCCTCGAGGACAGGATCGTGAAAAATGTGTTCCGGAGGAATGAGAATCCATGTACCTGTCCGCCCGATTTCCCGGTCTGTGTATGCGGAAACAAGTCGAAAGGCAGGGTCATAACAAGAAAACCGATCCTACCCTCAGAGGAGGAGATGGAGATAAATTCCAGGGCGAAGAGCGCTAAACTGCGCGTCTTTGAGAGAAAGGTGTGACTCTATGAAAACGAGATCTACTGCCCGGAAAAATCAGATGAAGGCCGCTAAAAGCGGCCGTAATTCGTTTGGATATCTTTTGGACGAGAGGACGGCAGCACGCCCGTACGCGGAAAAACGTACACGAAAGAGAGAGCGGAGCACACTTAACGCCGCCTATGTCATATTCCTTGCGGTCATGTGCATTGCGACAGTTTATATGTGCGTTTATTTCCTGCAGCTTAAGGAAAACATCACATCGCTGAACAGGCAGAACGCCCGGCTGCAGACAAAACTCACAGAATTGCAGCGGGATAATGAAGCCCGCTATGAAAATATCACAAATAATGTCGACTGGGACTATATACGTGATGTCGCCATAAATAAATTAAATATGAAGTATGCGGATAAAGATCAAATAATATGGTATAATAGCGCAAGTGACGGGTACGTTTACCAGTATACTGACGTGCCGGATAAGGATAATGGCTGATCTTGAGTGAAAAGAAGAACCCGCGCAGAAAAAAGGCGGGGAATGTTAAATACAGAAAACAGAGCGCAAAGCTGAGGCGGAAACTGGCAGGACTGTTCGTGGCGGTCGTGCTGGTTTTGCTATGTCTGCTTATAAGGATATCATACATAAACGCCATGAGCGGTGACAGATATACCAAGCAGGTGCTCTCTCAGTCCCAGTCAGGCTATTCATCGGAAGTTCTGGCTTATAAGAGAGGGGATATTCTTGACAGGAACGGGACGGTCCTTGCCGCTTCGGAAAAGACATACAATGTGATCCTGGACTGCAAGGTCGTCAACTCCGACAATGATTTTGTCGGTCCGACGATCGACGCGCTTGCCAAGTCCCTCGGACTTGACGCGGCTGAGATCACAAAGAAGCTCACCGATGATAAGACCAGGAATTCCCAGTATCAGGTCGTAAAGAAGAATATCAGCATAGAAGAGCGGCAGGCCTTCTATGACTATAAGAGCGGCGCGAATGAGACCCTGTCTGAAGACGAACAGAAACAGAGGAAGCAGATCCACGGTGTCTGGTTCGAGGAAGAATATGTCCGCAGATATCCGATGAACTCACTGGCATGCGACGTCATCGGATTTACATATGACGGCGAGACCGCCGACTGGGGCATTGAAGGCTACTATAACAGCACGCTTAACGGTGTTGACGGACGAAGATTCGGCTACTGGGGGGACGAAAATGCCGATGAGCTTTCACAGACAGTCATAAACCCGGTCGACGGAGATACGGTCATCACGACACTGGATGCCAATATCCAGAAGATGGTCGAGGATGAGATCGTAAAGTTCAATGAGATCTATCGCGGCGGACCTTACAGCTCTACGAAAGGCGCTGAAAATATAGGCATCGTAGTGATGAATCCCAACGACGGATCCGTTATCGCAATGGCGAGCAGCGATCCATATGACCTGAATAAACCCCGGGACCTTTCTCCGTTCTTTACACAGGACTCGATCGACGCCATGAGCGACGATCAAAAGCTGACGAATCTGCAGCAGATCTGGAGGAACTTCTGTATTTCGGATACATATGAGCCGGGTTCCGTTTTTAAACCTATAACAATGAGTGCTGCTCTGGAAGACGGAACTCTCTCCGGAAATGAGACCTTCGTCTGCGACGGCAGTGAGGTCGTCTCCGGGACACGCATCAAGTGCGCGGAGGAAGCCGGACACGGAGAGGAGACTGTAGCCCAGGTCATTGCTAACTCCTGCAATGATGCCATTATGCAGATTTCATCGTCCATGGGTGTAAGTGAATTCTGCAAGTATCAGAGAAGATTTAATTTCGGGTCGAGGACCGGCATTGATCTGTCCGGCGAGGCCGGTGGCATACTCTACACACAGGATACGATGGGGTCTGTCGATCTTGCGACGAACTCTTTCGGTCAGGGCTTTGAATGCACGATGATCCAGGAGGCTGCCGCGATCTCATCGATCGTCAACGGCGGTTATTATTACCAGCCTCATGTGGTCAGCAGGATCGTCAGTCCGTCCGGCAGTACGAAAAAAGTAAATAACGGTATTCTGAAGGCACAGACGATTGCGTCGGACAATGCCGCGAAAATAAAGTCCTATATGAAACTTGCCGTCGACGAGGGCGGATGCGGTTATTCCAAAGTGAACGGTTATTCCATGGGAGGAAAGACCGGAACAGCTCAGAAGATACCGAGGGCGGACGGAAAGTATCTGGTCTCCTTCATCGGATTTGCTCCGTATGAGAGTCCGGAGATCGTTCTCTATGTCGTTGTAGATGAACCGAACGCGTCCCAGCAGGCGGACAACCGTTACGCGCAGTGGATCGCGAAAGATCTGCTGACAGAGATCCTTCCGTATATGAATATTTATCCGGATGAAGAGCTGCTTCCTGCCAATGAGATCCTGAATTCCACACTCGAGAACAGCCTGTCTACCGAAGCGGAGGCTGATACGGTGGCGGACACTAACGTCCCTGAAGTCATGGGCTCCGAGGATGAAGCGAATACCCAGGGTGGAAACACCTACCTGGATGACGGCATTACCAATGAAGAGGCCGGCTTTGCCGACTGACGCAGACATCTCACACTGAGATACAATGGGGTAGAAAATGATGGTTGAAATAACAGCATTAATTCCGGCGCTGATCTCGTTCGCGATTGCAGCGGCAATCGGCCCGGTCCTGATTCCTTTTCTTCAACGGCTGAAGCTCTCGAATACGGAGAGGGCTCTGGGTGTGGAAACGCACCTGGCCAAAGCCGGGACACCTACAATGGGCGGCATTATGTTCCTGGTCTCGATTACCGCGACGTCCCTGATCTTTATCTGGAAATCTCCGCGTATCGGACCGGTACTCTTTCTCACGCTCGCATATGGTCTGATCGGCTTTCTGGATGATTATCTGAAAGTCGTGAAACATGATTCGGATGGGCTCATCGCGTGGCAGAAGCTTCTGCTTGAAATTTTTGTGATCGTTGTATACGTTGTCTATATGAAAGCATTCGCGAAGATCCCGATGGGCCTTCGCATACCGTTCACCGGCGGAATGATCGTCGATATCGGATGGCTGCAGTATCCTCTGGTCATATGCGCGATCGGCGGAACAGTGAACGGGGTAAACTTCACTGACGGCGTCGACGGGCTGGCAAGCGCCGTCACGGCGGTCGTCGCGGTCTACTTTACGATAGCGTCTTTACTGCTGGGGGCAGGTGTGGCCCCGATCAGCTCCGCTGTGTTCGGCGGTCTGCTCGGATTCCTGGCCTACAACGCGTATCCCGCGAAGGTATTTATGGGGGACACCGGTTCCCTCGCTCTCGGCGGTTTTGTGATCAGTATGGCTTACGCTATGCAGATGCCGCTGTACATTTTGATCGTAGGTCTCATCTACTTCGTGGAGGTCCTGTCGGTCATCCTTCAGGTAAGCTATTTTAAAGCTACCCACGGAAAACGAATTTTCAAGATGGCTCCGATCCATCATCACTTTGAAAAATCGGGCTGGTCCGAGACTCGGGTGGTCGCCGTATTTACCATCGTGACGGCGCTCCTCTGTATCATCGGATTTATAGCGCTTTAATTAGGGAAGGCATATATGGAACTGAAAGAGAAAAAAGTATTGGTATACGGAGCGGGAAAAAGCGGTATCGGCGCAGCCGCCCTGCTCTCGAAAGTCGGTGCGCACGCAGTAGTATTCGATGAAAAGAAGAGTGAAGAGGAACTTAAAGAACTGCTTAAAGATATTCCGGACACGTCAGTCTGCTTCGGGAAGATTCCGGATGAAATCGTATCCTCCCTTGATCTGGCGGTCTTAAGCCCCGGTGTTCCGACGGATATTGCGCCTGTAAATGCGCTTCGGGATGCGGGCATCCCGATCTGGGGCGAGGTGGAGCTTGCCTGGCAGACGTCAAGAGGCCGTGTGCTCGGCATTACCGGCACCAATGGCAAGACAACGACGACCTCCCTGCTCGGCGAGATCATGGAAAAAGCGGGCTATCACACATTCGTGGTCGGCAATATCGGGAATGCTTACACGGATGCCGCGCTGGCAACCGCTGATGAGTCGGTGATCGTAGCAGAGCTTTCCAGCTTCCAGCTCGAGACGACCTGCGAGTTCCACCCGGCAGTCTCGGCAATACTGAATATCACTCCGGATCATCTGAACAGGCATCATACGATGGAGGAGTATATCCGCTGCAAGGAGCTCATCACGAAAAATCAGACGAAAGATGATGTCTGCGTGCTGAATTATGAGGATGAGGAGCTTCGCGCATTTGCAAATGCATGTCCTGCCGATGTCTTCTGGTTCTCCTCCGAAAGAAGAATAGAAAACGGTATCTATCTTGACGGCAATAACATCGTGGTCACCAGGGGCGGCACGGACCGCATCCTTCTTGACGTCACGAATCTGAAGCTCCTCGGCGTTCATAATTATGAGAACGTCATGGCGGCAGCCGCGATGGCTCTCACCTATGGCGTTCCCGTGGAGAGCATAAGAAAGACCTGCGAGGAATTCAATCCGGTCGCGCACCGCATAGAATTCTCCGGTGAAAAGAACGGCGTCAGATGGTACAACGATTCCAAGGGAACGAATCCGGACGCGGCCATCAAGGGCATTCAGGCTATGACCCGGCCGACGCTGCTGATCGCGGGCGGTTACGACAAGGGCTCGGATTACAGAGAGTGGATCCGTTCATTCGAAGGAAGGGTCAAATGGCTTGTCCTCGAGGGTAAGACCAAATTCGACATCAGGGACGCGGCAGTCTCAGTCGGATTCCCGGAGGAGAAGATCGTGCTTCTTGAAGACATGAACGAGGCTATGGACTTCTGCAGGGATCACGCGGAGCCCGGCGACGCGGTACTCTTGTCTCCGGCATGCGCTTCCTGGGGAGAATTCCCTAACTATGAGGTTCGAGGAGATAAATTCAAGGAATATGTCAGGGAAAAGGCGTAAGAGACGAAAACGTTATATCAGGAACTTACTTTGGATACTTACAGTGGCGCTCATTTTGAGCGCCGCCTTTGTATGCCTCTTTATGTTCCGGGTGACGGACGTTAATGTGACGGGCAACTGCCATGAGTCAGACGAAGATGTTGCGGCACTGATTCAGAAAGGCCCATTAAAAGACAATACGCTGTTCCTCTGCCTTGCTTTCAACGACAGAAGAATCAAGGGAAATACTTTCATTGACAGTGTGGACGTCACGTATGTCAAGCATGACACTGTGAGCGTGACCGTGAAAGAAAAATCTCTGGTAGGCTACGTGAAATATGACGACAGGTACTGGTACTTTGACCGCAAAGGTGTGGTCCGTGTCGGGTCAGCCATGAACGAGAGCGGGTATAAAGCTCTTTACAGCGGAGAAGCGCTGAGGGATGCTTCAGCATCCGGGTCTGTGTCTGCCGACGCGTCGGGGGAAAAGAATAAAACCGATTCCGCGGCGGATTCCACCGGGAGCGCTGCGAATGAGCCGGACAGTTCCGCGTATCACGTGAAGCCGGTGAACTACCTGACCGATGAGGATACCTATGTGGACCCGGACACCGCCGAGTATGAGTACGACTATAACGAGGACGATTATGACGGGGGCGCTGACTATGAGGCAGACTATGACGGGGACACTGACTATGAGGAGGACTATGATGACGGCACCGATTACGATGAGGAGTACGATGCCGGCGGTGATGACGGCTACGAGGAGTATTCGGAAGAAGACGGTGACTGGGAGGAAGGCGGAGATGAAACAATCCTGATCCAGCCGGAGCTTATGGATGGCACCGATCCGACGCCGATCCCTGCGGATGAATCGTCCGTGAGCAGCATAACGCCCATACCTGCAGAAGAAGTGCTTGTGAAGGAATATGTCTCTGAAGATACATTTGAGAAGAACTATATCCCGGAGATCACCGGGCTCGTAATCAGTGGCGCGGCTGTCGGCGAGATGCTGCCGGTCAAGTACTCATCGATCTATTCGGCACTTGGCGCTTTCAAGTCATTTGCTGAGGAGAACAGCATATATCCGACTTCGGTGGATGTCTCGGGGAAGGGAAACCTGCGGCTCCATTTTAACGACGTCACCGTCGATCTGGGTGACGGGTCTTATATCGAGAAACGTCTGGATGTATTCAAACACATTATATATGAGCTTCTCGGCAGATCCGGAACACTACATCTAGAGAATTATGACGGCACGCAAAGTCGTCTGATTTTTTCAAAAAATGAAAAAAATTCTTGATTAATGCATCTAAAGACTATATGATTGTTAATGATGTTATCATGTGAAAATATTCTATATCTGGATAGAGTAGCAAATAAAAGGCTGTTTTAGAAGGCGGTCAAAAGGAGGAACTGTTTTGTTAGAAATCACAACCAATGAAGCTGAATCTGCTGCACGCATAATTGTAGTTGGTGTAGGCGGGGCCGGCAATAATGCCGTGAACCGCATGGTCGACGAAGCAATCGGCGGAGTTGAATTTGTAGGAATTAATACAGATAAGCAGGCACTTAATATGTGCAAGGCTCCGACTGTAGTACAGATCGGCGAGAAAGTTACCAAGGGTCTCGGCGCGGGAGCAAAACCGGAAGTCGGCGAGCAGGCCGCAACCGAGAGCACAGATGAGATCAAACAGGTCCTCCAGGGCGCTGATATGGTATTTGTCACCTGCGGTATGGGCGGCGGCACAGGCACAGGCGGTGCCCCGGTCGTTGCGAGCATCGCTAAGGAACTTGGCTGCCTGACAGTCGGTGTCGTGACGAAGCCGTTCCGTTTCGAGGCTAAGAAGCGCATGCAGAATGCTCTCGACGGTATCGAGAGACTGAAGCAGAATGTTGACACTCTTATCGTCATCCCGAATGACAAGCTTCTTGAGATCGTTGACAGACGCACAACAATGCCGGAAGCTCTGAAGAAGGCTGATGAAGTTCTTCAGCAGGCAGTCGCCGGCATCACAGACCTCATCAATCAGCCGGCTCTCATCAATCTTGACTTTGCCGACGTTCAGACTGTCATGACCAACGGCGGTATCGCTCATATCGGTATCGGCGAGTCCAAGGGCGACGAGAAGGCTCTCGAGGCAGTTGAGCAGGCGGTACAGAGCCCGCTTCTTGAGACTTCCATCAAGGGCGCTGAGAATGTTATCATTAACATCCGCGGCGATATCTCTCTCATGGATGCCAATGAGGCAGCTTCATATGTTCAGGAGATCGTAGGCGATGAAGCCAATATCATCTTCGGCGCTATGTATGATGACGCTGCTGTCGACACATGCAAGATCACAGTCATGGCTACAGGTCTTCAGGATGTCAGCGGCGTTCCGAACAAGCCGAAGCAGCAGAGAATGGGCCAGCAGTCCCGCCAGATTCCGCAGCCGCAGACGCAGCCGCAGACGACTGGCTATACGATGCCGAATTGGGATCGCAGCATTTTCTCTACACCGGTGACATCTCAGCCGGCAGCTCCGCAGGCTGCTCCGGTACTTCAGCAGCCCAACGTAACACCGACAGTTAAGACGCAGGAGATTCAGATCCCGGATTTCCTTAAGAACAGGAACAGATAAATGAAATGCCCATTTTGCGGAAATGATAATACCAGAGTAGTCGATTCCAGACCGGTCGATGACAACACCGCGATACGCAGACGCCGTTTGTGCGACACTTGCGGAAAACGGTTCACATCATACGAGAAGGTAGAACTCAGCCCGCTCATGGTGGTCAAAAAAGATCAGACCCGAGAGCAGTATAACCGAAATAAGATTGAGGACGGTGTGATCCGAGCCTGCCACAAGAGACCTGTGTCCGCGCAGCAGATCAAGGATCTTGTGGATTCTGTCGAGACAGAAATCTATAACAAGGGCGAGCGTGAGATCCCGACGACTGAGATCGGCGAGATGGTCATGAACCGCATTAAGAACCTGGACGCGGTAGCGTACGTCCGCTTTGCGAGCGTGTACCGTGAGTTCAAGGATGTGGAAACATTTATGGATGAGATCAGGAAGATGATGTAATCCGAGAAATTGAACTATGGATCCCGCAGCCGGATGGCTGCGGGATTTTTTCTTAGGCGCTCTGCTTTCGCAGCAGTTCAGACGGAATGCTCTTTCAGTTCGGTTGTCGGCCGCAAAGCATCCATCTTCGTGAGAAAAACATTGCAGGTTCGACCGAGAGATCAGAAGATGCGAATGCATCTTCCAAGCTCGCAGAGGAGAACCTGCGTTTTTCGATGAAGATGATGTTTGCGCCGGCTTTTGATATTTTGCTGCATTCCGTCTGAACTGTTGCGAGCTTTCCACCTCCAACAAAAATTTTTCTCTTGTGTTCGAAATATTCGAAAACTATGGTATAATTATGCAAGTTATATGTGTCGGAAACTGCGGCACCTAAAGGAGGATGTATGAATCGCGTATTATTAAAACTCAGCGGTGAGGCTCTTGCCGGAGATAAAAAGACAGGATTCGATGAGGCAACGGTTCAGAAAGTCGCAAAGCAGGTCAAAGAAATCGTGGATGGCGGCTGCGCTGTCGGTGTTGTGATCGGAGGCGGCAACTTCTGGAGAGGCCGCTCGTCTGACGCAATCGAGCGCTGCAAGGCGGACCAGATCGGAATGCTTGCGACGGTCATGAACTGTATTTACGTTTCGGAGATATTCCGTTCAAATGGAATGAAGACGGAGATTCTCACACCGTTCGCCGTCGGAGCTTTCACAAAGCTCTATTCAAAGGACCTGGCCATGGATTCACTGGCGGAAGGAAAGGTCGTATTCTTTGCGGGAGGTACAGGACACCCGTACTTCTCCACGGATACAGCAACGGTCCTTCGCGCTGTCGAGATTGAGGCTGAGATGATCCTGCTGGCTAAGTCGGTAGACGGTGTCTATGACGACGATCCCAAGAGCAATCCGAATGCCAAGAAGTTCTCGGAGATCAGTATCTCGGAGGTCGTTGCCAAAGGGCTTGGCGTAGTCGACGGAGCGGCGGCTGTGATCGCGAAAGAGAATAAGATGCCGATGCTCGTATTCGGGCTGAATGAGAAGGACAGCATTATCCGTGCTGCAGGCGGAGATATTGACGGAACAGTAGTCACTGTATAAGAACGGAGGAGAAAAGTTATGAGTAATGAGAGAACAAAACCGTATGAAGCAAAAATGGAGAAGACACTGAAGAACCTCGAGACTGAGCTTCAGGCTGTCCGCGCAGGCCGTGCCAATCCGCATGTCCTCGATAAAGTCACTGTAGAGTATTACGGCTCTCCGACTCCGATCAACGGCGTTGCCAGCATCACTGTTCCGGAAGCGCGTATGATCCAGATCCAGCCTTGGGACAAGAAGCTTATCAAGAGCATTGTCAAGGCCATCCAGAAGTCCGATATCGGTATCAATCCGACTGACGACGGCAGCGTTATCCGTCTCGTCTTCCCGGAACTCACGGAAGAGCGCAGAAAGCAGCTGGTCAAGGATGTCAAGAAGCTCGGCGAGCAGTCCAAGGTAGCGTGCCGCAATATTCGCCGCGACGGCAACGACGCGTTCAAGAAGCTTAAAAAGAAGAGTGAAGTATCCGAGGATGAGATCGCCGATGCTGAAGAGGCCCTTCAGAAAGTGACAGACAAGTTCATCAAGAAGGTCGACGAGGCAGTCGAGAAGAAGACAAAGGAGCTCATGACGATCTGATGAAACACATTGCCGTATTGGGATCGACCGGATCGATCGGCACGCAGACACTGGACGTTGTAAGAAAGCATCCTGAAATGATGGATGTCGTCGCCCTTGCCTGCGGGAGCCAGATTGATTTGATCGAAAAACAGGCCAGAGAATTCCATCCCGAGCTGGTCGCCGTCTATGACGTGAAAGCCGCCTCGGATCTTGCCGTGCGCCTTTCCGACACGAATATCAAAGTTCTCAGCGGCATGGACGGCCTTATCGAAATGTGCCGGATCCCCTCCGCCGATGTAGTGGTGACAGCCATTGTCGGTATGATCGGCATCCGTCCTACCATTGCGGCTATAGAGGCGGGCAAGGATATCGCGCTTGCCAACAAAGAGACCTGCGTCTGCGCAGGTCACATCATACTGCCGCTGGCGGCCGAAAAGGGCGTGAAAATACTGCCGGTCGATTCCGAGCATTCAGCAATCTTTCAGGCTCTGCAGGGCAGGGCGGGTTCGGCGGTCAGAAGAATCCTTCTCACGGCTTCTGGCGGCCCGTTCCGCGGAAAGACCCGTGATGAACTCATGAATGTCACTGCCGCGCAGGCCCTTGCCCATCCCACATGGAGCATGGGTCCGAAGATTACTGTCGATTCCGCCTCAATGGTGAACAAGGGTCTGGAGGTGATTGAGGCAAAGTGGCTCTTCGATGTGGATGTCGATCAGATCGAGGTCGTGATCCAGCCGCAGAGCATTATCCATTCCGCGGTCGAGTATGAGGACGGATCTATACTTGCGCAGATGGGACCGTCAGATATGCGTATCGCTATACAGTATGCGCTCACCTATCCGCTTCACCTGCCGTCACCGGCTGTTCCGCTCGATTTCAGGACCCTCGCGGGTCTTGAGCTCGGGGTTCCTGACAATGAGACGTTCCGCGGACTTCCGCTGGCAATTTCCGCCATCAGGACCGGAGGGTCCATGCCCGTTGTATTCAATGCGTCCAATGAGTGGGCAAATGCAATCTTCCGCAGAGGAGACATCTCTTTCCTGCAGATCTACGATGTGATCGAGGATACGATGTCGAGGCACAGAGTGATCGCGGCTCCGACGGTGGACGAGATATTTGCGGTCCAGAATGAGATCGACGCGTATTGTGAGGAAAAATATAATTCCTGACTGTAATTTTATGTACCCGGGTGAGAAGCATTCTGCCTGCAGTACATAGTTCACGCAGGGTAATTGGCATGCAGCCCCTCGCCGGACAGACCGGCAGGGGCTGTTTTTTAGCACCGGCCCGGTAGCGAAACGTTCCTTCGCAGCTCTGCTAAAGGGTAATGACCTTGTTTATGTAAAATTTATAGTTTTCGAGTGGCATTTGATATATAATAATATTCAACCGGCACCGGCTTAAATACTGCCGGTGAAGTGCATCACGAAAAATATACCGGCATTTGCATGAACGCTGCAGCGATCGAGTCTTTCCGAAGTCTGTAAACGCCGGCGATGAGGTGAAAATAATGATCCTTGATACAATAAAGGGACCGGAAGATATAAAAAGGCTTACATATCCTGAGATGGAACAGCTGGCTTCGGAAATCCGAAGCTTTCTGATTGAAAAAATCAGTCACACCGGCGGTCATCTCGCGTCAAACCTGGGTGTTGTGGAGCTGACGATCGCTCTGTACCGGGTGTTTAATTTCCCGACTGATAAAGTAATCTGGGACGTCGGTCACCAGTCATATACACATAAAATTCTGAGCGGCCGCAAAGACGGTTTTGATGAGCTGCGCCAGTACGGCGGCATGAGCGGCTTCCCCAAGCGAAAAGAGAGCTGCTATGATGTCTTTGACACAGGTCACAGCTCGACATCTATATCCGCAGGTCTCGGCATGGTGCAGGCACGCGATATTCTCGGCGATGACTACAAGGTCATTTCAGTGATCGGCGACGGAGCCCTGACCGGCGGAATGGCCTATGAAGCTCTCAACAACGCCGGGGGCAGAGATAAGAATTTTATTATTATCCTCAATGACAATAATATGTCGATAGCGTCCAATGTCGGAGGAATGTCTACTTACCTCAGTGAGATCCGCGCGATGGAAGGTTACAATACGCTGAAGAAAAATGTGACTCAGCGATTAAAGAAGACTGAGATCGGCGCGCAGATGTATAAGATCGTGTCCAGAACGAAGCATTCCATCAAGCAGATCCTGGTACCCGGAATGCTGTTCGAGGACATGGGCATCACATACTTAGGTCCTGTAGACGGTCATGATATCCGCAAGATGACGACCCTGTTCCATGAAGCCAAGCGGATCGACCGCACTGTTCTGATCCATGTGGTCACGCAGAAGGGAAAGGGATACGCGCCGGCGGAGAATAATCCCGAAAAGTTCCACGGAGTCGGCAAGTTCGATATCGCCTCGGGAAAGTCTACAGGAAGCAAGAAGAAAGAGACGTATACGGAAGTCTTCTCTGATGAGCTCTGTCAGATCGCTTCACGGAACAGTGACATCGCAGCCGTGACAGCGGCGATGCCGGACGGGACGGGGCTGAAGAAATTTGCACAGAAATTCCCGGAAAGATTCTTTGACGTGGGCATAGCCGAGCAGCATGCTGTCACATCAGCGGCGGGCATGGCTGCGGCGGGACTCAGACCGGTCGTCGCGGTCTACTCATCGTTCATGCAGCGGGCATTTGACCAGATCATGGTGGACGTATGTCTGCAGAACCTGCCTGTCGTTTTCTGCATTGACCGGGCAGGCCTGGTCGGAAGCGACGGTGAGACTCATCAGGGAATTCTGGATCTCACTTATATGTCCGCGATTCCGAATATGACTGTTCTGGCTCCCAAAAATAAATGGGAGCTTCGGAAAATGCTCAGATACGCGCTGAGCTTCGACGGTCCGATCGCCATAAGATATCCGAGAGGCATCGCTTATGACGGACTCCCGAATCATCTGGCGGAGATCGAGTACGGCAGAAGCGAAATGATTTATGAGGACTGCGGCATTGCCCTCATGGCTGTCGGAAGTATGGTCAGCACCGCGGAACATATCAGGGAAAAGCTCCTTGGCCAGGGTCACAGATGTTCGCTCGTGAACGGGCGTTTCATCAAGCCTGTGGACACTGATGTCATTGACCGCCTTGCGAAAACTCATGACACGATCATCACCCTCGAGGAGAACGTGAAGCGGGGCGGCTACGGTGAATGTGTAACCGATTATGTGGAGAAACATTATCCGGGCATCCGGGTCGTGAATATCACGCTTCCGGACGCCTATGTCGAGCACGGAGATGTGACTCTTCTCCGGAGTGTTCTCGGAATCGACAGCGATTCAATTATGGAGAAGATAAGTAAAGAGCTTTTCAGCGACGAAGAGCAGGCACCTGCCGAAGACGGGGAATGATATTTACATATGAACACATATGAGTCACATATTTGTTCTATGATCAGGGAGGATATGAGACATATGTTTACAACAAGACTCATCAGCGGAATTGTTCTCGTTATCATCGCGCTTGTGACAATTATCACCGGCGGACCGCTGCTTCTTATGACACTGCTTTTTGTTTCGCTCGTCGGTATACATGAACTCTACGGAGCTATGGGAGTTGTGAGACCGAATCCCGCTCAGGTACAGGCGGAAGGCAGGGAGTACAAGGCCAGAGATAAGAACCGTGGGAAAGCACCCGAAGAAGCGATGAATTCGCTGGCCGCGATGGGATTTGCGGGAGCCATTGCTTATTACGGCCTCCTTTTCTTCATGCCCGAGCAGTATTATCTGGTCGGCATCGTCATGACACTGATCCTGATCCTAGCGGCCTATGTTTTTTCATATCCGAAGTATCATGCGGAGCAGGTGATCGCGACATTCTTCGGGATGGTCTATGTGGCAGTCATGCTCGGATTTATATATGTGATCCGGAGCGCCGAGAGCGGAAAGATCCTCGTCTGGCTCGTATTCCTCAGCTCATGGGGGTCGGACACATGCGCTTACTGTGTAGGTGTATTGATTGGACGACATAAAATGGCTCCGATCCTCAGCCCGAAAAAATCGGTGGAGGGCGCTGTCGGCGGTGTCGTTGGGGCTGGTCTTCTGGGTCTTCTGTACGCGTTCATTTTCCATCAGCCGATGGCTGCCTATGCGGTCATATGCGCGGCGGGAGCGCTAATCTCTATGGTCGGAGATCTTGCCGCGTCGGCGATCAAGAGAGACAAGGGCATCAAGGATTACGGAAAACTCATACCGGGTCACGGCGGCGTTCTGGACCGCTTTGACAGTGTGATATTTACCGCCCCGATCATTTATTTCCTGTCACTTGTCCTGATCTGATCAGCAAAGCAGCGCTTTGCCCGAGATAAAGGTGCGGCGCAGGCTGATCTTCAAAGCAGCGCCTGAGCTCAAAGAGTTTTATCGCAGCCTTATCATTCAGAACGTTCTGCCGCCGGACCGCGTGATATATTATGCAGCACGGCGGCTTTACTAATTTATCTCAGTGGGGGAAGACCCCCGCTTCCTCAAGCGGTGGGTAAATCAATATCCTGCTCGTCTCAGTGGCGGGTTACAATCCCCCACTGAGATAAACGCTCCGCGAGGATGCGCAGGGATTCGGTTTGGAATTATGTCAGCTAGCGCTGACCCGAATCCCGCGCCAAGTCTCGCGAGCGAGACTTGAACTTTACGGAGATTGTATATCGTATGAAATGGATTATCGCTTTTTTGATTCTGTCAATTTTAATTGCGTTTCATGAGTTCGGCCACTTCCTGTTCGCGAAGATGGCGGGAGTCGACGTAGAAGAATTCTCGATCGGTTTCGGTCCCAGGATTCTTACGACTGTGAAGAACGGGACCCGATATTCGCTGAAGCTGCTTTTGTTCGGCGGATCCTGCCAGATGAAGGGCATGTACGAGTATGATGACGAGGATGAGGACGATGACAGTACGAAGGAACCGGCAGAGCCAGAGGAGGGGTCATTTCAGGCGGCTTCGCTCGGAAAGCGGGCCGCAATTATATTTGCAGGACCTCTCTTCAACTTTCTTCTTGCATTCGTAGGCGCGGTTGTCATCATAAGTCTTGTAGGCTACGACCCAGCCGAGGTCGTTTACGTGCAGGAGGGATCTCCGGCTGCGGAAGCCGGTCTCAGTGAGGGCGATACGGTGACGAGCTTTATGGGAGACCATATCAGTATCGGACGGGACCTGTCGATGTGGTTCGTATTCAATTCACTTACTGAGGAATCAAAGGTCACCATGACCTACGTGCATGAAGGGCAGAAGAAGACAGTCACATTTGATCCGCAGGTCACAGTACGCTATATGATGGGAATGACTTACCACGTGGACCAGCCGAAGGCTCTTATTGAGGCTGTCGGAACCGATTCCCCGCTTGCGAAGGCGGGTGTGGCAGCCGGCGATGTGATTACTTCCATAGATGGCACTGAGATCACGGACTCTAAGTCACTCAACATGTATTTCGACGAGCATCCCCTGACGGAGACTTCCGTGCATCTGACCCTTGATCGGGGAGGTGAAAGTTTTGAAGCGGACGTTACCCCGGTAGAGAACAGATCCGTGAGTCTCGGTTTTTCATACAACCTCGGGAGAGTGAGGACGTCTTCCATCGGTGTCCTGAAATACAGTATCATTGAGCTTCGCTACCTCATAACTTCCACAGTCAGATCTGTCGGAGCCCTCTTTACAGGTGTGTTCGGCGTGGAGGATCTGTCCGGCCCGGTTGGTGTCGTCGACATTGTCGGTGAGACCTACGAGGAGACGAAGTCGGAGGGAGCGTTGATTACATGGATGAATATGATCAATCTGCTGATCCTCATATCCGCGAACCTCGGCGTCATGAACCTGCTTCCGATACCGGGGCTTGACGGCGGCAGGCTGTTCTTCATGCTGTTCGAGCTGATTCTCAGAAGACCTGTGAATCAGAAGGTGGAGATGACGCTGCAGCTGGTCGCAGTTCTGGCCTTGCTGCTTTTGTCAGTTTACGTAATGTATCATGACATATTGAGGCTGCTTGCGAGATAAGATTCAAAATGTGCTTTTGGACTTGAAGGTGAAGTGAGAGAAAAGGCGTCCATCTAGTATGGATGCCTTTTTTCTGTCGAATCGACCATTGATGCGGAAGATGGGGTGAGGTGGAAAAACCTGTCACATTAATGCTGCGGCCTCTTTTGCTGAGTAGTGGCGACGGTTATCTTTGTTCTCTTCGGCGTTCATCGACTGCCCGGGTAGTTTGAGGGCAGTAGCTTTCATTAAAATATACTCCATTCTACTGCCAGCAAGAATGCAGGCAATCAGTCATCTTGGCTCAAAACGACACTTCATGACTGCCCGGGTGGTCTAGCGGGCAGTAGCGTTCAGTGAAATCGGCTCTAATCTACTGAAAACTAAAATTCCTGTTGGCAGTCACCTTGGGATAAAACGACGCCTCATGACTGCCTGGGTGGTCTGGCGGGCAGTAGTGTTCAGTGAAATCGGCTCTAATCTACTGAAAGCTAAAATTCCTGTTGGCAGTCACCTTGGGACAAAACGACGCCTCATGACTGCCCGGATGATTTTGAGGGCAGTTGCTAGCTGTGAAATTACCTTTTATCGACTGAAGGTTGAAATCTGATATAAGTAAACCATACGGTCGCTGAACATCAAACTCCATAAAGGTGACTGCTTCTTCACTGTAAATTCGGCGGCGTGTTAAGCTGATTTAACCAAAAACGAGTCAGTGAGACTGCCTATACGCTTTGATTTGACCCTTATGCAGCACTGCACATGTGTGTAATTTAGCAAGATCGACTGCCGGCTTCTTGATTACAAGATTTATACCAGATAATTTACCGAAGGCAAAGCAAAATATGAAAACCTGTCGCACTGAGTGATTAGTGCGGCAGTCTTTTTATCTCAGTGGGGGAAGCCCCCCCGCTTCTGCAAGCGGCGGGGAAATCATTATCCTGCTCGTCTCAGTGGCGGGTTACAATCCCCCACTGAGATAAACGCTCCGCGAGGGCGCAGAACGTCCAGTGGACGTTCGCTTTTACCCGCAGGGCACGTAGGCGCCGACCGTAGCGAAGCGGAGACCGCAGGGATTCGGTTGGGAATTATGTCAGCTAGCGCTGACCCGAATACCGCGCCAAGTCTCGCGAGCGAGACTTGAACGGATGAAACAAAGGGGCTGCCACAACCACTATGCGGCAGCCCCATCCGCATGAAAAAACAGCACCCTAGGCAAAACTATCATGCGGAAGATGGGGTGAGACGGAAAAAGAAAAAGGTCCGGCGGACCTTTTTCCCACCGAACCGACCGACGAGCCCGTTAGGGCGAGGAGACCTTGAACCCATGGGCTCAAGAGCCTCCTCGGCCTGATAAATGAAAAAGAGCTGAGGTATTTACCTCAGCTCTTTTCATTTATTGATGCGGAAGATGGGACTTGAACCCACACGCAAGCATTATGCACAAGATCCTTAGTCTTGCTCGTCTGCCAGTTCCGACACTTCCGCGCGTCAACAAAAGATATTCTATCGTTATTTTTCAAATTTGTCAACACATTTTTATAAATAAAGTGATGATGAAGCTGCTAAAGCTGCAGAAGAAACAGACTGAATGCAGTCCTTTGATATCGCACATTATTCTTCCGGCAGATAGTTCTCCCGTGCCACCCCGGATGAAACGGCTAACACAGATGACGGACCATCGTATGTAAGAGGATTTCCATCTATATCTGTAAGAACACAACCTGCCTCTTCGGCTATAACTGCTCCTGCGGTGAAATCCCAGAGGCCGAGCTTCAGCTCATAGTACAGACCTGTAATGCCTGTTGCAAGCAGACAGAGATCCCATGCAGCGGTTCCGCTGCGGCGCATGTCAATTGTTCTGTGAAGGTACTTTTCAGCAATTTTGAATGAGTGGGCAGTGAGCTCCTCATAATA
This sequence comes from Lachnospiraceae bacterium, assembly GCA_045112915.1. Taxonomy (GTDB): domain Bacteria; phylum Bacillota; class Clostridia; order Lachnospirales; family Lachnospiraceae; genus Chordicoccus. The sequence continues at coordinate 108,008 of JBGUIK010000043.1, forward strand.
AGGGGCAGTACCCATCGAAAAGATGCTCCTTGCGAGAGGCTCCTCGGATGAGTGAATGCGGACACCGTTTCGGTAAGATCCTTTTCCACGTTCTGCGGAATACATGATTCTCTGGTATGGATTATAAACAACACCGATGAACGGCATTCCGTCAAGGAGAAGACCGATTGATGTCACAGACGGGCGATAAGCCTTAATGAAATTAGTCGTGCCGTCAATCGGATCGATGACAAACGCATACCCCTTCCGATATTCCTCTCGAAAACTTTCAGCACCTTCTTCCTCTCCTACAAATGATGCTTCCGGCAGTACGTGGGCAAGTTCTGTAAATAAGAACTCCTGCACTTTTTTATCATATTTGGTAACAAAGTTGGCATGACCGCTTTTTTCGTCCGTTGCTGCCTGTATGCTGTCGGCTGACAGCATTATTTTTCCGGCCTCGATGGCAATGGCTTCTATCTGATTTCTAAGTTCCATTTTTAGTCCTTCTCTAAGATTACAATACTACGTCAGAAGATGTTGAATCGGACCTTAAGCAATGTTTTGATAAAGCTGGTTTGTAAACAGCTGACAAGCTTTTCCAAAAAACCTTATATACAGCTTGCGTCTTTATAGCTCATGTCCTCCGCTAATAATACCACCGGGGTGTTACTTTGTCACTGAGTGAATCGATGAACCTTGCCATTCAGCGCAGGGCTGCGCATTATAGTGGTATTAAAAGCCCTGCCTGGCCAGACTGGATATAAACCTGTTGGAAACCGCCTCAAAAACATGTAAAATGAATAGTCAGGAAGAATGTTGCAGAGAAAATAGTGTATATCAATTTAATGCAGTCAGGAGGTCTGGTATGAACGATTCTCGAGGCTCAAGAATAGACACAATAAGAGATATAGTGAACCATAAATTCAATAACATTCCGAATCGGTATCTGCGAAATGAAGCTTTCATTCATACACACGGAGTCGCGCAGGCAGCAGCTTTGATTGCCATGAAGCGCGGACAGAATGTTGAACTCAGTGTGATTGCAGGTCTCCTGCACGATATTTCAAGATACACGACGGGCATTTCCCACGAGCACGGACCGAACGGTTCCAAAATGGCAAGAGAGATCATGCGGGATACAGACCTTTTCACCGAGAGTGAGATTACAGAGGTCTGCGGGGCAATCTATTTTCACAGTGAAAAGAAGCGCCGCCATCTTCCTTTTGACGAAGTGCTTAAGGATGCCGACGTGATGCAGCATCTCATGGGTGATCCGCTGGATTCTCCGACAAAGAAGGATCTGGAACGATGCAGAGCTCTGGCTGATGAGTTCAGTCTTACGTGGGAAGAGCCATGAAGTCTTTATGGCACCGAAATATGCCCTGAGCGTGCTTAACCTTTTATCGGACTTTTGCACAAGTGCCATGCAGAAAAGCATCATGCCGCAAAAGCGTAAAATTCATGAAATTAACTGTTGACATTGATGCATCAACTCCATATAATAGCATATGTTGACGCGCGGAAGTGTCGGAACTGGCAGACGAGCAAGACTAAGGATCTTGTGCATAATACTTGCGTGTGGGTTCAAGTCCCATCTTCCGCATCAATAAATGAAAAGAGCTGAGGTAAATACCTCAGCTCTTTTTCATTTATAAGGGCGAGGAGGCCCTTGAATCCATGAATTCAAGGTCTCCTCGCCCTGACGGGGTTCAATGGTCGGTTCGACCGGACAAAGGTCCACTGGACCTTTGTCTTTATCCGTCTCACCCCATCTTCCGCATGATAGTTTTGCCTGGGGTGCTTTTTTCATGCGGAAGGGGCTGCCGCATAGTGGTTGTGGCAGCCCCTTTGTTTCATCCGATATAAAAGACTGCCGCACTAATCACTTGGTGCGACAGGTTTTATTATTTTAGCCTTGCCTTCGGTAAATTATCTGGTTTAAATCTTGTAATCAAGAAGTCAGCAGTCGATCTTGCTAAATTATACACATGTGCAGTGCTACATAAGGGTCAAATCAAGCGCATAAGCAGTCTCACTGACTCGTTTTTTGTTAAATCAGCTTAATACGCTACTTGAATTTGCAGTGAAGAAGCAGTCACCTTTATTGAGTTTGATGTTCGGTGACCGTATGGTTAATGTAAACTAGATTCCAGCCTTCAGTCGATAAAAGGTCATTTTACAGCTAGCAACTGCCATCAAAATCACCCGGGCAGTCATGAGGCGTCGTTTTGCCCCAAGGTGACTGCCAACAGGAATTTTAGCTTTCAGTAGATTAGAGCCGTTTTCACTGAACGAGACTGCCCGCTTGGTCATCAATTAGCATGATAGTGTTGCCTGAGGTGCTGTTTTTTCATGCGGAACGAGACTGAACACTGTGGGTTCTGTCTCCTCGGCGCGCAGCGCCTGCGTCGGTCGGTTCGACGGGAAAAAGGTCCAATGAAATCTTTCGATTTCTTTAAAAAACATAGTACGCTCTCAGTGCATTGTAGTATAATATGCATATACATTTATCGGCACCCGGTGCCGTCATTCACTTTTAGGAGGAGACAATATGAGAATTCTTGTATGCAAAAAGTGCGGAAATATGGTAGCTGAGCTTAAGAAAGGCACATGTCCGGTAAAGTGCTGCGGTGAGCCGCTTGAGGAGCTCACAGCCAACACGACGGACGCAGCCCAGGAGAAGCATGTTCCGGTCATCGAGCAGGACGGCAGCAAGGTCGTTGTGAAAGTAGGAGCAGTGGCTCATCCGATGCTTGCGGCGCACTATATTGAGTGGATCGCGCTTGAGACAAAGAAAACCATCATGAAGGCAGATCTGGCTCCGGAAGAAGCTCCGGAAGCTGTATTTGCGCTTGCGGAAGGAGACGAAGTTGTTGCGGCTTATGATTACTGCAACCTTCATGGTCTCTGGAAAGCGGAAGCTTAAGATAGGAACAAGGACCCGGGGCGGAGCATTCTGTATGCATTCTGTCCCGGGTTTTTTCATGAACAGAAGCGGAACACAGGCATCAATGCCCGGGTTTTACAATGTTTGGAAAGTCCTGCCCTAAGTTCCGCCTCATGACGTGAGCGAGACTTATAATTATATTGGAGAAGTGTAATATGAAACTGCTGACTTTTATGGACAATGGCTATGAGACTCTCGGAGTTCTTTCAAATGACGGTAACCTTGTGTACTCTCTCCCGGATATCGGTGTGTCCTATTTTAACATGAATGATCTGGTGGCAAGACTGACGGAGGAGGACCGGAGAATCATCAACGAGTTCCTCTCAGCTCCGGATGAGGAAGGAGTTCCCTACGGCGAGATTGTAAAGTGCGCGCCGATTCCGCGTCCGTCCCAGGATGTGATCTGTCTCGGTGAGAACTTCCGGGCACATACGAAGGAGGCGGAGAGGTACTCGAACCGGGCCTTCGGCGGCGAAAAGAAACTGCCGATCTACTTTTCCAAGAGGGTCGGGGAGGCGGTCGCCGATTTCGGAGATATACCTGCCCATGCGGATGTGACTCAGAAGCTGGACTATGAGTCGGAGCTGGCTGTCATCATCGGCAGGGAAGCTTATAAAGTGGCGGAAGAGGATGCGTATGATTACATTTTCGGATATACGATCCTCAACGATATCAGCGCAAGAGATGTGCAGACCGGGCACAGACAGTGGTATCTGGGCAAGAGCCTTGACGGTTTTACCCCGATCGGCCCGTGGATCGTTACGGCGGATGAGATTCCGGGCAGGCCGTGCCTTCAGGTCAAATCTTATGTCAATGGTGAACTGAGACAGAACGGGAACACCGATGATTTTATATTTGACATCCCCTACTGTATAGCGGAACTGTCTGCCGGAATGAAGCTTCTGCCGGGAACGATCATAAGCATGGGAACTCCTGCGGGTGTGGGTATGGGATTTGATCCTCCGAGATTTCTCTCCGCAGGTGATAAAGTCGATTGTGAGATTGAGGGAATCGGAACGCTGCATAATACGATTGCGGAGTGAACTGCATCGCTGTGCGTGTTCGCATACGCGGTCAGGCTCCGGCAGAGCGCCGCGCAGCCTGAATTTAACTGATATCCCGCTAAAAACAATCCAATTATTAGATAACAACCCTCTATTGTATACACTCCGGCCGTGTTTTTCGTGACAGAGTGCCCCTTTTATGATAGAATGTCACAATTAGCTGACTGACTTTGCGCGGGAGGCAGCTGTGCCATTTCTTCCGTGCAGAGGAATAAATAAAAGGAGGTACTCAAATGGCAGCATATTCAAAAAAAGTGACCCCCGAGCACGTGGAGCTCTCTGAGCTTTGCCGTGCGCAGTCTACTATCGACCACACATTATACGCAGTCAAAGATGTTAAGAGGGGGCTCCGTGATCTGAACGGCAACGGCGTTGTAGCCGGTCTGACACAGATTTCGGAAATTAACTCTTTCAGACATGAAAACGGCAGGAAGATTCCGATAGAAGGCGAACTCTTTTACCGGGGTATCCCGATCGAGAAATTAACAAACGGTTTTATTAGTGAAAAACGTTACGGGTTCGAGGAGACCACGTATCTGCTCCTTTTCGGCTCCCTGCCGAATGAGAAGCAGCTGAAAGACTTTCGGCAAATGCTGGTCGCCCAGAGATCCCTTCCCACAAATTTCACCAGGGATGTCATAATGAAGGCTCCGAGCAAGGACATCATGAACTCACTTGCGAAATCCGTGCTGACACTGGCATCCTACGACAAATACGCAGACGACACATCCCTTGAAAATGTGCTTCGTCAATGCGTCAACCTCATCGCGACGTTCCCTATGCTGGCGGTCTACGCCTATCAGGCTTACAACCATTATGAACTCGGTCACAGTCTCTATATCCACAACCCGTCAAGAAAGCTGGGAACTGCGGAGAACATACTGAGGATGCTCCGCCCGGATAAGCAGTATACTGAGATCGAGGCGCGGGTCCTGGACCTTGCGCTTGTCCTTCATATGGAACACGGCGGCGGCAATAACTCGACATTCACAATGCATGTCGTCACTTCCTCGGGAACAGACACATACTCAGCGGTGGCAGCATCCCTTGCTTCCCTGAAGGGGCCGAAACATGGCGGAGCAAACATTAAAGTTATGCAGATGTTCAGAGACCTTCGGGAAAATGTTAAGGATCTGAAGGATGATGATGAGATCCGTTTCTACCTCAATAAGCTGCTTTCCAGAGAGGTATTTGACAAGAAGGGGCTTATTTACGGATTCGGCCACGCGGTATACTCGATTTCCGACCCGAGAGCGAAGTTATTCAGGCAGTACGTGGAGAAGCTGGCAGTGGCAAAGGGCGAGGAAGAGACGTATGACCTCTACAGCAGAGTCGAACGCCTGGCTCCGAAGGTCATTGCCGAGAAGCGCCACATTTACAAGGGTGTATCCACGAATGTTGATTTTTATTCCGGACTTGTCTACGACATGTTGGGTCTGCCAGTCGAGCTGTACACGCCTATATTTGCAATCGCGCGAATAGTCGGATGGAGCGCGCACCGGCTTGAAGAGCTGATCAATATGGATAAAATCATACGTCCTGCTTACGTGAGCGTTTCAAACCGGGCTGATTACATCCCTATGAAGGAAAGAATCTGACAATTGGGTGATTCTTTCCCTAATGAGATAAAATTATTTGAGCAATTCACATAAAAAGAGTATAATAGAATCGATAGAGTTGTTTACTTATATGATTTCAATCTAAGCAGAATAAAGGACAGCATTATGGATAACATTATTCTCGAAGGGTTTATGGGTTCCGGAAAAAGCGCGGTGGCAAAAGCGCTTTCGAAAAGATTGGAGCTGCCTCTGGTTGATGTCGATAAGATGATAGAGGCAAAGCTGAAAATGAGGACGACTGAAGTCTATGATCGGTTCGGAGATGCATATTACCGTGCCATGGAGACAATGATCCTGATCGAACTTCAGTCCAGAACAGAGCGTTCTGTGATTGTTCTTGGCAGCGGTCTTGCTCTGATGCCTAAGAACGCGGAATATCTGAAAGAACTTGGAACAGTCTATTATCTGAAAGTAAAACTTAATACCGTTGTCGCTAAACTGGCAAAGCAGGAGAAGCACGCATGGCTGCGGGCCGGTGATCTTGAAGAGCGTGTCAGCAAGATGATGAAAGAGCGTGAGCCTGCCTACAGGCGTATTGCAAATGTAACGGTTGAAGTTGACGGCAAGAATGTCGATCAGATCTGCGATGAGATTATCGCCTCCGCGGAGGGCAATGAAAGCGAAACATCCGGAGAATAAACGCGCGGATGGATTCGAGTTTTGTGTGTGATAAAGGGGCTGTCGCATTAGACGGTGTCAACAATATATATGGCAGACATTTGCAAATGACGTCTGCCATATATATTGGTGACGCACCTTAATGCGGCAGCCCCTTTTACTCGGCCGTGCAGGCATAAAAACCGGATATTGTTCCACCCGGACTTTGATTGGCTCAGAACAGAGCATCCCTGATTTCTTTAACAGGGAAGTCGTGACCGGTCCAGATCCTGAAGGACTCAGCACCCTGATAGAGCAGCATGGGCAGACCGTTCTCGGTATTGCAGCCGCAGGATGAGGCCATTTGCAGAAGACACGTCTCTTTAGGATTGTAGATTGCGTCAAAGACATTCAGACCGGGGTGAAGAAATGATGTGTCGGGTATCGGAGAGGCATCTTTATAAGAGACATCCCAGGAGCCCTTTTTCATTCCTACGTTCGTGGCATTTACAAGCAGGGTACTAAGACCGATATTATTTCGCAGAGAGTCTCTGTCGGAGAGGGCGTGAAAGCTTATCACTGTGCTGTAACGTCCCGAGAGTTCATCCGCGATCCTTCTGACACGGTCTATGGAAGTAATGCGGTTATAGAAAACAAAAATACGGTCCGCGCCGGCCAGCACGCTGTCAATAAGGATTGCGGACGCGGCTCCCCCCGTACCGAGAAGAGTGATATTCTGACCGGCGATCGGAAAGCCGGCTTCAGATACAGCACGCACAAAACCGCGGCCGTCGGTCGTATCTCCGAAGAGTTTTCCGTCGGCAACTTTTACGGTGTTCACGGAACGCCCGATCCTGGCAGCCTCCGACAGTTCGTCGCATAAAGCGCACATGGCTGTCTTGTCCGGCATGGTGACATTGAAGCCGCTGGCACCGGAAGATACGAGCTTTTCTACGGCTTCCGGGAGGGCAGCCTCGTCAGCTTCATAGAGCCCGTACTCAGCGTCAATACCGGTAAGGCGGAAGGCCATATTATGCATTTTCGGCGAGAAACTGTGGGCGATAGGACTTCCGATAAGATAATATTTCTGCATTGTTTACTCCTTTGCATGTCAGCCGGCGCTGACCTGGATCCCGCGCCGGGTTTTGCGAGCGAGACCTGAACACTGCGCGGCAAATATCTCGTATAAGCGTGTTAATCATATCATAATAAGAGGAAAAGAAAAATGTTTGAGGTGAGAAATATAATGTTCGGCGGAGCGATTCCCGCTGTCGCCATACCCATTGCCGGTAAGACAGAGACGGAAATCTGCTCTGAGACCGCTCGGGCATGCGGCGCGGCGGATCTTATTGAACTGCGTGCGGACGCGTTCGAAGGAATCCGTGACACTATGCGGCTGCTCGACCTTCTCTCCGCTGTGAGAGAAGGATTTGACGGGCCGATCCTGTTTACCCTGAGATCGGAGCGCGAGGGGGGCCTGATTAACACGGATCCGGAAGAATATCTGGATATACTCCGCATCGCGATCTCGAGCGGCTGCATTGATCTTATCGACATTGAACTCGGAACAGGGATCACCGCTGAAGCTGATGAGTATGGTATATCCACTGCGCAAATGCTGGCTGAAGAAGCCCATAGCTTCGGCCTCCGCGTTGTCATGTCGCAGCACGACTTTTCAGCTACCCCGCGCCGCTCGGACATTTATGCAGCCATGGAGCAGATGAGAGACCGGGGAGCGGACATAGCCAAGGGGGCTTACATGCCGCAGGCTCCGGAGGACGTTGACGAAGTACTGGCTGCGGGTCTTCGAGCGAAAGAAAAGCTCGGGATCCCGACCATTATCATCTCAATGGGCGAACTTGGACAGATGACGCGGACATACGGCGAGGTCTTCGGCTCGGCTGTGACATTTGCCTGTCTTGAAGGCAGGGCGAGCGCGCCCGGTCAGATGGAAGCCGGAAAGATGCGCGGGCTCCTTGCCTTGCGCCATGAACGGATGAAGAGAGCGGATACGTTGTTCCTCATCGGCTTCATGGGCGCGGGAAAATCGACTGTTGCCGGTGAACTCGGACGGATGTGCGGGCGGCGCGTGATCGAAATGGATGAGGAGATAGAAAAACGGCAGGGCATGTCCATCCCGGATATATTCGAGCGCTTCGGTGAGAAATACTTCAGAGATATCGAGACGGAGCTTATTGAATCGCTGGCCGGTGAGAGCGGCTTAATTGTATCCTGCGGCGGAGGCGCTGTTCTGAGGGCGAGAAACATCGTCTTTATGAAGAGCCTGGGAAGGATCGTGCTTCTTACGGCATCGCCGGAGACCGTTTATCAGAGGCTGCTTAATGAAGCAGAAACGAGACCGAATCTTGCGGGGCGCTTTTCGCCGGAAGGAATACTGCAGCTGCAAAATGCGCGCAGAGAGTACTATGAGGAAGCGCAGGATCTCACTGTCGCGACGGACGGGAGGACAGTGGAAGATATAGCGCGTGACATTAAGAAACGGATCAATTGGTAAAGGTTCAGACAGACTTATCTCACAGTTCATTGATCCGGCAGCAAATCATCCATCTTCGTGAGAAAAACATTGTATATCCGACCGAGAGATCAGAAAATGCCACGGCATTTTCTAAGCTCGCAGGACAGGATATACGTTTTTCGATGAAGATGATGTTTACGCCGGTATATGGAACTTCGTTAAAGTCTGTCTGAACCGTCGCCCCAATTAAACAAACGTTAAATAACTTCTTGCAAGCGTTCTGTTTTTATTATAAAATGAGTTGTACACCATGAAGGAGGATTACACATGATATCAGCAGGTGATTTTAAAAACGGTTTAACTCTCGAAATCGACGGACAGGTCATGCAGATTGTTGAGTTCCAGCATGTAAAGCCGGGCAAAGGCGCTGCTTTCGTTCGTACAAAGATGAGAAACGTGATCAACGGCGGTGTCGTCGAGAAGACTTTCCGCCCCACAGAAAAATTCCCGGCAGCAAGAATCGACCGTAAGGATCAGGAATATCTCTACAATGACGGAGATCTTTATTATTTCATGGATCCGGAGACATATGATCAGATCATGATCAATGCCGACGTCATCGGTGACGCTATGAAGTTCGTAAAGCCGAATGATGTTGTTAAGGTATGCTCCTATAACGGCAGCGTATTCAGCGTTGAGCCGCCTCTGTTCGTAGAACTCGAGGTAACTGACACAGAGCCGGGATTTGCAGGCAACACAGCACAGGGCGCAACAAAGCCCGCGACAGTTGAGACCGGAGCAACAATTCAGGTTCCGCTGTTCGTAAGCATCGGCGACGTAGTCAAAATCGACACAAGATCATCTGAATATCTTTCAAGAGTATAAATACGAGGCCTTCCCGAAATTCGGGAAGGCTTCTTAATTTTCTACCACTATTTTTTACCATTATCATTCCCTCGACTCATGAGTCTCCGGCGGACAGGGCGAAAGACGCGTCCTGCCGAATATTCCCGAATACAAAAAAAGGAGAACTATATGAATTACGAGGAATTCAAAACGCGTATCTACAGTATGGTGAGAGATGAGTTCGGAAGCGATACCGAAGTGACCCTCAAACCGGTCAGAAAGAACAACGGGGTGGTACTGGACGGACTTACCATAATGCCTGAGGGCAAATGCATAGCCCCAACGATCTACATCAACCAATTTTACGGGCGTTACAGGGAGGGACTCTCTCTCAATGCAATTGTGAGAATAATTCTGGAGGAGAATAAGCGTTATTCGATCGACTTTCCGATCGACGTCGCCTCTTTCCTTGAGTTTGACAATTTAAAGGACAGGATCCGATACCGGCTGATCAATTATGAGATGAATGAGGAGCTGCTCCGTGACGTTCCCCATGAGAAATTCCTTGATCTGGCTAAAATTTATTACTATGAGATAAAGGACAGCCGCTTTCCGTCCGCTTTCTGTACGATCCGAAATTCAGATATCGAAAGCTGGGAAATCAGCGCGGAAGAACTCAGTAAGATAGCGGACATCAACATGTTGTCCTGTGAACCGCCCAGAATTTATACCATGAGAGAGATGGTGGATATGCTTGCGGATGGCACTGAGGCCGCCCGTGAGGTCCCGGATCCGGCGGTCCCAATGTATATCCTGACGAGTGAGAGCCGTTGTTTCGGCTCCTCCGCCATGTTGTATGACAATGTATTTTGCGAATTTGAGGGGCTTATGGAGGGCGATCTCTTTGTGCTGCCAAGCAGTGTCCACGAGGTCATCGTGACTCCCGCGGCCGGCGGGTTCACCGGGTTCGAGCTTGAGCGCATGGTCACCGAGATCAATAAAGAGTGTGTGCCGGACCTGGAGGTTCTCTCGAATCGGGTATACTATTATGACAGAGAGAGGGATGAACTGAGACTGTTCTGACCGGACCTGAGGTTTCCTTTGCCGTGATGCAGACTGTACAGAGCCGTCTGCAGACAGGCCGCCTTTCAGGATTATAGGGATCGTAGCCGAGCCCTTATCAGTAAACGTAAAAAAGACTGCCGAGCGATTCGGCAGTCTTTAAAAATGCGTCTGACAGGAGTCGAACCCGCGCACCTGGAACCGGAATCCAGTGCTCTATCCACTGAGCTACAGACGCAGCTATAAAACAGCCCGCCGAATGGCAGGCTGTTCGTGGAGATAATGAGATTCGAACTCACGGCCTTTCGGATGCGAACCGAACGCTCTCCCACTGAGCTATATCCCCATCACAGGATATATTACAACTTCCGCTCCATTTAATCAAGGAAAACTTTTACAGCCAAAAAAATTTTAAGATTTTAAGAATAAGATTCATGATCCACTAGGGAGCTTGAGTCAGTTCAGAAAGGCAGTGACTGAGATTCATGATCCGGCGGGGAGCTTGAGTCAGTTCAGAAAGGCAGTGAATAAAAATCATGATCCAACAGGAAACTTGGGTCAGTTCAGACAGGCTGTTCCTAGAGTGCGTTACCGGCACAGAGCATTCATCTTCGTGAGAAAAACATTGTCGGTCCGACTGAGAGATCGAAGAATGCGAAGCATTCTTCAAGCTCGGAGGGCAGGACCGACGTTTTTCGATGAAGATGATGTCTGTGCCGGAATATGAACCATAGCAGCAGCCTGTCTGAACTGTTTTGGTCTTGTCTGAACTGTTTCGGTCCTGTCTGAACTGTATCGATCCTGGCTGATTTGCGGGTTGATTTGCGGCACTCTGACATGAGAGGGTTTGTTGCAAAAGAAGACCATATATGGTAATATAGCGGTGTATTATGTGTCGTTTACACAATATATGACATGAGGAGGCAGAAATTGGATAATTTCAGAGAATGGGTCTCTGACAATCTCCGCTATATTATGCTGATCTGCGCGATCGCAATTGTCTGCATCGGAATTTTCTTCGGCGTGCGCGCAATCACAGGAAGAATGTCAGCCGGCAAATCCGGCGCGGAGAATACGGGGGCGGGCACAGCAGTGACCGGCATCCCGGCGGAAGAGATCGAATCAGGTGTATCATTGGCTGAGTCCGCAGAGACTCTAACGGAGAACAAGATTCCTGAGATATCAGGTCTTGTCACAACATATTATATGGCGCTCAACAGCAAGAACGTTGAGAGCGTGAGAGCGATTTCCGACAATCTCACAGATCAGGACATCAAGGACATCGAGAACTCGGAGACCGAGTATTCCGACATCAAGTCCTATGTCAAGCAGGGACCGGAGAAAGATGATTCGAGCTACGTGGTATACGCGTCTTATGAGTATACCAACCCCAGTCTCTACGTAAAACATCCTGGACTTTCCTGGCTGTATGTTAAGAGAGACGATGCGGGAGAGTACAAAATCGTTGTCGACGCGGCTTCGGATGAGAAGCTGGCTGCATATGTGAACGAGATTTCGGCAGAGGATGATGTGAAAGCCCTGGTCGATGAGATCACAGAGGCATCTAAGAAGGCTGATGCCGATGAACAGGCTGCCGCGGAAGCTGCGGGGACTGCTGAGGCTGACGCGAAAGATTCTGAACCGGCTGCTGCCGAGTCAGCCGCTCCATCGGCGGAGGAGACAAAGCAGGAGGAAGCTGCGCCTCAGGAAGAGGCCGAGCAGGCTCCGGCTGCTTCGGAAGAGACAGAGGAAGAAGACGGGGAAGAGAATACTGACTCTGACGATGGTCCGAGCTATAATAACGAATTCCCGGACGACGGAGCCGCTGAGCACAAGGCTGTGATCGGCTCTACCTGCAACCTCCGAGCAGGTGCCGGCTACAATTACAAGGTCGTCACAGTGCTCGAGCAGGGCACGCCCATCACGGTGATCGGAGAGGTCTCTAAAGGCTGGTATCATGTCTCCTGTGAAGCCGGCGAAGGCTATATCGGAACCAGATTCGTCGATTTCGGGTGATGTACGAGAGCCTGAGACCGGGACAATAACAAAACAAAGGGGCTGCCGCATAAGACGGTTTCCTCATTACATATAGCAGCAATATGCTCATATCGTCTGCTATATAGAATGGGAACACGCCTTATGCGGCAGCCTTTTTGCGCAAAAATCGAGCAGGAGAGATTTTCCCCTGCCCGATTTCAGTCTTCAGTTCAGTCTCCCGTAAGATATGCCCGCTCTTAGTGTGTGACCGCGCGCAGCGGCAAGCTCGCTGACCGTGACGAGACGATATCCCCGCTCAAGCAGGGCTGGGATAAGCATCTGGGCAGCGACGTAAGACTGCTCGTAAATCTCGTGCATCAGTATGATGTCTCCGTCCTGAACACTGTTCATAACAGTGTCGTAAGTGGTCTGAGCGTTTTTGTGGGACCAGTCGAGCGTGTCGATGGACCACATGATCATGGGCATGCCGAAGGAGTTGGCTATGACCAGATCATTGTAGCCTCCGCCCGGAGGGCGGAAAAGCGTCGGATTCGAGCCGGTCACAGACCGGATCACTTCGTTGGTCCTTGATATCTCCGAGGAGATCTGCTCGGCCGTGAGGTGGGTCAGGGTCTTGTGATCCCATGAGTGATTGCCCTGCTCCATGCCCATATCGTGCTCACGTTTTACAGCTGATGAAAAGTCAGAAACCTGATTGCCGATCATAAAGAAGGTGGCTTTGACATTGTACTGCGCAAGCAGATCAAGGATACGGTCCGTATACTCCCCGGGGCCGTCGTCAAATGTCAGGGCGACCATCGGAGCGCTGTCATATTCCCGGTTCGGGTCGTACTTGCCGTTCCCGTCGAACCAGCACCATTTGCCATCCAGATTTTTCCAGCCGCTTACGGCATTTCCGTCGCCGTCAAAGTAGTATCTGGCGTCGCCCGATTCTATCCATCCGGTCTGCATAACTCCTTTTGAGTCGAAATAGTGCATGATCCCGTCGACAGCGACAAGGCCTGTCTGCATGACCGCGTCACCGTTCATGTAGTAGGTGCTGCCGTCCACTGTCAGAAGGCCTGTCTTTCTTGCTCCGTCATCTCCGAGATAATAGGTCTTATCGTCAAGGACGAGCCATCCGGTCTGAATCACACCGCTATCATCCGCGTAGTAAGTGAGATCACCGTCCGTGATCCATCCGGTCTCTACTTTGCCGTCCTCTCCAAGATGGTACTTCTTGCCGTTGTCATCCACCCATCCGGTCTGCATGGCTCCGAAATCATCGAAGTAGTAGCGGCTGCCGTCCTCATCGGTGTACCAGCCTGTCACAGGCGTTCCCTGCTCGTTTAGACGGTAGGTGATGTTATTGTCATCCGTCGCCCACATATCTGTCTGCTTCTGGCCTGTGATGTCGAAATAATAGAGCTTTTCGTCCACGGAGACCCATCCGGTCGACATGTAACCGTAGCTGTTGAAGTAGTAGTCATATCCGTCGATCGTATACCACGACGAGACGGGACTCGGACCTTCTTTCGGCGTGTAATGCCAGCCATTGACGTCGACCGCCCATCCGGTGCGGTATCCCTCATAGATCGGGGTCCGTGTCCTGTGTTTGGGCGTAGGATATTCTGAATTCAGGTAGGCGCAAAATGTCAGCAGGCAGATCAGAATCGGCATCATTCCGATGAAACAAATGAGTGCTTCAAGTTTTCTTGTCTTTAATCGCAATTCTCTGCGCTTCTCTTTAGTCAATACTTACCCCCGCTTTTTTTCTATATTTGAAGATGATACCACTTTTCTTCTTTAATTCAAGTCTTGAAAATGATATGATAGACCTAATCTGTGCCTTTGCATGACATTCTCGCGGCGAAATAGACCGGGGAGACATGTGAGGATCGCGCGATGATTTGAGAAAAGCGCTATTGCGGTAGGAAAAGAATGGACCAGGAAAATATTCGATTAAATAAATATATCAGTGCAGCGGGGGTATGTTCCCGCAGGGAAGCTGACCGCCTCATAGAAAACGGTTCGGTTACGATCAGGAAAAGCGGTGAGGACGCGGCTGTTCCCGCCAGAGTGGGAGAGCGGGTATGCCCGGGAGACCGTGTATTTGTGAATGGGAAAGAGGTCGCTGCCGAAAAGCAGGAGAAGCTTTATTACATGCTGAATAAGCCCAGAGGAATCATATGTACATGTGACCGGAAGATCAGCGGCAATATTATTGACTATGCCGGTCTTACACAGTATATTTCCTATGCGGGCAGGCTGGATAGGGATTCGACCGGTCTTGTGCTTCTGACCAATGACGGTGAACTGAATGATATGATCATGCGGGCATCCAACTATCACGAGAAGGAATACATCGTGAAAGTGGATAAAGTTCTCACCCCTGAATTCATCATAGCCATGCAGAACGGCATGGAAATTGTGCTTGACGACGATCGTCATCTTACAAATGAAATAGACCGCAAGGGCAGAAGAAAAGGGACCGTTGTGAAGACAAGGCCCTGCCGGGTGCGGCGTCTTGGTAAAAAAGAATTCTCAATTATCCTGACACAGGGATTTAACCGACAGATCAGACGAATGTGCCTGTCCAAAGGCTATTCGGTGCTGGAGATAAAAAGGGTCCGCATCATGAATCTTCTCATCGGCGATCTGAAGGAGGGGGCGATGAGACCTCTCACCGAGGAAGAGATCGCGGAACTGAGAAAACTGGCAGAAAGGCCGGTGACCAATCGGCGGCCGGTTACAAGTAAAGGCAGATGAGGTCACACTCAATGAATAAGGAAAATGAAAAGCTCAGCGAGTACAAAAATCTTACAGCTGAGATCAGAAAATATAATGAGGCTTACGAGGCCGGGGAAGCGATCATTTCCGACTATGAATACGATCAGCTGATGCTTCGTCTCAAAGCCATGGAGCGCGAGGATCCGTCTCTTTTGACCGACGATTCGCCGACCAGGACTGTCGGCGCTAGTGTCAAGAGGACCGCCGGAGTCACTGTCAGCCACAACGTTCCCATGCTCTCAATTCAGGATGTCTTTAATAAAGAGGATGTGCTGGACTGGGTGCACAGGGTGCGCGAGATCCATCCGGACGCAGTTTTCTGCGTGGAACAGAAAATTGACGGACTGTCTATGACGCTGCGCTATACGGATGGAAAACTTACTTTGGCTGAGACCAGAGGTGACGGTATGATCGGAGAGGACGTCACGGTCAACGCACGGGTCATTCCCGACGTAAGAGAGAGCATTGACACGGACGCGCCTTATCTTGAGGTGCGCGGTGAGGTCTATATGTCCCACGCTGACTTTGACAGGACGAATGAGGAGCAGGAGCTTCAGGGCAAAAAGACATTTGCCAACCCCCGCAACTGTGCAGCCGGCACCCTTCGCCAGCTGGATCCCGCAATGACAAAGAAGAGGGGTCTGTCTCTCTTTATCTTCAACGTGCAGGACGGGAGTCCGGAGTTTATGGAGAGCCATCACGAGGGCCTTTTGAGGCTTGAGAAGCTGGGCATAAAGACAGCCCCGTCAATGCCGTGCAGGACCGACGAGGAGATCATATCCGAGATCGACAGGATCGGCGAAATGCGCGGGGATCTGGCTTACGATATAGACGGTGCGGTCGTCAAGATCGACCAGATCGCCTACAGGAACGATTTTCCCGCGGGCGTGAAATACAGCGCCGGTCATATAGCCTACAAGTATCCGCCTGAGGAGAAGGAGACGGTCATTACCGACATTGAAATATCAATAGGAATGACCGGGCGCGTGAACCCGACAGCCGTGTTCGAGCCGATCAGGCTATGCGGCACGACGGTCCAGAGAGCTACCCTCCACAATCAGGATTTCATAAACAATCTCCATATAGGCATAGGCGACACTGTCGTTGTCTATAAGTCCGGGGAGATCATCCCGAAGATCAGGAGGTCCGTCCCGGAGAAGCGGCCTCATGGAGTTCAGGATTTCCGTCTTCCCGACGTGTGTCCGGTCTGCGGAGGTCCTATCGTCCAGGAAGAGGGCATGTCGGATAAGAAATGCATTAACCCGAACTGCCCTGCCCAGCTCGAACGCCATCTTATCAATTTTGTCGGCCGCAGCGCGATGGATATCAAGGGTTTCGGCGAGGAGAACGTCCTGACTCTTGTCAGGGAGAAGCTTCTTGCGGGCATCGCCGATATCTATACGCTGAAAGATCACAGGCAGGAGATGCTGGATAAAAAGCTGATCGGACTTGAAAAGAGCACGGACAAGCTTCTTTCAGCTATTGAAAGCTCCAAGAAGAACGAACCGTGGAGACTGCTTGCGGGACTGGCCATTGAAAATGTCGGCAGCGCGTCCGCAAGGACGATCATGCGCCACTTCGGCTCGTTTGAAAAACTGATGCAGGCGGACCGCGAGACTCTCCTTGCGGTCAAGGATGTGGGTCCGGCGACGGCTGCGGCGATCGTCAGCTTCTTCTCTGCCAAAGAGAACCGGGAACTTATGGAAAAGCTTAAGGAAGCCGGTCTTACTATGGCGGAGGAAGTGAAGTCGGCGGGCAGCGAGCTTGCCGGAAAGACATTTGCCGTCACAGGCGACGTGCATAAGTTCCGGAACAGGAACGAGCTTACAGCTTTTATTGAGGACCGCGGCGGGAAGTGCGCGGGAAGTGTCTCGAAGAAAACATTTGCCCTTATCAACAATGATCCGGGAAGCATGTCCGGAAAGAATAAAAAGGCCCGGGAGCTTGGTATTCCTATCATCACTGAGGAGGAATTCCTGAGAGCTCTGGAGGAAGGAGAATATAATGCCGATTAAAGTACCGAATGATCTGCCTGTTCGGGCGATACTTGAGAAAGAGAATATATTTGTCATGGACGAGAACCGCGCGATCCACCAGGATATCCGCCCGATTCAGATCCTTATCCTGAACCTCATGCCGATCAAGGAGGATACGGAGCTTCAGATCCTCAGAGAACTCTCGAACACTCCGCTTCAGATCGACTGTACCTTTATGAGAATGCGCTCGCATGATTCAAAGAATACATCAAAGAGCCACCTGGACACCTTCTATGTGACCTTCGATCAGATCAAAAGAAAACACTATGACGGCATGATCGTCACCGGCGCGCCTGTCGAACTCTATGAGTTCGAGGACGTCGACTACTGGGATGAGATCTCCCAGGTATTCTCCTGGATCAACACGCATGTCACATCGACGATCTACCTCTGCTGGGCGGCCCAGGCAGCTATGTACTACTACTATGGCCTGCAGAAGAAGCTTCTCGAGAAGAAGATGTTCGGTCTGTTCCAGCACAAGGTATTTAACCGCAAGGTCCCGCTGGTCAGAGGCTTTGACGATCAGTTCCTCATGCCCCATTCGAGATATACGGATGTTCCGGCCAAAGATATTGCCAATTGCCCGGAACTGACGATCCTCGCCCAGTCGAAGGAGGCCGGTGTATTTTTATGCATGGCGGAGAACGGAAGGAAGATCTTCGTCACGGGCCATCCGGAATACGGACGCATGCAGCTTCGCCGTGAGTACGAGCGCGACAAGAAGAAGGGGCTCGATATTGACCTGCCGAAGAATTATTTTCCGGATGACGATCCGGGCAAGAGACCTCCGCTCGTGTGGAGAGCCCATGCCAACAATCTCTATACCAACTGGCTGAACTATTATGTGTACCAGTCGACTCCTTACGACCTCGACGGAACGCCATGGGGCGATGAGATACCGGATAACTATTCAGAAAAACGCGTCGATGAGAAATAATCCTTTGCTTTTTTGCGGAATCCGATTATAATTTTTAGGTCATTGCATCAAGAATGCCCGGCGTACAGCCGGGCAGATCATGCAGGAGGAGATTTTAATGGAAGATAATCAGCAGATCAAAGAAGCGGAGATAGACCTCCGGGAGGTCATTGCCGCTGTCTGGGCAAAGATGTATCTGGTGATACTGGCGGCTGTCATATTCGGCGGCCTCATTTATGTATTCACGAAATTCTTCGTGACACCAATGTATACATCGAACACAAAGGTCTATATTCTGAACAGGACCAGTCAGAATTCTGAAATCGTCAACACGGCCGACCTGAACTCATCTACATATCTCACACAGGATTATCTGCAGCTGGTAACAGCGCGCCCTGTCATGCAGGAGGTGATCGATGAGCTGGGTCTCGGTATGACGACGAGCAGGCTCGCGGCGACGATCTCGGTCACGAACCCGGCGGATACCCGATACATTGTCATTAATGTCACGCATGAGGATCCCGCTATGGCGCAGGCGATCGCCGACGCTGTGCGCGTGTCCTCAGCCGAGTACATCACAAAAATCATGGCTATCCAGGCGGTCAACACAGTTGAGGAGGCGGACCTGCCTGTAAGCCCATCCAGTCCGTCGGTCCGGCGGGATACATTCCTCGGTGCCGTCCTCGGCGCAATGCTGGCAGTTATACTGATCGTGATCCGCTTTATGCTGAATGACACGATCAAGGACAGCGAGGATGTGGAGCGATACCTCGGTCTGTCTGTCCTCGGTGTCATCCCCAAGGAGGATGACGCTATGGAAACAAGCAGATCAAGGAAGAGCAGAAAGAGAAAGGCGAAGAGGAAGTAAGGATGCCGATCGTAAAATTAAAGGACAAAACGCAGCATTTTCAGTTCGATGAGGCCATAAAGATGCTGCGTACAAATGTAGAGTTCGCAGGTGAAAATGTACAGGCGGTGTGCATCACCAGCTGTCTGCCGAATGAAGGGAAGTCTTCCATTGTTGCCCGGCTCGCGGAGTCCATGGCCCAGGCAGGAAAAAAAGTCGTGCTGATCGATGCCGATCTCAGAAAATCCGTACTTCTCGGACGCTATATTGTCGAGGGCGCGGAACTTAAAGGTCTCAGCCATTTCCTGACGGGACAGGGGACCATAAGCGAATGCCTCTGCCAGACGGACTATCCGACGCTTCAGATGATTTTCTCGGGTCCGGATGTACCTAACCCGGCAGAGCTTCTGGGCGGCAAGCGTTTTTCGGCGCTTCTGGAAGCTTTAAGAAAGAATTATGACTACGTGCTGATCGACACGCCTCCCCTCGGCTCTGTTATCGACGCGGCTATCGTGTCAAGACAGTGCGACGGGGTCGCTCTTGTCATCGCTTCGGGCGAAGTAAGCTATAAATTTGCCCAGCAGGTCAAAGCACAGCTTGAGATGTCCGACTGCAAGATTCTCGGTGTGATCATGAATAAGGTCAATATGGAATCCGGCAAGGGCTATTACGGAAAATACTACGGTAAATACTACGGAAGAGATTAAGGAAAGTATATGGAAAAGATTCAGAATGTACTCACATCAAAGCTGAAGGAAGCTTTTCTTGCGGCAGGTTACGATCCGTCTTACGGCGAGGTCCGTCTCTCGGACCGCCCGGACCTGTGCGAGTTCCAGTGCAACGGGGCTCTTGCGGCAGCGAAAAAGTATCGCAAAGCTCCCTTCATGATCGCTGATGATGTTGTGGCTGCGCTCGGCGGCGAGAAGATATTTGATGCTGACGTAGTCCGTCCGGGATTTATCAATATCAATGTGACCGGTGAATTCCTCGCGGACCTGCTCGGACAGATGGACGCCGATCCTTACCTGTCAATTCCGCAGGCGCAGACTCCGAAGAAGATCGTGATCGATTACGGCGGTCCGAATGTTGCCAAACCTCTTCATGTAGGTCATCTGCGCAGCGCCGTCATCGGTGAGAGCATCAAGAGACTGGCGAGAGCATGCGGTGATGATGTCGTAGGCGACGTGCATCTGGGTGACTGGGGCCTTCAGATGGGTCTCATCATAACAGAGATGAAAAAGAGAAAGCCGGAGCTTATTTATTTCCGGGATGACGCTCCGAGTGATATGGACGCTTACCCGAAGGAAGCGCCGTTCACACTGGCAGAACTCGAAGAGGTCTATCCGTGCGCCTCAGCGAAATCCAAGGAAGATGAGGCTTACAAGGCGGAAGCGCTCGAGGCGACCCACCTTCTGCAGATGGGCAAGCCCGGCTACCGCGCAATGTGGCAGAAGATCATGGAGCTTTCAGTTGCAGACCTGAAGAAGAACTACGAAAGGCTGGATGTCTCCTTTGACCTGTGGAACGGCGAGTCCACGGTTCAGCCCTATATTGCCCCGATGGTAGAGAAGCTGAAGGCGGAAGGCTACGCCCACTACGACCAGGGTGCACTGGTCATCGATGTAGCGGAGCCGGACGATAAGATCGAGGTCCCGCCCTGCATGGTTCTGAAATCGGACGGGGCATCCCTCTACAATACAACGGACCTTGCGACCATCGTCCAGAGAATGGAAGACATATGTCCGGATGAGATCATTTACGTCGTCGATAAGCGCCAGTCCCTGTATTTTGTGCAGGTATTCCGCGCAGCCCGCAAAGCACATCTCATCGGCGAGAATACAAAACTGGTCCATGTCGGCTTCGGCACAATGAACGGCAAGGACGGCAAACCCTTCAAGACCCGTCAGGGCGGTGTCATGAGGCTTGAGACGCTTCTTGATCAGATAAAAGAATCGATGGTCAGAAAGATCGCGGAGAATAAGAATGTCCGTGAGGAGGATGCCGACGGAACGGCAGAAATCGTATCGCTTTCAGCCATCAAGTACGGGGATCTGTCTAATCAGGCTTCGAAGGACTATGTATTCGATGAGGAGAAATTCACGGCATTCGAGGGAAATACGGGTCCGTACATTCTCTACACGATCGTTCGTATTAAATCTATCCTGGAGAAGGCAGCTGCCTCAGGTCTTTCGGCAGACGGCGCACTTCTTGCGCCGGCGGATCCCGCCGAGAAATCGCTCATGCTGGATCTCGCCCGTTTCGGCGCGTCGATCGAGGAGGCCTACGGGGAGCTCGCTCCGCACAAGATCTGCGCTTATATTTATGAGACTGCAAATGATTTCAATCGCTTCTATCACGGCACCAAGATCCTGTCCGAGGAGGATGAGGCAAGGTGCGGAAGCTATCTGAGACTTCTTTCGATTGTTCTCAAGGTCTTAAATAAGAGCATTGACATACTCGGATTTGAGGCGCCCGATCATATGTGACCCTGAGGGCGGAGGAACTGCGAACAATAGTTCATCGTGACTCGTCCCTTCAGAGTAAAAGGTATATAGTTGCAAACGAACCGGACTTACGGTATACTATGACAAAAGGTACAGCAAAGAAGCTGTGCCTTTTTTTATTTCAGCGGGGGGAAGCCCCCGCTTCTGCAAGCGAGACTTGAATTTATCGAAACCGGAGGCGGCAGCGTGGAAAAGATAGGGAAATACAGGGTTCTGAAGAAAATCGGGAGCGGGGGGTATGGCAGTGTCTATTTAGTTCTTGACGATCGGATAGGGAAAAAATGGGCGATGAAAGAACTGCCGAAGGCCAAAAAAGGCGGCAGGGACGGCCTTTTCGTGCTCAAAGGACTCGATCATCCGGCTGTGCCGAGGATCGTGGAGGAGCTTGAGGATGAATATTTCATCTATGAGGTGATGGACTATATAGAGGGAGTAACTCTCGCGGAATACGCCGGGGCAGGCCGCATTCGAACGGCGAGGCAGCTGCTTGATATATGTACTGAGATAAGCGGGATCATAGCGTATCTGCACGGACAGGAACCTCCCGTCATTTTCCGGGATATAAAGCCCGATAATTTTATTGTCACGGCTGACGGAAATATAAAACTGGTAGATTTCGATATAGCCGTCGTAGGTGAACAGACGGGCAGCATGCCGCTTGGTACGCGGGGCTACGCTGCCCCGGAACAGCATTTCGGGATATGCTCCATGGCAGCGGATGTTTACAGCCTCGGTGTGACGATCGGCGAGCTTGTCTCAAAAACTGTCAGTTCACGCGGCATCGGTCGTATATTTGATAATAGAGTCCTGATGAAGCTCCGTAAAGTCTCGGGCAAGGCGGCCGGAAACGATATCAGTTCACGATATCCCGACGCAGCTGCGGTGTGGAGCGAGCTCAATCGGATCAGGCGGACGGACAGAGGGGAGAGGATTGCTGTGATTGCCGGTACGGTGCTTTTGCTCATCATTGTCCTTACAGCCTGCCTTCGGGGAATTTACAGGGACGCCGTCAGGTCAGACGCGGGGACCAGAGTGATCGCGTGCCTTGAATCGTCGAGGGAGACGGCTGACAGGATCATGAGCGAGCTCGCGGAAGACAGCAGCGCGGACGTCCGCGAAGATCTTGACAGGTTCCGCTCAGAGATTATGAAGGCGGACAGTCTTATAAAATATACGGATGCCGGGACCGAAGGGGAGATCGTCAGGCAGAAGATACTATATTACGAACTGGCAGGAAGCCGGGCTGACACTGACGGAGAGCGGGATCAGCAGTATCGGAAGGCTATTGCGGAGATTCTTACTCTCATGGAGACCGCGGATGAGGAGGAGCTCGGGTTCTTAAGACTTAAAGCGGCGGATCTTAGCAGGATCGTGGGCGATACGGGAAGCGCAGAGAGGTTTCTTGCGGAATTTATAGACGAAGAAGTCACTGATGAGGCAAAAATCTCCGCTTGGATCAAAGTCATAACTATGAGGCTTTATGACGAGAGAAATCCCGACACGGCAAGGCAGGCTCTCGAAGAAGTCCTTGAGATAGACGGTGCTTTTCGGAACGAGACAGTCATGCAGTACAGAGAGATCATCGGGAATCTTGATATATGAGCGCCTGACCTGCAGAGGAAAAGAAGAAGGGGCTCAGGGCAAAGGAGGCGGACGAATGATTAAAGATCTGATCACTGAGAAACTTAAAAAAGCCGGGGCTTTGCTGGTCCTTTTACTTATATGCGCGGCATGTACAGTTCACGCCGATCAGCAATTTGTCATTGCCGTCGGGGAAACTATGGTCATACCATGCCTGCTCGAGTTGTGGTCGGACCAGAGCGTTGACTGCGTGATCACAAACCCGGAAGTTCTTACACAAGACGGCAGCGGGAGGGCTGTGATCGCGCTTTCGGAGGGGACTTCTGATGTATATGTCCATATGACCAACCCGGACACCGATGTGCGCTATACATTTGTCGTAGTACCTGCGCAGCGCTGGGAGCCTTCGGAGGTATGGACTCAGCCGGAAGTGCATGCTTCCGCGGACGGAGGCGGGGCAGGAGACGGTGCCCTGGGCAGTGATATGACCGGACAAGACGCCGGGCACACTGCCGGCGAAGGAACAGACACGCAAGACGGAGAAAACCGGGACGGTATTGCCGATCCGCGGACGGAAACGCGTCTGCCTGAGGAAGCGCGCACCGATTCTCAGGCGGAACCCCATGCTGACAGGCAGTCGGAGACGCGTCTGCCTGAGGAAGCGCGCATCGATTCTCAGGCGGAGCCCCATGCTGACCGGCAGACGGAGGCACATCTGTCCGGGGATGTACGTACCGATTCTCAGGCGGAGCCCCATGCTGACCGGCAGACGGAATTGCGTCTGCCCGGGAATGATGAGACCGGCACTACGGAACCGATCCCGTTCTGGGAGGACAGGGGCAGCGGAGGAATATCGTTTGAGCTGATTGAAGATGATATTTCGGAGAGAGAAAATATCGGGAAGGATAATGATAGCACTCCAAAGGCAAAGTACAGACCGTTTGCGCATTTAAAAAGCGATGGTGAAGTCGTACCGCTCTTCGTGTGTGCTTCCGGGCGTGAAGTGAGATGGAAATATGCTGACATGATCCTCTATATTGAAGACTCTCCGACATATAACGGCCCTTACAGAGTGGGCGCATACGACAGCAGGGGAAATATCTATTATTTTAGTTCCTGAAAGGCAATTGATGAAAACGATATATGTGTGCTATACTGCAATTTGGACTATCTAAAAAAGACGGGGCGGTCACACATGAAAAAGAAAAACAAAAAACTTGATATCCTGATGATCCTCACAATAATAGCGGGTGTTCTGGTACTGGGCGCGGCAGGGACCCTGATCGGACTTGAGGCAGGAAGGCTTCATACGGAAGTCGCGACGGCGAAAGCCGAGAGAGAGGCGAAAAAGGCCTCAATGGAAAGCGGCGTGAGCGCGGCTGCGACAGAGAGCGGTCTTTCCGACTCGAATCTGACCGAGTCTATTGACCCCGAAGCTGCCGCTATGGCGCTGCGCGCAACTTCCGACGTGATCCGGGGAGCCGCGGTCGCGGCGATACCCAATGTCAGCGAGTACGCGGATGCGGTGCAGAACGGAAATCTGGTCACTCCGATACCGCGCAATTCGCTGGAGAACGCGGCAACCGAACAAAACCAGACCGATGGCAACGGATTCATCGTCTGCATAGATGCCGGTCATGAGACGCAGCAGATCACGGACCTGGAGCCGAACGGACCCGGTTCTGAGAATATGAAGCAGGGCGTTACGAGCGGGACTCAGGGTGACTGGTCCGGAGTGTATGAATATCAGGTCAATCTTGACGTGACTTTGAAGCTGCGGGACGCGCTCGTCTCGCGCGGTTACACTGTTGTTCTGTGCAGGGAAATCAATGATGTGACTATGTCCAACGTGCAGCGCGCGCAGATCGCCGCGGACGCGAACGCTGATATTTTCCTCCGCATTCACTGCAACAGCTCGGACAGCAGCTCTGTGGACGGCGTCCTGTGCTATGCGCCCACGTCTTCCAATCCTTATCTCAGCGAAGAAGTGATAGAGCGCAGTCAGGCTCTGTCAAGGATCATGAGAGATGCCCAGTGTGAGGAGACGGGGCAGGAAGCCCTTGATAACCTGTATCAGGATGACATGACAGGAATCAACTGGGCCAAAATGCCTGTCACAATCGTTGAGATGGGTTTCATGTCCAATTATGATGAAGATATGTTCCTTACTTCAGAAGACGGACAGGACCGGATCGTAAGGGGGCTTGCCAACGGCGTCGATGAGTATTTTTCCCAGTACGGCAAAATGGAGGCCGCGGAGTAAACAGGAATGTGGAATACAGTTTTATTCGACCTGGACGGAACACTTACGGATTCCGGTGAGGGTATAACAAAAAGTGTACAGTATGCGCTTGAAAAGGAATTTGGCATGCAGGTCCCTCTTTCGGACCTTAAGTGCTTTGTGGGTCCTCCTCTCAAGGAGCAGTTCATGAGCTTTGCGGGGGTAACCGAGGAGCAGGCTGTACGGGCAGTCGAGCGGTACCGCGAGCGCTACAGACCGAAGGGCATTTATGAGAACTATCTGTATGACGGTATAAAGAGTGTGCTCCGTCAGCTTCATGAGGAGCATTTTACCCTTGCCCTCACGTCGTCTAAACCGACAATGTTCTGCAGACAGATCCTGCGCATGTTCAATATTGATGAGTATTTCACTGCCATTGTAGGGAGCGACATGGACGGCCGCCGCACAGATAAGTATGAGCTCATCGAGGAGACAATTTACGAGCTGGGCATGCAGGATCTCCGCGATGAGATCGTGATGGTCGGTGACAGAAATTATGACTGTATCGGCGCTGCGAAAGCCGGGATAGACTGTATCGGTGTCACATACGGATTCGGCTCCAGGGCGGAGCTCGAGGCTGAGTGGCCTGCCTGCATCGTTGACAGTCCGATCGAGCTTCGAAATGTCCTTATAGGTCAGGCGAGAAGCGGGATGAACGGCCGGGGCGGCAGTTTTTTCGGGGGTGAAAAATCCACGAAGACGACCGAATCGGTAATAAAGCCTTCGGTCATGCCTGAGGATGGAGGCATAATTCGCTGCATTTTTACATGTATGATACCGATTGCGTTTGCCTTTATCGCCTCAAGCATTCTGTATATGGCGATCATATGGGGCCTGCAGATCTTCCGGCCTCAGTTAGATTTCGGCAATTCCTTCCTGGTCGTTATGACCGGTGTAGTGGATTTCATACTGATCCCTTTTCTCTATATGATGTACAGACGTGATGAGATAAAGAGGATGACTTACGGGCGGACGGAACGCATCCTTAAGCTGAACGCGTTCGGCGCGGCAGCAGTTTTTATCATCGCAGCGTTTTCAATCGGATTCGCGGATACGATCCAGGTGCCGCTCGGTGTGCTGATCCATGACGAAGCCGGTGCCGAGATCAACGCCTCATTATTTGAAGATGTGAGTCTCGCTGTCCAGTTCATCAGTCTCTGCGCGATAGGTCCTGCCTGCGAGGAACTGATCTTTCGGGGGCTTGTGTACCGGCGGATCAGAGATCTGCTGGGCGTCTGGTGGGCTGTACTCCTAAGCAGTGTCTGCTTCGGGGTGTATCATCAGAATCTGACCCAGGGAGTATTCGCGTTTTTCTTCGGCATTGTTCTGGCAGCGGTGTATGAGCATTACGGTACGATCTGGGCGGCAATTGCGGCCCACGCGGCAAATAATTTATACGCGGTCATACTGAACGCGCTGCTTGAGCGGGAACTGGTCACGGATACCGGCTATCTGTTCATGCTCGTCGTATCCGCTGCGGCGGCAATCTCTCTGGGGTTCTATATCTTTAAATTTGATCAAAAAAAGAATGTTATATAACTGTAAGTTTGTTGACTTGCCTTAATTCGTCATGCTATAATATCGTCTGTTGCAAATTTCACATATGCGGATTCCGGCATTCGGTGCCCACTGGGTCATGCCGGCAGGAAACATATGGGTGAGCTAAAAACCATAAAAAGGAGAAACAAAATGAGTGTTATTTCAATGAAGCAGCTGCTCGAAGCAGGCGTCCACTTCGGACATCAGACCAGACGCTGGAACCCCAAGATGAAGCCGTACATCTATACAGAGCGTAACGGCATCTATATCATCGACCTTCAGAAGTCCGTAGGCATGGTCGACGACGCGTACAACGCAGTCGTTGATATCGTCAAGGACGGCGGCAAGATCCTCTTCGTCGGCACAAAGAAGCAGGCGCAGGATGCTATCCGCACAGAGGCAGAGCGCTGTGGCATGTACTATATCAACGAGAGATGGCTCGGTGGTATGCTGACAAACTTCAAGACGATCCAGTCCCGTATCAAGAGAATGAAGGATATCGAGACAATGGCAGAGGACGGCACATTTGAAGTCCTGCCGAAGAAGGAAGTCCTTCAGCTCAAGAAGGAGCTTGAGAAGCTTCAGAAGAACCTCGGCGGTATCCGCGACATGAAGAAGCTCCCGGATGCTATCTTTATCGTTGACCCGAAGAAGGAGCGTATCTGCGTACAGGAA
This sequence comes from Lachnospiraceae bacterium, assembly GCA_045112915.1. GTDB lineage: Bacteria > Bacillota > Clostridia > Lachnospirales > Lachnospiraceae > Chordicoccus. Next base: position 135,747 of record JBGUIK010000043.1, read on the forward strand.
GCTCATACTCTTAACATCCCGCTGATCGGTATCTGCGATACGAACTGCGATCCGGAAGAACTTACATATATCATCCCGGGCAACGACGACGCTATCCGTGCCGTCAAGCTGATCGTTTCCAAGATGGCTGACGCTGTCATCGAGGCTAATCAGGGTCTCATGGATGTTCCGGCAGAAGGCTACACAGCATATCCGGATGAAGAGTCCGAAGCCGCTGCTGAGTGATTTGAACACAGTATTAGGAGGAAATTACAATGGCAATTACTGCTGCAATGGTAAAAGAGCTTCGTGAGAAGAGCGGCGCAGGCATGATGGACTGCAAGAAGGCTCTTACAGCATGCGAAGGCAACATGGAAAAGGCAATCGACTTCCTTCGTGAGAACGGCAAGATGAAAGCAGCCAAGAAGGCTGACAGAATCGCTGCAGAAGGTCTCTGCAAGACTCTCGTTTCCGCAGACGGCAAGAAGGCAGTCGCAGTCGAAGTCAACTCCGAGACAGACTTCGTTGCCAAGAATGAGAAGTTCCAGGCATTTGTTCAGGCTATCGCTGAGCAGATCATGGCTACAGACGCAGCTGACGTTGACGCTCTTCTTGCTACAACACTTGAAGACGGCAAGACAGTGGCAGAGTTCGTTACAGAGCATGTCGCTACGATCGGCGAGAACCTGAAGGTCCGCAGATTCGCAAGAATCGCTGCTGATAACGGCTTCATCACATCCTATACACATATGGGCGGCAAGATCGTCGTTCTCGTAGAGGTTGAAGCAGACGAGTGCACACCGGAGCTTGCCGAGATGGCTAAGAACGTCGCTATGCAGGCAGCCGCTATGCGTCCGGAGTACTGCACACGCGCAGAAGTTTCCGCTGAGTACCTTGAGAAAGAGAAGGAAGTCCTTTTCGCAGCTGCCAAGAACGAGAAGCCGAACGCACCGGATAAGGTCATCAACGGCATCGTCAACGGCCGTCTCAATAAGGAGCTCTCCGAAGTCGTCCTTATGGATCAGGTCTATGTCAAGGCAGAAGACGGCAAGCAGTCCGTACAGAAGTATGTTGACAGCGTAGCTAAGGCTGCAGGCACAAAGGCTGCTGTTAAGAGCTTTGTCCGCTTTGAGACAGGCGAAGGCATCGAGAAGAAGCAGGAAGACTTTGCTGCGGAAGTTGCCGCACAGGTCAAGGGCTGATAATCGAATATGTAAAAGCGAACCGCCGCATCATATGATGCGGCGGTTTTTATCTCAGTGGGGGAAGCCCCCCGCTTCTGCAAGCGGTGGGTAAATCAATATCCTGCTTGTCTCAGTGGGGGAAGCCCCCGCTCGTATCCGGTATGGGATACAACGTTCTTGAAATAAGGAGCTGAAGAAATACTTATGCATTCATCAACTAAGTCTACTGTTCGGGATATGACGGAAGGCTCTATCATAGGCCATCTGATCGGATTCTCGATACCGCTTCTTCTCGGCAATGTTTTTCAGATGCTCTACAACACTGTAGATTCCATTGTTGTGGGCAATTTTGTCGGAAAACAGGCGCTTGCGGCTATCAGTTCAACCACCATGATCGTAAACATTATGATATTCTTTTTTAATGGATTTTCAATCGGCGGCGGTGTTGTGATCAGCCGGTATTTCGGCGCCAGAAAGATGGAGGATCTTCATAAAGCCGTGGAGACTACGATCGCAGTCACTATATTGTTCGGAATCTTCTTTACATTTGCGGGTTTCCTTCTTGTCCCGGCCATGCTCCGCCTGATGTCGACGCCGGATGATGTGTTTCCTCAGGCTAAAATCTATCTTCAGATCTATTTTTCGGGAGCGCTCGGCTTGCTCATATACAATATGGGGAGCGGGATACTGCGCGCTGTCGGAGATACCAGACGTCCGCTGTATTTTCTCATTTTTACGAGCATCCTTAATACGATCCTGGATCTGGTATTTGTTATCGTGTTCAGGTCCGGTATCGCCGGAGCCGCATTGGCCACCATCCTGTCCCAGTTCCTGTCTGCTTTCCTTGTCCTTATTCTGCTTTGCGGGACTGATGATATCTATAAGCTGACATGGCATGATCTTCGAATCGACCTTGCTATACTTAGAAATATACTTGAGATAGGTCTGCCGGCCGGCCTTCAGTCGATGATCACATCGGTGTCCAACGTTTTTGTGCAGTCTTATATTAACGGCTTCGGATCAGGATGTATGGCAGGCTGGGGAGCTTACAATAAACTGGATTCATTTATATTTCTGCCGATCAATTCCCTCAGCCAGGCAGCGACGACATTTGTCGGACAGAACGTCGGTGCGGAGAAGCAGGACCGCGCTGATGCGGGCGCGATCCGGGCTGTCACCATGGCTCTCGGAGTGACGGCTTTTATCGGCACTATTATTGTAATTTTTGCGCCGGCAGCTACGTCCCTTTTCACCAGGGATGAAGATGTCATTTATTACGGCACCCTGTTTCTTCGAATGAATACGTACTTTCTTATGTTCAACGCGGTCAATCATGTCCTTGCGGGCGCTCTGCGCGGCATGGGCGAGTCAAAGGTCCCGATGTACTGCATGCTCTGCTGCTTTGTTATGATTCGCCAGATATATCTCTTTATTGGAAGCAGGATCGCATATAATCCGTACGTTGTCGGTTTCGGCTACCCGGTCGGCTGGATGACCTGCTGTGTACTTGAGCTCGGCTATTATCTTATCCGCATAAGGGGCAGAAAATGAGCGCTCCGCCGAAAAAGAAAAAAAACGGGAATACTGTGACAATAGTCAGTACAAAAACGATTTGTGATACTTTATAATAGTAATATTGTCGCGAATAATATATATTTGAGAACTGTGACCTGGAGATGCTTTATGCAAAGCAAGGATAAATTACTCAACGTAATTATTGCTGCTGTCTATCTTGCTGCTCTGATTTTTCTGGGAAGCACCGGAATGAACCTGATTTCCCTGTCAGAAAAGGGAACAGAGGATTCACGGCTCATAGGCGCCAGTTATATGACCATGAACAATGAGTTCTATGATATCATCAATGAGCAGATCCGTGTCAGAGTCGAGGGTGAGGGGGATCAGATGGTCCTGCGTGACCCGGGGCTTGATGCGGATCGTCAGGCTGAGCAGATCAATTCTATGCTCTCCATGGGAATCAGAGCGCTCATTGTGACGCCGGTCACCGCTGATGGTCTCAGCGACGTGCTTGACAGGGCACAAAAGCTTGGGGTCAAAGTCATTGTCGTTGACACGGAGCTTGACCGTGACGGACAGGCTGACTGCACGATCGTATCTGATAATTTTCGCGCAGGCTATATGATCGGGGAGTATATGATGAAGCAGCGGGAGTCCGGCAAGATACTCGTCCTGCATCATGAAACAGCTCTATCGGCTTACAGAAGAGTAGAGGGCTTTAAGAGCGCAATAAGGACAAATCCGAACTTTCAGATTGTAAAAGAAATCAGCTGCAAAGGTCAGTACGAGATCGCGCTGCCGCTTGTCGAGCAGTACATTGAGGAGGGCGGTGATTTCGATGTTGTTTTCAGTCTCAACGACCTTGCGGGTGAAGCCGTTGTGACTTCTGTCCGCAACCATCCTGAGCTCGGTAAGGTTTATGTCTACGGTGTAGACGGATCTCCGGATGCCAAGATGATGATCCGGTCCGGCGATATGGAAGCGACAGCAGCACAGTTTCCGACAGAGATCGGAGAACAGGCGGCGGATATTCTCTACAAGATGCTGGACGGCGAAGACTTTCCCGAGACAATCACTGTCCCGGTCGATCTGGTGTGTTACGACAATCTTGAGGAATTTGATATCAACCGCTGGCAGTGATACTGTGTGCTTTGTGAACCGGGAGCTGAGTTTATATGAGTGTATTTGAGATCAATGTCACGAGTCCTGAAAGAGTATGGAAGATGATGAAACATCTTAATGCTCTGATTCTCCTATATATAACGGTCATTTCCTACCATGCCATTATGGGGATGGCCAGGAGCAATTCCGCCGGGCTGTTCCTCAGGACGATCCCCAGGCTGCCTATGGAGAATGTGCGGTTCATGGCTGTCGTATTTGTTTTATACGGCACACTGCTCGTGCTCTTCTCCGCGGAGATGGAGGAGGACTACATGAGCCTGATCAAGGCCGCCATGGAGCTGGTCATAAGTCTCATGCTCACGGCAGTGTGCGGTATGGCATACACCGGTATCATTATACTGGTCATGACGGACGTTATTCACAGTGAATACACAAGACAGAAAAAAATCCAGGTCCTGCTTCCGATTATATTGTGCTATTTTATAGTCGATTCGGGCATTTTGAAATTGTGGTTCAGAAACGTTTCGTTCTCGGATTATCTGGTATTCTACAATGCGGGGGCGGCGGGTATCCTGCAGAGTATTCTGAATACCATGCAGCTCATCAATATTGTCATGTTCATCATTTTCCTGATCGTTACACTGCGTTATCAGATGGATGAGACGGCAAGAATCATGAGACTCAATGAGGAACTTACCGAAGCTAATATTATGCTGGAAGATTACTCAAAGAAGTCAGCTGAGATGGCTCAGACGCAGGAGCGGAACAGGTTAGCCAGGGAGATCCATGATACGATCGGACATGTTCTGACCGGTATTGTGACAGGTCTTGAAGCCTGCCTGCTTCTCCTTGATGTGAGGCCTGATCTGGCAAGGACCCAGATAGAGGCCATACAGGAGACGGCAAGGCAGGGAATGAAGGATGTCAGGAGCTCTGTCCGGGCGCTGCGTCCGGATGCTCTTTTGCGCCTTCAGTTCAATGAAGCCATTGAGCAGATGATTGATGATATGTGCAGGTCGACCGGTATACTCTTCGAATACATATGTGAGGATTCTTTATCGAACCTGGCGGCAGATGAGGAGGACGTGATCTACAGAATTCTGCAGGAGAGTATTACCAACTCAGTGCGGCACGGGCATCCCACACGAATCAATATCTGTATTGAGCGGCATGACAAGCAGTTATCGATCCGGATTGAAGATAACGGTGTCGGGTGCGCGGAGCTCCACAAAGGGTTCGGGCTTACCCATATGCAGGAACGACTGGATATGCTGGGTGGAACCATGACGGTTGACGGCAGCGACGGATTTACAGTGAACGCAATTATACCGCTTAGATTACATACAGGAGGGGTTTTGGAAGATGATAAATATACTGATAGCTGATGATCAGGAACTGATGAGGCAGAGCCTTAAGATCATGCTGAGCTCACAGCCGAATTTTGCGGTGACAGACACTGTCTCCAACGGCCGGGAGGTTATGGAAAGTATAAAAAAGAATAAGCCGGACATCATCCTGATGGATATCCGCATGCCGGAAATGGACGGTGTGGTCTGCACGCAGAAAGTAAAGGAAATCGCGCCGGATATAAAAGTAATCATTCTTACTACATTTGATGATGACGAGTTTGTATTCAATGCCATAAAGTTCGGGGCAAGCGGGTATCTCCTCAAGGGTACTTCGCTTAAAGATCTCACCTCGGCAATCACAAAAGTATACAACGGCAAGTCGATCATGAACGACGAGATAACGGGAAAGGTATTTCGCATGTTCTCTCAGATGGCGCAGACCAATCAGACGATACGGGTCGGAGAACAGCTCACCGGCAAGCTCAGGGAATCGGAATGGAAGATCATTGAATGTGTAGGGCGGGGCATGTCCAACAAGGAGATCGCCCAGAGACTGCACCTCTCAGAGGGAACGATCAGGAACAGCCTTAGTGTCATTCTGAGCAAACTGGGACTTAAGAACAGAACACAGCTCGGTATCTGGGCAGTTCAGACAGACACGGCAGCCCGTATGTACGATTCTGATGAGGATTAAATAGGCGGATCGACAATGGAACACTTTACAAAACGGCAGAAAGACCGGTTGACTCTGCTTGTCGCAGCGATCATGATCATTATATCGGCTGAGCTTATCCTGAACCCGTTCGGCAGGATATACAGTGAGAGCACGGGAATTCTGAGGATCGGTGTGTTTTCTGACAGCCTTTGGGGCGAAAAAAACGGATATGCTCATGTCATTCTGAATAAGGCTATTGAGAAATTTGAAACTGAAAATCCGGGTGTCAGCGTTGTTTTTGAGAGCGGCATCCGGCGCCGGGACTATTCAGAGTGGATTTCCAATGAGATTTTAAAAGGCACTGCTCCGGATGTGTTCTTTGTGCTTGATGAAGATTTCGAGTATCTGTCCGATGTGGGAGCTCTGCAGGACTTGTCTTCCTATGCTCTTTCGGATGAGTCTTTTGACCCTGACGTCTACTACGATGCGCCCTATGATGCCGGCAAACGAAATGGTATCCAGTATGCTCTCCCTTATGAGTGCTCGCCGGAGATCATGGTCGTCAATGTATCGATTCTCGAGGCGGAGAATATTGCCATGCCCGGTCCGGACTGGACGTGGGAGGAATGCTTTGATATCTGCAGGCAGGTCACAGGACCCAGAGATAATGAGTCGGGTTATCAGTTCGGCATATCGGAATACGGATGGGAGAGCTGTTTCTGCTCCAATGACGTAACTCTGTTCTCCGAAGACGGGAAACGGTGCTTTCTTACGGACGAAAGAGTCACCGAAGCGATAACTTTTCTCGACAGGTTAGGCAGTCTGACCGCAAAAATGACGAATGTTCAGCCCTCCTTCTCGGACGGCAATGTGCTGTTCCAGCCTATGAGCTATTCTGCCTACAATGCCTACATCAGCAATCCGATTCATATGGGTGTCGGCGGTGATTTTACATGGGAGATCCACACCATGCCGCAAGGTCCCAAGGGGGGCAATACGTCTATCCTGAATACGCAGCTTCTGGCTATGAACAGCCTTTCCAGCAAGAAAGGACAGGCGTGGAAGCTGATGAAGACCCTGACCTCCGACCCCGATATTCAGAGAGAAATCTACAGGTATTCAGAAGGAATATCTGTGTGCAGGCAGATCACGTATACGCCTGAGGATGAGTTCGGCGTGGAAAAGCCGAATAAAGGTGATCAAAAGATACTTGCCATGGCTATGGAAAATTCGATTAACCGGCAGCGGTTCAGGAATAAAGAGGAAGCATTCCAGCAGATCGATATCGCGGTCAGTGAAATTCTTGCCGGCTCGGGTAACATACGAATGGAGCAAATCATATACAATCGCAGAATCAATAATTTTTTGCAGCAGATAACACAGTAGGACATTTTGCGCCATCGCTCGTACCGTTAAACGGACAGCGGCGGCGCTTTTTAAATGATTGAATTACATTAGGTAGATAATCAGAGTGACAAATGTAATTTATACGGTTGAAAAACTGAGCTTTAAAGATTAAGAATGTGGATTTTTGTAATATAATTGAGCCTTAATTGATTTAAAATGAGAGCTAAAAGTCAATTTTCATTAAGGTTTTATGTGCAATTTGCACAGCAAAAACAATAAGAATTTGTAAGTTTGTGTATAATATTACAATAATCAGGATAGGAAGTGACAAATGTCACTGTTCATTTTGGATATTTGTGACAAGACATACATAAGTCTTTTTTTTATAATTATTTAAGATTTAATTTATTATTCATTTAGAAAGGAGGAATCACCAGATGAAGTATGTCGTTATTGTCAGTCATGGAATGTTTGCCCCCGGTCTGCATGATGCTGTCAAGATGCTTGCAGGCGAGGACAGCCCGGAAGTTCTCAGCACCAGCCTTCTGAACGGAATGGGTGCCGATGAATATGCTGACAATTTCCGCAAGCTGATCAGCGTGGTCGGTCCCGAGGACGAGATCATTCTGTTCGCTGACCTGGTCGGCGGCTCGCCGCTGTCATTTGCAGCAAACGTACTTGCGGAAGAGGGTCTCCTCGGAAGAACGCTCATGATCGGTGGCATGAATCTGCCGCTGGTCCTTACGACCGTTCTCTCGAAAGACATGATGGAACTGGAAGATATTAAGAGCGAAATTCTTCCGGATGCCGTCGAAGGCCTGAAGGTCTTTGAAGTAGTTTCTGAAGAATCTGCAGATGATGACATTTAAGCGTTAGATTCCTACTGATCTAATTGCCACGAAAGGAGATTAAAATGGCTATTTCTTTTATTCGCGTTGATGACAGAATGATTCATGGTCAGACTGTTACAAGATGGTCTCTTGAGTATCCGTGCACAGGTCTTATCGCTGTAAATGACGCAGCGGCTAAGAACCCGGTCCTCAAGCAGGCTTATAAGAGCGCGTCCGACAAGAAAACTTTCGTATGGGGCGTTGATGAATTCATCGCTAAATCAGCGAAGGTCGTCGCTTCCAAGGATCAGTACTTCCTGATCACAAAGAACCCGATTGACATGAAGAGAATCCTTGTTGACAACGGATTCGATCCGCAGGGTGTCAAGACAATCATTATTGGACCGTGCAACGATCGTCCCGGCACAACAAAGCTCGGCAACAATCAGTCGATCACCAACGACGAAGCCGCTGCTCTGGAAGCTATCATGCAGAAGGGTTATGAGATCGAGTTCGCGCTGGTCAAAGAAACTGCGATCGGCAACTGGAAGAAGTTCAGAGGCCAGTTCGGTTATAACTGATCTCACAGTGTTCCCATCAACAATAGAATATACGAAGGAGATATGAGTTATGTCTATTAGCATAGTTCAGGCATTAATTCTCGGAATTTTTGCCAGCTTATCATCCATGCCCGGCATGGGAAGTTCCTCTATCGGTAACTATACTCTGGGCCGTCCGCTTGTCGGTGGTCTGGTCTGCGGTCTCGTCCTCGGCGATATCCGCACCGGCATCCTTGTCGGTGTCGCCATGCAGGTCGTTTACATCGCGCTGGTAACTCCGGGCGGAACTGTTTCCGCTGACGTTCGTGCCGTTTCTTATATCGGTATCCCGCTGGCAATGCTGGCTCTGAAATCTCAGGGACTTGATCCCGCCAGTGTTGAAGGCGCAGGCCTTGCAACTTCTTTCGGCGCCATGGTCGGTACTGTCGGTACAGTCCTTTTCTATGGAACCGCTACAATGAACCTTGTATGGCAGCATATGGGCTGGAGCGCTGTTGAGAAACGCAATTACAAGATGATTGCGATGACCGACAGATATCTGCCGTGGATCTCTCACCTTTGCTTCTCCATGATCCCGACAGTCATCATGCTCATGCTTGGCCAGACTGTTGTCGAAGCAATCAAGACATACCTTCCGATGGATGGTCTTGCAATGAAGTCCCTCTTCACAGTTGGTGCACTTCTTCCTTGCGTAGGTATTGCGATCCTTCTCAAGCAGATCGTCAGAAACGTTACGGATTTCATTCCGTATCTGACTGGATTTGTATTTGCAAAGAGTATTGGTATTAACCTCGTATCCGCCACTGTTGTTGCCGGAATGTTCGCTATCCTTGTTTACAAGCTGAAGATTCTTGAGCTCACAAAGCCAGCGGCAGCCGCAGCCGGATCCGGCGATTTTGATGATGATGAGGAGGATATCTGATATGGCAGAGAAGAAATTATCAAAGAAAGCGTTGACGACATCGTTCCATCATTGGTATTGGGGCCATCTGACCTGCTTCTCTCAGGAGCACATGCAGACATTTGGTTATCTTCATGCAATGCTTCCGCTTTGCCAGGAACTGTATGACAATGAAGATGATCTGGCCAGATCAATGAATACATATACCGCATTCTTCAACACAGAGCCGCAGCTCGGTACTGTTATCATCGGTATCACAGCAGGTCTTGAAGAAGCTCGTGCCAATGGTGACGAGGAAGTCGATGACGAGACAATCAACGGCCTCCGTGCAGGTCTTATGGGACCGATCGCAGGTATCGGCGACTCTCTGGTAGTCGGTACTGTTATCCCGATCCTTCTCGGTATTGCAATGGGTATGTCCGGCGGCGGTTCACCGCTCGGCGCTATCTTCTACATCATCGTATGGAACCTCTTCGCATACTTCGGAATGCGTTACCTGTACTTCACAGGTTACAACCTCGGTGGTAAAGCCGTTGAATTCCTTGTAGGAAATCAGGGTATGGCAATTCGTGAAGCCGTCTCCACACTCGGCGGTTTCGTCATTGGTGCTGTTTCCGCTACATGGGTATCGGTTACGACATCACTTGCACTTAAGAACTCAGAAGGCGAGACATTCCTCGTACTTCAGGATAAACTTGATGAAGTCTTCCCGGGCCTCCTTACAGCAATCACAATCATCATTTGCTGGTATCTGATGTCCAAGAAGAAAATGTCTCCTATTAAAGTTATGCTGATCCTCCTTGTAGTTGCCATCGTCGGCTGCGCGATCGGTATCTTCAATCCGGGACTTTCCTATTAAGTTTACCTACCTCTATTATCAGATTCGGTTTCGAATCAGCAGAGGGATGGAGCGTATCTCCATCCCTCTGCGTTTGAGTAAAAAGAAGGAGATTTTCCATGACCAAAGCAGAAAAAGAAGCATGGCTCAAGGAAGCCAAGATGCAGATGCAGGCAATCGCCACCCTCGAAAAGTATAATATGGCGTCGCTTGCCACGGCAGGTGTCGGCGCTGCCCTGTGCTATTTTGCAGTAACAGCGGCTAACAGGAATCCTCTGTTCATTGTGTGCAGCCTGATTCTGGCTATCTTTGGCGCGGTGAGTTCCATGGTCCTGAATCTGGGAATCAGGAACGGTAAAAGGAATGTGGAAAAAATCCTGAACGCGGTAGAGGGAAAGGAAGAGAAAGCGGTGATCCCGGACCGCCTGAAAAATAAGAAAAAAAAGGCGGCAGCGGAGAAAACGGATGCCCCGGACGAGAAGCCCGGGGAATGACGAAGAATTAAATACGCGCGTGTGATTGGCAGCTGATAGAGTGATCTATCAGCTCTTTTTTCATCGTTTTACTCGTGCCCGCCCAAATGCAAAATAGCGAGAATGGTCAAGACACCGGCCGGGAGAAGGACCCGGTCATCCTGCCCGGCAGAAATTCCAGATTTCAGATGTCGGGTGGACCCGGACATGATACAATAATACATGAAGAGAAAAAGGCAGTCCCAATCTGCAATATTAAGGAGGTATGATTATGGCCCTGGACATTACGGTATATACGCAGAGCTCTATTAGGATCAGCTGTGACGAGGGAGTTGTCTACTTCGATCCCTTCCGGATGAAGGGGGCGCCTCACGATGCGGATTATATATTGGTCACCCACGATCACTTCGATCACTTTTCACCGGAGGATATAGATAAGGTCTCTAAATCCGATACGATTCTCATCGTACCTGAGAAGATGCTGACAAAAGCCGGTGAGGTGAGACATCTTGTGAAGCAGATCGAGACAGTGAGTGCCGGACAGAAAAGAGTGATCGATGGCCTTAAAGTTGAAGCGGTTCCCGCTTACAACCTGCTGAAGCCCTTCCATCCGAAGAGTGCCGGCTGGGTAGGATATATTCTGATCACGGATGATAAGCGCATCTATGTGGCGGGAGATACAGACGCGACTAAGGAGAATAAGCAGGTAAAATGCGATATAGCGCTTATTCCTATCGGAGGCAAGTACACGATGGACGCGAAGAAAGCAGCCGAGCTCATCAATGAGATCTGCCCGGCAGTCGCGATACCGACCCACTACGGCAGTGTGGTGGGAAGCATGGGTGACGCTAAGGTCTTCTCTGACCATGTAAAAGCTCCGACCAGAGTTGAAATAAAGCTTCAGTATTAAGATTCCGCAGCCATATCATTCGGGTTAGACAAGACAAGCAAGGGCTGCCGCAAAGACGGAGTCCATTCCATATAGCAGCTTATGACAATCCTGTCTGCTATATGCCGGTTCCGTCTTAATACGGCAGCCCATTTCATATGACTATCAGCCCAGTGCCTTTTTCAGCACCTCCAAATTGTTTTCCATAAGCGAAAGATAAGTCACACCATTTTCAATATCCTCTGCTTTTATGCTCTGCAGGGAGTCGAAGGTCAGGATCTCCTGGTCCTTTGTCTCTGTGTTGTCGCGGATCGTCTGCGCTATCTTCCGGTCACTGTTCTCGATCGTGCAGATCGACTTAAGACCAAGCTCGTTCACCTTGCCGGCAAGATAGACGATTGTCTCAAAGCTTGCCTCGGTCTCGGCGGAGCAGCCTGAAAAAGCGGCATAGTAAGAGAGCCCATAATCCTCCGCCATGTAAAGGAACGGGAAACGGTCACCGAACAGCAGGGTATCTGTCGCTCCGCCGGTCACTGTCTCCGTATATGCCTTATCAAGCGCGGAGATCTTATCTTTATATGAAGCCAGATTTGCTGAATATATCCCGGCATTCTCCGGATCTTTCTCCTCAATAGCTTTTTCAATCTCGTTGCAGCAGATTTCCGCGTTCCTCAGAGAAAGCCACACATGCTCATCATATTCTATCTCGTCCTCGCCATCGTGCGCTCCATCCTCTTCTTCGGTCTCCATGCCGAAGCCGATGACCTCTTCTTTTGCGGAATTTCCGAGTACATCGAGCAGATTAATGACAGTCATGTCACTGTCCGCATCTTCGGTGAGCGCGTCCTCGACCCAGCTGTCGGATTCTCCTCCGACATAAATAAAGATATCGCATGTCGCGATCTTCATGATATCCTCCGCAGTGGGCTGATAGCTGTGAAGATCGACACCGTCGCTAAGAAGCAGAGTAGTCGAGATGTTTCCCGGAGAATCCTTCACGATCTCACGGACCCAGTCGTACTGTGGGAAAATTGTTGTCACAATGTTGACAGATGATCCGGAATCGGATGAAGGATTTCCGGCCTCATCGGAGACAGAATCAGCAGACGGGGCGGGTTCTGTCTGTCCGCAGGCGGCAAGTGATCCTGCCGTAAGCAGACAGGTAAGCACCGCGCACAGTAATTTATTCTTAATCATGGGTATAGTCACCTCCTTGAGTCATATCAGAGCCATTATCGAAAGGGATTCTAACAAAGGCATTGACATAAGTCAAGAAGAGACTTGTCAAAGACAGGCAGGGAACCGGATCGCGGCTATTGACCGAGGATAGAAAACAACGTGTCCGCAATCTTCTCGGCAGCAGCCAGTTTGTATAGTAGACGTGAACTCTGCGGAGTGATTGTTACTTCATAGGAAAAGACGCTTCCGCGGAGGTATACAGCATAATAGACGCAGCCGGGACTTGAGGCCTCCGCATTAGCGGGATCGATATTGCCCATCGTGCCGGTCACCCCTATCCCTATGTCCGCGTTATAGAAAGCCGCACAGCGCGCCGCCATGGCTTCTGCGGTCTCGACCGAATACACGGAATATGTACGTATAATTTCCTCGGGGACTCCCATGCGGATCTTGGCTTCGTTGCTGTAAGTGACAAAAGCTCCTTTAAGTATTGCGGATGAACCTTCTGTATCGGTAATGAGCGACGCGATCTGGCCTGATGTGGCGCTCTCCATGGTGGTGATCGTCAGATTTCGCTCGATGAGAAGCTTAGTAAGCCTGTGATATTTTTCACGAACGGTATGCGTATTATGAGGCATAGCGGCTCCTGTGACTGGAAATATGAGTATCAGTAGCGAAGTTTGAGCTGGGACAGCTTCACCGGTACATTGTAGCCGAGGGAGGAGAGATAATACTCCATTCCGCGCCGGGCGAGATCGATGTGATTTTTCGGCGCTACGGTGACGCTTTTTACCGGCAGCTTCTCATCTGCCGAACAATCGATAAGAATGTAAGGCAGGAGGAAGCCGTTCTGCTCGCGGAACCTGACCTCGTTCGGCGGATTGCGGAATACGAATCGGTACTCTTTTTCGGATGCAAATGCCGTCTGTTTAAAGAACAGGGCATACAGTGCTATCGTTTTCTGCAGAGTCAGCTTGTACTCTTCGAATATCGAGTTGCCGTCCGGAAGATATGTGTCGAGAATATCCCCGAAAGATCTGCTCAGTTCGTGTGGGATCTGCTCAACAATGAGACGGCGCAGGCAGTTTTTTTGTTCAGCCCGGTCATAGACGACGAAACCGTCACAGAAGATTCTGGTGTTCCTCATAATCCTGCTGCGCATGTTCAGCCCGTCGAATTCAAGATTGTAGCCGGTCTTGTCTCCGAACTCGGACCAGAGGGTGAGGCTGTCGGGGGAAGTGCTGAAAGAGACGACGTAATACTCATATTTATGGAACTCGTCGAGATTGTCATAGATCAGGTGGCGTATTTTTTCGCGCCAGCTTGACACACCGATTTCCTTCATGACCTCATCGAGGACGCTCAGTATGTACTGCATTTCATTGACGTCGTTCAGGAACTGGGTGTTCGTTGCATAGAGAGTATGGCTCTTCAGAATATCCTGAGCGCTGGAGCAGCGCGTGTAATGATAGAGGCTGGTCGTACTGTCGAGGAATTTCAGATTTAAAAAGCGCCGCAGCATTTCTTTGCCCTCCTTGTCCGATGAAAGTAGTTACGTACATTATACCATAAAAAGAGGAGTTTACTACAGAGTCGTGATTCATGCCTTGTGATAATTGGGCTTAAATGATATACTTGGAATAGTTTGTTAGAATGAGGTAACTATGAGAATAGCTATTTGCAGATGGATCACAGCAGTCCTTTGCTTTATTATGCTGGCAGGATGCGGACAGGAAGTTCCGAAAACTTCCGCGGACCTGATTTTCAGGTTCTACAGATCTTCGTCCGGAGATGCCAAGCTCATCAGGGAAGATTATCTGCTGACTACAATAAACAGAAAGCTTGTCGGCATTGATCTCACGACCGGTAAGGTCAGCAATCTGGGGATTTCCTGTGACTGGCTGAGCGTTATTCCGGAGGACGGGGTAATCCTTTACAGCAACGCGGACTGCGAGTTGGGCGCATGCATCCTCGACAGTTATAACAAAATATCTCAGAATAACATTCTGTACACCAATACGGAAGCGGACTACATGATCGATCCCGCGATAGAAAAAGCGGGAGGATCATACTACATAAGCATGACCTTTGTCGATGGACGCCTCAACAACGCCAACGCCAAGCGATCGAACGGCCAGTATACCATCCGCTTTTACAAGTCAGATGACCTCAAAAAACTGACGTATCTGTCAGATGTGGTGAGCGCGAACCGGAATCTGGAGGATATAAAGCTCACGGTCACCAATGAAAAAATGTATATGTTCTTTGAGAAGGAGACTCTGGATCAGGGAAGTTCCGCCATTCAGATGGCTGTCTCATCGGATATGGGGCGCCACTGGGATTCTCCGGTCACTGTGCTTGAGAGCGATTCCGATCAGGAACCGGCAGGCCTTCTCCGGACCGACGACGGATGGTATCTGTACTACAGTTCTGACGTCGATAATCCGGGGGAGTCTTATAACGGGGCTTGCGCCTACAGGACTCATCTTGACAGGGACATGGGTGTTGTATCGAAGAATGAGAAGCTGGAGCTTGCGACGCCGGATGAATCGGATCCGGAAAAGGACCAGAAGGGCGGAATTCTTCTCTATGACGTTCAGAAATTCGGAAACAGCATATACTTTGTATATTCGGAGGATCATCTGAGTTCGGATAATTTATGCGTATCAGTTCTTGAAGCAGGAGAGTAACAGGTGGCGAAAAAGAGACAGCAGAAAAGTAAGGTGAATACGGTCCCGTTGCTCCTGATAGCTGTGTTTATCGCTGTTGTAGGGATGGCTACATGGTATTTCTTCTTCTACGAGGAAGAGAGTTCGGCAAAAACAGAGAACACAGCAGGGGTGGTCGTTGTCACCGGGGTCCCGGAAAATCTGATAAAGGACGAATCAAAAACCAAAGATGAGTCCGGTGAGAAGGATGATAATGACACTGACGGGCTCGTCCGCGCTAACGGTACTGTTGACGTTACCAAAGTTCCGCATTTATATATATACCCTCTAATTAACGACAGCCGCGCCTTTGATGTCAATTTTGCGTCAAAGGACAGGGTGGTGGTCAACAACAGCAACAACTTCACAACGCAGGAATTCAAAGTCCTGCTTGAAAAGCTCTACGAGGCTGACTATATGCTGGTCCGCCTGCGAGACCTGGTGGAGGAGACGGAAAGCCCGGGCGGAGGAGTTCTTATCACTCCGAGAGAGGATCTGAAGCTGCCCGAGGGGAAGAAGCCTCTCATTCTCACAGAGGATAATGTGAATTATCACCACACAACACAGAATATGGGCTATGCCTCGAAACTGATCGTGAGGAGCGGCAAGATTAAGTGCGTGTACGTGAATGCGAACGGCACTGAAAAAGTGGGAAACTATGACGCGGTGCCGATCCTTGAAGAGTTTATTGAGAGATATCCGGATTTCTCCTATGAGGGAGCTCGTATGACTCTTGCGCTGACCGGCTATAACGGTGTTTTCGGGTACCGCACGGACGCGGCCTATCAGACGGGCGAAGGGCTCACTCAGCTTCAGCGGGATTGGATGTCCGAGAATCCGGATTTCGATTATGATAAGGATGTGGCGGATGCCAAAGAGGTGGCGGAGGCGCTCCGCGCTGCCGGGTATGAATTTGCAAATAAGACCTGGGGAGACCGCATTGTCGGCACATCCACACTGACTGACCTCAAGGTCGATATGGAAAAATGGAAAACTTCGGTCGAACCGATCATCGGTGAGGTCGACACATATGTCTTCGCGCACGACAGTGATATTTCGGATAAACCGGGAGAATATCTGACGACCAATGAAAAATTCAACTATTTCACCGATGAGGGTTATCACTATTTCTGCACGGGAGGCGCGCAGACTTTCGGCATGGAGGCATACGGTACGTCTTATACATGGTCCTGCAGATATGGGCTGACTCCGTTCAATGTGCGCGAGTGGAACAGAAGCGAGCCGGCAACGACGATCATGAATAAACTCAATCTTGCGCAGATGGAAAGCTACTACGACTCGGACAGAACGGGGGATTACGCGTATCTGTCCTGATACTCGTCTCAGAGGGGGAAGATTCCCGCTTCTGTAAAAATGGTTCAGACAGGACCGGAACAAGTTATCCGGCCTGACTAAATAGAATGTAACAAGGAGGGATTTATGTCACAGAATCAGGATCTCGAAGAAAAGAGAAGAAGAAGGGCGAGAAGAGAAGCCCGGAGAAGGCGTGAGAGAAGAAGAAAGCTTATCATGCGCGCTGTTTTTCTGGTACTCCTCATAGTCGTTCTTTTTAGTATTATAACTCTTGCGAGAAAGCTGACACGTAAGGAGGATAATAACTCGGCAGAATCAGCTGTATCGAATACGCAGGCAGCCTCAACCGTGACAGATGCAGGCGGCAGTACACAGACAAATGAGGGAACGGCATCCGCCGCGCCTCCGGCAGCAAATGTGACTGCGAATCCGCAGACAAAGGAAGAAGTGCTGGCTTATGCCAGATATCAGGCAATGCAGTATGATTATGACGGCGCGATCGCCACGATCCAGGGCTTCGATGGTTACGACACGGATGCGGAACTCAGCAGTGCTCTTGCCTCGATCACATCCGAGAAGAGCA
This sequence comes from Lachnospiraceae bacterium, assembly GCA_045112915.1. Taxonomy (GTDB): domain Bacteria; phylum Bacillota; class Clostridia; order Lachnospirales; family Lachnospiraceae; genus Chordicoccus. The sequence continues at coordinate 153,173 of JBGUIK010000043.1, forward strand.
CCTGTGTTCAGGTCGATGTATCCACGACCCCGCATGTTTTCTGGCATTCTCTGATCAATGACAGCAGAGGCCTCGTCGCGTCCGCGACCTGCACCGAGGAGCGTGTTGAGAAAAATAACAAAGCCATGACGACAGTGGGCGAGTTCGATACCATGGTGCAGGATATGTATGATGCCGGTTATGTTGTCATCAGCCTTGATGATCTGATCATGGAGGGAACAGATGAGAACGGCAATACGGTATTCAAGAAGAATACCGGTGTATATCTTCCGGAGGGAAAAAAGCCGCTCATCATGTCCGAAGATGATCTGAGCTATTATCACAGCTACGGTGAGAACGGCGCGCAGGGTTATGCGGACAGGCTGGTCATTGATGATAACGGTGAAGTCAAGTGCCTGTTCACTGACACAGACGGAGTCCAGAAGATCGGTGACTATGATATGGTCCCGAGAATTGATACCTTTATGAAGAATCACCCGGATTTCTCATATAAGGGAGCTAAGCCGACCGTTGCATTGACCGGCTATAACGGTATCTTCGGCTATCGCACGAATGACTACTATAAGCAGGGGGTTGACGGGGCTGACCTGAACGAAGCCCAGAAGACCTTCCTGAGAGAGCACCCGGAGTATGACTATGATACTGATGTGGCTGAAGCTACAAAGATCGCGGATGCCATGAAAGCGAACGGATGGACATTTGCCAGCCATACCTACGGCCACAGGAACGCGACAGACGCTTCAGTGGAAGCTCTGATGAATGACCACGAGAGATGGAAGATCGCTGTCGGAAAATGTGTCGGACCGACCAATAAGATTATCTTTGCGTTTGGCGCGGATATCGGACCGGTCTGGGGATACACGGATGACAACCCGAAGTTCACTTACTTTAAGGAGCAGGGATTTGACATCTTCTGTAATGTCGATGGCAACATCGGATGGACCGAATTCGGCCCCAACTATGTCCGCACAGGCCGTGTCGCTCTCGACGGCGTCAGCATGTACAATGCAATCACACCGGGCACACCGTCACACGAGACATATTCGCATGATTTCGAGGTCCTCGGCATCAATGACGTCGCATCGTTCTTTGATCCGAACAGAACGCCGTCGTACTGCCTGAGCGAATCATAATTATGAAGTCACACACTTTGAGAAAACTGAATGAGTCAGAACTACAGGGCTGCCGCACGAATGCGGCAGCCCTGATTTCGATTTAGGGATGACATTTTTAAAATCGAAGCCTTTCCGGCTGCGATATTACTTGATTCGCCTGTATATGAGTACTGTACCGACCAGAGGCAGCGGCGCGAGAAGTATACAGAAGACGAAACTTTTGGCACGCCGGCCTGACAGATGAAGTTCCCGCTCCCGGTCTGTTTCTTCATCGTTTTCTGTCCGATGGGCCTGAACGATAAGTCTGTGCGAATTGATGCCTACCGGTGTGCAGGTGTAGAGGGTGAGAATATCCTCACCGGGCTTGATCCGAAAATATGGGACATCATAATCGGCAGAGTCCGCATGTTCTGCCTTGCCATCGTATGGCAGAACGACAGAAATGTCCTTTTCGGACAGGACATTATAAGTCAGCATACGGGACAATACATGTACAAATATCTTATCGCCGGGAGTTATTCGTCCAAGATCCGTGAAGAGCCTCGCTGAAGCGCTTCCGGAGTGTGCTGCGATGACTGAGTTCGTTGATATGCCTCCGATCGGAAGGGAAGTGCCGCAGACATGGCCGGCCATTGTATCGAGCACTTCATCGGACGTCCCGTGCCCGACGGGAAGACAGATGCCGATGGAGGGTATCTCGATGACGCACATTACGCCGCCGTTTCCGGGGAGAAGAGCGCGGTACGCGTCTGTCTCTCCTGATGTTCCGCGGTAAAAAAATGCGGCGCGTGTCTGTTCGCTCTCAATGCGCCTGTTATAAACAGCCGCTCGAAGAAATTCAGTGTTTATGCTTTCATCATTTTCCTTCTGATTACACGTATCCGTATAGCTGCGAATGACAACACTCTCACTCATGTGTCCGATCTGATTCATTAAAGGTATATATATGACAGCGGACAGCAGGGCAAATGTCAGCACTGCAACAAGGCCTCTGAGGAAAACATCAGCCGGGTCCTCTTTTGATCTTATACTGCCTTTTTCCATAATGACCCTCCGCCCGGTCAGTGTTTTCGTCAGGGATTCTGATCCATTCTGTCCTGCCTGCGTTTTCTTATGATCAGAGCACAAAGGAGCATAATGCTGAAGATAAGAATGAACGCAGCTATTTTCCAGTAACTGTTGTCCCCGGCTTTAAGAGGTGTGATCATGCTTTCATTGCTGACGGAAATCACTGCGACACCTCTGTTGGATGCGGATACAGAGAGGGGAATCGGATCCGCTCTGCCCAAACTGAGCTCTGCCCTGACAATTGAGCCGGCTGCCGGATCTCCGGTCAGTGTGACAGTGAAAGGCGACGCAAGCAGGCTGTGCCCGGGTTCGGTCCTGGTCTCCGTGATAGTATATGAAGCCGAATCCAGACCCCGTATGCGGAGAAGACCGTCCGGGGAGGGCGCAAGAGCGGATACGGACCCGTCATACGCATCTTCTTTTGTTACAGTGTAAATTCCTTCGCCCGCCTTTTCGAAGCATAAAAGGCTGTTTCCCCGACTGACGCGGAACCGTGCCTGTGACGCGTCCGAAAGCCCCGTTTTGATGAGATCGATGCCGTAAGCGGCTGCACTTACATAAGGGGAGCGGAGCGTAAAGATTTCCTGTGTACGATCGGTACTGACAGACCACGAACTATCATTTGATTCCGGTCCATCGGTCCCGACAGCTGTATTTGCGCCAAGAAGAGCTTCATAAATTACATATAAGCCGGAGTTGTCGGCAAGTGAGTTTACTTTGTCAAGCCCGCTGTCCGTGAGCGACAGCGAAAATCCGTGCTCATTCCCGGAGACGGTATAATCCGACGACGGAGACAGCTCTTTATACGTATTTATGATGTCATATGAAAGGGCATCCTCATCGAGCCATGCTCCATATACGACCTTTGAGATATTTTTATGATAAAGACCGCCGGTCATATTGTCGTCAAGTACCGCCATGTCATAAATACCGCTGTCTCCGAGGGCAGGTAGATTTACATAGGATATAAAAGTGATCGTACTTCCGGTTTCGCGGTCGTCAGCATCGCCCGGGGTCATATCCGAAAGAAGTATTTTTTTGCCGCTTTCCAGTGTTCTGCTTTTCGGATAAACGGAGACGTCATAGATCCACAGAGCATCCGGGTCATCAATTCCTCCATCGGTATTGATGACTGAGGTGTTCAGCTGCGGGAGCATAAGGAGGATAGGCGCATGGCCTGAAAGAATGCGAAGATCATCTCTGTCCGGGACCTCGGTAATGGCCAGAACATAAAGCCCTGCGGAGAGATTGCCTGCCGATGTTTCTCCGTCTTTGCCGGAAGGCGGCAGGGTGATGCCGCGGGTCTTCACAAGTTCTGTCAGCGCCGACTCATCCATCGCCGCTTTATCCCATGCGTCCCGGATCTCCGATAACTGAAAGTACGGTTCTCCGTCGCTGCTTACGTTATCCGGTGACAGGCCGCCGGGAGCGAGCAGTTCGGCAAATTCGGAATTTATATTGCAGGCGCAGACGGTCACAGTGCCGTTCGGAGCCTTTGTTACTACATCCCCGACTTTCCATAAGGAGTACACAGCTCCCGAAAGAGGCGAGGCGTCGTCGGGAACGAGCTGCCCCTCGTCACCGGTCCCGTCAGTATGGTCGCTGCTCTGGCTGACATAAGATCGGACAATGAGGGAACAGGACCTCTCGGCGAAAACATTTCGCGGGAACATCAAGACGAGGCAGGCTGCGGTGATAAAAAGAAACAGTGCGGAATCTCTCCCTGGCATAATTTTCCTCCTTTGACAATATACTGCTCAGCGTGGAATCGCGGAGCGCTCTCTGTAATGATCGGGAAAATATGATCCGGACGGACCGTGTCGGGAAATGACGTGTAACTTGCTTTCGGGAAATGAAAACAGAAAAACCCCGAAGCGTTAACTTCGGGGTTTTCAGTGAATAGCCGGTAGGGGAATCGAACCCCTGTTTCCGCCGTGAGAGGGCGGCGTCTTAACCGCTTGACCAACCGGCCTTATTCGCTGCTCGATTATAATATCATTAATCCGGAGGGAATGCAAGCATTATTTTATTTTTATTTTATCTTTTATGAATGACTGACATGTTGTTACCAGCAGCAGACAGGCAGGTTTTGGCAGTGTGCCGGCAGAAGCCGCGGGGGCGGGCAGGATGTACAGTCCGAACAGTGGCCGCGACCCGGCCGCATAGCGGAGGTGCTGCCGCAACTGTTTGTATATAACCTCTTGCGAACATGCGTTCTATGTGATATAATGCAACACTCAGGGGGTAGCTTATGGCAAGAAAAAAGGAAATCTACGACGAGTCCAGTATTCATGTGCTGGAAGGCCTTGAGGCCGTCAGAATGAGACCGGGAATGTATATAGGAAGCACATCCCGCAAGGGTCTTAATCATCTGATTTATGAAATCGTCGACAATGCTGTCGACGAGCATCTCGCGGGCTTTTGCGACCACATTGAGGTGACTCTGGAAAACGACGGCTCATGTACAGTGAGCGATAACGGACGCGGTATCCCGGTCGGAATGCACGAGAAAGGCATACCTGCGGAACGACTCGTATATACGACTCTGCATGCGGGGGGAAAGTTCGACAACGAAGCCTACAAGACATCCGGCGGTCTTCACGGTGTCGGTTCTTCTGTCGTGAACGCTCTGTCAACGTATCTGGATATCAAAATAAAGCGTGACGGGGCGATTCATCATGACCGCTACAGACAGGGCAAGCCGGATCTGGAACTTGTGAACGGGCTCCTTCCTATTATGGGGAAGACAAAAGAGACGGGAACATGTGTCAACTTCCTGCCCGATCCCGAGATTTTTGACATAGTTCGGTTCTCCGCGACGGAAGTCAGATCACGCCTTCACGAGACAGCCTACCTGAATCCCGGACTTACGATCATCTTCCGGGACAAGAGGGATGACAGGGATACAGAAATCACCTACCACGAGCCGGACGGAATTATTGGCTATGTGCGCGAGATGAACAAAAATGAGGAGGTCCTGACGGAGCCCATTTATTTTAAGGGCATCGACGAGGGAATCACTGTCGAGGTGGCTTTCCAGTATGTCAATGAATTCCATGAGAATATCATGGGCTACTGCAACAATATTTTCAACGCGGACGGGGGCACCCACCTGACAGGTTTTAAGACCGCTTTCACTATGGTCATGAACAGCTACGCGAGGGAGATCGGAGTTCTGAAGGACAAGGATTCGAATTTCACGGGTCCCGATATTCGGAACGGCATGACGGCGGTCGTGTCAATTAAGCACCCGGATCCCAGGTTCGAAGGTCAGACGAAGACAAAGCTGGATAATGCGGATGCCGCAAAAAGTGTTTCCAAAATCGTCAATGAGCAGGCACCGCATTATTTTGACAGGAACCTGGATACATTGAAAGTCATACTCGGCTGCGCGGAAAAATCTGCCAAGATCAGAAAGACTTCCGAGAAAGCGAAGAACAGCCTGCTGACTAAGCAGAAGTATTCATTTGATACCAATGGCAAACTGGCCAACTGCATCAGCAGGGATGCCTCAAAATGTGAGATATTTATCGTCGAGGGAGATTCCGCCGGCGGCTCTGCCAAGACTGCCCGGGACCGGAACTATCAGGCGATACTGCCGATCCGCGGCAAAATTTTGAACGTCGAGAAAGCCAGCATCGATAAAGTCCTGGCCAACGCCGAGATCAGGACGATGATAACAAGCTTCGGCTGCGGTTTTTCCGAGGGCTACGGCAACGATTTTGACATCACGAAGCTGCGCTATGATAAGATCATCATCATGGCCGATGCCGATGTCGACGGTGCCCACATCGGAACTTTGCTGCTCACGCTTTTCTATCGCTATATGCCGGACCTCATCCGTGAAGGACATGTATATGTCGCAATGCCGCCTCTTTATAAAGTAATTCCGTCAAAAGGAGAGGGAGAGTATCTTTACGATGACAGCGCGCTTCTCAGATATCGCAAGGCTCACCGGAATCAGAAGTTCACTCTGCAGCGCTATAAAGGTCTGGGTGAGATGGATCCGGATCAGCTCTGGGAGACTACGCTGAATCCGGCTACCCGGATGCTTCGCCGCATTGAGATCGCGGATCCGAGACTCTCGTCAGATATCACCAGCGTGCTCATGGGTACGGATGTTCCGCCCCGCAGAGATTTTATATATGAGCATGCGCGGGATGCCGAACTTGACGTCTGAAGCCGCCGGATACTGAGATTTGCGTCTGCAGCGCGTATGCCGGAACAGACGTCCGAGCGTGATCCGGCGGACGGAACGCGCGATGCAGCGCGGATTAAATAGAAGGATATTGATTGAATAATATGAGACAGATTGAAGACCGCATTCTGAGGACCGATTATTCGGAAATCATGCAGAAGAATTATATAGATTATGCCATGTCGGTCATCGTGTCGAGGGCTCTGCCTGATGTCCGTGACGGACTGAAGCCTGTCCAGCGGCGAGTGCTTTACGATATGTATGAACTGGGCACGAGATACGACAGACCATACAGAAAATCCGCCCGTATTGTCGGCGACACGATGGGTAAATATCATCCGCACGGCGACAGCTCCATCTACGACTCTCTGGTCGTAATGGCCCAGGATTTCAAGAAAGGCCAGGTCCTGGTGGACGGCCACGGCAACTTCGGATCTATCGAGGGGGACGGGGCTGCGGCTATGCGTTACACGGAAGCCCGCCTCATGAAGATCACGCAGGAGGTCTTTCTTGCGGACCTCGACAAGGATGTCGTAAATTTTGTCCCCAACTTTGATGAGAATGAGAAGGAACCGGAAGTACTTCCGGTCCGGGTCCCGAACATTCTGCTGAACGGCTCCGACGGTATTGCTGTCGGTATGGCGACTTCGATTCCTCCGCACAACCTCGGGGAGATCGTATCTGCCGTGTGTGCCTTTATCGAGGATCCTGATATTCCCGAAGAGAAGCTCCTTGAGCATGTAAAAGGTCCTGATTTCCCGACGGGAGGGATCATTGTGAACAAGGATGAGCTGCCTCGGATATATGCTGAGGGAACCGGCAGACTGCGTGTGAGAGGAAGAACTGTCATCGAGAAAGTGAAGGGCGGGAAACAGCAGATCGTTGTGACTGAGATCCCATATACCATGGTGGGCAGCGGCATCGGCAAGTTCATGAGTGATGTGGCTTTGCTCGCCGAGAATCGGGTGATCACCGACATAGCGGACATTTCCAACCAGTCCTCGAAAGAGGGGATCCGTATCGTCATCGAGCTGAAGAAGGGGGCGGATGCGGAGAATATCCGCAATATTCTTTATAAAAAGACAAGGCTCGAGGATACTTTCGGTGTAAACATGCTTGTCGTTTCCGACGGCAGACCGGAGACTATGTCCCTGAAACGCCTGATCGAGGCATTTGTTGATTTCCGGATCGATATCGCCAACAGGAAATATCACAATCTTCTGGAAAAGGATCTCGAGAAAAAAGAGATCGAGGAAGGCCTCATCGAAGCCTGCGACGTGATCGATCTCATAATTGAGATCCTGCGCGGTTCAAGAAACGCCCAGATGGCGAAGAACTGCCTCATCTGCGGGGAGACTAAGGACATTAAATTCAAGACCAAAAAGAGCGAGAAGCTTGCTTCAAAGCTCAGATTTACCGAGAGACAGGCCCAGGCAATCCTTGATATGCGCCTTGTTAAGCTCATTGGTCTTGAAGTTGAGGCGCTTATCGCCCAGCACAAGGAGACGCTTCTTCGAATTGCTCACTATGAACATCTTCTGAATGACTACGACGCGATGTCCGAGGACATAATCTCGGACCTTAAGAGCATAAGCGTGGAATACGGAAGAGATCGGCGCACGGCAATAGAGAATGCCGATGAAGTCGTCATAGAGGAAAAGCAGACGGAGCCGGAGGAAGTCGTATTTGCAATGGACCGCTTCGGCTATGTCAAGATCCTCGACGCTGCATCGTATGAGAAGAACAGGGAAGCGGCAGAGGCGGATCACAAGTACATTTTCCGGGTCATGAACACAGATAAAGTCGGCATATTTACGGATACCGGAAAGCTCCACACCGTAAAGGTCCTCGACATTCCCGCAAGGCGGCTCCGTGATAAGGGCGTTCCGATCGATAACCTGACGAACTTCACTAACCGGACAGAAGATATTGTGTGGGTATGCCCCATGGAGACGATTGCGGGCGGCAGGGTATTCATGGCCACGAAACTGGGACAGGTGAAACTGATTCAGGGAACGGAACTTTTAAGCAGTGTCAGGACCGTTGCCGCGACGAAGCTTTTGGAAACCGATTCCGTTATCATGGCCGGCATGGCTGACACCTGCGATACAGTATTCCTGCTCAGCGGCATGGGGATGTATATCAGGTTCGCGCTTTCCGAGGTTCCGGAGATGAAGAAGGCTGCGGTCGGCGTGCGGGGCATCCGTCTCGCCGAGGGAGATGAGGTGACAGCCGCGTATCTCCTCGGCGGCCAGGGTGAATTTACGATCGACTACAGCGGTAAAAAGCTTTCGCCCGGCCGTGTGAAGATTTCGAAGCGGGGCGGTAAAGGTACCAGGAGATAAACAGTTCAGACAGGCGGCAATGGAGTTCCATAAACCAGCCGCAAACATCATCTTCATCGAAAAACGCAGGTCCTTTCTGTGAGCTAAAAAAGGCTAAAGCTTTTTTGATCTCACAGGGAAGAACCTGCAATGTTTTTCTCACGAAGATGGATGCTTTGCGGCCGGTAACGAAATACAAGCTGCCGCCTGTCTGAACTGTTATCAGATTATAAACTTTGCGCTGATTCGGCGGAGAAAGTTCTTGCAATTTATATAAGCGGGTGCTATAGTTTAATCTGATGATTAGATACTGTAGACTGTAGAGCGGGCGGATGCCCGCTCTTACTTTTGCACAAAGGAAGAACTGTGAGCAGAAAAGAAGTAATAGAAGAAAAGGCCTGGGAGTTACTTTGCAGCGTGTGTGACGCGCAGGGACTCATCCCGGTCGACGCGGAGTATGCCAAAGTCAGCGGAGAGTATAACCTGCTTATCTATATAGATAAAGAGGGCGGAGTCGGTATCGATGAGTGTGAGGTAGCAAGCCGGGCGCTTGACCCGCTCCTCGATGAGGAAGACTTTATCCCGGACGCCTATACGCTGATCGTCAGCTCACCCGGACTCGGGAGACAGCTGAGACGGCCGAGGGATTATGTATTTGCCATGGGAAAAGAACTGGAGATACATACATATAAGGCAGTGAACGGGGAAAAGGAATTCTACGGAATCATGACCGCTTACGATGATGACACCGTCACGATCACTTCGGACGGAACAGATACAGTCTTTAAAAGGGCAGAGATATCCAATATCCGCCTTGCATTTGATTTTTAACATGGAGGAAATCTGAATAATGAACACCGAATTAAAAGAGGCGATTGAACTACTGGAGAAGGAAAAGCATATCAGCAGGGAATCCCTTCTCGAGTCGATTGAAATGTCACTCATGCAGGCATGCAAAGCCAATTTCGGAAAGAATGAGAACATCAACGTCAACATTAACCGCGAGACGTTCGACTTCTCGGTAACAGCCGAGAAGGAAGTCGTTGAATCTCAGGCGGATATAGTTGATCCGATCCTCCAGGTCACGGTCGCGGAGGCGAGAATCGACCATCCTGAAGCCGAGGTCGGTGACATCATCATCGTGGATATCAATTCAAAGAATTTCGGACGCATCGCGACACAGAACGCGAAAAACGTTATCCTGCAGCGCATTCGCGAAGAGGAGCGAAATGTGGTCTTCAATGAGTACTATCAGAAGGTGCGTCAGCTGGTGACCGGCGTTGTCCAGAGAATGCAGGGCAAAGCATACTGCATCAACCTCGGCAAGGCCGATGCGCTTCTTTCCGAGAATGAGCAGGTCAAAACGGAGAAGTTCTCTCCGACAGAGCGCGTCAGAGTATATGTGCTCGATGTCAAGAATTCATCCAAAGGTCCGAAGATCCTTGTATCCAGAACACATCCGGAGCTTGTAAGAAAGCTTTTCGAGGAGGAAGTTACGGAAATCAGAGACGGCATCGTTGAAATCAAGGGAATATCCCGCGAAGCCGGATCACGCACAAAGATGGCTGTGGCATCCACTGAGAGAAACGTCGACCCGGTAGGCGCCTGTGTTGGCCAGAACGGTTCACGTGTAAACGCGGTCGTGCGAGAGCTTCGAGGAGAGAAGATCGATATCATTGCCTGGAATGAGAATCCTGCAATTCTTATCGAAAACGCCCTTAGTCCGGCCAAGGTCATCTCGGTCGAAGCCAACCCGGACGAGAAGGCCGCAAGGGTCATCGTCCCGGATTATCAGCTCTCTCTTGCTATCGGCAAGGAAGGCCAGAATGCCCGCCTCGCGGCAAGACTGACAGGATATAAGATCGATATCAAGTCAGAGACGCAGGCGCGAGCGAGCGGTGAGTTTGATGATGTTATGAAAGAGGAGTTCGCAGAACCGGAGAGCGAGGTAGTCAATGAGTCAGAGACAGCAGACAGCTACGAAGAAGAAACCGCAGCGGACGTGTCTGGGGTGCCGGGAAGTCAGGAATAAGAACGAACTCGTCAGAATAGTCCGGACGCCCGAAGGCGAGGTCATTGTAGATACAAGAGGCAGAGCCAACGGACGCGGAGCGTATATATGCAGCAATGCGGAATGTCTCAGGAAGGCGGTCAGGACAAAGGCTCTTGAGAGGGCGCTCAAGGTCGAGATTCCGGAGACAATATTGGAATCGCTCGCGAGGGATATCGAAACATGAATATGAAAAAGGCTTTCGGATACCTCGGGCTTGCCCAGAGAGCGCGCGGCGTAGCGTCGGGAGAATTTCAGACTGAAGAGGCAATCAGATCGCGAAAGGCGGGAGTGGTCGTCATAGCGGGGGATGCCTCGGACAACACAAAAAAACATTTTACAGATATGTGTACGCATGCCGGTATACCATATTGCGTACTTTCGGATAAAGATACTCTCGGACATGCGATCGGCAAGGGAGAGAGATCGTCACTTGCAATTACAGATGCTAACCTTGCCAAGGTGTTTTTGGACAGTGTGAGGGAATAATAAGGAGATAGGAATGGCAAAAATCAAGGTTCATGAGCTTGCTAAACAGATTGGCGCAGATAGAAAAGCTGTCGTTGATTATCTGCATACTAAGGGCTATGATACTATGACAGCTGTTTCGGCGGTGCCGGATAACGAAGTGGATAATATCCGCTCGCGTTTTGGCGGATCATCACAGGCCGTATCGGCAGATGGACCGGCAGCTGCTGCAGCATCAGGAACAAATGAAAATAAAGAGAAAGGCCAGGCAGACGCTGCCCCTAAAAAGAAGGGGATAGTACGTGTCTTCCGCTCACAAAACGCGAGCGTGCAGACTCCGAACAGGAAAAAAGCTGAGACTGCGGAGGCACCGGCAGCGGCGGAAGCCGCTCCCAAGGCTGCGCCGAAGACTGAAGAAGCAGCTTCTTTGGCAGCGCCGAAGCCGGAGACCGCGGAAGAGCCGAAGGCAGTGAAGCCGGAGCGCGCAGCTGAGCCCGAAGCTCCAAAGACCGAGATCCGTCAGGAGACTGCAAGACCTTCGAATGCTCAGGATGGCCAGCGTCCTTCAGGCGACAGAAAGCCGAGAGAGGGCAGTCAGGAAAGACGTCCCGCCGGTCAGACTCAGGGCCGCGGCGATATTCGCGCGCAGGGCGACAGAAGACCGAGAGATGCAGGTCAGGAGAGACGTCCTTACGGGCAGGACCGTGACAGACGCACATCATTCACTCAGGGTCAGGAGAGACGTCCGTACGGCCAGGGTCAGGGCAGTCAGGAGAGACGCCCGTACGGCCAGGGTCAGGGCGGTCAGGAGAGACGTCCGTACGGTCAGGGCCAGGGCGGTCAGGAAAGACGCCCGTACGGTCAGGGCCAGGGCGGTCAGGAGAGACGCCCGTACGGTCAGGGCCAGGGCGGTCAGGAGAGACGTCCGTACGGTCAGGGTCAGGGCGGTCAGGAAAGACGCCCGTACGGCCAGGGTCAGAGTCAGGGTCAGGACAGACGCTCCTTTGGACAGAATTCAGGCCGCGATCAGGGCGGTCAGGAGAGACGTCCGTACGGCCAGAGCCAGGGAATGGGCCGCGGCACAAGACCGGGCGGAGCATCCCGTCCGGCGGCAAGCGCTGACGGCGCGCTCGTCCACAAGACAACACGCGATTACCGCAAAGACGGCGGTAAGGACTATGACCGCAATAAAGAAGAAAGACGCGAGAACGGAAAGCACAGCCAGTACGGCAGCACGTCTTCTAAGCCCAATCAGGGAAAGAAGCAGTTCTCCCGCATTCCGAAGGCTCTTCAGCAGAATAAACCGAAGAATGAAGCTCCGAAGGAAAAGGAAGTCGTGACCGAGATCAAGATTCCGGAGAAACTTACGGTCCGCGAGCTTGCCGAGGCTATGAAAATGCAGCCGGCAGCTCTCGTGAAAGATCTTTTCATGAAGGGCATGATGGTCACAGTGAATCATGAGCTTCCGTTCGAGAAGGCTGCGGAGATCGCGATGGAGTATGAAATCATCGCGGAGCAGGAGGAGAAGGAAGACGTTATCGGTGAGCTTTTAGCGGAAGCTGAGGAGAGTGAAGATGAGATGGTCGCGCGTCCGCCGGTCGTCTGCGTCATGGGACATGTTGACCACGGCAAGACCTCCCTGCTCGACGCGATCAGGAACACACATGTAACTGACCGCGAAGCGGGCGGCATCACTCAGCACATCGGTGCATATATGGTCACGGTCAATGGTCAGAAAATCACTTTCCTTGATACACCGGGACATGAAGCTTTCACCGCAATGCGTATGCGCGGCGCGAACTCTACCGATATCGCGGTACTCGTCGTTGCAGCCGATGACGGTGTCATGCCGCAGACAGTGGAAGCTATCAATCACGCGAAAGCAGCAAATGTTGATATAATTGTAGCAATCAACAAGATCGACAAACCGGGCGCTAATATCGACCGTGTCAAGCAGGAACTCTCCGAGTACGGTCTTCTTTCCGAGGATTGGGGCGGTGACACGATCTTCTGTCCGGTATCGGCAAAAACGCATGAAGGTATAGAGAACCTGCTCGAGATGATCCTTCTGACTGCGGAAGTCGATGAACTTAAAGCTAACCCGAACCGCAAGGCGAGAGGTCTGGTCCTTGAAGCCAAACTTGACAAGGGACGCGGTCCGGTGGCAACGATCCTTGTACAGAAAGGTACGCTCAGACAGGGCGATTTCATCGCCTGCGGCAGCGCAAGCGGTAAAGTCCGCGCCATGACAGACGAGAAGGGCAGGAGACTGCACAAGGCGACTCCGTCCATGCCGGTCGAGATCATCGGCCTGTCGTCTGTCCCGGATGCCGGTGAAGTTTTAGTGGCTCTTGACAGCGATAAGGAAGCCAAGGCATTTGCCCAGACTTTCATCACAGAGGGCAAGAAGACTCTTATCGAGGAGACAAAGACACAGATGTCTCTCGACGATCTCTTCAACCAGATCAAGGAAGGCAGCCTGAAGGAACTCCCGATCGTCATCAAAGCGGACGTCCAGGGTTCTGTCGAGGCAGTGAAGCAGTCCCTTCTCAAACTTTCGAACGAAGAAGTCGTTGTCAAGGTCATCCATGGCGGCGTAGGCGCGATCACCGAGTCCGATATCGCTCTTGCGTCCGCGTCCAACGCGATCGTCATCGGCTTCAACGTCCGTCCGGACGCTACCGCCAAGGCTATGGCAGAGACTCAGAAAGTCGATGTCCACCTGTACAATGTCATTTACGAGGCGATCGAGGATGTGACCAGAGCCCTGAACGGCATGCGCGCGGCAGTCTATGAGGAGAAGATCCTCGGACATGCTGAGATCCGTCAGGTATTTAAGGCTTCCGGTATCGGCAATATCGCCGGCGCTTACGTCAGAGACGGTATATTCCAGAGGAATTGCCAGATCCGCGTATTCCGCAAGGATGAGAAGCTCTATGAAGGTTCTCTGGCATCCCTGAAGAGATTCAAGGACGATGTCAAGGAAGTGCGTGAGGGCTACGAGTGCGGTCTTGTATTCAAAGATTTCGGTGACTTCGAGGTCGAGGATACAGTTGAGGCCTACACAATGGTAGAGGTACCCAGAGAATGAAAAAGAACAGTCCAAAGAACAGACGGATCAATGAGGAAGTGGCTCACGAGCTTGCAAATATTATCCGCGAACTCAAGGATCCCAGAATAGCGGTCATGACATCCGTAATGGATGCATTTGTCGCTACTGATCTTAAGACCTGTAAAGTGTATGTAAGCGTTATGGGTGATGAGGAGCAGCAGAAAAAGACGATGGAGGGTCTTCGCAGCGCTGAAGGATATATCAGACGCGAGCTCGCCCACGGACTTAATCTGCGCAATACGCCCGAGCTCACATTTGTGCTTGACCGGTCAATAGAGCGGGGTGCCCGCATGTCACGTCTCATTGATGAGGTGATGGCAGGCAGCGCGCCGGAAGAAGAAAACGATGAAGCTTGATGAAGTTTTTACCAAAAGCATAAAGACCTGTGCCATTGTCGGGCATGTATCGCCCGACGGTGACGCGGTCGGGTCCACGACGGCGCTTTTCCTTTACATCAGGAAGAATTATCCGTGGATCGATGTGGAACTGTATATCGAGAGACCTAAGGAGAGTCTTATGTTCCTGCCCGGTCTCTTTGATGCTTTTTTTGACACTCCGGAGGATTCCGTCAGGGATCTCTTTGTGTCCTGCGATGTGAGTTCGATCGACAGGCTCGGTGTAGCGGGAAATCTGTTTCCGCTGGCAAAGAAGACCTTCTGTATAGATCATCACATCAGTAATCCGCGTTTTGCGGATATAAATGTCGTGGACGCCGACGCCAGCTCCTGCTCCGAGGTGCTCTATGGGCTCATGGATCCCGAAAAGATCGATCTTGATATCGCGACATCATTGTATACCGGCATAATTCATGATTCCGGTGTCTTCCAGTACAGCAATACCGGAAGCAGAACGCTCAGAATCGCTGCGGATCTTCTCGACAGAGGAGTTCCGGCAAGTCGAATTATCGATGAGTCTTTCAATCAGCGAACGATGAGACAGAGCCGGATCCTCGGAAAAGTGCTGCAGGAGAGCCGGCTCTATATGGACGGAAAGGTCATTGCCGGTAGCGTGACCCTGGGAGACATGCGTGAGTTCGATGTGACAAAAAAGGATCTCGACGGGATCGTCTCCGAACTTCGGCTTGTAACGGGTGTTCTGGCCGCCGTTTTCATCTATGAGACGGAGCCCTCGGTATTTAAAGTATCTCTCAGAAGCAACGGTGATCTGGATGTGAGCCGCGCAGCCGGCGCTTTTGGCGGCGGCGGGCACATTAAGGCGGCCGGGTGTACAATTACCGGCGAACTTTCGGAAGTCCGCGGGCTGCTGCTCGATGAGCTTGCGAAATATATCTGAGTATTGATGGGCTGGGCTCTTTATTGCTGCAGCTCATTATTTTTTCAACAGGCATTTACCCGGATTCCGCACGGCGCGGCAGGAGCGCCGATGCGTTCCTGATTATTCTGAGACGGGTGTTATGCCGGGTCATACATGAGGTAATCAATGGTACATGGCGTAATTAACGTAAAAAAAGAGAAGGGAATGACATCTTTCAGCGTGGTGGCACGATGCCGAAGGATATTCGGACAGAAAAAAATCGGCCACACGGGCACCCTGGACCCGGATGCGGAGGGCGTACTTGTCGTCTGTCTGGGCAAAGGCACAAAGCTGGTCGATATGCTTTCCCGCGGAACAAAGACGTATGAGGCGGTCCTTATGCTCGGCTGCGTTACGGACACTCAGGATACATCGGGAACGGTGCTCCGGGAATATGAAGTGGGTGTGAGTCCGGAGGAGGCGGAAGCGGCGGTGCTCTCATTTGAAGGACCCCATATGCAGGTCCCGCCCATGTATTCGGCCCTCAAGGTAGACGGAAAGAAACTTGTCGACCTCGCCAGAAGGGGGATTGAAGTCGAGCGCAAAGCGAGGGAGGTCACCTTCTCGGACATAGAAATACTCGAGACAGATCTGCCGAGGATCCGCTTCAGGGTAACATGCAGCAAGGGGGCCTACATACGGACACTCTGTGAGGACATAGGCATGAAGCTCGGATGCGGCGGGTGCATGGAGTCGCTGCTTCGGACAAGGACAGGAAGATTTGAAATCGGCGAAGCGCTAACCCTGGATGAGATCAGTGAAAAAGTGAGCGCCGGAGACCTTTCTTTCATCATGCCGATCGACAGATTTTTCGATGACTATCCCATGGTGCAGGTGCCGGAAAGTCTTGACGCCGACATTAAGAACGGCAACAGGTTCGAACTTCGCGGTCTTTCGGACATTCCGAATAAGAAAGTGCGGGTGTATCTGTCCGATGGGGCGTTTGCGGGGATATATAAAAAGAGCGGAAAACGATTCTCACTTGAAAAACACTTTTACATTTTCGACACGGAGGAAGGGACCGCGCAGTGATTGCCCTTATTAAAGGGCGGGCCGGACTTTTAGAGATATGCTGATTATTAAAGACACAATTGATATATCATTTGATTACCCGACGGTCGTGACACTGGGAAAGTTCAACGGAGTTCACAGGGGACATATGGCGCTTATTGACCGCGTTCTGGCTTATGAGAAAGCCAATAGAGTGGAAGGAATGAATCCTGTAAGCTGCGTATGCTGCTTTCAGGTGTCGCCGGTAGGACTCCTTACAACAGAAGAACGCAGAGAAATCCTGAGAAAAAAAGGGGTGCAGCTTCTTATTGAGGTCCCTTTCGTTCCGGAGCTCATTACGATGGAGCCGGAGCAGTTCGTCGCGAAGTTCCTGGTGGAAGGCCTTAAGGCCAGGCACGTCGTTGTGGGAGAGGATTACCGTTTCGGTTATCAGAGGCGGGGCGATGTCTCGCTGCTTCGAGAACTGGGGAAGGATTTCGGCTTTACTGTTGAAACTGTCTCCAAAGTTAAAGATGACGGACAGGATATTTCCAGCACGAGGATTCGTGAAGCTCTGATGAGCGGCGACATGGAGACCGTACGCCGTCTGCTCGGATATCCGTATTTCGTGACGGGGAAAGTGATTCACGGACGACGGCTTGGCAGGACGCTCGGGTTTCCGACGACCAACGTGATCCCGGATCAGGAGAAGATTCTTCCCCCCTGCGGGGTCTATACCGTGCGCTCTGAGATCAACGGCAGGGTATATAACGGAATAACCAATATCGGGACAAAACCCACGGTCGACGGACACTTTGTCGGTGTCGAGACGTTCCTGTACAAATGCGGCGAGGATCTCTACGGTGAGACACAGAAAGTAGAGCTGCTCCATTTTCAGAGGCCGGAGATGAAGTTCCCGACGATCGAGGAGCTGAAAAAAAGAATCGAAGAAGATCGCCGGGCCGGTGAAATTTACTTTGAGAATCAATAAAATCTTGACGCGGTCAATATGATTTGATATACTTTGAACCGCTGCTAAGGACAGCATGTATTACTACACCTTCACTTGGAGAAAGGAGTCTCCGACCGTCTCTTGGTGAAAGGCAAGAATTTTATAAGGAGGATCTTAAAATGATCACAAAGGAAACAAAAGAGCAGATTATCAAAGACTTTGGACGTACTGAAGGCGACACAGGTTCACCGGAAGTTCAGGTAGCGCTTCTGACAGCCAACATCAGATCCCTCACAGAGCATATGAAGAAGAATCCGAAGGATTTCCATTCCAACAGAGGTCTTCTGAAGATGGTCGGTCACAGACGCAGCCTTCTTGCTTATCTCAGAAAGAAGGACATCAACCGCTATCGTACACTGATCGAGAGACTCGGACTCAGAAAGTAATGCATTTATACGGGGGCAGGGAAAACCTGCCCCTGCTTTGTGTGCAGCACAATAATGCGGCTCATGACCGCAATGTTTTTAGGCCAATCGGCCAGAAGGAGAAGAATGGGAGATTATAAAAGCTATTCAATGGAACTCGGAGGCAGAACACTGACGATTGACATCGGACGTGTCGGCAAACAGGCAAACGGATGCTGCTTCATGCATTACGGTGACACAGTCGTGCTGTCCACAGCTACGGCTTCCAAGGCACCGCGTGACGGTATCGATTTCTTCCCGTTGTCTGTAGAATTTGAAGAGAAGATGTATGCTGTCGGTAAGATCCCGGGCGGTTTCAACAAGCGCGAAGGCAAGGCCAGCACACATGCTGTGCTGACAAGCCGTGTCATTGACAGACCGATGCGCCCGCTGTTCCCGAAGGACTACCGCAATGACGTAACACTCAACAACCTTGTTATGTCTGTTGATCCGGAGTGCGATCCGGAAGTTGTCGCCATGCTCGGCTCCGCTCTCGCGACCAGCATTTCCGACATTCCGTTCGACGGACCGTGCGCAATGACTCAGCTGGGTCTTATTGACGGGAAGTTCGTCGTCAACCCGGGTTATGAGCTCAAGCAGAAATCTGATCTTGCGCTCACTGTCGCTTCCACGAGAGAAAAAGTCATCATGATCGAGGCGGGTGCAAATGAACTCTCCGATGAAAAGATGATCGAAGCTATTTACAAATGCGATGAAGTCAACAAAGAGATCATTAAGTTCTTTGACACGATCATCGCAGAGTGCGACAAAGAAAAGCATGAGTACGTTCACTATGAGATTCCGCAGGAACTCTATGACGCCCTCTATGAGATCTGCCCGCCGGAGAAGATGGAAGAGGCAGTCTTCACGGATGACAAGATGGTCCGTGACAAGAACATCTCTGAGATCCGCGACGCATTTGCCGAAAAGTATGCTGACAACGAGGAGTGGATGGCCCTTATCGGCGATGCTCTGTATCAATATCAGAAGAAGACAGTCAGAAAGATGATCCTCCGCGATCACAAGAGACCGGACGGCCGGGCTATGAAGCAGATCCGCCCGCTGGCTGCAGAGATCGACCTTATCCCGAGAGCTCACGGCTCCGCGATGTTCACGCGCGGTCAGACTCAGATCTGTGACTGTGTCACACTCGCTCCGCTTTCTGACGCTCAGCGCATCGAAGGCCTTGATCCGTACATCACAGAAGCCAGATATATGCATCAGTATAACTTCCCGTCATATTCTGTCGGCGAGACAAAGCCGTCCAGAGGTCCGGGACGCCGCGAAATCGGTCATGGCGCTCTCGCTGAGAAGGCCCTTGTTCCGGTGCTTCCGTCCAAGGAAGAGTTCCCGTATGCTATTCGTGCCGTCTCCGAGACCTTCGAGTCCAACGGCTCAACATCTCAGGCTTCGATCTGCGCTTCCTCCATGGCTCTCATGGCAGCGGGCGTTCCGATCAAAAAGTCTGTCGCCGGTATCTCCTGCGGCCTTGTCACAGGCGAGACGGACGATGATTATATCGTTCTGACAGATATCCAGGGTCTTGAGGATTTCTTCGGCGATATGGATTTCAAGGTCGCCGGTACGCATGACGGAATCACAGCGATCCAGATGGATATCAAGATCCACGGCCTTACACGCCAGATCGTCGAGGAGGCGATCAGGAACACGCATGAAGCCCGCGAGTATATTCTGACAGAGGTCATGGAGCCGGTCATCGCCGCTCCGAGATCCGAGGTCTCTAAGTGGGCTCCGAAGATCGTTCAGATCAAGATCAATCCGGAGAAGATCGGTGATGTTGTCGGCCAGAAGGGCAAGAACATCAACGCTATCATCGCCGCTTACGATGTCCAGATCGACATTGATGACGACGGTTCCGTATCTGTCTGCGGTACTGATCAGGTCAAGATGGATCAGGCAATCGAGACGATCCGCATCATCACGACTGACTTTGAGAAGGGAATGATCCTCACCGGCAAGGTCGTCTCCATCAAGGAGTTCGGCGCTTTCCTCGAGTTCGCTCCCGGCAAGGAGGCTATGGTCCATATCTCCAAGATCGCGAACGCGCGTATTAACCGAGTCGAGGATGTTCTCCAGATCGGTGATGTTGTCCGCGCAATCTGCCTCGGCAAGGATAAGATGGGACGCATCAGCTTCTCGATCAAGGACTGCCCGAAGGACGCTGCGATCGGCAAAGTCGTCGCTTCTGCAGACCCCGAATAAAAAAACTGACATGGCTGTCGTTCATCGGATAGGCTCCGGTGGACGGCAGTTTTCATAAGAGGGATGTATGGAAAGAATTGCGGAATTTCAGAAAGTGAGCTTTGAGCAATTCGCCAAGGCCATGAAGGACACGTTCGGCGAGACAGAGGAGCTCGAAAGAGTGTATGATGAGATCATTCTGCCGAGAAGGGCCACGGCAGGCAGCGCCGGATATGATTTCAGATCGACGGTCTCGGTCAGTCTGGCTCCCGGTGAGACAGTCATGATCCCGACCGGAATACGCGTCAGAATAGACGCGGGCTGGGCGCTCCTTCTTTTCCCGAGGAGCGGGCTTGGATTTCGTTACAGACTGCAGCTCAACAACACGGTCGGTGTGATCGACAGCGATTACTATGACAGCGACAATGAGGGGCATATATTCATCAAGATGACCAATGATTCCAACGAGGGGAAGACCTGCGTCATAGAGCGCGGGACGGCCTTCGCCCAGGGAATCTTTTTGCCGTTCGGAATCACAGCGGACGATGAGGTTAATGAAATCCGGAACGGCGGATTCGGGAGCACATCCCGGTAATAATGTGAAAACAAGAGGGGCTGCCGCATCAGACGGTGCCGCCGCTAAATATGGAAGACGTTCGAAAATAACGTCTGCCATATTTAGCGGCGGCGCGCCTTAATGCGGCAGCCCATTATATCTCAGTGTGAGATGACCCCGCCTCTTTAGGCGGGATTTATACTTCCCCGATCAGTCTTCCTCATAGAATTCCGCTTCATCGAGGAGCTCGTCGAGCGCGTCCGCGGCAGCGTCGTACTCATCGTCATCATCGATATTCACGAGTTCGGGAGCTTCGTCATCACCGTGATCGATAAAGCGATAAATCAGGATGCTGTCTTCCTCTTCATCATCCTGTGCCAGGAGCGCGATATACTCGCGGTCGTTAGCGGAGAATATTGCAATGATATCACACTCGAGTTCTGAGTCGTCATCCATTGTCAGAATGACTGTACCAAGATCTTCATCTTCCGGGATTACGTAATCATCATTAAAAGCCATTCGATATGACCTCCTTTTTATTATTATAAAGAGAATAGCAGATTGAGACTTAAAAAGCAATGGTCATTGATAGGCCTTTAGGGTATAATATAACTTGGAATTTTGGTGTCAATCCACAAACTGAGGGTTATTTTATGGTCAAAAAATACAATGTTTCAGCCGGTGATCCGCTTATGCCGGGGACTTATGAGACCTCGAAAGGACTGAACTTCGCGGTCACGATACCGGATGATCTTCCGGCGTCACTTGTGCTGACGACGGAGGACGGCAGCCGGGAAGTGCAGGTGATCGATCTGCCTGTCTCCCTGCGATGCGGCGATGTGGCCTCAGTGACTCTGTCCGGCCGCCATACTTCTCCGATTGCCTATTACTATGTGATCGACGGCGTGCGTACGATCGATCCGTGTGCGAGGAGAATTGTCGAAGGCGTGTGCTATACGGACCCCGAAAGGTTCAACTGGGGCGGCGACGTTTCTCCTAAGATCCCTCTCTCCGATATGATCATTTATAAGCTCCATGTCAGGGGTTTTACAAAAGGCAAGGGATCGGGTGTGCTCTCCAAGGGAACGTTCAGAGGACTCACCCAGAAAATACCGTATCTCAGGGACCTTGGAATCAATGCGGTCGAGCTTATGCCCGCCTATGAATGGGATGATGAGCTGAAAGGCAGAGCCGGGAAACGTAAAGAAGCGGAGGATCTGCCGAAAAAGAATTACTGGGGCTACTCGGAAAAGAACTGCTACTTTGCTCCGAAACAGCTCTTCTCATCGAAGGAAGATTCTGTCACTGAATTCAAAAGGATGGTAAAATCCATGCATGCAGCCGGAATCGAAGTCATTCTTGAAATGTACTTTCCGGGTGACGCGGACCGGCTCACGGCGATCCGCGCGCTGCATTTCTGGAAAACGGTCTACCATGTGGACGGTTTTCATGTGATCGGCGCGGGAGTTCCCAGGGAGGCTCTTGCCGGGGATCCGCTGCTTTCGCGCACAAAGCTTTTCTTCGACTGGATCGATATAGGACGCGTCTATCAGGGAAAAATCCCGAAAACACGCCATATAGCGATCTGCAACGGGTATTATCAGTCTGAAGCGCGCAGGTTCCTCAAAGGGGACGCAGGCCTTTCGGAAGCATTTCGCATGACCCAGAGGGCCAATCCATCCACTCACGCGATTGTTCATTATGCCGCAAACGTAGACGGATTCACCCTTGCGGATGCCGTCAGCTATAATGCCCGTCACAACGAAGCTAACGGCGAGAACGGCACGGACGGTACATCCGACAATAACAGCTGGAACTGCGGAGTCGAGGGCAGGACAAGAAAGAAGCCTGTCATTGAGCTCAGGGAGAAACAGATAAAGAACGCGCTTGCCTACGTCCTTTTATCACAGGGAGTGCCGCTCATCTATGCCGGTGATGAATTCGGAAATACTCAGGGCGGCAACAATAACGCGTATGCGAGCGACAATACTGTCGGCTGGGTGTCCTGGAGACTGGCGAAGAGAAATAAAGAAATCACGGATTTCGTGAAGATGCTCATCTCGTTCCGGAAGGAACACGGAATTCTCCATACAGAGCGGGAACTTCGGGGAAATGATTACCGGGGGCTCGGTATTCCGGAGATATCCTGGCACGATACGAAGGCATGGTATACGGATCAAAGCGCGGAGAGCCGTTCGTTCGCGGTCATGTACAACGGCGCTTACGCGGAAAAGAGCGGAGGCCGAACGGATGATATTATTTATGTGTGCTATAACGCGCACTGGGAGTGTCATACATTTGCCCTTCCGCAGCTTCCCCAGGGAATGAACTGGAACACCCTGTTCACGACCGATGAAGCAGGCTTCGAGGAAGCCAGAAAAGGGTTTGTGCGCTGGGCAAAGGAAGATGCCCTGAAAGATATAGCTGTCCGCCTTGAGAGGACGATCGCAGGGCTGGAGGCCCACAGAGAACTTGTCCTTGCGGAGGAGGCAGACCGCAGGGCAAAAGCAGAGACGGACACGGAAAAAACCGAAAAGGCAGCGGAAAGACCGAAGAACGGAAGGACATTCGATTTTGAAGCCCTTCGAAAGAAGTATATTGCGGACGCGGAGAGAGCCGCAGCGAGGATAGAAGCGACATTCGAGACCGCTGATTTTCCTAAGAACCAGAAGTATATTGCCGTTCCGCCGCGCAGTGTTACTGTTCTGATCGGCGAAAAGAATGAGGCGGGAGAGACATAATGGAACATATTACGCTGCACAAGGCAGTCGGACATCTTGGGACCATCACAAAGCATCACCATCTTGTCATGGGTTACTGCTTCCGGGCGGGTCTTTACAGGCAGGGCATCATGCACGATCTTTCAAAATTCAGCCCGGAGGAGTTTCTTGTCGGTGCCAGATACTGGCAGGAGGGCAGGAGAAGTCCGAACAACGCGGAGAGAGAGGCGACCGGTCTCTCACGGTCGTGGCTGCATCACAAAGGCAGAAATAAGCACCATTATGAATACTGGATCGATTACGCGCTGGATTCCCCGAACGGCCTCGGCGGCGGGAAGATGCCCCGCAGATATGTAGCCGAGATGATTTTTGATCGGGTAAGTGCTTCCAAAGTGTATAAGGGAGATGCCTATACCGACAGCTGCCCGCTGGAGTATTTCCTGAACGGAAAGGACAAGTGCTGGTATATTCACAAAACGACCCTTGCCCAGATGGAATTTCTTCTCCGCATGTGGGCGGAACGGGGCGAGGATTATACGATCCGATATATAAGGAAAGTGTTCCTTGCAGGCGGCCGCTGAGATTCGTGGGTTTACTTTTTGCGGAAGATTTGTTATATTTTCATGTGCGGAGAAAAGACAGCCCGGGGAACGCCGGGGAGGTCTTCGGAAGTAGAGTCAGAAATGATTTTGCACACAGGTGATACGATTTGGATAAACAGAGAGCGGAGTATTATGATTACAATTTAATCGCGGTCATTCTGCTGCTCGTAGGTTTCGGTCTGGTCATGCTCTACAGCACCAGCGCTTACACTGCGGAGCTGCAGCACAGCGATGATATGTATTTTTTCGCGCGGCAGGCACGCGTATCGATAGCGTCTATTCTCCTTGCTGTCGGTCTCTCGTTCGTCGATTATCATTATCTGTGGAATCTTAGCTGGGTGAGCTACATCGGATCTGCCGTTCTTATGCTCCTCGTAAAATCACCTCTCGGCGTAGAGGTGAACGGAGCGAAAAGATGGCTGAATCTGGGTATAACTTTTCAGCCGTCGGAGATTGCGAAAATTGCCATTATTCTCTTTGTTCCCATGCTGATCGCGCAGCAGGGGAAAGCTTTCAGAGGATTAAAAGCCTGTGCGGCCCCATTTGCGGCCGGGCTCGTTCTGTCCCTCATCACATATGTCTTTACAGACAATCTGAGCACCGCGGTCATCATTCTGGGGATTGACGTGCTGATCATATTTGTCGCGCACCCGAAGACACGACCCTTTATTATTGCTTTCATTGTGCTTATGATCCTGGCAGTCATAGGGACTATAATCATCTGGAGGATGGCGGAGAACGCCCCGGTGGATTCATTCAGGCTCCGGCGCATTCTTGTCTGGAAGAATCCGGAGAAGTATATTACCGAGGGAGGCTATCAGGTCATGCAGGCCCTCTATGCCATCGGAAGCGGAGGAATTTTCGGAAAAGGACTCGGCAACAGCATGCAGAAGCTTGGCTGGCTGCCGGAGGCTCAGAATGATATGATATTCCCGATCATCGTTGAGGAACTGGGTATCTTCGGCGGAGCGATCGTCATATTCCTGTTCATCTACATGCTGTACAGGCTGCTCTTTATCGCGGAGAACGCGCCGGATCTTTACGGAGCTCTGATCGTTACAGGTGTGTTTTCTCACATAGCCCTGCAGGTCGTGCTCAACATCTGCGTGGTCCTGGGAATACTGCCGACGACGGGTGTGACTCTGCCTTTTATCAGCTACGGGGGAACATCTGTCCTTTTCCTGATGATGGAGATGGCCCTGGCCCTGTCCGTATCGAGAATGATCCGCTCAAAGAAGGCCGCCAAGGACCTCTGGGGAAATGTCGTCAGGAACAGCGAGATCTGAAAAATGCAGCATACCGCGAAGGCTCTGTATGCCCTGCATATGTATTTATACAGAAAAATAACGAAGGAGACTACATATGGTCAAGACCAGATTTGCACCGAGCCCGACAGGAAGAATGCATGTCGGAAACTTAAGAACAGCACTATATTCATACCTGATCGCCAAGCATGAAGGCGGGAATTTCATGCTTCGGATCGAAGATACTGATCAGGAGCGCTTCTATGAAGGCGCGTTGGAGATCATCTACCGCACTCTTGAGAAAGCCGGACTCGATTTCGATGAAGGGCCGGACAAGGACGGCGGTGTAGGTCCCTATGTCCAGAGTGAAAGATGCCGGCAGGGAATTTACCAGGAGTACGCGGAAAAGCTGATTGCTACCGGAAACGCGTATTACTGCTTCTGTACGAAGGAGCGCCTTGAATCTCTCAAGGTCTCTGAGGAGGGCAAGGAGTACGCCATGTACGACAAGCACTGCCTGCACCTTACGAAGGAGGAAATAGAGGCGAATCTGGCAGCGGGAGTACCTCATGTCATCCGCCTTAATGTTCCGCGGGAAGGTCGGACCACGTTCACCGATGAGATTTACGGTGACATAACGGTCGATAATAAGGAACTCGACGACATGATCCTGATCAAGTCCGACGGCTTTCCTACATATAATTTTGCAAATGTTGTCGACGACCACTTAATGGGTATCACCCATGTCGTCAGAGGCAACGAGTATCTGTCATCAAGTCCGAAATACAATCTTCTCTATAACGCGTTCGGCTGGGAGGTTCCAATCTATGTTCACTGCCCGCTGATCACGGATGAGAATCACGCAAAGCTTTCCAAGAGATCCGGACATTCTTCGTTCGAGGATCTGCTCGATCTCGGCATTCTGCCGGAAGCAATCGTGAACTATGTTGCTCTTCTGGGATGGAGCCCGGAGGACAATGAGGAGATTCTCACACTGCCTGAGCTGGTCAGAAAGTTCGACTACAGAAAGATCAACAAGAGCCCGGCTGTCTTCGATATGAGCAAGCTTCGCTGGATGAACGGCAAGTACATCGAGAAGATGGATGAGGAGGCTTACCTTGGAAAAGCTCTTCCGTATGTTGAGCGGACTGTGACAAAGGTAGCTGATAAGAAAGCGCTCGCCGATCTTGCCAAGAGCCGCATCGAGACATTCGAGGATATTCCGGAGCTGCTCGGCTTCTTTGAGCAAGTACCGGAGTACGATGAAGCTCTCTATGTACATAAGAAGATGAAGACCACTATAGAGCTGTCCTGTGACGTTCTCACCAAGGTACTTCCTTATCTTGAAGATCTCTCAGACTACAGCAACGATGCGCTTTATGCGGCGCTGATCGCATTTGCCAAAGATAACGGACTGAAGAACGGTCAGGTCATGTGGCCGATCCGCACAGCCCTCTCCGGCAAAGCCATGACACCGGGCGGAGCGACTCAGCTCATGGAGCTGCTGGGAAAAGAGGAATCCATCGCGCGCGTAAAAGCTGCGATAGAGAAGCTGCAGAAATAACGATGATTCGGTCCTGACCGGGAATGGGATCGGTCAGGTCTTCTGCCAAAAGGAAACCGGGTATGACCTGTAAGGGAAAGAAGAGAGTCTGTGTATTCTACACATACATAGACGAAAGGAGCGTGGCAGACGACCCGCGTGTCCGGACAAAGTATATAAGTGAAATGGGTGGGAGACTGCTGGAATATGCAGTTTCCCGTCTTTATCGTATAGGTGTCCCGGAGCTTTTAAGGAGTAAGGGAGAACACGGGAAGCCGTATTTTTGCGTGCATCCGGAGATCCGTTTTAACATAAGTCACTCCGGAAATCTGGTCATGTGCGCTGTCAGCGATTTCGAGATCGGCATAGACGTGCAGGAGAAGAAGTGTATGAATACCGACCGGATCGCCAAAAAGATCATGAGCCCGGATGAATACGAAAAATATCTGACAAGCCCCGGGCGGGAGGATTTCTTTTTCCGTGTCTGGGTCATGAAGGAATCTTACGTCAAATGGACGGGGGACGGGATCACCAGGGAGCTTAGCTGCCTGCCTATGGATGGCTGGCATCAGTTCCTGTATGTGGATCACAGCTTCGCCTCCTGCGTATGGGCCGCAATACCGCTGGAGGTCATCGTCACCTGTGTGCGCGGCGCGGATCTGAATTCCTGCGCCGACAATAGCAAAGCGTAGAATGACGGGATCGGGTCTTTAATATGTCAGCTGACTCTGACCAGGATCCCGCGGCAAGTCTCTGAGGCGAGACTTGAATAAGGAGCAGTCTTTTGAGACTGGTACATATTGAAAGAAAGGTTTAGCATGGATGATATAACAAAACGCCGAACGTTTGCCATTATCTCGCATCCCGACGCGGGCAAGACAACACTGACAGAAAAATTCCTGCTGTACGGCGGCGCTATCAATCTAGCCGGCTCCGTCAAGGGAAAAGCGACCGCAAGACATGCGGTCTCCGATTGGATGGAGATCGAGAAGCAGCGAGGTATCTCTGTCACATCTTCGGTCCTTCAGTTCAATTATGACGGATTCTGTATCAATATTCTGGATACGCCGGGACATCAGGACTTTTCCGAGGACACTTATCGAACGCTGATGGCGGCAGACTCCGCAGTCATGGTCATCGACGGAGCCAAGGGCGTTGAGGCCCAGACCAGAAAACTCTTCAAGGTCTGCGCACGGCGGCATATCCCGATTTTTACCTTTATCAACAAGATGGACCGGGAAGCCCGGGACTCGTTCGAGCTCGTCGATGAGATCGAGAAGGAACTCGGCATACCGTGCTGTCCTGTGAACTGGCCGATCGGTTCAGGTAAGGCTTTCAAGGGAGTCTATGATCGCGGAACAGAAAAGCTGCTCATTTTCCACGACACCCAGAAGGGGACAAAGGAAGGTGAGATCGAGGAAATCGATATGGATAACGCGGCACAGTCGGGCTTTGTGACCGCGGAGGAGGAAGAGCTGCTTCGCGAGGAGCTGGAGCTCCTCGACGGCGCGTCTGCCGAGTTCAATCAGGATGAAGTGAGCCGCGGTGAGCTGTCACCCGTCTTCTTCGGATCCGCTCTTACCAACTTCGGCGTAGAGACGTTCCTTCAGCACTTTCTTGCAATGACAAGCTCTCCGCTGCCGCGAATGTCGTCGAAAGGTATGATCGATCCGCAGACGCATGATTTCTCGGCCTTTGTATTCAAGATCCAGGCCAATATGAATAAGAACCACCGCGACCGCGTGGCATTCATGAGGATCGTTTCCGGTCACTTTGACGCGAATATGGAAGTATACCATGTGCAGGGAAACAAGAAGGCAAGACTTTCACAGCCTCAGCAGATGATGGCGGATGACCGTCATATCGTCTCTGAAGCATGGGCAGGAGATATCATCGGTGTGTTCGATCCGGGAATTTATTCGATCGGCGACACTGTGTGCATGCCGGGGAAGAATTTCAGGTTCGGGGGCATACCTACATTTGCGCCGGAACACTTTGCCAGAGTCCGTCAGGTCGACACGATGAAGCGCAAGCAGTTCACCAAGGGCATCGAGGAGATTGCCCAGGAAGGCGCGATCCAGGTCTTCCAGGAATTCCACACCGGCATGGAAGAGATCATTGTCGGCGTGGTAGGTGTACTGCAGCTGGATGTGCTCCGTTTCCGTCTTGAGACGGAATACAAAGTCGAGATCCGCATGGAAACTCTTCCGTATGAGGTCATTCGCTGGATCGAGAACCCGGACAGCATCGATGTTGATAAGATCGAGGGCACGACGGATATGAAAAAAGTCAAGGATATGCGCGGGAATCCGCTGCTTCTCTTTGAACATGAGTGGAGTGTCGGCATGACACTGAACCGCAATAAAGGGCTGAAGCTCTCCGAATTCGGAGGCTGGGAGCAGGACGACGGGGAGTAAAAGACCGCTTTACTCGAACCTTAATGGGGAGTATAATCCTTTTGATAAGAGTTTCATGGGAGGACGCAATATGTCAGAAAATGGAAACATCTACACGATAAGAGAAGATGACGAGACCGGTACAGTCAGAGTTGCTGATGAAGTTGTCTGTGTGATCGCGGGCCTTGCGGCTACGGAAGCCAAGGGTGTGGCTTCCCTTGCGGGCAATATTACCAACAGCAGTATCCCGAAAAAGGGAGCGAAAGCTCTGTCGAAGGGTGTTCGCGTGAACCTTGAGGACGGAAAGGTCAATGTGGACCTTGCGCTGACGATCGATTACGGATTCAGCGTTCCGGAAGTGAGCCTCGACGTGCAGGAACGAGTGAAGAGCGCGATCGAGAGCATGACCGGCATCGAGGTGGGAGAAGTCAACATCCGCGTAGAAGACGTCCTCGTGGACGAGAACTGAGAGCATTTGCTTCGCAGGCGGGACTTTGACCCGGCGGAGGCTTATCTCTCAGTATGAGATCCTCCGCCCGGATTGATTTGCAGCTTACAGGCTTTTGATACGCAATTATCTCACGCAGAGATATGCAGGCAAGTACGCAGGTATATATAGCGGGGTACTTTAATGCCGCTGTATATACTTGTTGTGTTTTGCGTGGGCAGGTGCCAAAAGTGACCGCTTCGTGCCGGCACGTAATGAAGGCAGGAGACCGAAGCGCCTTTTGACGCTGTGGATTTATCTAATTATTAACAGAAAGTTTACGGCTTACGGGTTTGACGGTAAGCCTTATTAGTGTATAATCGACTGAACAAATGTTTTTCATAATGGAGAAGAAAAGTGAAAAGAAGAGAACTTCGAGAGCATCTTTTTAAAATGGTATTTATCTTCGCCTTCACTGTCGAGAAAGATATGGAGGAGCAGAAGGCCCTGTATCTGGACGGGATCGACGGTCTCAGGGAGAAGGACAGAGAGTATCTCATGAAGAGATATGACGCAGTCCATGACCATATACCGGAGATCGACGCTGCCCTGAACCGGGCTGCCAAAGGCTGGAAGACATCTCGCTTCGCCAGCAGTGACCTGGCTATACTTCGTGTCGCTGTCTATGAGATGCTCTTCGATGATGATATCCCCGAGAAGGTCGCGATCAATGAAGCTATTGAGCTGGCCAAGATATACGGTGGGGATGATTCGCCTTCTTTTGTTAACGGAGTCCTCGGTCAGGTATCAAGAATCCGCAAAAAGGCTGCCGAGTATGCGGAAGAGAAGGCAGCTTGTGATGCGGACAGCGGGGATGTGAGTGAAGAGCAGTGAGGTGCCGCGTTCCCTTTGCGCGGTCCTCGGCAGACATTATGAGGAATCAATGAATAACGTTTATTCTGTCGGACAGATCAATAATTATATCAGGAGAATGTTCCAGCAGGACATCCTCCTGTCCAGAGTATATGTCCGTGGGGAAGTATCCAATCTTAAATATCATACATCCGGCCACATCTACTTCTCTCTGAAGGATGAGACCGGTACATTGTCATGTGTTATGTTCGCCGGCAACAGGAAGGGTCTCACGTTCGCGATGAAGAACGGGGACAAAGTTATCTGTGCCGGCAATTTTGATGTCTATACACGCGGCGGTAATTACCAGATGTATGTGAAAGCCATCCGCCTCGAAGGAGCGGGCCTTTTATACGAGCGGTATCTCAAATTAAAAGCAGAGCTCGAGGAGATGGGGATGTTCGACAAGGCATATAAAAAGCCTGTTCCCAGATACGCGCGCCGAATTGGCATCGTCACAGCGCCCACCGGCGCAGCAATAAGGGATATACAGAATATCAGCAGACGGAGGAATCCGTATGTACAGCTCATCCTGTACCCTGCTCTTGTACAGGGAGAAGGCGCGGCAGAGACAATCGCGAGAGGAATCGAGGAGCTGGACAAAGCGGGGATGGATGTCATTATTGTGGGCCGCGGCGGAGGGTCTATTGAAGACCTCTGGGCTTTCAATGAGGAGATTGTCGCCAGAGCAATCTTCAATTGCGCTACGCCGGTCATATCCGCGGTCGGACACGAGACAGACACCACGATCGCTGATTTCGTCGCCGATCTTCGCGCTCCCACACCGTCCGCAGCAGCGGAACTGGCAGTCTTTGATTATTTCGAGTTTACGGACACGATCGCAGGATACAGGAGGCGGCTCGGTCAGGGAATCGAACGACGGATCATAAAAGCCCGCGGTGACGCGCGTTACTATGAGGTGCGGCTTAGCGCCCTGAGTCCGAAAAATCGCCTGCAGGACAGAAGAAGGCATCTTGAGAATATTGAGGAACGGATGAGGAACATTCTTAAGAACAGGATCGGCGGGGAGCGCATGCGGGCAGCGGATGTTTCGCGGCGTATATCCCTCATGGCAGAGCGCACGCTCAGGCAGCGTCAGAAGAAGTACTCGATGCTGGTCGAGCGCATGAGAGGGCTGAACCCGCTCGACCGGCTAAAAGCCGGCTTCTCCTTCGTCTCTGACGGGGAGGGCAGAGCAGTCACCCGTATATCAGGGGTGCAGGTAGGACAGATTCTGAACATCCATGTAACGGATGGAATCATAAAAGCCGGCGTGCAGGAAACGAGCGGCAGCAATATTTCAGGGTGAGATTCGGAGGAGTCATATGGCAGAAGAGAAGAAAGAACTGACAATAGAGGAGAGCTTTGCCCGGTTGGATGAGATGGTGAAGAAAATGGACAGCGAAGATATTTCACTGGAGGAATCGTTCCGCCTCTACGAGGAGGGCATGAAGCTGCTCCTTGCTGTGGGAGGCAAGATCGACGCGGTGGAGAAGAAGATGCAGGCTCTTATGCCTGACGGCGAGGAAGTGCCGTTCGAATGATGCGTACCGGCTGATAACAGCCGGAGCGAGACTTGAATCGGAGGGTTTGATTTGAAGAAAAGACTGGATGTACTGTGTGTGGAGCGGGGACTTGCCGCATCCCGCGAAAAAGCCAAGGCCATCATCATGTCGGGGATCGTGTACGTTGACGGCGTGCGTGAGGATAAGGCCGGAACATCATTTGATGAGAGCGCCGCGATCGAGGTCAGAGGAACAACTCTGAAATACGTCAGCCGCGGAGGACTCAAGCTCGAAAAGGCAATGGAGGTATTTGAACTGGACCTTGACGGACTGATCTGCCTTGACGTCGGCAGTTCCACGGGCGGCTTTACAGACTGCATGCTTCAGAACGGAGCCGGGCATGTATACGCGATCGACGTCGGGAGAGGCCAGCTCGACTGGAAGCTCAGGAATGATCCCCGTGTCACCTGCATGGAGAAGACCAACATCAGGTATGTTGTCCCTGAGGATATCGGTGTCGCGGCGGATTTTTCCAGCATCGACGTGAGTTTTATATCACTTGTCAAAGTTCTTGGCCCCGTGAAGGACCTGCTGAAGGAGAACGGCAGAATCGTGTGCCTTATAAAGCCGCAGTTCGAGGCAGGTCGGGAGAAAGTCGGAAAACATGGCGTCGTTCGGGATGAAAATGTGCATAGAGAGGTCATTTTGAAAGTGAGAGATTATGCGGAGTCGATCGGGCTTACACCGATAGGACTCGATTACTCACCGATCAAGGGACCTGAGGGAAATATAGAATATCTGATGTATCTCAGCAAGGGAGACGGAAACGGCATCCCGACATATAATATTGATGTGGACAGTACCGTGCTTAACGCTCACGGCGCTCTTGACCACTGAGAGGATAAAGCTAAGACCGGCGGGAAATCGTGTCAGATGCCGCTGACCGGTCTGCCGCACTTTTGAGCCGCTATAGAAACACAAGACAGACATGGAATGAGGAATTTACTGCAATGAAGAAATTTTTAATTTTGCGCAATTCGGACAAGGACAGAAGAGGAACATTCAGCAAGAAAGTCGGTGATTATCTCGCAGACAGAGGAGCGGACTGCGTTTATTCCGCTGATGGGATGGACATTGACGAGGATGTGGAATGCGTAATTGTCCTTGGCGGCGACGGTACAATGCTGAGGGCGGCTAAAAAGGTCGTGGACCGGGGCATCCCTCTTATGGGCATTAACCTCGGCACGCTCGGCTATCTTGCGGAAGTTGACAGAAGGGACGTGTATACGGCCCTGGATCATCTTTTGGACGATGAATATGTCATTGAGGAGCGGATGATGCTGAAAGGCACTGTCTACCATAACGCCGACGTGGTCGCGTCGGACATAGCGCTCAATGATGTCGTTATTGTGAGACAGGGGCGTCTGCGCGTTGTTTCTTTCATGAACTATGTCAACGGCGAGTATCTTAATTCCTACAGCGCGGACGGTATTATTCTGTCAACTGCAACGGGGTCGACGGGCTACAGCCTCTCCTGCGGAGGCCCCATCGTCTCGCCGGAATCAAAAGCGATCCTGCTTACACCGATCTCTCCGCACACGCTGATTGCCCGAAGTATTATTCTCATGAGCGGTGATCAGATAACGATAGTTATCGGACAGGGGCACGAAGCGGGTTCGGCCGAAGCGAGCGTGTCATTTGACGGCGATGCATACATAACAGTTCACAGCGGCGACCGCATTGTCGTCGAGAAGGCTGAAAAGAGTACTAAAATAATAAAATTGAGCGGGGTCAGTTTCCTTGAGATCCTGCGTCAGAAAATGGCGGGTTCATAAATAATATGAAAAATGCAAGGCATGAACAGATACTTCAGCTGATCGGGATCTATGATATCGAGACCCAGGAGGAGCTTGCTGAAAAACTGAATGAAAAGGGATTTGCGGTCACTCAGGCTACAGTGTCCAGGGATATAAGACAGCTTCAGCTGAGAAAGGTCAACGGCAGTGACGGAAAATCCCACTATACACTTGGCGGAGGCGGGCATGTGGATCTCAGCCGTAAGTATAAGCGCGTGCTCCGGGATGCATTTGTGTCTGCCGACCATGCGGGGAATATCATCGTCATTCACACAGTTTCCGGTATGGCGATGGCAGCGGCGGCAGCCCTTGACAGCCTTGACTGGGGGGATGTTCTCGGCTGCATTGCCGGAGACGACACCATTATGGTGGTCATCCGGGAACCGGACAGCGCAGCGGAAATCATAAAGAGGATCCGTGAGATTTCGTCATAAATATGAGTAAGGTGAACAAATGCTTAGAAATCTTCATATTAAGAATCTTGCCCTGATCCGTGAAATCGATATTGATTTTGCGGAGGGGCTTAATATTTTGACCGGGGAGACCGGTGCGGGCAAGTCTATCATCATCGATTCGGTGAATCTTGCTCTGGGGGGAAGGGCTGTCCGAAGTCTCGTTCGCGAGGATGCGGACTACGGCCTTGTGGAACTTTTATTCGAAGTGGATGATGAGGAGACTCTTTCATCTCTCAGGAATATGGACGTTGATCCGGAAGAGGGCGTCATTCTGATATCAAGAAAGATGAAGGGGACGCGCAGCATCTTCAGAATCAACGGGGAAACGCGCCCGGTAGGGGAAGTGCGCGAGTGCGCGTCGCTCCTCCTTGACATACACGGGCAGAGTGAACACCAGAAGCTCCTTAATAGCGAGCATCAGCTTTCTCTTCTCGATGCTTACGGACGGGAAGAGGTTTCTCGGGCCAGGGCTCGCGTCGCAGCTGAATACAGCAAATACAGCACCCTGAAAAAGAGACTTGAGAGCGAGGAGATGAGTGAGGAGGAAAGGAACAGACAGAAATCGTTCCTTGAGTTCGAAGTCAGCGAAATCTCGTCAGCCAATCTGGTGCCGGGTGAGGACCTGCAGCTTGAAAAGACCTATAAAAAGCTGGCTAACTCTAAAAAAATCGTAGAAGCTGTCGGAACTGCCCATGACCTGACCGGCTATGATAGTCAGGACAGTGCCGGGGAGAGCATCGGCCGCGCGATACGCTGCCTCGAAGGAGTGTCTTCCTACGACAGTGAAGTGGAAGAACTTTTAGGAATGCTCTCGTCCGTTGATGATCTTCTTAATGATTTCAACCGCAGCCTTTCGGATTATCTCGAGGGACTGGAGTTCGCGGACGAGGCATTTGCCGAAACAGAGGCAAGGCTCGATCTCATCAATCACCTGAAGTCCAAATACGGAAGGACCGTGGATGACATCATGACAGTCCTTAAGGATAAAAAAGAGCAGCTGACCGCTATTGAGAATTATGAGGAGCAAAGGGCAGCTCTCTGCAGGGAATTCGACGCTTCCGAAAAGAAACTTGAGGAGGCAAGCGCTGAACTGACCGCACTCAGGAAAAAGACTGCCGGGGCATTCTCGGAAGGTGTCAGGGAGCAGCTTGCAGATCTCAATTTTGCCAGATCCGATTTTGAGATCCGCTTCAATGAACCCGGCACGTACTCCGCGAACGGACGCGACCGTATCGACTTCATGATTGCTACGAATCCCGGTGAGGAGAGGCGGGTGCTCAGGAGTGTCGTATCCGGCGGTGAGCTCTCAAGAATCATGCTGGGAATCAAGACCATGTTCGCTGCCGGGGATCGGACCGGAACTCTTATTTTCGATGAGGTGGATACCGGTATTTCCGGAAGGACAGCTCAGAAAGTAGCCGAAAAGATGGCTGTTATAAGCCGTGGAAGACAGGTGTTATGTATCACACATCTGCCGCAGATCGCGGCGATGGCGGATACTCACTACGGAATTACAAAGGATGTCACCGGAGGAAGCGCCATAACACGCATTGAAGTCCTCGATGAAAGGGAATCGGAGGAAGAGCTTGCCAGACTTCTCGGCGGAGCAGAAATTACACAAAATACACAAAAAAATGCACGAGAAATGAAGGAAATGTGTCGACATTACAAAAAGAGTGTTTTATAATAACCGTATAGTATCAGTAAAATTGACAACCAGGGAGGTTGGAACGAGATGAAAAATATTCTTTTTGTTGCATCTGAATGTATGCCTTTTGTTAAGACGGGTGGACTGGCAGACGTTGTCGGATCGCTTCCTAAATGCATCGACCGCAAGTATTTTGACTGCCGCGTAATTATGCCGATGTACTCCTTTATGAACCAGAAATGGAAAGACATGCTTGAGTACAAGACGCATTTTTACATGGACTTTAACTGGAACAGCTATTATGTAGGCGTCATGGAGGTCGAGTACGAGGGAGTTCATGTATACTTCATCGACAATCAGGACTTCTTCACATGCGACAAGCCTTATGCCGGAATGCCCTATGACATCGGACGCTTCGCATTCTTCAGCAAGGCCGCTCTTTCAATCCTTCCGTCGATTGATTTCCGCCCGGACATCATCCACTGCCATGACTGGCAGACAGGTCTTATCCCGGTATATCTCAATGATGCTTTCCAGGCCAATGAATTCTATCGCGGCATCAAGACAGTCATGACGATCCACAACCTGAAATTCCAGGGCGTATGGGATGTCAAGACAATGAAGGATATCGTAGGACTTCCGGATTACTACTTCACACCGGACAAGATGGAATTCAACCGTGACGGCAATATGCTGAAAGGCGGTCTGGTATATGCCAACGCCATCACGACTGTTTCCAATACATACGCAGAAGAAATTAAGATGCCGTATTACGGCGAGGGACTGGACGGCCTGATGAGAGCCCGCCAGAACGACCTCCGCGGTATAGTAAACGGTATCGATTATGACATGTGGAATCCGAAGACGGATGAACTTCTTGTAGAGGGCTATGATTCGAGCGATTTCAAGGCCAAGAAGATAGCCAACAAGACAGCTCTTCAGGAGGAGCTCGGACTCGATGTCGATCCGGACGTTCTGATGATCGGCATTGTTTCACGTCTTACAGACCAGAAGGGCTTCGACCTGATTGCTTACGTGATGGATGAGCTTTGCCAGGATGCCGTACAGTTCGTTATTCTCGGTACAGGCGAGGAGAGATACGAGAACATGTTCCGTCATTTCGAGTGGAAGTACGGCGGAAGAGTCTCTGCTCAGATTTATTATAATGAGGCTCTTGCTCACAAGATCTATGCAGCTTCCGACGCGTTCCTGATGCCGTCCCAGTTCGAGCCGTGCGGACTTTCCCAGCTGATTTCTCTGCGCTACGGTTCACTTCCGATCGTTCGCGAGACCGGCGGTCTGAAAGATACAGTTGAGCCTTACAATGAGTTCGAGGGAACAGGTACAGGATTCTCCTTTACGAACTACAACGCGCATGAGATGATGGGCACTGTCCGCTATGCCGAGAAGGTTTATTATGATTCCCGCGAAGAGTGGGATAAGATGGTCAAGCGCGCAATGGATGCCGACTTCTCATGGCAGGCATCGGCTCTCCAGTATCAGGAGATGTATGACTGGCTGATCGGCTGATCACCCTTATAAACGCATGAAATGCCCTTTTGGGCGAATCTGATAGTGTTACTCCTCTTAAGCCGTCTCCCCCTTATCAAGGGGGAGGCGGATTTTTTCGCAGTTCAGCGGAATTGCTGCAAATGAAAAATTGAATCGAACATATTTTTGCCGAATCCGGTTGACATTGGAGGCGGAGTGTAGTATTGTACCTATAGTGACGAACGAATGTTCATCATATCGGGCAGGATACCCGATAATGCGGTAAGACAGATGAAACACAGGAGATAAATCATTGAAAAATACAACGAACGCAAGTAATGAAAAGGAACGCGCCGAGAGAGTAAAGGCGCTTGAGGCCGCGATTGGCCATCTTGAGAAGGAGTTTGGCAAAGGCACTGTCATGAAACTCGGTGAGTCCGAGGCCAACATGAATGTCGAATCTGTCCCGACAGGCTCCCTTTCACTTGACATCGCTCTTGGACTTGGCGGTATTCCCAAGGGAAGGATCATTGAGATCTACGGACCGGAATCCAGCGGTAAGACGACCGTTGCCCTTCATATGGTGGCGGAAGTCCAGAAGCGAGGAGGCATTGCCGGATTTGTCGATGCGGAGCATGCTCTTGACCCCACTTACGCGAAGAATATCGGTGTGGATATCGACAATCTCTATATCTCTCAGCCGGATTCGGGTGAACAGGCACTTGAGATCGCGGAGACGATGGTCCGTTCCGGCGCGGTCGATATCATTGTCGTCGACTCTGTTGCGGCTCTGACGCCTCAGGCTGAGATCGACGGCGAGATGGGCGACTCCCATGTGGGACTTCAGGCGAGACTTATGAGCCAGGCTCTGAGAAAGCTGACCGCGACGGTCAATAAAACTAAATGTATTGTAATCTTCATTAATCAGTTGCGAGAGAAGATCGGTGTCATGTTCGGCAACCCTGAGACGACGACCGGCGGACGGGCTCTCAAATTCTATGCTTCAATACGTATGGATGTAAGAAGAATCGAGACACTTAAGGCGCAGGGAGAGATGATCGGAAACCGCACAAGGATCAAGATCGTAAAGAATAAGGTGGCTCCGCCGTTCAAGGAAGCACAGTTCGACATTATGTTCGGAAAAGGCATCTCCAAGGCAGGCGATGTACTGGATCTTGCTGTCGCCAACGATATCATCGATAAGAGCGGAGCATGGTTCGCTTACAACGGCGATAAAATCGGACAGGGACGCGAGAATGCGAAGAACTTCCTGCAGGAGAACCCCGACATCATGGATGAAGTTGAACAGAAGGTGAGGATGGCATACGGCCTGCCGTCAGATCTCTCTGATGAGATGGAGGCAGACGGGGATACAGCCGAATAATATGGATGAACTGACAAAGGCTAAAAGGCGTGCTCTGTATCTGCTGACTGACATGGACAGGACAGAGAAGGAGCTTAGCGATAAACTGAAAAAATCAGGTTATTCAGAGGATACGATCGCACGTACGATGGAGTACGTGCGATCTTTCGGATATATAGACGACAGAAGGTACGCGGAAAAGTTCATAGATTACGCGAAAGAAAAAAAGAGCAGGGTGAGAATCGTCTATGATCTTGCTCAAAAAGGCGTCTCCAGAGATGTAATAGATGAAGCCCTTGAATCCGCAGGGGAATGGGATGAGAAGGATCTCATTCGAATCCTGGCCGAAAAGAAGCTAAGGAACATGGATACTGCAGATCCGGCATCTTACACGAAGGCCGTGTCTTACCTCGCCCGAAAGGGATTCCAGGGATCTGATATCATGGCTGTTTTGGATGATCTCCGGTCTTTTGAATCTGATAATACATGCCCGGAATGATGAGCCGGTCCAGACAGGCGGTCTTGAGCTCCGCTTGCTGCTGAGTCTAATGTCAGTAACAGTTAAGACAGGCTGTTCCCGGACTTCGTTTCCGGCAGCAACGCATCCATCTTCGTGAGAAAAACATTGCAGGTCCGACCGAGAGATCACAGATTGCGTCAGCAATCTGTAAGCTCGCAGGGCAGGACCTGCGTTTTTCGATGAAGATGATGCTTGCGCCGGAGTCTGGTACTTCGATACAGCCTGTCTTAACTGTGAGGTATCAGAGGTCTTAGCTGTTATAAAACAAGACATCCTTAGCGCTTGACATAAGTTCAAAAAAAAGATATATTATTTAATTAGTTGTATAACTGTACAATGAAAATTAAATAATGGAGGTGCTCCTGATATGCCAACTATTGTGTACATAGTGGTTATCCTGGCTCTTATAATCGCACTTCCGATCACGTACAAGGTTGCCATAAACAATAAAACAAAGGCAGACGCCGCGAAAATCGGCACGGCTGAAGAGAAGGCAAGAAGTATTATCGATGATGCCATCAAGACAGCTGAAACCAAGAAGCGTGAGTCTCTTCTTGAGGTGAAAGAGCAGTCACTTGCAGCAAAGAATGAAGTGGACCGCGAAATCAAGGACAGAAGAGCGGAGATTTCCAAGCAGGAAAGGCGTATCCAGTCTAAGGAAGATGCACTGGACCGCAAGACCGACGCAATGGAAAAACGTGAAGCAGATTTCACAGCCAGGGACAATGAGCTAAAGAAGAAGAAGCAGAAAGTTGATCAGTTACACGATCAGGCCGTCAAGGAACTGGAGAGAATCTCGGGTATGACCACAGAGGAAGCCAAGGAATTTCTGTACCAGAGAGTGCAGGATGATGTGAAGGTGGATGTGGCCAAGTTGTACCGCGAGCTGGTCGAACAGGCCAAGGATGACGCGGAAAAGAAAGCCAGAGAGATCGTCGTGAGCACGATTCAGAGATGTGCCGTGGATCATGTCGCAGAGACAACGATTTCGGTCGTTCAGCTCCCGAACGATGAGATGAAGGGAAGGATCATCGGACGTGAGGGAAGAAATATTCGCACGATCGAGACGATGACCGGTGTAGATCTTATCATCGACGATACTCCGGAAGCTGTTGTTCTCTCGGGATTTGATCCGGTGAGACGTGAGATTGCCAGGATTGCGCTTGAAAAGCTGATCGTTGATGGACGTATCCATCCTGCAAGAATCGAGGAGATGGTCGAGAAAGCACGCAAGGAGGTCGAATCCCGCATGCGCGAGGATGGAGAAGCGGCCGCTTTTGAAGTTGGTGTTCATAATCTGCATCCGGAACTGATCAAGTATCTCGGCCGTATGAGATATCGTACTTCGTACGGACAGAATGCGCTCAAGCATTCTATCGAGGTCGCTCAGCTGACAGGCCTTATGGCCGCAGAGTGCGGATGTGATGTCCGCCTTGCAAAACGCGCAGGTCTTCTTCATGATATCGGCAAGTCGATCGATCATGAGGTCGAGGGATCTCATATTCAGATCGGTGCTGATCTCTGCAGGAAATACAAGGAGAATGAGACGATCATCAATGCGGTGGAGAGCCACCATGGTGATGTGGAGCCTACCTCGCTTATCGCCTGCCTTGTTCAGGCGGCGGACGCGATTTCAGCAGCCCGCCCTGGTGCAAGGCGTGAGACGCTTGATACCTATACGAACCGTCTGAAACAGCTTGAGGATATAACGAATGGGTTCAAGGGTGTCGAGAAATCATTTGCGATCCAGGCCGGACGTGAAGTCAGAATCATGGTCGTTCCGGATCAGGTCAGTGATTCTGAGATGGTCCTTCTGGCAAGAGATATTGCCAAACAGATCGAGTCTGAACTCGAGTATCCGGGCCAGATCAAAGTCAGCGTGATCCGTGAGAGCCGTGCGGTAGACTACGCGAAGTAATCAGAAAGGAAGAGTGAAATGCCACTCTTCCTTTTTTTTGTCCGATATGTTAGAGTATTATTCAGCATGAACCGCCGCTGCGCATCCGACCCCGGAAACCCCGGAGGCGGAGATTCTACGCTGATGTCCGCACGGATCATTTACGAAGGGATAACTACTCCATGGGATTTTCAACAAATACATTTCTGTTCATATTTCTGCTGGGAACACTCGCCGTATATATACCGACGGCGATTTTCCTTCCCAGACTGAAGGTGCCGGTCCTGCTGGCCGCCTCGCTGATATTCTATTCGTGGGCGGACGTGACAGCTTTGCCGGTCCTTCTGGTCATGACTCTTATCAATTATGGCTGCGGTATTTTGATAGAAAAGTACAGATCAGCCGGTCAGAGCCGATATGAGACATTGTTCCTTGCGGTCGGCGTTGTCCTGGATCTTGCCATACTGATCTTTTTTAAGTATGCAAGATTCATCCTGGGAATATCATTTATGTCTCTCTCGGGAATTGCCTACCTCGTCGACGTGTTCAGGGAGAAAGTGAAGGCACAGCGGAACATTATCACATTTGCGCTGTTCATGTCCTTCTTTGTGAAAATAGTGGAAGGTCCTATCGTCCGCTATTCCGATGTCACGAGACAGATGAACCGGCCTGAATTCCAGGCGGCCAGATTTACAGAAGGCATACGGCGTTTCTCTGTCGGACTGGCAAAAAAGGTTCTTCTGGCAGACCAGATCGGCGTCGTCGCGCATGATATTCTTTGCACGACCAATAATTCTCCGGCTCTTGCGTGGCTGGGAATCATAAGCTATACGATCCAGCTGTATCTTGATTTTTCCGGCTATACGGATATGGCTATAGGCCTGGGAAAGATGTTCGGCATCGATTTCAAGGAGAATTTCAATAATCCGTATATCTCCCAGTCAATAACCGAGTTCTGGCGCAGATGGCATATGTCGCTGTCCAAGTGGCTTCGCGACTATTTCTATATTCCGATCGGCGGAAGCAGATCCGGCAACACCTATGTCAATCTGTTCCTTACTTTCCTGCTCGCCGGATTCTGGCACGGCGCTACGCTCAACTACATAGTCTGGGGGGCTTGGAACGGTATTATCCTTTGTATCGAACGCTATCTGAAAAAGCACTCGAAAATTGTGCTTCCCGAGCTTGTCCGGCATGTCATTACGCTTCTGCTGATCATGATCGGATGGGTGTTCTTCTATTTTGAGGATTTCAGTCAGGCTCTGGCTTTCCTGCCTACTCTGATTGGTCTGGGGAGCACCTGGAATTCGGGATTTACCCTGAGATGGTATCTGTCCCAGCGCATGGTCCTGACTCTTCTCGCAGGTATTATCTGCTGCACACCTACTCTGGACAGGATCGAAGAGAAAATGCGTGAGAACCGCATCTGGGACCTTGCCTACCTTGCCCTTCTCGGCGTGAGCATCATGATAGTCATGAGCAGTACTTTCCAGACATTCCTGTATATCCGCTATTGATGAACAAGTGAGGTCAATGAATGAGAAATAAGATTTGTGATCTGATCGTCATAACCTGCTTTGTTGCCATGCTGGCGCTGCCTCTCATTTTCTCGGATAAGGCCGGGGGAAAACTCCAGGCGGACGAGAACAGATGGAAAGCCAAGGCACCGGCATCGCTGGTTCCCCACAAAGGGCTGACAAAAGAGATCGAACAATGGATAGATGATAATTGCGGCGGAAGAGAGATCGCGAAATCATTTTATAATACCCTGTACTATGGCTATCTAAACGA
Organism: Lachnospiraceae bacterium; assembly: GCA_045112915.1. Lineage (GTDB taxonomy): Bacteria > Bacillota > Clostridia > Lachnospirales > Lachnospiraceae > Chordicoccus. The sequence continues at coordinate 196,356 of JBGUIK010000043.1, forward strand.
GTTCCGCAGCGATTCTGCCGTTGTCATGAATGACTGGTACTATTCACTTGACTCCGAGGACCTTACCCTGAATAACCTCCAGCACAAAGACGTCATGACCAATGAAGAGGTGAATACATTCATCAGCCGTATGCAGGACATTAATAACTATTTTAATGAGCAGGGCATAAAGTTCGGCATGTCTGTCTTTCCTTATAAGGTGGATGTATATCCCGAGAACCTGAAGGGCTATGTGACCCAGGTGCGGCCGAACTCTGAGATCAACCTGATGCAGACGATTGCGATCAATTATCCGGAGCTCAATATGAATGTAGTCAACAATGAGCTTAAAGAGGCTGCTGCTGCCGGCAAGCTCGTATGCTACCGCTCGTTCGACGGAGGGCACTGGAATGCTCAGGGTGTGAGGTACGGCTATGCGTCTTTGATGAAACAGATCAGCGGTCTGATGCCGAAGGAAGATATACGGATCCTTCAGGATGAGGATTTTAATATGCAGATCCTTGAGAGGACCAATACGGTCCTCGGTCAGAAATTCTCTGAGGAGGACGTCTCCTACTCCGTGAAAGAGCCGACGGCGGTCCAGCATCAGGAATGGTTCGATATGATCGATTATCAGCCCAATGACCCCTGGCGCTCTTACAGGTACTACACGACGGGCGATGCTTCTAAACCGGATATACTGATCGTCGGCGATTCATATATCTGGATGCAGATGTTCCCCTGGATAGCGGAGAGCTTTAACCGCAGCGTGTTCATTCACCAGTTCGACGAGGACAATATTCAGAGGATAGTAGACCGCGTCCATCCGGACATAGTTATCTTTGCAGGCCTCACAACGACGGTTGAGGACCTTGTACACTACTCGTCGTTGACAACAGAGAGGACGATGTGGGGCAACATGTTCTTCTGAGTTCCTATATCTTGTGGCAGAATATTATCGGAAACCAACATATAGTGAACCCCGATTTTCCGCATAAATAAGCGAAAAAATAATGTTTTTTTTGTTTGATTTTATGTAAAGTTGTGCGTATAATAAGTTTTGTCACCTCGAAAAATCCATAGTTTCGAAGGTGGCTGGGGGAGACCACTTATGTTTTGGAGGGTGAATTGCTTTTTGTGATTACCGTAAGATCGGAGATTAAATCATGGAAGAAGCAATTCTGAAGTTTATCAAATATCTGCACAAGACAAAAAAGGCCTCGGCGAATACGGAACAGTCATACAAGAGGGATCTCGATAAGCTCGCGTCCTATTTAGAGAAAGAGCTGGCAGTTGACAGTTGGGGAGCTGTGACAGCCACAAATCTCAATTCGTATATGCTCTATATGGAGGAGCAGAGTTACGCGGCTTCATCCATATCAAGAAGTGTGGCTTCGATCAGGGCATTTTTTGGCTATCTATATAAAAAGAATCTGATCGCGGACAATCCGTCCGATGAACTGCATCCGCCGAAAGTCGAAAAGAAAGTGCCGGATATTCTTACCGTATCGGAAGTGGAAAAGCTGCTTGCGCAGCCATTGCGGGATACTGCGAAGGGTATGAGAGACCGGGCTATGCTCGAACTGCTCTACGCTACCGGGATTCGGGTGTCTGAGCTGATCAGTCTCAGGGTATCGGATGTAAATCTAAAGATGGGATATATAAACTGTCGGGACAGAGACCGTGAGAGAGCAGTGCCGTTCGGGAATGCAGCCAGAGAAGCACTTGCGGAATACCTCGAAAATGCCAGAGATTTGTTCCCTGAGGCATCGGAAAACGATGTCCTCTTTACAAATGTGCAGGGAAGAAAGATGAGCAGACAGGGATTCTGGAAGCTGCTCAAAGGCTATGCTCAGGAAGCGGGTATCGAAAGAGATATTACTCCTCACACGCTGAGACACAGTTTCGCGGCTCATATGATCGAGAACGGAGCGGATCTTCGGAGCGTGCAGGAGATGCTCGGACATTCCGATATATCCACAACGCAGATTTATCTGAATCTGAATATCGGAAAAATGCGTGATGTCTACGAAAAAGCGCATCCGAGACACTGAAACAAAGTACGGGAACCTTAGGGCTGCCGCGTCGCCCCCCGGAAGTTTGCGGTCACAGTAAATACTGTGGCGGGAACTTTTGGGGGTCGGCGCGGCAGCTTCTTTTTCTTTCCGGTAATAATATATGACGGGGCAGAGAATCTGCGGAAAAGGACCGGCATTAGTTAAAATACGCTACAACCGCGGCGGTGCGTCTGATATAATAGATATGACAGATGCTGAACGGATCGGTGTACATCCGACGACTCAAAGAGGAAAGAGACATCGTAACCGGCAGCATGTGCTTTCGTCTTGCGGACGAGACTTGAACCCGGGAGGTGCGTAGGCCGATGATCAGGGCGGATGTACATGTACACAGTTCATTTTCCACAGACTCTGAGACAGCGATGGAAAATCAGGTGAGAGCTGCCATTGCTGCCGGCGTTAATGTGCTCTGTTTTACTGACCATATCGATTATGATTATCCTGTGCCCGGCACAGTATATGACTTCGATGTTGCTGCTTATCAGCGTGAGATTGAAAGACTTCGTGAAATATACAGAAATAATATTGAAATTCTAATGGGCGTGGAACTCGGGATGCAGAAGCATCTTGGAGCGCGATACAAAAAACTGCTGGATGACTATCCTTTTGATTTCAGCATCGGATCACAGCACTTGGTCAGAGGCTGCGACCCGTTCTTTCCGGCCGTTTTTGAAGGCAGGACGGACGCGGATGTTTACAGAGAATACTTTGAGGACCTGCTTGCCGATGTGCGCCTGTTCCACGGCTTCGACTGTCTCGGACATCTCGACTATGTTGTTCGCTATGGCCGTCACAGGGCCAGAGAGTACAGTTACAGGGCTTACGCGGACATCATAGATGAGATCCTGAAGCTTCTGATCCGATACAATATCGCCATTGAGATCAACACGGCAGGGCTCAGAAAGATGATCGGTTTTCCGAATCCGCATCCGCTGGTGCTGAAAAGATATCGTGAGATGGGAGGTACTCTGGTCACTATAGGCTCCGATGCTCACAAATCGGCACATGTCAGCTGCCAGTTTGACGAAGCTGTCAATATACTGCGGGGCTGTGGTTTTACCCATTATGCATATTATGTAAAACGAAAGCCAAAATTCGTAAAAATCTGAGAAAAATGCGTAAAAAACATGAAATATTTCTTGTATTTTTAGTCAAGTTTGAGTACAATGATTACAAGGGTTTTATACCTCAAGTAATGTATATCAAATAATTTTCACAGGAGGATTCACGATTATGGCAGTAAAAGTTGCAATTAACGGTTTTGGTCGTATTGGCCGTCTGGCATTCCGTCAGATGTACACAGCAGAGGGTTTTGAGATCGTAGCAATCAACGACCTTACATCCCCGGCTATGCTTGCACACCTGCTCAAGTATGACTCTACACAGGGCAAGTTCGAACTTGCTGACAAGGTTGAGAGCACAGAGAACTCCATCATCGTTGATGGACATGAGATCACGATCTATGCCGAGAAGAACGCTGCTGACCTTCCGTGGGGTAAGCTCGATGTCGACGTAGTTCTTGAGTGCACAGGCTTCTACACAAGCAAGGCTAAGGCTCAGGCTCACATTGATGCTGGCGCTAAGTATGTTGTCATTTCCGCTCCGGCAGGCAATGACCTTAAGACCATCGTTTACAATGTAAACCATGACATTCTTACAAAAGATGATCACATCATCTCCGCTGCTTCCTGCACAACAAACTGCCTTGCACCGATGGCTAAGGCTCTTAATGACCTTGCTCCGATCAAGTCCGGTATCATGTGCACAATCCACGCTTACACAGGCGATCAGATGACTCTTGACGGCCCGCAGAGAAAGGGTGACCTCAGAAGATCCCGCGCTGCAGCTGTTAACATCGTTCCGAACAGCACAGGTGCTGCTAAGGCTATCGGCCTTGTTATCCCGGAACTGAACGGCAAGCTCATCGGCGCTGCACAGCGTGTACCGACCCCGACAGGCTCAACAACAATTCTTACAGCTGTTGTTGAAGGCACAGTTACCAAGGATGAGATCAATGCTGCTATGAAGGCTGCTGCAACAGAGTCCTATGGCTACAACACAGATGAGATCGTTTCCAGCGATATCGTCGGCATGAGATTTGGTTCTCTGTTCGATGCTACACAGACCATGGCTATGCCGCTTGACAACGGCACAACAGAAGTTCAGGTTGTTTCCTGGTATGACAATGAGAACTCCTACACAAGCCAGATGGTTCGCACAATCAAGTACTTCGGCAAGCTTCTTTCCGAATAATTGAATTGAAGTAAGACCTGATAGGGTCCGGTCACTAAAGGGCCGGACCCTTTTTTATCGCAGAGGAGTAATTATCCATGCTGTTTGATCGCTGAGACTTCATACCGTCCGCACCGTGCGGATCTGCCGGAAGTATCCGCGAGCCCAGAATGAAGATTATGCACACAGGGTGCTGATCATAGAATCCAATACTAAGGAGGATTGATACCAATGCTTAATAAAAAGTCTGTTGATGATATCAACGTAAAAGGCCTGCGCGTTCTTTGCCGCTGCGATTTCAACGTTCCGCTGAAAGCCGGCGTCATCACCGATGAGAACCGTCTCGTCGCAGCTCTTCCGACAATCAAGAAGCTGATCGCCGACGGCGGCAAGGTCATCCTTTGCAGCCACCTCGGCAAGCCGAAGGGCGAGCCGAAGCCGGAACTTTCTCTGGCTCCTGTTGCTGCACGCCTTTCCGAGCTTCTCGGCCAGGAAGTTGTATTTGCAGCTGATGACAATGTAGTCGGCGAGAATGCAAAAGCAGCTGTTGCGGCTATGAAGGACGGCGACGTTGTTCTTCTTCAGAACACACGTTATCGCAAAGAAGAGACAAAGAACGGCGAAGCATTCTCCAAGGAGCTTGCTTCCCTCGCTGATGTATTCGTAAACGACGCTTTCGGTACAGCTCATCGCGCTCACTGCTCCAACGTTGGTGTTACACAGTACATCGATACATGCGCAGTCGGCTATCTGATGCAGAAGGAAATCGACTTCCTCGGCAACGCAGTTGAGAATCCGGTTCGTCCGTTCGTAGCTATCCTCGGCGGCGCTAAGGTTGCTGACAAGCTGAATGTTATCTCCAACCTGCTTGAGAAGTGCGACACACTTATCATCGGCGGCGGCATGGCTTACACATTCCTTAAGGCTCAGGGCCTTGAGATCGGCAAGTCTCTCTGCGATGAGACAAAGATCGATTACTGCAAGGAAATGATCGACAAGGCAGCTGCTCTCGGCAAGAAGCTGTATCTGCCGGTTGACACAGTTTGCACAGATTCCTTCCCGAACCCGATCGATGCTGAAATCGCTACAGTTACTGTAGACGCAGATGCTATCCCGGCTGACAAGATGGGCATGGATATCGGCCCGAAGACGATCGAGCTTTACAGCGATGCAGTTAAGTCTGCTAAGACAGTCGTATGGAACGGCCCGATGGGCGTTTTCGAGAACCCGATCCTTGCAGCAGGCACAAAGGCAGTTGCGGCAGCTCTTGCTGAGACAGAGGCTACAACAATCATCGGCGGCGGCGATTCCGCTGCAGCAGTCAACCAGCTTGGCTATGGCCCGAAGATGAGCCACATCTCCACAGGCGGCGGCGCTTCCCTTGAATTCCTTGAGGGCAAGGAGCTTCCGGGTGTAGCAGCAGCTAACGACAAATAATTAATCGGCATTACCAACGCAGATTAATGTAAATCGGTACGTGCGTATTCCGCCGGAGGCGGTGTACGCGCGGACTGCAGATATTATAAAAATTAATTTCTTATATAAAAAAGGAGGATGATACCCATGGCAAGACGTATCCTGGCAGCAGGTAACTGGAAAATGAACATGACTCCGTCAGAGGCAAAGGCTTTCATCGAGGAGAACAAGGCAGCATTTGCAAGCGAAGATGTTGACGTTCTTTTCTGCGTACCGGCAATTGATCTTCCGGCAGCTCTTGCAGCAGCTGAGGGCACAAACATCAATATCGGCGCTGAGAATATGTACTTCGAGGAGAAGGGCGCATTCACAGGTGAGATTGCTCCGGCTATGCTTGATGACCTCGGTGTAAAATATGTTATCATCGGCCATTCTGAGAGACGTGATTATTTCGGCGAGACAGATGAGATCGTAAATAAGAAGGTCCTCAAGGCTCTTGAGCACGGCATCGTTCCGGTAATGTGCTGCGGCGAGTCTCTTACACAGAGACAGCAGGGCGTTACCCAGGATTTCGTACGTCAGCAGGTCAAGATCGGCCTTCTCGGCGTAGATGCAGAAGCTGTCAAGAAAGTTGTCATCGCTTATGAGCCGATCTGGGCTATCGGCACAGGCGTCACAGCTACATCTGATCAGGCTGAGGAAGTTTGCGGCTGGATCCGCGCACTCCTTGTCGAGCTGTACGGTGCTGAGGTTGCTGAGGATGTTCGCGTCCTTTACGGCGGCTCCGTAAACGGCGGCAACGCTGCTGAGCTGTTCGCTAAGCCGAACATCGACGGCGGTCTTGTAGGCGGCGCTTCTCTGAAGGCTTCCTTCGCGGACATCATTCATTACAACAAATAATTTGCTGCCATAGCATGATCAAGTAAAGTGGGCAGAGAACGCCGAGTGCGTTCTCTGCTTTTTTTGGCAGCACCATCCCGGCAGAGCGAGGCGTGCTCGCGGCGCGAAGCTGGTCCTTTATGGCGCAGAATGTGTTGAAAATCACGAAAAACCGCATAAATACGGGCGCTTTTCTGTTAAAGTTTCTTTACTTTGAATAACGCGTGAAGTAAAATAATGATAAGTGCAGATATGCATATGCTGCATATGTGTGAAGGCAGCGAGCCAGGGTGTCCGCTGGGCGCCTGCGCATCGAGAGGGGACTTTGGCGACTGCATGCGAGTCATGTAAATCTAAAATGCGGATTAAGCCCGTAAGATAAAGAAAAGGAGAAACTATGAGCGCAAAAAGACCAACAGTATTAATGATTCTTGACGGTTATGGCGAGAGTGATGTACATGAGCACAATGCGGTGTACCTTGCAAATACACCGGTCATGGACGAACTGAAAGCAACATGCCCGTTCAAGAAGGGTTATGCAGCCGGTATGGCAGTAGGCCTTCCGGATGGCCAGATGGGCAACTCCGAAGTCGGTCACATGAACATGGGTGCCGGCCGTATTATTTATCAGGAACTGACACGTATCTCCAAGGCGATCGATGACGGTGATTTCTTCCAGAATGAAGTTCTTTGTGATGCTGTTGACAAGGCAATTGCAGGCGGCGCGGCTCTTCACTGCATGGGTCTACTGTCTGACGGCGGCGTTCACAGCCACAACACACATCTCTATGGCCTCCTTAAGCTGGCTAAGCAGAAGGGCCTTGATAAAGTTTATGTACACTGCTTCATGGATGGCCGCGACACACCGCCGGAATCCGGCAAGGGATTCATCGATGCTCTTGAGGCCAATATGAAGATGATCGGCGTCGGCGAGATCGCTACTGTTTCAGGCCGTTACTATGCTATGGACCGCGACAACCGCTGGGAGCGCGTTGTCCTTGCATACAACGCTATGGTCAAGGGCGAGGGCGTTCCGGCAGAGAGCGCGCCGAAGGGCATGCTGGCATCCTATGCGGATGGCAAGCCGGATGAATTCGTGCTTCCGTTCGTCGTTCAGAAAGACGGCGCTCCGGTCGCAACGATCAAAGACGGCGATTCCCTGATCTTCTTCAACTTCCGTCCGGACCGCGCTCGTGAGATCACCCGTACATTCTGCATGGATGAGTTCACAGGCTTCGACAGAGGTCCGAGGGTAAAGACTAATTTCGTCGCTTTCACAGACTATGATGTAACGATCCCGAACAAGGAAGTTGCTTTTAAGAAACAGTCCATCTCCAACACGTTCGGCGAGTATCTGAGCAACCTCGGCATGAAGCAGCTCCGCACAGCTGAGACAGAGAAGTATGCTCATGTAACATTCTTCTTCAACGGCGGCAAGGAAGAGCCGTTCCCGGGCGAGGATCGTCTCCTTGTTCCGTCACCGTCAGTAGCCACCTATGACCTCCAGCCGGAAATGAGCGCGTTCAAGGTCTGCGACGGTCTTGTAGCGGCTATCAAGAGCGGTGTTTATGACGCAATCGTAGTCAACTTTGCAAATGGCGACATGGTCGGCCACACAGGCAATGAAGCAGCTGCAATTAAGGCTGTCGAGGCTGTTGATGTGTGCGTAGGCCGCGTTGTCGAGGCTCTGAAGGAAGTCAACGGTCAGATGTTCATCTGCGCTGACCACGGCAACTGCGACAAGATGGTCGATGAGAAGACCGGCGAGCCGTTCACAGCTCACACGACCAACCCGGTCCCGTTCATCATTGTCAATGCGGATCCGAAGTATGATCTGAAAGAGGGCGGACGTCTCTGCGATATCATCCCGACAATGATCGACATGATGGGTCTTCCGAAGCCGGAAGAGATGACAGGTATCTCCCTGCTTGTCGAGAAATAAAATTGATGTAGTCTAAAGCCTTCGGGGCTGCCTTTGATCAGGCAGCCCCGTTTTTGTGTCACAGACAAAAATAAACCCCCTGCTATGCAGGGGGATGAAAGATCTTCAGATTAAAGAAAGAGCTCCTGTGCTAGTATAAAAGTAGGTCTGCAAACCACAAATATATAGCACAGGAGGTCCAAATAATGGACATAAATAGTTTAGCGCATACAAAATGGGAATGTAAATACCATATTGTTTTTGCACCAAAGTATCGTCGGCTGGTGATATATAAGCAAATAAAGGCTGATGTAGGAGAAATACTGGGCGGATTATGTAGAAGAAAGGGTATAGAAATAATAGAAGCAGAATGCTGCCCGGATCATATTCACATGTTGGTCAGAATACCACCGAAATATTCCGTATCAGAAATAGTGGGATATCTAAAAGGAAAAAGTTCGCTAATGATATTCGAACGACATGCCAACCTGAAGTATAAGTATGGAAACCGCCATTTCTGGTGTAGAGGATATTATGTTGATACGGTGGGGAAGAATACTGCTGCAATAAAGGAATATATCCGAAATCAATTGAAAGAAGATGTCCAGTATGACCAGATGAGTTTATTTGAGTATATTGACCCGTTCACGGGTGAGCCGGTGAGGAAAAACAAGAAATAACCGCTTAAGCGGAAGTTGGAAATCAAAGCAAACCAGTAAGCCCCGAGGGGGCTGAGCCGGAAGAGGGAAGCACTGAAAAAGCCCCCGTGAGGGGGCCGCTGTGAATGTGGTGCAGCTGGCGGACCGTCAGTGCGCCCTCAGGCGCAAGCAGGTACCAGCCCCTTATAGGGGCAGAACAAGCCACCAGCTTAGCTGGTGGTCTTGACTTGATCGTAAATTTTCAAGGTACACACATCTATACTGTTGAATAATCAGAGTGATTGCAGCCGCGTGCATCATCGTGGAATTGCAACACCACATATTAGACGCTTACGCAATGAGGTCGAAGGACGGTTCGGGAACGGCAAGCGGAAACTCGGTCTGTCCCAGATTATGGCTAAGCTTAAAGAAACAGCCGG
>JBGUIK010000044.1:0-77965 GCA_045112915.1 Lachnospiraceae bacterium
CAGGGAGATGCGTTGACGAATGCATCCCTCTGGATTTTATCATTTCTGCCATATCTGTACCAGTATGCTGGTTTTCTACCGTTTACACAGTTTGAAAAAGCAGTGTTTAATTGGCATAGGTCATTTTTTGCATAAAAAACCGGAAATCACATTTTTTCAACGGATTTCCGGTCATTTTCAGCGTCTACGAGAGGATTCGAACCTCCGACCCCTCGCTTAGGAGGCGAGTGCTCTATCCTGCTGAGCTACGCAGACAAGCCTTTTTTGGTGGATTTTTAGGTCTCCCGACCTTTTGCCGCGTTTTCGCCGGCGGAGGTTAATACGTAACCTTAGGAGTTCTAAACGCAGGCCCCGGGAACTTTATCAGATTTCATCAAAAATCGCTTATTTTCGGGCTTTTTTCGGGGTCCCAGTGCTCTGTCAGGACCTCTTTTTATCACTGTTTTTCGCCCTTCTCAGCTCCAAACTGTTGCAACTTTGTTGCAAGCCCCAAAATTTCAACGAATGGTTGGCTTGATCATTCTTGCCTGATTTATGCCCTCAGATTATCTGCCGCAGCCAAATCCGACTGCGTTTTCGATGTTCCCTTTTCGAGCATATCCAGCTTCTTTTGCGGCTGTCCTGCACGCCTCTCTGGCTCCATTATACCTGAAAACATGCCGATGAACAACGGGATATCCTCTGTCATTCATGGTGAAGGGGCATCCTTTCCCGGATACCCCTCCCACGCTTTCAAAATATCCCTTATGTTCTTACGTCAGCCCTGCCGCCAGTGTCTTCAGCATCTTCGCCATCTCCGGTTTCTGGAGCAGGCGGAGCAGCGTTTCCATATCCGATTCCGCTGATCCTTCTGTGGTTCCGGTCTCCGTCACAATCGCGTCAGGCTCAGGTGCCGGATTTTCTTCCTTCGTGTAGAACGCCTCCTCGATCCTCTGCGCGTTCCTCGCCCTGTCGTCATCGATGATGTGCGAATACACGTCCGCCACCATCTTCATCTGCGCATGCCCGGAATCGCCCTGCACCGACTTCATGTCCCCGCCGTTCAGCTTGAGCTTGTACGTGATGCTCGTATGCCGGATGGAGTGGAAGACGACCTTCGGGAACCCGTTCTCACGGATCAGCCTGCTGAACTGCCTGTTGATGACCTGGCCCTCGATCGGATGTCCGTTCACCGAGCAGAACACCAGATTGTAATCGTCGTACTCCTCGCCGAATATCTCCTTATGCCCCTCGATCTCCTTCTTCCTGATAACGAGCATGTCCGCCACCGTCCTCGGCAGGAAGACCTTCCGGATGCTGGTCTTCGTCTTCGGCTCCTTCAGGACGAGGCGCGTGCTCGTGCTCGGCATCACGGCCGGGAAGCTCCGCATGACCCCTTTCCCGTCGAGCTTTTCAAATGCCTCCCGGTTGACCCTCTGCAGCTCCTTGTTCACAAATATGGACGCATTTCCGTTCCGGATGGCTTCCGGCTCTATGTTCACGCAGTCCCATGTGAGCCCGAGCATCTCGCCCATGCGGAGGGAGCAGGAGAACGCGAGGTTCATCGCGAGAGAAAGCGTGTCATCCTCACAGGCGTTGATCGCCTTGAAAAGGATGTCCGCCGTCCAGATCTCCCTCGGGATATGTTCCTCCTTCGGCAGGGACGCGTGCTCCACCGGGTTCTTCGTCATGAGCTCCCAGCGCACCGCCTGGTTGAACGCGTTCCTGAGCAGCTTATGGATCTCGCGCACCGTGTGCGGCGTCAGGTATTCATTCCTCGGCCGCGCGTACCTGTTCGTCACGGACCTGACCTTGAGGAGCTCCCGGTAGTATTTGTCCATCATATGCGGGTTCAGGTCCGCCAGCTTTGTATCCCCGATGATCGGATTGATGTAGTTGCTCGTAAGGGCCCTCCTCGACTCATATGTGGACATTGCCCAGGTGTTCACCCCATAGATCGACATGTAGTCCTCCAGCAGTTCGCGGACTGTCTTCGCCGTAGGGGCGGTGAACGTCCCGTTCCGTTTTTCGGCTTCGACCTCTGCCTTCCTCTGCTTCGCCTCGGCATTGGAATCAAATGTCTCCCACTTCTTATGTTCTATTCCCTTTTCGTCCGTGTAGGAATACACGACCGAGAATTTCTTCTTCCGCTTAACGATCGATGCCATCTCTGCCTCCCGTATCCTGCCCGGCGCTGCCCTGGTCCGCCACGATCCTGTAATGCGACTGGCTGCCGAGCCATTTGTTGAAACTGTCCACCATGACCCTCTGTTTTCCCGCGACGATCCTGACCTCGAACAGGCCTTTGTTGACCAGCCAGTAAGCCGTCGTTTTCTTAAGTCCGATCAGCCTTCCCATTTCCGTCACGGACATGCTCTTCTTCTCCAAACATTTCACCTCCAATACATTTCTGCAGTCCCTGTCCCGGCCGGGGCGGCCGCCATGTTCACCTAGCGGCATGTTCCGCATGAAGTCAACCTGCCGCCCGGCAGCCGGGATCCCTGACACTCTCACGCCTGCCCGACCTGTCCATCCAGCCACTCGTCGAAGCTCTTCTTCGAGATGCGGATGCATCCCCCGATCTTCACATATTTGAACTTGCCCCTCTTGATGAGGCGGTACGCCGTCGCCTTTCCGATCTCAAGGATGTTCTGGATCTCTTCGACCGTGTATGTCCGCTTCCCGTCATTTCCTCCTGCCAGGGCTGCCGCCGCAATGCTGTTGTTGAGTTCCGCTATTCTTTCTTCAAACATCGATGCTTCCTCCTATGTTGATTGATCATGTGCCGCTGACATCAGTGGCTCTCTATGTGTACCTGTTCCTGTTGGCGGGTCCCTTCTCTAATGCTTTCCTTTTACCGCATTGTCCGGGGATCCCATTGTTCTTTGTTACTCTGTCAGGCTGTTTGCCTTCCCGGATTTCCTGTACCGCATTCATTGTACGGCTGTCATCCGCTTTCCGGTAGTTTGTCGCCTGCCGGATGACATACTTGACAGGCTGCACGTCTCTCCGGCTTTATTCCCACCGCTCCTTTCCCCGCAGGTCACGGTGCTTCCACCGCCTCCGTGATATAAATCCCGAGCGTCCCGGTGAGCGCTGCTTCCACCTCCGCCATCTGCTCCTTCGTGAGCTTCCCGGCATAGCTCCGCACTCGCCTCTTGTCGATCGTCTTCAGCTGCTCGAGCATGATGAGCGACGGTCCATCGAGCCCCCGCACCTGCTCCAGCACGATGTGCGTCGGCAGGTCCGTCCTCTTGTCCACCTGGGACGACATCGGCGCTACGATGAGCGTCGGGCTGAAGAAGTTCCCTGCGTCGTTCTGCAGCACCAGCACCGGGCGGGTCCCTCCCTGCTCCGACCCGAAGAACGGGTTCAGGTCCGCCCAGTAGACGTCGCCCCGTTTATAGATCCAGTCGGGGCGCAGGCCTTCGCTCTCCTTTGTCTTCATCATCATTAACATTCCCGCTCCTCCCGTTTTTCATCTGCAGCTGTCTCTTCCTTTCATCTGAATAAATAAAAGTCATCTGCATTGTAAAAGCTATGTTCATCCGGACTGTCGGAACCGCCCGGCACCGGCAGCCCGGATCTTTGAATATATATCTGTCAAATCTTTATTCAATCTATGATCTTTCCATATTTGTCCACGACGCCCCTGGAAACGGGCACTCCTTGCGTGCCTCCGGGAAATTACCAGACGGCAGGTGGATTCCTGCTCCATGGGCCGTTACCCCTCCGCGGTTCTCGCCGAGCCGCCCTTCGGCGGAAGTATCATCATCCCTTCTCCGCATCTTCGCCACATGCGGGGTTCCGCCCCGCGTCTCCGTTTCGCCCGTATCGCTCGGGTGCAAATGCACCGTCGTCGCGTGCCCAGGAAGCTCCGCGCTGATCCATCTGGAAAAAGAAGGAAGGTATCTGGTAAATGTATATTCAGTTTTCAAGGTCCCTGTCGGGACATCATCCCATGATCTTCATTCGTAAAATGCTGTCCGCATCTGTATTGGATCATCCCCCTTGCATGGGTCGGAAAAAAAGTCCCTCTACTATTGCATAGCTGATTTTTTTCCCGTTTTTAAACTCACAAATTTAAAAAACTTAGGATTTTTTGTTCTGCATGTTATTCTTCAGCTTCCCGTTGATCCTTCTCAGCCGCTGGTAAATGTTCTGCGGGGTCGTACCTAATTCCCTGCCAATCTCCTGCAGCTTCATGGACTCCCAGTAATACATTTCCAGCAGTTCCCGTTCCTCTGCCGTGAGCCTTTCCATGGCCGCATGAAGTTCCCCGGTCATCATGTGCCTGACCGCAGTATCTTCCGGGAGTTCATCATCCGAACCGATGACATCTTCAAAGGTCAGCGCTTCATTTTCATTCTCATTAATGAATTCACTCAGGGAAACTTTCTTTCGTCTCCGTCCGTGCAGCCGCTTGTAATAGAGCCGCCGGTTATCATTTGCCTTCCAGTTCCGGAAGTCTTTGTCCGATGCTTCCATATAGATCACATCGCATTCATCATCACCGTTATCCGCGATCCTGACGAACCGCCGTCCGTCCGCCTCCTCCGACGCGAGGAACCTGTAGAAAGCTTCCCCGTCCATCTCGATCCACTCCTTCGTCTTTCCCGTATCCGTTGGGTCTCTCCTTACAAAATATCTCCTGTGTCCCATTCATTCCTTTCTGCCCTCTTCCGGGAGACAGGGATGCCGGGGACTGTTCGCTGCGCGCAGGAAAGTAAAGGGACAGGCCCAACAACAAAAATGCGCAGCAGGGAAGGAATCCCGAACCACAACTCCCTGAAAGATATCAGGGGAGATATGGTCAGCATCCTTGCTCTGTTGCGCACCAGGGCCGGTGTTGAATTTTCGCCCGGCATATAGCCGGGGCTTTGTTACAGGAATAATTGTAGCGGAAATGAAAAGCAGTGAAGTCCGGCGTTCGTCCGATGGAGTCCGACGAGTATCCGGTGGATGTGCGGAATTGTTTGTTCTGTTGTGGTATTGTCAGATTTCTTATGATCTACAAAAAAAGAAAGACTGATTCCCATCAATCTTTCTCATAGATATTGTTGACTTCTGACTGATTAACGAAATAAAAATATACAACGGCAATAGTTTTATTGTAATTGTAAGCTTAAATGAAGAAGAACCATAATTGGTGACAGATTTGGAATTCTTATGAAAGCAGAAATCAATAGTACACCCCGTGCTGTTTTTGCCATTCGTTCAATGTTTGAACATTTTGAACTTCATATTCGTTAAAATATTCTGATTGTAATGTCCACCAACTATCTGAAGGACATTTCTTTTGAACCCGAATATACCAATCAAGCACCTCAAAGCGCTCCTTTGCTGCGCTCGATGTCTTTGTTGTAGTGCCAAAAGTATAACCATATCTCGCAAATATTTCATTTATTGCCATCTGCGATTTATCATGCATTGCCTGGGCATCATCCAGTTTAAGAGTTGATAGCTCCTGGTCTGTAAGAAACCTTTGACTGCTATAAGGAAAAATAAAATCCCCAGCCGGAGCTTTAATGCCCCCATATACTTTAATAACCTCTGTTCCAACTGTCTCTGGCGGGTTTTGCTCCACCAGCTCCTGTTCCGATATGTTTTGTCCCAACAGGGATTCTTCCTGAAGGTTTTGCTCCGACAAATTTTTCATTTCTCTATCTGTTGAGTCTTCTACATAACTTTCTGAAGACACTCTTTTCAAAATATCCTCATGTTTACTTTCGATACTATCTTTCTTTTCATTAACAGCACCATATTTGGCATCTATATTCTGGTTCGCCCTTCCAACAAAACCGATAATAACGATTCCAAAGAAAACAGCCATCAGCAGCACAATGACTCCAACGGCAAAAAACCATTTATTAATACCTGATTTTTTGTTTGTGGACTCTTCAGATAGATATTGACTAAATGAATTCGCATCTTCTCTCTCCGCCAGAGGCATAGCATCTGAACGAAAATGGTTATCCGCATCAGTACCTTGAGTTTTCGGTTCACTATAACTATCTTCTGCTTTAAGAGATGCTCCGCAATATGGACATACTATGATTCCGTCCATATTATATTGACTGCATTTAGGACAGATCATTTTTGTATCCTCCTTATTATATTGGCAATCGTATGTATTTCACTTCGATTGCCAATATATGCGTTTTCACACGATTTCTTTGTCATTCTCCAGCCGCTTAATATAGCCTTGGTACCCATACTCATAGGGCGTACCATCCTCGTTGGCAGACATTATATACTCGACATAAAGCCACGATTCATCCAATTCTTTAAGAATTCTCACTCTTTCTTCACTTTGAATCATCAAGATAATATTTTGATTATTATCCCCTTTGGGCGTCGCTCGCAGATAACGGTTCTCCGATAGAAATAATTCTCTTCCTGCTGCTAAAGCAACATCATTTGTAAACGAAGATTCTCCCGAAGATTGTGGAGTCCCGGAGTCGCCTGAATAGTCAGTGCCCGATTCCGCATGATGTGCTATTGAAGACGAGGGCGGAACGTTTTGTGATTCAACGGACACACCTTCATGACTTATGGCAGATGACGTTGTATTGTCTTTTTCGCTTTCGACCAGCGCATCTCCCGCCCCATGATTATTTCCATCGGGAGAAGGCGTTCTCCTAAAGAACAGAACTGTGTTAGAAATCAAAAGAGCAACACACATTAGTGCTAAAAAGCGTGAGAACATCGTAGGAAGAACTTTTCCCATTATACTTTCATCGCGCATATTTCCTTTTTTCGTAGCAGGCAGCTTTTCAGTAGGCTTCTCAGGCATTTCTTCCGGCTCCGCTCCTGTCTGCTTTTCCGTTTGTATCTGCGTTCCTCTTAGCAATGTTTTATAGTCAGCTAAAGCCAATCTATAGTTTTCCCAATACGAATTAGATTCATCATCCTGTCTTTCTAAAATTTCCTGAAATTTATTATCATTTTTAAAGGCATCATACACAGGTGTAATTAAACATTTTTCAATGACATCCGTTTTAAGGCAACGTTTATCATCCGGATCCACTTGATAGTACTGCGCAAGGGCATAGACATATGAAAGAAGATTGAACTTGAGTTCCACATTATTTTCATAGTTTCTGATAACACTGTGTCCAAATCTCTCATAATATATTTTTTGTTTTTCACGATTTTCCGCTGCCTGAGCTATGTTCATACTACTACATAAAAGATCCAATCCGTCTTCAAGGCGTCGTACTAAATCATTATAAGCCTTTTTTAACATAGCCTCATCCTGCCTAATGCAGAAAAATGTCTCAACAACGACCATAGGATACATATACAGAAAAATGTCTGCATCCACATATGCACTATTCTGATTCCTGTCGAGTCGGATAGTATTCTTTACGTTTAAAATTTTATTCTTCCAATCAGACCAGAAATTACTGTCATCATACCGATGCATATTTGTAAAAGCATACTCATACTCCGATGTTTCAAGTTTCTCTACGCATGAGTAAAAGTCTTTCCTGTTATTATTATTTACAGCTTCTTTGAGCTTATCTAAAAGTTTTTCTTTATCCCTCATGACAATCTTCCTCTTCATGAATCATTCTGAGCATCTCTTTCATCTCATAATTTGCATCGTCGTACCAATTCACTGAGTGCAGTCTGAACACTTTCCATCCCTGACTCTTTAGTACTTCCGGCATAATTATTTCGCTGTCTTTTACATGATACTCAGGAGCATCAAAACGGTCAAGAATAACTCCGAGTGCATATGTATCAGGATTGTTTTTCGAAACCACAGCTATATCAATCACGCATCGGCTACTTCCAATATTAGTGTGCACTTCATACCCAAGTTCTTCGAACTTTGAAGCAACTGAAGCAAGAATCCCCTCACCCCGATTCTCTTCATCTGTATTGCGTCTGTCTTTTTTAAAATCACCTCGGGCAAATGCGAGAAAATCTCGAAGGTCCTTAACTCCCTTAGATGCTGCATTGACAAGCATCTCAGGCGAAAGACACGTGACAACATACATCTTCTTTCTCGCCCTGCTGGCCATCACGTTGACGCGGTTTTCGCCGCCGTCAAAACTGAACACTCCCAGACCACCTGGCAGGCGACCGTTTGTGTCCGGGCCATACGTTACGGAAATAACCACATGATCCCATTCTCTGCCCTGACAGCTCTCAAGGTTTACGACCGAGATTCTATCGTCTAACCAGATTCCGAGTTCAATATCATTCGCAGCTTCTTTCAGGAGACATTTTCGAATCAGCATCATTTGTGAATAATTTGATGCGATAACGCCGATTGTATCCGTCATAGTTCCTTTGTGAATATTCACTATATCTTTTATAGTTTGCACGACCTTTTCCACTTCCGGCATATTAATTTTCTTGCCGCCGCGGTCATACTGACTGTTTTCAACAAAGATATAGTCAACGCTCTTCTCATTCAGTTTCGAAGACGGAAATGTAACAATATCGTTATTGTAGTATTTGAAATTTGAAAACTCAATCAACTGCTCAGATTCACTGCGGTAATGGAATTTCAGGGTCCGTTTGGGCATATTGGCCTTTACGGCGCTCTCCATAATTGATTCGGCCGGCAGCATCTCTCCATCCTCATCATAATTTTTCTGAAAGAACTGGCTCGGCATAAGCTGATGATCATCCCCGAAAATACATACTTTTTGTGCATGAGAAATCGGATATAAAACTCTGTATGCAGGTGTCTGGGAACCTTCATCAATTAGAACAATATCGAAATCCGGAAAATCTACCGGAATATGTTCTGAAACAGCCCCGGGCGTCATCATAATTAAAGGATATCTGTCTGTAATTGCATGAGGAACCGACTCAAAAATAGAACGAATGGTGATTCTGGGCTTCCTTCCACTAAATGCAAATCCTTCAAGCTTCCCTACTTCTTCGCTGATTAACGCGTCGTTCTTTCCATCAGCGATTCTGGCGATAACATCGGTCTGAAGCTGCTCAACATATTTCCAGCGCAATTTCTTTTCCATCTCGATAAACGTGCGGAGAATCTCCGGGAAATCCATATAAACAGATTCTTCCAACACAGGGTACTGTGCACGAGCTTTTCTGATATAATACTCGCACCAGCAGTATCTGAATGCGTCCAGCATACAGTCCTCGTCTATCATTTTACTGTCTGCGCGCTTCTCCAGCTGATTAATTAAATAACCGATTCCCTCTTTTTCAGCTTCCTCAACAGCTTTCTGATAGTAACGTGTCGCTCTGGAATGGTCATCATTCTTCTGCCACTCCTGAAAGAGAACATCTATCATCTCAAGAGGATAGTCACTTCGGAAAGCTTCAAGATCTGCAACCACAAGATCACACGCCGCTCGCTGAGAAGCCGCGAATGACTGCAATG
This sequence comes from Lachnospiraceae bacterium, assembly GCA_045112915.1. Classification (GTDB taxonomy): domain Bacteria; phylum Bacillota; class Clostridia; order Lachnospirales; family Lachnospiraceae; genus Chordicoccus. Next base: position 9,353 of record JBGUIK010000044.1, read on the forward strand.
CACTTACAGCGCAGCGAGCTGTGTTCACAATTTCATGACCTTTGCCCGCCGCTATCAGATGTGAGGCACGCACAAGAGCTTCTTCATGAGCTATTGAAGCTGATTTACTGCGTATTTTAGCCTCAATGTTCTCTATAGAATCGAGTATTTCAGCGGTTCTGGGGTCACGGTCTTTACGAAAAGCTCCGGATTTGATTCTCTCTGTAAATTCATCAAGCCGGTCATCATTGACCATCTGCCGGTCTTCGGCTCTCAGAAGAGAAGCATAATCTTCGAGAAAATATCTTCTGGCGACAACATATGGTCTGGATCCCGGGTGGAGCTGCTTTAATTCATCTATATCCTGAGCCATTTCCCGGGCAAGGTCTTCGTCGTCCGTTCTGACTGAAGAAAGCATGTTTTGAATGTCCACCCCGTATTCGCGGCATTCACTGAGAACGGACGCATATGAACATAAATCGGCAACTCTCTTTTTTTCCGGTGTATTTGGAAAATTGATCTCAAGGCTGTCCTGAAGTTCATTCGTGTAATATCTAAGATTGGCGAGATCATTCAATGCCGCATTCACCTTATTCCGGGCACTGTCTCTCTCTTCCATAGAAATGGCCGTTGATTTAAGGTATTTCTTATACGCACTGCTTCTTCGGTTCTCTTTCGACGCCTTTGCGTATTTTTTGATCACACGTTCACCATGACGCAGTCTCGGCATGTTTTCAATCTTATCATATGCTAAAGTTATTGATGTATCCTTGTACCGTTCGTGCATCTCAAAAAGCTCAGCCGGAGTCATATTACATTCCGGTAATACATTGCTCATTGCATGATAAAATTCGAGCAGTTTACTTTCGGCTTCGGAGTAATCCTCTAATTCCCCACCGTCTCGAACCATACCGATTTCATGATGTTCGAGAAAACTGGAGGTGTCTCTTAGTTTCGTTATTACATCCGCTGCTGTGGTTTTTCCCTCAATGACACGCAATGTGAACGCATCCAGGCCAAGCTCCTTCATTTTTTGTGAAACGACAATGTGAGACGCAATCTTTTCGCTTATAAACAGTACTTTTTTTCCGTTCCCTATATAATCACAGGCAATGTTCACAATGGTCTGTGTTTTTCCGTTTCCCGCCGGAGATGATCCAATCTGCGCCGGAAATCTTCTTGCGCCTTTGATTATTAGATTCTGCGAGCTGTCAGACTGAAGCGCGAACACCTCATTGTTATCGGAGACCATGGAATCTTCTTCGGGTTCTTCGGGCATATCCGCCATTTTGCCGTTCATAAGCGAAAGGACAATCGGGTTCTCAAGCATTGCGGGATTGGTCAGTGTACGATAAACAGCCTCATTCGGTATGGCAAAGATGCCAACAGATGCAACATCTTCCTCCACTGACCAGTCTTTTTTCTTTTCAATAATATAATTCAGGGTATCCATCAGATCCTGATAATTACCGCGTCTCAAAGCCTGTCGAATATCCATTTCGTATTCTTCGTTAAGAAGTTCTGAAACAATAACATTATATTGGACATTTCCGCTGCCGAATCTGAAATGATACTCCCCCCTCATATCTTTTTCAATAGTGACCGGGTAGAACAGGAGCGGAGAACTGTATGCCTTTTTATTTTTCTCACTTTTCCAGTGAAGCCTGTTCAGCGCAATACAGAGATTGCTGCGACCTTTTTCTTTAATCTCATCTCTGGCCGCCATCTGGAGCTCTTTCAGATATCGGTTATACTCTTCATCCTTTCTGTTTCCCCTGAGAAAGCTCTCTCTGACCGCATCATTCAACTCTTCGGATGAAAGAGTTGTTTCAAACACCGCTTTCGCTTCAATCTTAAACTCTGTAGAACCGTCTTTTTGGCTGGATGTAATAAGGTTGCTGAATCTCCCTGTCTGAAGTGCCTGTCTCTTCATGAGCTGATATTTGTTTTTACCGGCCTCAGTGAGGATTTCAAGTCTGACATCCGCATCATTTCCGCACAAAGGCGTGTCATCATATGCGAAAGCCGGGGTATAACCACTCCGGCGTGCGCGCTCGACATCTATGATAAAAGAAATTCGGCTGATTTTTTCGGCACCGCTTTTACATGCCTGTTCAAAAGTATAGCGGCATAAGGCAGGATCTGTAAAACACGTACACTCGATAAGAAGAAGCTCGCCATTTACAACAGCATCCGGGATGCCTGTCAGCGACGTGACGACCGGCGTCGAAAATGTCTTCTCTTTCAGCCATACGCCCGCAAACGCATGCCCGGGCACAAACACGAGAATAGAATAAAGCCCGTTGGCTTCAAGGCAGGTACAAAACAAATTGGCAAGGTCCAGACAGGTTCCTACATTCCCGCCATTTGCAAGGCATACACTCGGCGTGCGAACTTTCTGACCAATCAATTCAAAGCTCGCTGGGGGGTTCATGTAATGAATATTGGCATCCTGCAGGGCTTCATAGATACATTTGACCTGCCGACGAACATTTTCACCGCCGCCAAACTGATAGCCGACCATTTCCATGTGCGCCTCAGCATTACAGAATTCGGCTGCCTTTTTCATAATCGGAGTCATGCATGAATGATTAGGCTGCATAAAGCATACAAGTGAAATCAGATCATGTTCTTTATCCCAGTGAGTATATGGTTGTATTTTTATATTCTCAGCAACAACGCAAAGCGGTGTGCCTGAATCCTGCAAATTAAATATTTCTATAGTAATACTGCCATTTTTGGCTTCCGACATATTTTCACGAAAATAAACCGGATCAACGATAAGCTCCGGTTCCAGCCTTAACATGACATTGGCAGTCAAAGTGATTTGGTTGACATACTTTTTGATCACTTCCGGAAAAGTTGTTACATGTAAAATGAATTCTCCGCTTAAATCACTTTCAATTTCCATGCTGAGAACTTTTGCACCAAGACTGGCTCTCACATAATTAATGCTCTTTTCAACTTTAGCAATCACCTTGACAGACATACAGTCCTCCCCTCAGCTTATTGCGTTTATTGTATGTTACTCTATTCTATAACCCAGGACCTCGCATGATTACGAGGGCCCGTGGTTTTATAGCAGACATGCGCTTCCCAGGAATCCAAAAACTTTTCCAACACATCATCGAAATCGTTTTTTTTTCGATAATCCCTATCTTTATATCCGCAGATCAGAATGACCTTGACCTTCAAGTCGCTCCACCGTTCTGCGTTTCTGATAATCACCTGTTGGTTTTTCGGGCTCGCATCCTGGTTGGAAATAATATATATCCGGTTATCCATCTGCTCATTGTTTTCTCTGCAGCGTTTTGCCTGCTGCGAAAGCAGATTCATCGCCAGGAACCACAAAGTCGAGACCGGGAACGGCGCGTCGCTGTTCTCAACATTATGATCAACACAAAACAGCTTGTTTCGTTCGATACTCAAACAATTAAGATCGCTCTCATCGGTGAGATAATGCTCTACATCCGGAAAATCTAATGCTTTTGTCTTGTTCTGATGATAGACAAACGCCATGTGGAGTTTAAGTCTTTCAATTTTGCATTCCCTTATCAGCTGTTCCTGATAGTGTCTCAGAACATAATTTGTGAACTGAATGTCTCTGTTGTCAGTAGTCGGATTAATCGAAGCTTTTACTGACTTTTGAGATATAACGAAAACGGCATTGACACATGCGTCTCTATCAAACCTGATATCTTCATCTATGTCACACATTTTTTCCTCCCGATTGATGATCATGACAGAATACTGAGCAGTGATGACGCTTCAAGAAGATCATTCACAATAGTCACTACCACATCTGCCTTATCCTCGAACGGCTTGCCCTGATTCTGCCCTGCTGCTATACCATTAAGTATATCCTCGATATTGTCGACTATCGTATAACCTGATTTTTCCTGGCTTTCCATTCCGTCCCTGTTAACGATTTTAAAATCAGGATCATAATAATTCTTGTCGAGTACTATATTCAAGGCAAAACGAACCCCCAGGTCAAATATGTTCCCGGGATCTTTAGTGAATGAAACATATCCCGTTTCATTGTCGGAAGCCACCGGTGGAAGAGATGTCGTAATTAAGATTTGAGAACAGCTCGCACCAAATTTGCGTTCACTGTCTCTCTGCAGTGCCATTCGTCTTAAGCCTTCAAGTTGCGCTTCATTGATGCATTCACGCCCGCTCACACAATCACCGCCCCAGAATTCCATATTTCTCAAACGTTGTCTTACTGCATCAAAATCATCTGTAAAGCATTCTCCTCCAATTTTATCATCCTCTTCTTCGGAAACACTGTCATGAAATGTTGTAATACCGATTTTCATATTGATTTTTCTTCTTTCAGAGGATTTTCGGTTCCTGGTTTCTTCCAGTTGATCCACCACTCTGATCAGCATTGTATATATACGGTCATAAACCAGGGCAACATCCGCGGTCGCATCAAGAACGAAACTGAAATAGTAAAAATAATCCGTCTTTTCATTTTCAGATTTCAATGACTGCCCATAAATATTGTTACTATATTGATCAGCAACAACTGATTCTCTATCATTCTCATATTTCGGAGACTGCTCATGACCAGGCTGCGCTTCTGTCTCGACAATTCCGATCGCTTCCTCCGCGGAATCCATTCTGTCACTGAATTCAATTGATTTTCTTTCTTTAGCAATTTCTTTTTTGCTTTTTCCCCTTCTTCCCTTTCGCCCTATACCATCCATAAATTCGTTAATATTGCTCATCTTAATATCTCCTCGTATTTTCAACTTTAATAGTTATTTCCTGATTATTTCGCCAGAATCTGTCTCCCGTTTTTACCACAAATGCCTTTTTATCGGCATCTGTCTCCACTTTATCGTCAAGAATCATGTAATAGAGTTCTCCGTTTACGTTCTGAATACATATATGCCCTGATTGAAAGTTGAGTCCGACACGTTTATCGAATGCATAATACCTTGTCTCATAATTATGCACGTCCTCTCGTAAACTTGGTCCGTTTTTAGGATCTAACCAAATTCTCACAGAATTCCTGTTATCGTTTCTCTGCTCATCTGACGATTGAAGTAGAAGTTCTGTACCGGTCATTACTTCTTTCCGTTCGTTTTCATTTTTAGCATATTCCTTTATAAATTCTTTATAATCCCGGATCAAATCATCAAGGGATGTATAAGCATTTCTTGAATCCGGGCGGGCAATCATTTTTTCAATAATATGCATTAACTCGTCATAATCACTCTCAAGATACTTCTCGGCTCTTTCCAGCATAAAATTCCTGTCAATCCCAAAAGGATTATTGTGTTCTTCTTTATCATATACCTCACCTGTCAGGCAAAATAGGAAAGTCCATCCGAGTGCATGTATATCCTTCTGTACACTTTTACATCTGATTCCACGAGGCATTGAGAACGCTGTAACAAAAGGCAAACGCATTGTTTTCATATCAGGCACATGAGCATAATCAAAATCGATAACAACAACTCGCTTTTCATCTTTGCAGATAATAACATTATCCGGCTTAATATCTCTGTGTTCATGAGTATCAATATAGCTTTGTTCAGTATAAAACTTTACCGCAAGCATAAGCTGCAGAAAATGTCTGAAGAGTGAAATCTCTTCATTCCGGTCTTTTATTCCATCACCATATTCTCTAAAATCTTCACGAAGATAATACCTATACATTGAAGGGCCTTCAAGATATTCGCACAAAAGTGCCTTGAATAATCTGGGGTTCTTATCTGTATCCTTCTTTGCCTTCACATCATAAAGTCCGTATACTCTTTCAACATAGGGATAATCAACACAAAAGCCCTTTTCTTTTTCAAGTTTCCGCACTCCTAGTGGCATAGACTCCAAGGTCATTTTGAGAAATACCAATGTACCCGGATCATTACTTCCCATCTTCTTATATACGGGGCCGTGCCAATACCAGTAGTCATCTTCATCAGGAACTTCGGATTCTTTTCCATGTTTTCTGAGTGTTAGCGGCTGTTTTGCCACCTCTAATTCAATGTTTTGACCACCGATGACTTCAAGAATATCACCTGGTTCAAATTGAGGTATTTTATCATATGCTATTTCCATCATAACCCCTCCACACTAATCAAAATTGCGGTCTGATCATCTTCACTGTCCGCTGCTTCAAATAAATGGTCTATGATGTGTCTATCGTTGTCTTCCCTGCATCGTTTAACAATACTGTGAACCTCGTCATCCCTCAGGCAGCCGAAGGCTCCGTCTGTTCCGAGAAGGAACAAGTCTCCTACTTCTATTGGCATAAGAATATAGGTCATCACATGAATCGGATTCAGTCTGTCTATTACTCCAAGAGCGTGGGTTAGCCTATGGTTATAGTTATAGTATTCACTGCTGTACAGTTCAATTTCACTGTTCATTACACGTTCATCTGCTTCAGTGTGCAGAATATTAACCATTCGAAAACTGTCATCAGAATGTCTATAATAGTAAATCGGGGAATCACCGATGCCGGCAGCCACTGTGTATGTATCCGTAATTACAATCGAACTTAATGTTGTTGCACCGATTTCACCATTTTCATTATTGTTTTTCAGGATATGGCTATTGGCATCTAAAATCGATTTTTTAAGAGCGTCTTCCATAAAACTAACGTCTATATTAACAGAGTAGCCGATATGCTCCATCTCTACATATCTTCTCAATAATCTGTTGTGAAGACTATTGTGACAGGACAGAACACCTTCTTGCGCAGCATTACCGCCATAAGGCGTTCCCGAAACACCATCTGCCACAGTGGCATGGACAATGGAAGCATCACAGTTGAACCGATATTCATCGATACCATACCGATCCCAATTATGCTCCTCCGCGTTCCGGCTCATACCATGTTTTCCGCATCTTGTTTGTTTAAACATTTTAAAATACATAGCTGGTCTCCATTCTAAAATAATCGCTTTTTCTGATTTCCGGTTAATATTATAAATCTTTTTATACAACTTTCAATTATACTCCTGACTAATTTAGCGTTTGTTGAACAATTTACGGACTTCGTTATATTGAAATCACAATATTCTGCTGATATACTCATATAAAACTATCTGTGTGAGGGAATAGTCATGTCAATCAGATCGAAATTCAATCCAGAAGGAATCAAATGGGATTTCGCTCCCGAACTATCGTATCGTTGGAAAAACGCCGAGATACCCGACGAAATTGTCAGAATATACCGTGAGCAAGGCGAAGCCGCCTGTATAGCAGCAATCCGTCGTTCTCCGGCAACGAAGCAGAAACACAGCTGTCGAATTTACATTGGCACAGATATAATGTCCGGCAAGCCCTCATATCTGAGAAAAGTCTACTACGGTTCGGATATTGCCGTGTATTCAAAAAAATTTGACAAAGAATACACTCAAATGAAAAGTATCCAATCTAAACTTTTTCCCATGTACTACGAAAAAGACACAACGCAGTCACTTAATCCGTACGTCACCATGGAATACTTTCCACCGGACAAATTTATAACACTTGAGACACACCTGAGGAGGCAGCACACTTCAAACAAATTTTCAGAACAAAGGCTAATTACCGATGAGTTGTTCATGTCTCTTATCGAAAATCTGCACGAGGCATTAAGTATTCTTTACCAAAAAGGACTTCTCTATCTGGATCTCCAGCCGGAAAATATCCTGATTGACCCAAAGACAAATGCGATACGCCTGGTTGACTTCACACATTGCTACGACTATACAGCCATCGGATACCAGGAAATTAAACTTGCCGATGACAATCTGGTCGAGAATTCTCCGCTCGCTGTACTTCTTACAAGACAATTTGGTTTACTCATTGCCCGGCTCCATTACGCGGGTGACACTGCCTATCGTAATTTTGCGTCTGATGTTGATATATTTACAGCAAAGTATTATCCAGTGTTTGATGATATTTTGTATCGGGATGGCAAAGACCCCATGGAAGAAAATTATTGGGATTGCCCTGACTATCAGAAAGATATTTTTATAATGTATGAACGGCGTTACGAAAGTTTCAAGAAAAAGCTGGCAAAAGAACGTTTCATGCAATCCTCTTTATATTGACTTCTATAAGCAGCTGCCTTCAAAGAGCAGCTGCTTTTTCATTCTTCTCCGTCATTAAATAAATATTCATAGATCCTCGCACTTGCTCCCATCAGCTGTGACCCGAATTTATCAGTCTCGCAGTGGTTCATAACAATAACATACTGAGGATTTTCGGCAGGTGCGAAACTCACGAACCACGCATTGTTCGGATTTATCTGCTGTCCGTTTTCCGCGGTCCCCGTCTTGCTCGCAATATTGTATTTTTCATAGATTTCTCTCTCTTTTGGCGTAAGTCCCGCAAAATGCCCTTGTGTCGATGCAAGCATTGCCTCAGTAACTTTATTCGCAGTTTCTGAACCCGTCACCTCGCTCAATACTTCAACCCGGTCAGGCGCAATTATCTTGCCGTTTGCGCCGACGATCTCATCTATCGCCTCACCGTCGGAGTCCAAAATCTTTCTCAGGAGATGCGGTTCCAGCATAACGCCGTCATTGGCAATAGCCTGTGTCATCATCAATGCCGTCATCAACGAAAAATTCACTTTTCCCTGACCGTATGCTGTTTCTGCCAGTTCAGCCCGGTTGCTTCTATCAAGATTCCAGTAGGAAGCAATACTTCCAAAATCTAGCAGGATATCTTCACCGACTAAAAATTTCTTTGCAGTTTCCTCCAACTTCGAAGATCCGAGCGCCAGTCCCGCCTGGGCAAAGTAACAGTTAGAGGAGCGTTCAAAAGCCTCCAAATATCCAATCTCGTCTCCGGGCTCCGGATAAGCATCGGAAACCACCTTCCCATCGGCCTTAAATTCAGAGTCATTGCATACGAAGTCTTGCATACCCGAATCAAGAAGAGCCACTAACGTTATGATTTTAAATATAGACCCCTCGGCTTTAGCTGCTTTATGTGTAACCGGATAATATGCTTCTCTTTCAGCAGGTTCCTGTGCCATTTGCAATATTGCGGCATCCATATCAGTCAAATCATATGTCGGCAAAGATACCATTGCCAGGATTTCACCTGTGCGTGCGTCCGCCACAATACAACCGCCCTTACCCAGACCACCTGTCTCGGCACGCAGTATACCGTATACAAAATCCTGCAGATCGGCATCCAGCGTTGTCACAATGGAATTTCCACGGTCCGCTTCTACCTCACTCGGTGTATAGAGAAGATCGCTGTACAACTTCATCAGACGATAATTACGCTGATGAACAGCAACATCGTTATCCTTGATACTTACTGATCTGGACGATGAATAACCGATAACCTGTGTATAACTCTCGGCGTTGCGGTATATGGTATGAAGTACAGATTTCGTAAGCGGTTCACCTTTATCATTTTTTTCAGGATTCCCCTCCTCATCAAGGACCGGTTCTTCCTCATATCTCTGCTCTACAATCAGTTTCTGATTTCGATCATAAACATTACCCGGTGTCACTGTCCTTGAATCAGCTGTAGCAATTGCTGCCCTTCTGTACATATCCGCAGTGGGATTCACCCCCTCTACACATGCCGATTTATAAAAGAGTGTACAGAATAGGATAACGAAAGAAAGTCCCATGGCCAGATATACTTTTTTCTGTCTTTTAATCGACATGGCCGCTGTGTCTTTTTCTCCGGAAGCCATAACGTGCCAGCAGATCTTCTTCCATTTTTCCCTCATAATATATTCTCTTCCTTTCCTGAGCACCTGTCGAGATTACCAGTAGAATCGCGGACATCACAAATCCTATTGTGAGTGAGGTAAATCCGGAACTTTGTAAATATAATGTGATGCCCGATATAGGCAGCACACCCAGATTACATCCAATATTGTATATGCACTGGACACCGAGAAGTATTGACAACCCCATTCCTATTCCACGATAGTAGTTGTCTTTACAATTTAAAGCCACATCATTTCCTGCTTTAATCAGGAAGATATATCCTATGATCATAAGACTGGCGGGAATGATTCCGCAAATCTGGACAGATTTGGCAAAAATGAGATCCGACTCCTGTACCGGAATTCGAATGCAATATCGGCTTGTCGCCGGTCCAAAATATCCGCCTATGGCAATAGCTTCCCGAAGCATGATTCCCTGATATCCGGCTACAGCCGGATCCCGCTCCGGATGATATGCGTACGCAAACCTTAGATATATCTTTTTGAGTATCGGAATCTGTTTGTATAAAGCAAAAACCGCAATACAGATAAGGACGGCTGCCACAATTTCGCATATGACCATGAATCGGAACCACTTTCGTTCTCCGGCAAAGATATACATCATTAGAGACCCCGCTACCGCAACTATAAGCAGTGTTCCCAACTCGCTAAAATAAACCATTGACACAAGGGTAAAAGCCGAATACAGTATTGCCGCCAATTCTCTCGGAAGTCCGAATATCTTTTTTTTCGAAAATTCACTTTTGCATAGCAAGACGGCCATAATAAATACATAGATCAATTTGATGATTTCAAGCGGCTGAATACTGTTACTGCCCAGCGTGATTTTGAGCTGAGCCCCTTGCTCATCCAACGAACCAACGACAGTCCCTTTGGCCGCAAGTACAAAAGTCAAAAGCAGTTGGACTCCTATGATAAAGAAAAGAGCGATATCCAGTCTCAGGAGGTATGCTGTATAAATGTAAATGAACGCTGCAACAACAGCTATAATCAGGGCCACTGCGATTTTTATTAGAGCCCTGCGATTAAAAACCTCTCCCCCTCCCGACAGGCACTGGATTAAAAAGCCAAAATTCAGAATAATGACGGTCCATACATAGACAATCATATCTGCTCCGAACCTGTGTACAACATAGAATACGAGGCAGGAGATTGGTAGAATTACAAGCAGCATCCTGAAATACACAAAACCATAGCCTCGGAAATAAACAAAAAACCCGCAGATAAGTTCAAGAAAAATCATCATGACCATCAGCTTGACGGCAGAGGTGTCAAAGCGCCTTTTTTTCAGACGCCTTGCATCTCCCCGGGAAGGTTCAAATATTCTCATAAGCGACCTCCTTACAAATACTCAAAAGGATTTTTTTCCGGATTAAACTCTGGATAATCCCGTTCTTCCTTATAAGAATTTCTAACCACAGCCGCTGCATCCCCTGCACAATACTGTTCCCGACTATAAACTTCCTCCGCGCAGCTCTCAACACTTGCATCACGAGTCTTTTCATCAAAGCTATGATGAGCAAACGACGGTACAGTTACTGTCACGCGGGCCGCATCGCCAATCCAGAAATACTCCTCGCCCTCATCGACATCGACGCACTCATTAGTTCGTACATAAGCCCAGCGATTCTTGCCCCCAACCTTAATTTTGTGTTCGGTCATGCCATGTTTTGAGCAATTGATGATTCGTGTAAACGGCCCGTCTTCATCCATGAGGTTTTTAATGACAAGGTGCTTATGCGAGATAAACGGTGAATCAATCTTGATCGTCACATTTTTAGCGTTTCGGCCTCCAATGGAAATCTCTTTTTCGGTCATCGTGTGATGAATTCTCTCACCCGTCTTCTTGATAAAAATCTCAATTTCGGGTCCTCTGGACCATCGTGTCTTCATGCTGTCATCAAACGGAGACAGGCGCTTTGGCTTTTTTTCTGCCCGTTTCTTTCTTTCTTCAGCGTCGTGTTCATCTTCTTTGTCCCAGTTTTTTTTCCGATTGAAAGATACCAGCTTAACAAGCTCGTCCTTTATAAGAAATATAACGATAGCTACAGTAATAACAACGAATAGAACGATCATAATCTTATCTGTGATAATTGACATTGTTACTCCCCTCCTCAAGTTTTTTTGATATTACTATCATGCCACATTTCAGAAATTATATTTATAACCTGACTTTTTTGACGAAGAAAAAACCATCGCATATCAAATGCGATGGCTTTCTATAGGAATTATCATGCATACTTTTTCCAAATATCAAACAACTTATGCTGAATGGTCTCCATATTGGTCATTTCCAGCCTTATATGTTCATTCGGAGCCCGCCCCGGCTGATACGGAGATCTAAAAAACCCGCCCTCAACAACAACTGTATTATTCGCGTGAAGAAAATAATTCCAGATAGCAAAAAGGTATTTTTTTAGTTCATTATCATATAATGATAATTCTTCCCTTGCTGTTGTCAACTCATCACTTCTTGTTATAACACCGTCATATTGCCGGCCCGTCATGACCGAAAAACTTATCGCCGAAAAAAATCGAATTTTTCTGGCCATCTCCAACATTTCAGAATCAATGTCACCCGGAAGTTTAGTCAGCGGGATGTCATAGTATTCTTTGAACTGCCCCTTAAAAGCTTCATAATCATGGTCTAATCTGGCTACTTCTTCTGGTTTTAAATTCTTCCTATCTTTTTCTGAAATTTTCAACGGCTTCATTTTTTCGATAAGCTTGGTTTTGCCCTTAATGAGATCGAAATTAGGCTTCCTGATTTCTTTTACCACCTGTTCCGCCACTCTCTTTGAGTTGCCATTATCTCTGAACACGTAGTTTATATAGTGGTCCGCCGGAAGCAGCAGATCTACGGGGCAGGTCTTTAAATACTCTGTCAGCACGCAAAGATACCCCACACGAATCTTCATATCAATATCTTGCACATACTGATAGCGCAATCTCTTGAAAATGCCGGCAATAGTCGTCTTTTCCGGAATACACCCGTCGTATGACAGAAGCGCATCTGCAAGCATATATTCATCTACATAAATCCCCTGCCTTATCATGATGTTTTCCGGGTCATTCTGATTTTCGCTGACCGCGACGAGACCGTCCGATTTCAGATAGCTGTTGATCTGATCAACACTGTAATGCAATGGTATAAGTGTAGAGAGCAGATATTCCCTCTGATAGAAACGATCATATTGTGCCCTTTTCGTAACCCGTGTTTCAAAGTTAATGTCCGGAGAATATATTTTCAGTCCGTACTTGAAAGGATATCCGTGGTTTTCTATAAATCCCCTTCTCAACCGGGTACCTACAGTCCTGCGATCCACAAGAAATACTCTTTTATTGTCTCGCATAATTTTTTCCATGTCGTTTTTATTTCCTACGCGTAAAAGAGCGTTCCATATGATAGTACTTTTTAAATCTGCCGCAATATCTGATACCATCTGCTTTGTCAGATTTTCTTCTTCCTCCGTACACTCCTCATAAAAACGATTTAGAACCGCCGGAACTTCAAACAAGGTATAAATGCCGCGAATAACCTCCACAAGAAGTACTTCCTCCAGACTTCGCGGCACAAATTCCCGATGATGATACGTACGAATCTTCTCCCGCACACGTTCTAGTCTATTATTTCTTTTAGCACATGTTTCTTCCGAAAAAGTACTCTGACCGGACTTATTGTACAATCGCGTTCGTTCTTCAACCATCGCAATTGCGACAATCGCCGCCAATGAATCCGGGAGACTCTCCGCCAATTCCCATTTTTCAAATGTTCCTGTAGTTTTATAGACTTTTACTCTTTTTGATGATTTTTCAATAGTACCGGAAAATCTGTAGATATTATCCAGAAATCTCTGCTGTGAATACTCCTCAACCAAACCATTCAGTCTTTCTCTGGCGGCATCATTATAATTGCTTAATAAAGCCCTCCTCGATTTCTGATCCAAAAGAGACAGTAGTGTCGCCTTATCCGGTTCTGAGCACTCCGCAAGGATTTCTTTCCTCTGCTCACACCCTGCATTTATAAAAGAATATTTCCATTCCAGTCGCAATGACAGATCTTTCTGTTCGATTTGCTTCTTCAGTTGAGCCCACTGACAGTCAAGAATTTTTGTCTTGAGTTTTTCTCGTAAACCATTGTCCTGTTCAGCAATCCACTCTGCCTGCTCTGGCAAGCACTCTTTACATATTTTTAAAAGCCCTCGCTCTAACCCGGGATCCGCTTCAAGATCTTCTTTCTTTAGCCTCTTCATCGTCACATATTTGATACGATTGTTTATTTCATCAGACTTATTCTCCGAAAACAGAACAAGAAATTGCTTACGCTTCGTATTGTCAATACATGACAACATCTCTGCACATTCCATAATAGAGGCACTTTCTAACATTTTAGAGGCTTCCGATTCTTTTCCTTCCTGCATACTTTTATCGAACGCTTCGACTCTCTTATTCCTTTGAATTCGACGTTCGACCCATCGATCAAGCCTTTCAGATTGTGCAGTCCTTAATTTCTTTAAATAATCTGATCGTTCGGATTTCTGCATATAGGCTAACAGTCTTGCCTGCAGTTCAATGTCACTGTTCAACAGGACCTGAATTTTATCATCTTCTGACAAATCAAGAAATGTCTGCTCCTCCGAACTTCGGGCCAACATGTCTCTGCTCCCGTCGTAGACACTTATAATCCAGTCCCTGAATTTTTGTCTTGCATTGTCCTTATCCGAAATCTTAATCATATTCCCTCCATTATCTTGATTAAAAAAAATTTTTTCGGATTACAGCATTCTTCCTCTCATCGCAGCCTCATCGGAAAAATTCATTCTGCGGTTAATCTCTTGAGCGGTTCTACCTGAACCGACCGAACTTTTATTGAAGACCCAGTTCCCATATTCATCACACTGCCCTCCTGCAGGAATATTGACTTCCTCATTTATGTTTCTGGGCAGATCTGTAGTTATCGGCTTTGTGTCGACCAATAACAATGAGCCACACGCCTCAGCATACGCTCTTCCGGCGGCTATTTTTTGCTCCATTTGATTTTCTTCTTCTCTAATCGTCCCTTTCTTTTCTTTTAGCTTTCCCTGTACCTGCTTCAGCTGATTTTGCAAATTTTCGGCCATTGCTACGCATAAATTATAATCTGTTTTCTCAGTATGGATATTGGCAGACAATTCCCGAATCGAATCCTGAAGTTGTTCCAACGCCCCTTTAAGCTCCGAAACAGCGCTTTGATTTTTTTTGTAAATATCAGCGTTTTCCATATGATCCTCACTTCCGGCTGTTAAATTCTGATAAATATTGCGTATAATCTTTAACCATCCTGCATCGTACACGCCACTAGATACATCTTTTATTATTTGATTAGAATTGCGCCAGTATCTGTTATAATCCTCAAAAAATTTTGAGAATCTCCATCCCTGCCTGAGATATAATTCACCCTCCTCGGGATTTCGATAGTATTGTTTATAAAATCGAACGAAATTATTAAAAGTCGGGCTTGGCATAGGAAATGCTTCATAAAAATGTATTCGCCTGCCATCCGGTTTCAGCCACTTATATTCATCATTATCTTTCCAGTATGCATCTGTATCAAAGAGTGAAAGAGCCCAATGCAGATTCATTAACATATTTCGCTGATGCTGATAAATAACGTTCTTGATTTCAGACTCTTCAATCTGAAACTGTTCTCTTGCCATTTGCAGAATTAAATTGCAAGCAGAAGCTTCAAGGTATAACACTCCCGTTTTTCCGGTCTCACAATTATAAAAAAAGTATCTGTCTTCTAATCCTGCTTTTGCAAGTTCATCTTTTATACTCTTGTTATTTCTTACATAATCGTATACTTTCAATAAATTCTGATTGCTGATCCGGCAACGAAATCTCTGCGGCTCCGGGAACTGAAGAATCCTAATCCTGTCATGCCCGGACAGAGTTATCCATGCACTGTAGAAGTCTGCAAAATCATTCTTGTATTTCCAATCCCAAACATCATCATCATTTTCCGTTATTTCCAACGGCCACTTTCTGAGTCTGCATACATCCATCAAAGAAATTTGTATTTTCATCCGCAAAGCGTCTGTTTCCGATTTATTGCCTGAATAATACGAATCCGTTTTGCAATTTCCGGCTGCCTGCCTCAACATACTGAACAGAGCTTTATAAGATTCCAGATTGGGCAACCGTGAAAACAATGTATTTGCTGTACAAGCCTCACATATGCTTTGAATTTGGCCAGACGCAAGTGGGTTCCACTCCAACACTTCAAATACTCTGTTTTGCCACAGGGTATACCAGTCAATTCCATTTTTATTGAGATGCCCAATCCAATTCTCATCAGGAAACATAGCTAGGTCATCTACCAATTTTGAATTAAGATTTCGTTCATATTCCTTTTTTAATAGCGATGAAATTCCGGGATCAGATAATTTGATATTACGAGTGCGCTGCTCATCTAAAAATGGATCCTGATAATCCATGATATTCAAAAACTCAGGGGTTTGTCCAAGATATCCTTTCAGACAATCGTATAGACAGGTATACGCATATTCTAAATACCTCTTTTCTGTTCTTTTCATTTCATCCCTAATAAATGACGGAATCTTCTCTGCAGTAAAAAAGCTCTTAATATAATCCTCGACTCTCCTGTCAAAGCCGGGGAGGTTTTCACCGGAAATCTCAATCCTTCTTTCCAAACTCGTAGCAGGATTTATATAAACCTCAAACGAGACAGGGGCCAATGCTCTTTGTTCAAGTTTCGAGTCTTTCTTACAGAGAATTCTGTAATCGCTGATAAACCGCTGATAATCCTCTACTGTTTTAATTGCTTTTATCTCTTTTTCAATAATATTGTCATCAGAGGGATCATTATATAATTTATGCTGAACTTTTGCTGAATCTTCATCATTTTTCAGCTGGTGCAAAAACACTCTATGGTTCTTAGGACTTATATCATAAACGTGTTTCATACACCAGAAGACAAAATCAAGATACTCATCCCAGACGTCTTTATCAAATTGATCTCTGCGTTTCAGGGCCGGACTGAGTACTTCCTTCCACAAGGACAGCACACTCTGATAATCTGGAGACGTCTCTTGTCTCAGATATTTGAACAGCATTGTCTCATGCCACTTACTTCCATGTTTCGTTTGAACAAGAAATCCACTGTAATAGTCTCTGATATCCGCATAGCTCACGCTGCCTCTTCTTGCGGGGTCTTCCAACTGCCAGTAAATATAACCCATATTGAGTGTTGATACTGTAAGATTTTTACTGCTGTAATATCTGGTATCGCTGATTATCTGCAAATCTCCCCATACAGGATCCCGTCCGTCTTCCAGCTCACTAATCAGCTGATAACAACTCTCTTTTTTCCTTCCATATTCAATTATTCTATCGCTGACTGCGCAAAAAACAGGAAGAATTTCTTCTTCCTCTTTTTCTGTCATATAACGGTCCAGATGAATGATATGTTTCGCATTAAGCCCATCAATCGCACTGCAGCCCGCATATATGACGTTCGCTTTACTTGCGTTATCTTTCGTTCCAACGCCGTATGAAAGATTCCAAATATAACGCATTGTGTTGCCGGCAGGCTTGGGCATAGCCATGGCCAACAGCCAGGTGATTCTACCGGCTGATCGCCTCAGATCACTTGTATTTCCATCCGGCAATACAATAAGAAGTGTGCTGGATCGTTCGAGAATGATGCTTACTGAACGCTGAAGAAAATCAGCCAGACGTTTTTTATCCTCAAATCCAAATTCTGATAAAATACCCGCTAAATCAAAAAGTGACGAGTCATCCTCTCCCGCTTCCAGCACAGGTAAATCCGTCCTCATATAATCCTGTTCGTCAAGTCTGCCGGAAATTGGAAGCTCAGCCAGACATCCGGCAAACGCTTCCCACGGCTCCGACGTCTGCGGAACAAAAATGTGAACCAACAGATTCTGTGTAGTGAATCCGGGATAATTTTTACCTGGACTTATACCCAATGAAACGAATCGTTCAAAGCCGCGGGCATACATAACAAAAGGAACAGGTTCAGCAGAATTCTCTCTTACAAAAAGCGACTCGACTGCCAGTAGATTTTGATTAAACCGTTGATTGGATGTACTGCTGGCAACAGTCCCCTGCCCGTTGGCTTTGCCCTGCGTCAGAGATTTTGGACTCCAAGTCACAAATCCTTGATCAAATTTCATGTTTTTTGTTCCTCTTCCGGCTTATAGTACATACCATTACGCAGCATCTCTCTGATGCAGACAAGAAACGGCTCCGCCACACGTATCGGATCGTATTTTTTTGAATCAAATGAGCTTCTTGATCCTTCTCCATTTACTTGCACTATTTGTTCACATTTACACCCCGTCGCACTGACCATATGATAAGAGACATGCACTCCGTGATATTCCTCATACATTCTCTTCTCTCCGGAGGGGAGAATTCCTTTTATTATTCTTTCTTCTTTTTTTCTTAATTCTTTAAAGTTTTTAATATTCTTGTCATCGCTTTGGTATAAATCACCCTGCATACTATCATGCTCAAAAAGCCATTCAACGCCGACTATATCTGACATGCAAGTCTGTCCTTCAAGTCGGTCGCTCTGAGCGATTACGAAAGCAAGGTGAATATTCGGAAGTTTATCGCTTCCAATATATCGGACTACTCTCCTATAAAACTCTTCGGAGGCACTTCCTCCTGTTGCAGGCGCAGGATTCTCCATCCTTCTATTTGCGGCTAGTCCTTTGACATGCCTAGCACCGTTTTCGTTTTGATACTCCGCTTGTTCTGTAAGGGTGCGGATTTTAACAGGGCCTTCATTCCAAATGGTGGTTTCATTCTCGTTAAGTTTGTTCTCGTCAAATCCAGGAACGATCTCAGGACCGGTTAAATAGATAATGCCTTTCATGAATTGCAGCATCTTGACAATATCGTAACCTGCCCCGGATTTGTCCAAAGATTCTCCGGAGAAATCATAAATACCGACGGTTACAGTATCCGCAGGTCCGGTGGCATCTCCATCCTCATTTATATCGGGAATAAGTAGATTGATGAAAACAGGCGGAACCTTGTATGTCGGCTGCGTCAAGGCCGGACAGATACCGTTATACATAGCATCGCGCTGCGCTTTATACCAATCATAAACATAATCCCCTTCCTCTTCCCAATGACCCGGTTCGTGTTTATACTCAACAGGTAACTTCTTCAGACCCTTCGCCAAAAAAGATGCGAGCAATGTGCTTTTTCCTACCTGCGTCGGTGAAAAAAGAGCTATCGGTAAAAACTTACTAGTCTTTCCGAATTTACGCGGAACTCTCAGATATGTAAAAAGATCTATCGGATATCCTTTGATAATCTCTTTTCCCTTCATATCACATTCATTTGTAACCTCAAATGCGATAGTACCTGCAAAATCTCCTTCCGTGTAAGTCAAGAGCTTAAGCTTATAAGATGATTCCCCACCCGTATCACCTTCGAGAACTTCATCATCTTGCAAATCATATTTTTCCTGCACCTCAAGTTTAGCTTTTATTTCACTCAGACGGGCAGCTCCTTCAATGATATAATGCTTTTTTATATCACCTGACATCCAAGAAAATTCCGGTGAAACTGGCACTTCTTTCACCATACCATAGAGCACCGTATTGCTCAGCACCTCTTCCATAGTCTTTCCCATGACCTCTACCCGAAGCTCCCAGCCGTAATTCTGTGAATTAATTTTTCTAAAGCCCTCACCGTCGCAACTGGTTGGCAATATATTCATTCCCCTATCCTCCTTTGCGGAGATGGCAGCCTTACAGCTGCCATCTCCATTTCAGCTAATCGTTTGTTTCATTATGCGGACATTCTCTGGTACATTGGCATTGCGAAATTGTTCATATTTCCATCGGAAATGCAGCGTTCATTATTTATCTTCATCTTTAAGAATCAGTGTAAGAGCTCCAAGTCCATCATTTTTAGGGAGCCTAAGGCTGTATTGACCGCCTTTTTCCAATCTGGCAACATATTTTTTCTCGCCGTCAGGCTGGTTCGGGTCAATCGGTTCACATGACTTAACGGGTTTATTGCTGGTCAAATCGGTAATGCCGAAATCTTTATCACTCTGCAATTCAATGCCATCCGAGCCATTTTCCCACCGATACGGTAATATGATAATATTTGTCTCGTAATCTCCAATTGCTTCTTTAAAGGGTACAACCGTAAACTTTCCACGTGAATCCCTTTTCTGCGGTGCTGCGTCCAAAGCATCAAGCTGTGCAATTCCGTAGTCAAATTCATCCGCTGATATATCTACGCAATACTGTTGATCCTGACGAGGCCATTTAATTTCAATGCCGCAGTTGAAATCCTGATCCATCATTTCTCTTATTTTATAAGCAGTCTCATGTAGAAGTTCGTATTTTTCTTCCACTTCTTTGACCAACGCTTCTAATACTTCTGCTTTAGTCTCCGCTTCCTGCTTCAGACCGCATACTTCTTCCAGACAGCTGTGCAATTGACGGTATTTATCCTTTAAAACTTTATTACCGTCTTTCTTATCATAATCGATATCGTCGCACTCTATAGCTTTATTAATGGCAGTATTATATGACTTTACATATAATGCCTGGGCATTTTCGTATTCTGTTCTATAATCCTTGTTCTCGTCAAGAAGATCTGCCACTCCCAGCCCTTTCAAAAGGACCCTGGAATTTACCTCTTTATACTTCTTAAGTAATCCGTTTACTAAACCATCGTATTGTTCATAATCATTTATGGCTTTTTCACGTACTTTCGTTTTTTTATTGATTTCCTTATACCTTTCTTCTACCTCGTTCTTCTCTTTTTCAATTGTATTCTTCTCTTTGGAAATCTTGTCCCGCAAACGCTTACTCCTTATCCAAACCAATAATCTCAAAAACAAAATAATCAAAACGACAGCCAATAAGCCTGAAATCCATACCCAGACGTCCATCGACTTAACATTTCCGATCTGTTTGGTATACTTAAGCGTATTAATCGTTTCATTATCAAGACTTACATCTGCAATAATGCTATAGCTCCCCATTTCCTCGATTCTGATATCCTCAACAGTTTCCAGACATCCTCCACTCCCTTCCATTGAAAGAGGCTTATCTGGTTCTCCATCGCCCCTCGACAGAGACACAGTCGGTTTGAAATGCTCGTAATTATACAGTCTGCCTTGCGCATCATAAAAGCCACATTTGACTTTTACCCTGGAGTACTGGCCAATGGGGAACAAGCCAAATCCATTCGTCTTCTCGATGTCAATAACGGCCTTCAGGTCTGTATAGAAAGCAAAAACTCCCCTGGCATCAGTAGCACCCGGTATGATAAGCTCGTAATCTCCTGGAGCAGGATCACTGATATTGTAATAACCCATTTCAGGCTCATTTGCGTCACGTACAAAATCATCATATTCTTGACCCGTAAGAGTATTCCGCAGTACAGGATGGCTCCCAGCCGGTACATTGACTAAAAACAGGTTCAACTGACTTACCGCCGCGTACGGAACATTGAACTGTGAGCGCTGCATCTCCTTGTCCTTCATCATAACAAGATCCTGGTGGCGGCTGTTATTTTGCGAGACATAAAAGACGTCTGAGAACTGCTTTGCCAGATTAAAGAACTTCTTTGCCAAATCAACGTCTTCATCCTCATCATCCGGGTCAATGCTTACATAATAGAATTTCTTAATCTTGTCGAGCTCTCCATTCGCTCTGCAGGCATTTACAAGGTCCTTCAGGGTCTTTTTACTCTGCAATTCCTGCTCCTGCGATTCAGGGTTCTCAAGATAAACACAGTACAGTTCATACTTATTTTTTCTGATTCTTGTAGTAAGACCATCATCCCGTCGTTCTCCTGATGTGCCTTCGATCTCCGTTCCGAAAATTGCATCTTTTGTTTTTTTTCTGAACGTTTCTTTCTTTTCATTACTATCGGACTTTAAATCGTTAAACCCGTCACTAAATAAAATTATACATTTCTTTCGTTCAGGGCTACCCTGTGTTTCCAATATATTACATGCGCATTCAAGACCGGCTGCAATATTTGTCGAAGCGTTCGCTTCCGTTATTTCTATTCCGTCCTTATTATTTTCTGTTTTCGGCAGGACATAATGATTCAATTTTCCCAAAATTTCATCACTGTCGGCCTTGGACTTAACCGATGTCAGTCCTTGTCCCAACTCTTCCTGGGCGTCTTTATCAAAGTATACAACCGCTACCCGATTATTGGTACCTGCCGCCACACGAAGAAATGCCTGAGTGGCAGAATTGCGGATTTTCTGGAGAACACCGACTTCACCGTTGTATTCCTGAACCCACAAACTTCCACTCTTATCAATTACAAGAACGTAATCTGTATCATAAGGCAGCTCGTCCGCCTTGAGATACTCTTTTTCGTCAGTTACTTCTACTGTACTTTCATCTGCATAAACAGTATCAACCGTCACCTGCATGATCCCTGACGTGACAGATATAATCATAATCATTGTCAAAAGAATCTCATACGCCCAATTTAAACTTTGAATCAACTTTTTCATAATAGCCCCCACTCGTGTATAGAATCACAATTTCCTTTTATTATATTTACAAGTAACTGCAAATTCAACTTTATTGAGACAATTCGCCTAATTTTTCACTTTTCCCCGGCTTCAGATTCGGTCAGTATCAAATACTTTATATACTGACCGGATCTCTGTTCGCCAAAAACCTTTATGCCATGTAAGCCGGCATAAGCACAAGGTATGTCACACCAGGATTGCTCGGTGCTTCAAACATTCCCAGGATTTTTGGATTTTTAAACTCTGTACGAATCATTGTCTTGATTGATGAACCATGGTGGAATCCATGTACAATGAGAAGCCCGAATGCTTCGCGTACAATATTTATAATATTGTTAATGAAACGTTTGGCTGCGATCTTCGTAAGACCATGGACGTCGACTCGAATGTAAGTACCTATCTCATCACTGGTACAGCTCTGAAGTCTCGCCATTTCATCCTCGGAAAAAACTTTTGAAAACCTGGCAAAAGCTGTATAGCTGTTCATACAGTCTCCCTCCTTTTATGAATCACGATCTATTTCGTTGTCATAAATTTATCACAGGCCAGGTTATTTCATCTGTGACCTCATTTTTTGAAGGATATTTTTGAAATGCCGAAAAACTTAGTTACTCATTTTAATAACGGTTGACTTTTCAGAAAAAAGATACGGAGAATCATAAAAACTGCATGTAATCTCCTCTGAAGAGCACATGCAGTCTTTTTATCAAATATGCTTATATTCCATTCTTTCATTGTGGCACATCTCACAGGCCTCATATTCTATCTCTTCATCGCCGGACACATCCTCTCCCAGATCCTCAACGCATACGAGGGTCCGGCCCATATACGGAACCCCCGGATTATCCCAACTTGCCATAACTACGTTCCACCTCTCATCAGAGCCCACGGCCAGACGCTTTCCTTACTGGTACGGATCCTGCAAATGCAGCCCTTTCCGCACCAGTCACACCTTCGCCTTTACACAGAGCGCCCTCGGACACTCCCTCATCCTCTCTACATACCCGCTCTCTTCCAGCACCTTCAGCTGCGCATGCACCATAGACGTTGATCTCACCCCTGTCATCTCACACAGGTCCCTGACGCTCGGCGAAAAGCCGTGCTCCCTCTGGTATCTGACAATACATCTGTGCAGATTTCCTGTCTGCCTGTCAAAGCCCTCCTGTTATTCATTCAAACGATCTCCTCTTTATCAAACTCTCATACCCTGTAATCGATCCTGGCCATCGCCGCCTGCAGCTCCTGCTCCTCTTTCTCTATCGTGTAAAGCTTCCCCCTGCGACGGAAATGCGTCCCGGTCCTCCGGAACCGGAACGGCACGTCATACTTCACGCACTGCAGGTGCATCCCGATGATCCACGCATAGTCGAGTTCCCGTGCATCTTCCCCGGTCTCGCCTCCGCAGGAGACCTCCTCGATCTCTGCAGAATATTTCTCCAAATATCTCTCGATATTGATTGCCTGCAGCATCGGTTCAAGGACGATCCGCTTATGGCAGACAGGCAGCCTGAGGAATACCGGCAGCCTCCGATCCGCCGTGTACTGGCTCTCGCAGCTGCAGCCAATCACGACGTTCCCATAGCCACGGCCCCAGTCTTCCGGAAGGCTGACATGGAACCTCTCCGGCCTTTTTGTGGTGATGAAGAAGGTCAGGTCCGGCCTTGCCTTCATCATCTCCCATGCTTCTTTCCTCCAGGGATCGGCATCCGGATGGAAAAAGTCCGACGTGCAGCATGTCTCGACCAGCCCGTCCTCCGGGCGGAGCTTGTATTCACTGTTCCGATTTTTCCTGACAGGCAGGTCGAATGCCCTCGTCTTCCGCACCAGTTCCGTGTTCCTCCCATGCGCGGCGTCCACCCGGAAAACAACGCATCCCTTGCAGCCACTGCCAAGCCGCGTGCACCCGTGCCAGGGGTTCCATACCGACATAACTCTCCCTCCTGAAATCCATCAGTACTGTTCATCGATCTCCTTCCGGGCTTGCCACTTCTCGCGTCCCCGGTCATACTTCGTCTTCATATTGAACACCGCCGGCCGCGGCATGATCGCCCGGTCCGTCCTGCCCTGTACCTTTGTGACGACTTTGATTCCCTTTACCTTTTTCACCCTATGCTTTTTCAATGCGGTCCGTTCCTCCTTATCTTCTTCCATGAGCAGCCGCCTGACACAGAACTCGTAGACCTCCGTAAAAAAGGCGAGCCCCACGGCAAGGACGGCCTCCTTATGGCGTTCCGCCGTCTGGGAGTGCTCTATATTGATCCGTTTCTCGATGACCATCCACAGGTCTCCGCCGTGCCCGTCATACCTCATGTCGAGGATCGGCCGGTAGTACTTCTCACCGACGACGAACCTGCTGACGGCCGTATCGATGGCCTCCTCTATGATATCGTCCAGCATCCCGGACCCGCTGAGGACGGCAAATGCCCCCGTCAGCGCCTCCATGTCCTCGACCTCCAGGTTATGGATACAGTACAGCGCCTTCCTGAGCTCCTGTGCCATCCTTCCCCGTCCGGCCATCCGTTCCTTCCTGTCGTACATCCCCTTGTAGGCTTCCCGCTTATGCCTGAACCCGAGCATCATCTTCGCCCTCCTGTGAAGGCGTCCGCTGTCCAGCCCGTGTATCCTGCAAGCCGTGAGGAGGTCGCGTCTTTCCCTGTTCAACCTATGACCTCCTTTTTTGCAGCGCAGCTCCTTCATGCCCCGACCATCCAGGATTCCTGAACGGATCCTGATGTTCCTTCCCCTCACAATGGGCGCTGCCTGGTTCTTCACGTCCGGCATTTCCTGCAGGCAAATGCCTGTATCCCTGCAGTCCATGTATTGCTGGTCCTTCGTTCCAAAACCTGAGCTGCGTGCTGTCCTTATTTGCAAATCCTCCTCACACCCATGATGCCGTACGTACCGTGTCCGCTGCTGTTCCGCAATTCTCATCCTTTACGATCCTGACGCAGCTGTAGAAATACGGCTCCGCCTGTTCACGGATGAGCAGGTACAGGGACGAATCCCGGTATGGCTTCATGAAGTCGCTGAATGCCGGCACAGCACCGCCCTTCATGAAATAGAACACGGTGACGGCCCGCCTTATGAGGCACATCCGCTCATTCACGCTCGCGCTGTCATCACCGCACCACATGGCGGCCTCCTCCGGGCTCAGCGAAGGGCGCATGCGCTTCTCACCGTCCCAGGCCGTCAGGCATCCGGCGGCGGCAAGGTCGGAGAGGAGGCTGTACACCTTTTCCTTTGATGACGCACGCATCTCGAGCACCATGTCCTCGATCAGCGGGGCTGTGTTCAGTTCACGATAGTAATCCGAAAAGAATTTGTACAGCTTCCTGTGTTCCTCCCCGAGTCCGGAGACCCGCTGTTTCATGATCTCATTTGTAAAATACAACATTTCCAATCCCTTTCCGGAGCAGAACTCCATTTTCAAATGCTCCTCACTGCCCATATCCCAACCCTGCATTCTTACACAGGATATTTGCTCTCCACGAACCATCGACAGGCGTCCGGTGAATCCTCATAGAACAGCCTTGCGTCCTGCCCCTTGACCCTCACGAAATAACAGATCCCGCAGCCGCCCGCCTTGCGGCTCGCTGACCTCTGACGGCGGTAGACCCGGTCGATCATGTACTTCTCACCTGTCGGGGAAAGCCTGAGATATTTGGGTTCCATGACACCATCCGGTGCATAGACCACACCGACCTCGACGTACAATCTATTGTCCATGCATTTTCCGAAAGCTTCCTACTCGGATTCTTATCATTATAAAAAGGACAGCAGGCCTTGTAGGAACGATTCAACCATATTCCATAAGCCTCAGCAGCTTCCCTCGTAGTAAAAGCTCCTTAAGGAACTGAACAGATTCCTCATAATTAAACCCCTGTCTTTCATAAAAAGAGCGTCTGTAATCTTGGGCATTTCCCAAAATAACTGACGCTTATGAAAAATCCATATTCTGTTGCTTCTTCTTAAGTGGCAGACCCTGTTTCTCCCATCTCTGCCAGTTATACTCATCAGTCTTTTCTTGCTAAGCGCGAGGCTTCCCATTCATTCGGCCATCTTTTCACATTTCTCCTTATTTTCTGTACAGGATCTGTCTCCTGACCGATAAATCAGCTCCTGCATATTCTCGAATACTACCCAGAGATTACTTTAAAATAATGGCTATATGCTTTTGAAATGCTTTTCAGTTATAACATTAACAGTATATCCTAGATTTTCTGCCATTCCAGAATTTAGGCAATCGTTGAGCATTCTTGTTTTTCACATTAAATTGATTTATAATGCACTTACAATTATTCTCAGGAGATTTCTATGAGTTATAAAAAAACAGATGCCCTGATGCGGCATTTAAGAGATAGTGGTATCGCCATCAGTGGTGGAAAACAAAAAAGACAATTAATTAATACCGGCTATTACCACGGCTATAAAGGATATCGTTTTTTCGGAAATGCAGCTCGGCGACTTCCGTTTACCTCTTATGACGAAGTATACGCTACCATTCAATATGATTCAAATCTAAAGTCGCTGTTATATGGAAAAATGATGTTTATCGAGACAGCGCTAAAGAATATTGCACTGGAAAGTATCCTTGTTAATTCAAATTCGGAGTCTATCAAGGATATGTTTGACCGGGTTGTGAGCAGTTATCATCTTGCCCCAGTCTCTGCAACTACCGAACAGAAAAGAAGGTTGCAGCAAAATAAGCTGAATTTGCAGAATTCTATCCAGGCAAGCCTTGCAAACGCATATAGAAAGAACAATCCAAAAATCGCTCACTTTTACAACAGTGCCGGATATGCTGAAGTACCGCTCTGGGCATTGTTTGAAATAATGACAATGGGTGATTTTGGAAATCTGCTTTCCTGCCTGACATATGATGTTCGTGACGATATTTCCAAACGATTAGGATTAAACACCTCGCCTGACACAAACAGAGAATTGATATACAAATACATCTATACATTAAAGGATCTTCGAAATGCAATTGCCCATAATGCAGTAATATTCGATACACGCTTTCGCAATATCGATCCTACTCACGCCATGAAACAATGCTTGATTCTGGATATCGGACTTCCATATGTGAATTTCAAGACTATTGGGGATTACATTATTCTCATGAGTTATTACCTTCATTTATTGAAAGTACCTAAAACAGAAATAAAGGCTTTTATTCGTGAGTTCGAGAGAATCACTAATAACTATCGCTCTTCTGTTAATCCCAGAATTGCATCCATTGTTCTTCATCCAGACTGGCCATCTCGCATGGCGACATTGAAAAATTTCCTGTAACCCTTGCTTTTTTACGTTGATTATGGTATTCTTTTTAATACTAATTGGGGTATGTGTTTGCGGATGCATACTTAAGAGAGTCGGAGAAATCCGGCTCTCTTGCGTTATATTGGGAGACTATTAGAACAGCCCCCGGTCGAAACCAAGAACTTTATATTATCTGTGCCTTTAACCATAATAAATCCATTATTGCTCCTGATTCTGATTTTCATTTATTCTGTAGGAACTAGGAGATACCCTACATTCCTCCGTAAAAGCCGAGAATCAGTAGCCGTATCATCGGGGTATAATCATCATCGTTCTTCGGGGTGGTCTGGATTTCTTTCTTCGGCACACCTTTCATCACCACATGCTGCATTTCACCAATCTTCGCAACCGTGAACTTCACATCCACCGCCACATCATAACCGCCCTGAGCCATCATTTCACGATGTGTGTATTCATCCATCCGCAGGCGTGACCGAACCATTCAAAGCCCGACAGGCTATCTGGATAAATAAGATCTGAACGTCCACGAGAGGGCGCGGTGCGTCCAGTGGACGCACGTTTCGCGCCGACCGGAGCGAAGCGGAGACCGAACCTTTCGAAGCCCGACGGGCTATCCGGAAAAATAAGATCTAAACGTCCACGAGAGGATTCGAACCTCCGACCTACCGCTTAGGAGAACCATGCTTTGTTTTCTGTTTTAGACTTAGTCTGTTCGTTTCTGTTCAGAAATCCCAGTAAAATCAATAAAAAACGAAGGGTTCGAGTCGCGTGGTGCTCGTTCAAGATCGTCTGAGTTCGTTAGAAAAGAGGAGCTTATATTAGATGATTTTTAGATTTATCTAAAAATCATCTATGCGGCGTTTTCCAGCACACGCCTTTTTAGACGATATCCATCTCTGCTGAAATTCTCAAAAATCGATGGTTTTTCGGTCGGGCTTCCTGACCAAGAAAAACCCACATGTATCCATGTGGAGCGTCAATATCTAATTGTTCAGCTTGACCGCTGCTCTTCTTGTCACGGATCTCGGAACAAGTTGACTTAAGATGTGCATTCTTTTAGAAAAACGGCCCACAGTAGCAAAGCCATACAGTCAAGCATTGCTTTTTTCCAAGCCATATTTTCTCAGTCTGAATGCCGTTCTTATATGCCTTTTTTAGACAATACTCTTTTATCTATTATAACAAGATTCCATGGATTATGTAATCTTCGCTTTTATGCATCTTAATTTCCTTTCGTTTTTGTGAACAGGTTGCTTCTGATTTCCGTCTCCTAGTTCAAAAAAGCGCCACGAGCATCTTTTCTTCGACTTGTATATTATAGTAGGTACAGGTTGTTATTTTGTTTATTCTGGTTTTGGCATAGGCAGAAAAAAGGTTTGCTGTCATTTTGCAAAACGGAACAAAAAGTATTTGGAGGGGTGCATGCTGGAATTTCTTTATAATTCATGGGAATACATAATTACGATGAAATAATAATTGATTATTTTCATAAGTATAAGTTATTATAAATATATAAGTTGGTATTATTGCTATAGAGGATACTCATATGTGCATAAAGAAAAACAAGGGAAAGCAAGAAAAACCTGTATCAAAGCAAGAAAAACCTTTATCAAAACGAGTTATGTGGCGACTAATCCTCGGTTTTATTCTGTTATTCATTTTTTGTGTCATTGTTTTCGAAGTACTCCCTAATTGTGGCTTTCTTATATTTAATAGCGATGGTACATGGGATTGGCTTTCATTTGTTGGTAGTCTTGCCGGTATGCTTTTAGCCTGTTGGGGAGTTGTCAAAACAATTGAAAGTTCTCAAGAAACTATTCATCAACAAGCCATTTTATCTGCAAAACCCTTATTATATTCAAGTCTGTTCAGTGGGTATGATAAAACTATACTAGATAATAATGACGGATTATTTTACAACTGTTCTATCTCTAATCGAAATATAACAATAGACCCTGAGTATTACTATCTATCTTATCTTCAACAAACGCAGTATTCAGATGTATTTTCAGTACTTAGAATTAAAAATATTGGTTTAGGTGCTGCCGTTAATATTTCACCTACTCTTTATAAAGTGAATTTAACAGAGGATAAACTTAATAATATTGAAAAAAAAGGATTGCCAGATATTTACGCAGAGGTTAGCATTAACAACGAGCCAAGCTATGAACTAACAAGTTTTAGTTTAAATAATGATTCTTCTACGTTTTATATTGTATTCAATCAAAAAACATATACAGGGAATCCGGCTCATTATATATTGACGTTTAGTTATGCTGATATGTACGAAAAAAAATATACTCAGAAACAGTATTTATTGTTAAATGATTTAGGCTGCCGACCACTTCATATCTCTGAACAAGAAGAGGATAATTAATAATGAGTAACGAACTCTTTGCTGCTGGAAGACAATCCAGCGGACAAAAGTTAGATGAAGGTACTATAAGTAAGATAAAAGAATTCGGAGAAAAAGATTCTCTTCAGAAATACTTTGAAGAAACGATATCAGATACCATAAAGGACTTGCAAAGTATTTTGGCAGAGGCACTAGTGTTGGAGTATCATGTTGTAGTTTTCAATAATAATGAAAATAAACGCTATACTATTATGGAAACGAAGCGTCGACAAAGTGGCGGAAAAAAAGACGACTCCAAACAACTTAATTATGGTGTAATCGGTTGGCTTAATAACAACTATTTTTCTACTGAGTTTATAATGGCTCAGGCTGGCTTTTCCCTAATACCATCTCACATCTTCAAACTAACCACAGATAATCACATCGAAGAAGTATTAGGTGATGAGCGAATTGCATTAATTGGCACCGAACCGGATGATCAAGATTTCAGATGGGCAGAAAACGAATTACCAAGTGGGAACGATGGAGTAAGACGTACATATGCAATTGCTGCTATGCGATTTCGCGATGGAATTCACGAAGAATATATTGGAGCTTTATCATTAGATTTTGTTAGATATAGCAAAGAATATCCTAATTTTGCTTTTCGGAAATCAGAAATAAACCTCATCTACCAGAAAATGGAAAAAATAATTCAATTTATCGAAAGAACACTAGAATATGATTATCATGGTAATATGTGTTCAATAATTCAAATTGCAAGGGGAGAGTCCAAAAATGGAAATTAGAAAAAGAGCATTTGTATCTTTTGATGGACATTGTCCATATAATTGCAAGCATTGCTTTAGTTTTGAGATTGATCAACCTGATATTCCCAGAACGATAAAGCAAATTGTTGATTCTCTGAGCGATACACAGTTTGATATTGTCTACGTCTCGCAAAAAAAAGAGAATTTTGTAAATGTTGATAATGGCCTGCTATTATGTGAGCAGCTATTCTCCCAATATGAATGTAATTTAATGATTATTACAAGAAATGTGTTTAATCAGCATCAAATAAGTCGCCTTCAGTCTTTACAGCAGAAAATGCGAAAAAGGGAGAAATTTCTATTCGTAGGTATATCAATCATAGGGTTAGAAAGTGCTGCCATTTCTGAAGATTTAAGTATTGTCCCTGCCCCGGAAGAAAGATTAGAGTTCGCATCAACACTATATAGAAATGGGATTCCGTCTATAGTTTTAATTAGACCTTTATTCCCACGACACATCATTCCGACGGAGGAATGTATGAAAATTGTAGATAAGATTGCTGGTAATATTTCATGCATTCTTTCTGGACCACTCATGGTAAATAAACAGATCCTTGAGCGATTAGGAATGACATCATCTGATTTAACCTACCTATGTGATGCTAATTCCGAATACTTGGATGGTGCAATTGCAGGAAGTATGAAAAACATAGATGTCACACAAGAAACGGAGGAACTGAAAAAATACTGCCAAAAAAAAGGGGTTCCCTATTTTGCCCATAGCCTTCCAGCAATCAATTATATAGTACAATCCCTTTCAACCAGTGTTTAACACCTAAGATACTTTTCGTTTCGGCCAGTATAATATTTTCACAAGTATAAAAGACAAGCGGACTGCTATCAGTAGTATCCCTGACAAGCAACCCGCTTGCGATTTAATAATCCTATCTAAGCTCTATTTATTTCCTTCACTTCCCATCGCATTGACTAGCGCCCTCAAAAGACTGGCCGTCTCCGGGTTTGTCAGCAACTTCATCAATGCCGCAGCATCACCGCCTGTGCCTTCATTTGCGGCAGGTGTCTGTGCGGGAAGAACGTCCTTTTCCGGAATAAAACGCTTCTTCAAATCGTTGTGCATTTGTCCGCCGGTCTTCGTCCAGAATGTGCGAATACTGATCCGTCACCATCTTTGCCTGTGCATGGCCGGAGTCGCCCTGGACAGACTTCACATCCCCGCCGTTCAGCTTCAGTTTGTAGGTAATACTGGAATGACGGAGGCTGTGAAATGCAAACGTCAAGCACTTTTTTACATCGTTAGGTAATGAGTTTTTTACATCCTACGGTAAGCAGTTTTTTACACTGTACGGTAAGAAGATTTTTACATTGTATGGTAAGCAGTTCTTTACATTACCTTGTAGGGAGTTCTTTACATCCCTGTCAGGTAGTCGGCTATGCCGGCAGGTACTTTGTCAACTGAAAACATCCGGGTGCTTAAGCCGGTAAGATTCTCCCTTGAATGAGTAACAGTTCGCATGGTGGAGAATCCGGTCCAGCATGGCTGTTGTAAGTACAGGATCTCCCATCATTTCTGCCCAGTCCATGATCTCCTTGTTGGTCGTGAAGATGAGGGAGGAGGTTTCGTAGGTATCACTGATGAAGGTAAAGAACCGGTTGGCCTGGCTGCGGGTGATCGGAGTATATCCGATCTCGTCGATGATGAGGAGCTGTGCCTTCTTCAAATTCCTCAGTCGGAACCCTGCGGCACGCTCCGTCTCTGCTGTGTCAAGGATCTTTACGAGGTTCACCATCTTTTCGAAGCAGACAGTATACCCGCTGTTGATGGCATGGAGCCCGAGCCCCACAGCCACCATGGTCTTGCCAAGGCCGGGCGGCCCGGCGAATACAAGGTTACCCCCATTGTCCAACCATGAAAGCTCTTTCAGCCTGTCCACCTGAGCCTGTGTGATGCCGGATTCAAGTTCCTCCGGATCGAACTCCTCAAGTGGTCGGATGTTTGGAGGAAAGTGAGCTGCCGAGTAGTTCCTTTTCCGGCGGCGTTCATTCCGGCCTTTTACCTCTGTCTCCAGGATAGAGAGAAGGAACTGGCGGTTGGTCGCATTCTGGGCATCTGCTGTTTCGAGAAGATCCGGTAGTGCCCTGGCTGCGTGCTTGAGTGTAAAAGTCTGCAGCAGGGAAATCAACCGTTCTACAGGAATGCGATCCGTATCCATGCTTTTGAGAATTTCACGGTTCATGCTCCCGCCCCCTCCCTGGTACTGGCCACTCTGTCGGCGAAGGCTTTATCATAGGCGCTGAGCTGCCTGTAATCGACCGGATTGGCCTTCATGGCTGCCTTGATCCCTTCTGTGCCGGCCAGGCTCCTTCCAGCCTTGGTGTATTCATACACTACCTTGAACTGGGAGAACTGATAGCGTAAGTTCTTGCAGCAGATCTTCATGACTTCCGCCACAAGGGATTTGTCCGGATTCTCAGCATTCAGGAACTGCTCGATCGCGCCCAGCTGTTTGGATATATGGCGCGGATTCTCTTTCTTAACGCCGTTGATGAAGTGCTGGAAGTCATAGCAGTTCCACTGACTGCGGAGACGCTCCATGATATCGATCCAGTCGCCGTTTTCGCCTTTCCTGTGCTCGGGAAGCTGGTTATAGCTCCCTTTCCGCTCACTGAGAAGGTGTGCGCAGAGGAAGTTCAGGTTCTCGTCGTAAATGTTGATCTTGCCGGTTGTGATCTTATATTTCACAATGCTGTAGGCGTAATCACGGGGTACGGAGTACCGGCAGGATTTATACAGTACATAAGGCGTCCCGCGCAGCTCAAAGGAAGTAAAGCTGTTCGGTGAAGTCTCGTACACGGACGGCAGCATCGGTTTCAGGGCACTCTGCTCAATGTCGCGGAACACGGAAGCCGGTATGTGCAGGGTCGTCCTGTGGATGCGCTTGTTCTTCCGGTTCAGCCAGCCAGGCAAGGAACGCCACACGTCATCGATACAGGTAATCTTCCTGGCACTGAAGAAATTTTTCTTCACGAATCCTACGCTGTTCTCGATCGGTTATCCGAACATTCGGATAACCGATCTTATCCGCAGTTTTTTATTATCCGCACATTTCCAGAGAATGCTGTTATTATGCGGACGATCCGATGAAAATGTGCGGATAATCAGGTTTTTATACAGCATAATGAGGTTATCTTATTGAAAGGAGGACCTCTTATGCAGCAACAGTATCAGACAAACACAGGCATTGTTATCGATTATCTTGCCGCTGTAGGACGTGGAAAAGATACATTAAGGGCTTACACATCCTGCTACAATTCATTAGGCGATGCATTAAACCGGGAAGGCGTATCCTTTTCTTCGAAGTTCGCTTTCGCCTGGCTGGATCAGCAAAGCGACCGTCTGGGTAACACACCGTTTGCACTATACAGAGCCGCTTTGCGTAAACTTGATGAAGTTTACCAGACCGGAGAGGTACAGCATGATAACCTTAATCCTGAAAAAACCAGGTTTCATAGCCTGCAGGAATGCTTCAAGCAGCTCATTGATGACTTCATTACGACAAATAGTACTTTGTCCCCGACTACCCTCAAGGATTATAGGTATCAACTGTGTGATATCTTATTTTATTTCCAGAAGTCTGGATGTCTTGAAATATCTGATATTTCATATGACGTGTTGTTCAGGTACTGCGATATACTTGAAAACCGCACGTATCATGTGAAATCCCTGATGCATTCAAGGCTTAATTCCCTGCTTTGTTTCCTTTATGAGAGAGGTCAGGCCACATATGGATATACGCTGTTCGTAACAGGAATCGCCATGCGGAAGATCCGATTTTGGGACTCCGTGTCCCCCGATATTATCAGGCGCTGGAGAGCGGAACAGGATAACGCTGATAACGTATTTTCGCTGGGGGCTTACCTGGCCGCCGGAGACACAGTATTCGAGCTCCATAGGAAAAATGGGTATGGCAACGGATGCCTTACATCCATTCGTCAGGCAGTAAATCTGTTTTACCTTTTTATGGATGTTAATTCGTTGAAATACATGCCCCAACACGGCATCCTGTGGGCGGAATCCCTAAAGCCTCAAATATCCGCTACTGAATCATCTGGTATACGCCGCATACTGATCATGGTCGGCCATGCAGCAATGGGAATTCCCATCGATTTGAAGGCAGTGTTCTCTACAAGGACGACCGCCCTGCAGAAACTTCCCGGATGGTGCTCGGGTTATGTCACGGAATTCCTGAATGAGAAGAAAGCAGAAAACATGGCACGCAACACGATCAGCATGATGTGCAGCAGTTGCTGCAGGTTCTGCTTCTTTCTTGACCGGGTCGGTATAAATTCGTTTTCACAGGTAACGAGCCTTCATATAAAACAATTCAACCTGACGGACAAGCACAAGACTCCTGCCGGGAAAAATGCTTATAATTCCAGGATACGCAGGTTCCTGTTGTTTCTGGCAGATCGGAATGCCCTCAGCAATCCGTTTTTATTTCTCGCCCTTCCAAGAGTCAACGCTCCCAGAGAGACCCTTGTCATTGTCCTTTCCGGACAGGAGCAGGATCACCTCCGGAGCCTGTTCGAATCAGATAATGATGATATTTCCCTGCGGCATAAGGCGATACTCCAGCTCGGGCTGTACATGGGACTGCGTGGGATTGATATCATTAACCTTGTCATCGGCGATATCAACTGGGAGGATGTATCCATTCGCTTCGTACAGGAAAAGACAGGCTATGAACTGTATCTTCCCATGCCGTCTGATGTAGCGAATGCCCTTTACAGGTACATTGTCAGGGAACGGCCTGTTTCGTCCAACCCCAGGGTGTTTTTGAGATCCAGGGCGCCTTATTGTGAACTCGAAACAACGTTTGCCTGTACTGCAGCACTGGAGAAGGCTCTTCCGGAACGCAGTGTCGAAGGGTCCGGGTTCCATGTGACAAGGAAGACTTTCGCCACAAACAAGCTTCAGGGAGGGGCTGCTCCGGATGAAGTAAAGGAAATGCTCGGACACCGGGATCGGGCCAATGTCCACAAATACCTTTCCCTTGACGAAAGCCGCATGAAGCTTTGCTGCATGGATCTGGGAGAGCGTTCCATACGGATGGAAGGGAGGTTCGGCCGATGAAGGAAACATCTCCCACCACCTTCAAAAGCGTGCTGTCAGATCATATATCCGGTATGATAATGGAAAAACGGTCTGTGGGTTATGACTATCGTACTGAAGAGGCAATCCTCCTGCGATTCGATAATTATTGCGTTAATAATGGTCTGTCAACGCCTGCTTACTCAAAAGAATTCCTCGCCGGCTGGTGTGAACAATCCGCTTCCGAAGGGATCTCCAATCATAATAAACGGCTCTCTGTGGTAAGGCAGCTTTCTCTTTACATGATGTCCATGGGAATCCCAGTCTACCTGCCCAAGAGCTGTATGAAAGCGGAAACCGTGCTGCCACATTTATTCACAGACGGGGAGCGGTCAGGCTTTTTTCACGAGGTAGATTCTTATGTTCCGAGAACAGCCGCTCCTTACGCGCAGAGGATCGCGGATGAGTACAAAGTCCTATTCCGGATGATCTATTGCTGTGGGCTGCGGAATTCCGAAGCCTGCGGGATAGCCGCCGAAAACGTGGATGTCGCACAGGGAATCCTTACCATCCTGGACGCAAAAGGGCATAAAGACCGTCTTGTTTACATGGGCGAAGAATTGAGCTTCCTGTGCCAGGAGTATTATAGATATATTTGTGCGCTGCTCGGCGGACAACCGAAATGGTTTTTCCCCGGAAGAGATCCGTCAAAACCACTTCCGAACACAACTGTTGATGCAGCCTTTAACCGTTTTTGGAACAGGACGGCGTTTTCAAAAGAATGCAACAATAAACCGACAGTACATGACCTGCGCTTCAGTTTCATAACTGACCGTATAAACCTGTGGACACGGCAGGGAACAGATGTGGAAAGGATGCTCCCTTACCTGGCCCGGTTTGTAGGACATAAGTCTGTCCAGGAGATCTACTACTATTATCACACTTCAGAAAAGCTGTTCGAGTCTATCCGTTCTGCGGATAAGACTTCCCAGGCAGTTATTCCGGAGGTGGATTATGAGTAAGATCGGAGCGGACATAGCTTTTGAAAAGCTGTTTTTTTCAAAGACTTATGACTTTCTGGAAACATTTCTTCCCAAGCAGGCATGTCGCAGCAGGCATACAGTCAAGCAGTACAAGACCGGTCTGTCCAGGTTCTATGACTATGTTTCGGATGTAAGGATGATCTCACCGCTGTCATTCACCTTTGTTCACTGTACATACCAGCTGCTTTTGGAGTACAAACAGTACATGGCGGACACCCTTGGGCATGGTGCCAGTACGATAAACTGCCGCATCGCAGCAATCAGGTCATATCTTGAATACGTATCGGATGGGGATGCCTCGATAATTCCGATATACCTGATTGCAGAGAGGATCCCACCGGCTTCCGTTCCAAAAGTACAGCGTCCGGTTATTGATGCCGCAGATCTTGCGGCATTCCTGGACAGCCCTGCCCACACGTACAAAGGGAATCGTGATCGTTTCATCCTGATACTGCTTTATGATACGGCGATCCGTGTTGAAGAGCTCGTAAGCATTCGTCTCGGAGATGTCATGATGGGGGATGCCGCTCCTTCTATTGCCATACATGGAAAGGGCCGGAAAGAAAGATGTATTGTTCCTTCCGAAAAGGCATCAGAACACCTGAAAGCTTATATTGCCGCCTATCACACGGGCCCTTTTGACCCGGAACGCCCATTGATTTACACGGTCATCCACGGGGAAACACAGCCCATGTCTGTAAGGAACGTTGAAAGGATCCTGCATAAATACGGGAAGATCACTAAAGCGACCAACCCGAACCTGCCGGATTCTGTTTATCCACACATGATGCGCCGCACGCGTGCATGCGGTTTATACCAGGACGGTGTACCAATGGAGCAGGTAGCGGCCCTTTTGGGACATTCAGATATAGAAACAACGAGGACCCATTATGCCAAACCGTCCAAAGAGCAAATGCAGGAAAGTATGAAAAAAGGGATCCAACAGGAACCTGCAAAAAAAGAGTGGATTGGCAATACCGACGAAATCAAAAGGAAGTTCGGATTGCTGTAACCTGATTATCCGCACATTTTTATCGGATCACCCGCATAACAACTGCAATTTCCGGAAATGTGCGGATAATAAAAAACTGCGGATAAGATCGGTTATCCGAACATTCGGATAACCGATCGAACGACTCATACGCTTTGTGAAAGACAATTTCCTGCCAGGACGTATTTATCATGAATTAACGGACCTGAACTATGAAGCCATCCGATGGTGTGACCAGCAGAATGCTGTCTATCACCGGGCAGTTGACTGTGTTCCTAATGACAAGCATTCTGATATCTGCATGAAGAAAGCTTCAAGGCTGGAGAATACCATCGAACTGTCCTATTACCTTTGTCCTGAAAGAAAGATATCCTTTGACGGATTTGTGAATTATGAAGGGCGCCGGTTCGGGGTCCCGTACTGGTATACAGAGAAGACCTGCCGCGTAAGCCGTGACGGATATGTTCTCTACATTTATGACCTTCAAATGACAAAGATTCTGACGACCCACGATGTGACATGGGGCAGGAAGGACAGCTACTGCAAAGACCAGTACGCTGTCTCACAGCCTGAAGAACATCCAACGGCTCCTGTGCGGATCCAGATACAGCAGTTAGGACTTCCAACTCATGATTCTGGATTCGCCCGCTTCAACTTTGAGGAGGGCCTGTGGAATGAATGAGTCTATCTTCCGACAGATCGGGATTGCTGCGAATTACCTGGATGTGGATTTTGATGAACAGGAGATGGCGCAGTTCGCTGCTGATCAGGATCTGAGTGACAATCAGCTGCAGGCAGTGCTTAAGGTATTCAGTCATCTGAAAGAGAAAAAAGAGGAGCGCATCGTTTCAACGCTGCTCAACTCCAGCAGACTGCCCCTGAGCAATCCGAAATCCTTCGATAACTTTGATTTTGCATTGTTCCATGGCAAGCAGAAAGAAGTATTGAAAAGCCTTCCCACCCTGTCAGCATTATATGCACACAAGAACCTTGCGTTTATCGGTCCCCAGGGAGTCGGGAAAACACACCTGGCAATGGCTTATGGACGGGCATGCTGCCAAAAAGGGATGAAGTCATATTTTCTGAAAGCAACGGAACTTAACCAGAAGTTTACGGAAGCAAGAAAGTATGGGCGAGAGGACTCCTGCATCAGCGGCCTGGTCAGGCCATCCTGCCTGATCATTGATGAGATGGGCCGCTGTGTATTTAGTAAAGAGAACACAAGGATGTTCTTTGACGTCATTGACAGGCGCTATAACAAGGAAGGCCCTAACACGATGATTTTTACCAGCAATACAGGTCCGGATAAATGGGGAGAGTTTTTCAGTGAGGACTCATCGCTTTTATGCTCTCTTGACCGTATCTTTGATGTTGCAACCGTATTTTATATCAAAGGGAACAGCTATCGTGGGAAAGGCTGTGAAACAATCGCATTGTCCGCCGGAGACCCATTGACAGTAACAAAAGCTATCAACAAATAAGAAGGGAGTGGCTGTTGCATTGGCTAGTTCTTCTTGTCTGAAATTGGCTAATTCTTATTGGCTGTCTGTGGTTAATTCCGCCTGACGCTAACACAATTATTCTGTTTACGTTCTTGATATTTATCCTGTAGGACTTCTTGATCTGATCATTTGACCTCCTTCATCCATTGATATAAATATATCTGCATCATTTTTTAATCCACTTCCTCGAGTACATAAAGTATTTCCAGGACAAAAGGAACCACAATGATACCGAAGAATGTGATTATCATTATTAGTATTAGAATCTCCATAAGACCTCCTTCTTGTATTTTTATCAGCATTTATCCTCAGTAAAAGTGGGAGAGAAGGCGCGCGATAACTGCCGATAACCCCATTGAACCGACAACCACCGCCTTTAGAAATTCCCGATTTTCAAACTTATTTTTTTGTAACTGTTGCAAATGAGTTGCAAATCGGCCAAAAATCGGCTTTTTTTTCAATTTTTTTGTACAGTAGGAAAATTTGAATGGTTGGAAGTTCTAAAAGAAAAATTGTTGCAAAAACGGAATTTGCAACAGTTTGAAAAAGCAGTGTTTAATTGGCATAGGTCATTTTTTGCATAAAAAAACCGGAAATCACATTTTTTCAACGGATTTCCGGTCATTTTCAGCGTCTACGAGAGGGCGCGGTCGTCCTGTGGACGACCCGGCGGAGCCGGAGCGCCGACCGAGCCGGCAGGCGAGACCGAACCTTTCGAAGCCCGACGGGCTTCGAATAAAAAAAGCGGATGGGGCATGAAATGCCTCATCCACTTTTTTTCCTCGAACGTCCACGAGAGGATTCGAACCTCCGACCTACCGCTTAGGAGGCGGTCGCTCTATCCTGCTGAGCTACGCGGACGTATTGCCTATTTAATTTACCACGAACTTATTTAAAAGTAAAGCCTTACGTAAAACAGATTTCCCCCTCCAGCAACACATTGGCTCTAAGCCTCCTGCCCTCCTTCGGCTCTCCCATAAGACTGGACTCATTAATGCACACATCAAATGTAATGTCGGAAGCCGTGACCTCCATCTTCCAGATATTCTCACCGGAATAAATATTGCGCACCTTCTCCAGCCGATTTATCGTCCCGACGATACTGTACTGATCGCACTCAATTCCATACGGCATAAACGTCGTATCGACGATGGAGAACACGTCCTCATTCGGAATCCTCTGCTGGATCATTGTGTACAGATCCATATCCTCGACCGTGAGGCTCTCGATAGCATCCTCGTCTCCGATGCGCGCGGCATTCACCAGCTTGGCGTGTTCTATAGATTTTTTCTCAGCCTGCTTGACCCACCATTCTTCCTTGCGGACCGGCAGCAGAACTTTTCCGTCGCGGGCAAGCGCGGAGAAGCGGACCGGACCCAGCTTTTCATTCGGGTCGAGCTGTTGGATCCTGCTCCGGTACTCTCCCATGTTCAGCAAATAGAAAATGATGGTCACTCCGCACCTCGCATCATCGCACGCTCCTGCGTAGGACACTTTGCCGGCATGACGCTCGATGGTGATTTCTTCGTTGGAACTGATGTTATTTGCATGCAAATACGGAATGTAGTAGTCCGGATGAAAATCCCCCCGGTCATCAAATTCGCCGCACACCGTCACTCCCATGTCCGGCGCGTATTCACGTGAAAATTCGCCCATGAGGCGGCCGTCCTCATCTTCGAAAAGATACTTCTCATCGAAGTGGAGGACTGTGTTGCTCACGAGCTTGTCCATCTCCCGGCGATTTCTGATATTCTTGAAGCCAACTGATTCTAAGTATGTATGCATGTTACCCCTTATTTTTGAGATGTCACCTGAATCAATTTTACTGCAGCCAGGTCCCCTTGGCCTGACTGCAGCATTTATTCAATTCAAGTCATCTCATAAAATGCAAATGTTATGTAAACCAAATGAAATATTACCCCTTATTTCACAGGTACAAGAACTTCCTTGCCGCCCATGTACGGACGAAGCTTCTCCGGAATACGTACGGTTCCGTCTGCCTGAAGATTATTCTCAAGGAAAGCAATCAGCATACGCGGCGGAGCAACGACTGTGTTGTTCAGAGTATGCGCGAGATACTTTTTACCGTTCTCACCGTTCACGCGGATCTTAAGGCGTCTTGCCTGTGCGTCTCCGAGGTTGGAGCAGGAACCTACTTCGAAGTATTTCTTCTGACGCGGAGACCATGCTTCTACGTCGACGGATTTGACCTTCAGATCTGCAAGGTCACCGGAGCAGCACTCAAGTGTGCGGACCGGAATGTCAAGTGTGCGGAACAGGTCGACTGTGTTCTGCCAGAGCTTATCGAACCACATCGGGCTGTCTTCCGGCTTGCAGACGACGATCATTTCCTGCTTCTCGAACTGGTGAATTCTGTAGACACCGCGCTCTTCGATACCATGAGCACCTTTCTCCTTGCGGAAGCACGGAGAGTAGGATGTCAGTGTGAGAGGAAGAGTATTCTCAGGAATGATCTGGTCAATGAACTTACCGATCATGCTGTGCTCGGATGTTCCGATGAGATAGAGATCCTCGCCCTCGATCTTGTACATCATAGCGTCCATCTCTTCGAAGGACATAACGCCGGTGACAACATTGCTGCGGATCATGAAAGGCGGTACACAGTATGTGAATCCGCGGTCGATCATGAAATCTCTTGCGTAGGAGATAACGGCAGAGTGAAGTCGTGCAATGTCGCCCATCAGATAGTAGAAACCGTTACCTGCAACGCGGCCTGCAGCTTCCATATCGATACCGTTGAATTTCTCCATGATTTCTGTGTGATACGGGATATCAAAATCCGGGACCAGCGGCTCGCCGTACCTCTGAACTTCGACATTCTCGGAATCATCTTTACCGATCGGAACAGACGGATCAATGATGTTCGGGATGACCATCATTTTCTTCTTGAGTTCTTCCTCGACCTTTTTCTCTTCCTCAGTCAGCTCATCAACGCGCGCACCCTGCTTAGCGATTTCTTCCTTGATTGCCATAGCTTCCTCACGCTTGCCCTGGCCCATGAGTTTGCCGATTTCTTTGGAGACTTTGTTTCTATTTGCACGAAGCGCTTCAACTTCAGCCTTGATCTCACGATTTCTCTTGTCAAGCTCAAGGACCTCATCAACGAGGACCAGCTTCTTGTCCTGGAACTTATTTCTGATATTCTGTTTTACAATTTCCGGATTCTCTCTGACAAATTTAATATCAAGCATTTTCAATTACTCCTTAGAAATTTTCTATAGATTTTCAGCCGCTTATTTAGTCGACTGCTTTATCATCACCGTATTTTCTCGCCTGTCTGAGTGCGTGAATTTCCTCATCACTGAGAATGATATAAGATTCACCGTTCATTACTTCCTTAATATATAGGAAGCAATTCTCCTTGCTGTGGATCGCGTTCAGTACGAATCCTGTGTCAGTATTGTCAAGAAGAGCAAGCGCAAAACTGAGCTTTCCTCCGACATCCTCGAACGCGTCGTACTTCACGATACCATACTTGATAAGACTTCTGTTCTGGACTGCCTCGATCATCTTCATCTCGTCTGCCTGGCTGTCCTGAATATCACTCATCTTCTCGATCTGATTGAACTTTCTCATGAATCCCTTTTCAAGGGATCGTCCGTCTTCTCCCTTCATAAAAAGGTGGTATTTCGCTTCGAGCCTTTTTATGACCTTATACAGGTAGACCACCATACCGATCAGTACAATCGTTATGATCATCAGGAGAATAATGATAATACCGGGGTCGATCCCAATTGATGCAAAAATATTGCTCATACGTATTATTTATCCTCTCCTAAATACCGTTAATGATCCGTGTCACAACATTCTATCATCTTTCCTGTAATAAATCTCAACTTTTTTCTTATTACAGGCATTTTTTTCCTGCAAATGTTCACTTCACCGACTGCAGAAGCTCAAATATCCGATTCAACTCGTCGTCCGAATAGTACTCGATTTCAATTTTCCCTCTGTGTCTTGAATTCTCACTGATTGAGACTTTCGTTCCGAAGATGTCCTTCAACTGCTCTGAAAGATTTCCGAGAATAGCCTCCTTCTCGTAATCTCTCTTCTTAACAGGCCTCTTTACATCCGAAA
This sequence comes from Lachnospiraceae bacterium, assembly GCA_045112915.1. Taxonomy (GTDB): domain Bacteria; phylum Bacillota; class Clostridia; order Lachnospirales; family Lachnospiraceae; genus Chordicoccus. The sequence goes on from JBGUIK010000044.1 coordinate 52,735, forward strand.
CTAATTTCTTGACCAGTTTTTCTGTATCTCTTACAGAAAGCTTCTCTTTAACAATTCTGTCCGCAATGAGTTTCTGTGCTTCCGCCGTCGGGAGAGAGAGAAGAGTTCTTGCATGACCCTCAGAGATATCTCCGGATATGACCATTTCTCTTACTTCACCTTCGAGCTTGAGAAGACGCATTGAGTTCGTCACAGCGGAACGGCTCTTAGACACGCGCTCAGCGACCTGTTCCTGTGTCATTTCAAACTCTTCTACAAGCCGCTCATAAGCCAATGCTTCCTCTATCGGATTCAGATCTTCCCTCTGAATATTTTCGATTAATGATATTTCAACCGCTTCCTTATTAGAGTACTCTTTTACTATTACAGGGATTTCTTTCAATCCTGCCTTCATAGCCGCACGCCATCTGCGCTCACCGGCTATGATTTCATAATAGTTATCCTTCCACTGAACCAGAAGCGGCTGAATCACTCCATACTGTGATATGGAGGCCGCAAGCTCATCGATTCCTTCTTCATTGAATTTCTTTCTGGGCTGCTCTCTATTCGGCTCGACCAAAGATATTTTAACCGAAAGTACTTTTTCTGAACTATTGTCAGTATTTTCTTCTGTTTTCGACTCTGTTTTATTAGCAATTTGCACAGTTTCAGTCTGAACAGGTTCTGAGATTACCGAGTCATTGCTCTGTACCTGAGTCTGCAAATCCTCAGTCTTTTCAGCCACGTTATCTGCTGAAATATCGACTGCTTTTTTTGTTTGCGGTTTTTTAGATGATTTTTCATCACTTCCCGCAGACGTATTATTTATTTTATTGGGAATCAGCGCGTCCAATCCCCTTCCAAGGCCTTTTCTCTTTGGTGCCATTTGCTTTATCTCCTCTTAAGGCTGCCGGATCAATCAGTTCTGCTCTCTTTTTATTAATTCTTTGGCGAGATATCGATAACTTGCAGCACCTGTAGAGCGATTATCATAATCAATGATCGGAATTCCGTAGCTCGGTGCCTCAGCCAGTCTGACATTTCTCGGTATGATGGTATCAAAGAGAGGAATATCAAGATTCTCTTTGACATTTGCAACTACATCCGCAGAGAGATTATTTCTGCTGTCGAACATTGTAAATACAATGCCTTCCACTTTTAAATCAGCATTCAAACGCTCATGGATGAGCTCAACTGTTTTTAAAATCTGAGAGAGTCCTTCCAGAGCGTAATATTCACACTGAATAGGAATAATGACTGATGAAGCTGCACATAATGCATTGAGCGTTAGCAATGAAAGAGACGGCGGACAGTCGATGATAATATAATCATAATCATCTGCCAGTCCTTTGATATGGTCTCTGAGAAGATATTCCTTGTTCTCTACATTCATTAGGTCTATCTCCGCTGCGGCCAGATCAGAATTAGACGGAAGTATCCATAGATTCTCATACTGAGTATCCGAGACGCAGTCTTCAATCGTCCCTTCATCAATCAAGAGATCATATATTGTATAGATATCCTCATTCTTATTGATTCCAAGGCCGCTGGTGGTATTTCCCTGCGGATCCATATCAATTACAAGTACTTTTTTCTTCAATTCAGCAAGGCATGCGGACAGGTTAATTGCTGTTGTTGACTTACCAACGCCGCCTTTCTGATTTGAAACGGCATAAATTTTTCCCATTATCAAACCCCTTATACAGTTTACTCATTCTAATGTAGATTTTAATTATAGCACCTTAGATTGACCAATACCATACAATGTTTCACGTGAAACATTATTAAATCTCAGTGTGAGATGGCCTTCTCCCCTACAGGCGGGGATAACAAGAAATCCAGTGGTATTCGTTTTACTCGCAGAGCTGTATGTGGCGCCCGAGAATTGCGAAGAACGTAGAGATTCGATTTAAAATATCAGCTGACGCTCAACAAATCCTGCATCAAGGCGTAAAACAGTGACATAAATCTATACAAATCAACTTTACAATGTATTTTATTTTACATTAACCTTATTTGATGGTATGTAAATACCCAGGTAATTAAAATGCAGAAGATTAGGTTTAATAATATAAAAGATAACATTGAGCTGAATTTTTCTCCAAATATCACGCACAAGATTTAATTCTTGTCGCGAGGGTTTAATCGGGATTAGGATCACCGCAAGCTGACATAATCCAAATCGATTCCTTGCGCATTCTTGTTTTCTAAGCAAGCGTAACAATGCTCCGGTGGGTCTTTGTGCAGCTGAACTTTTATCTTAAAGGAGGGATGTAATCCACCATTGAGACAAACAGAATATTAAATTACACACCCCTTGCAGAAACGGTTCTCCCCACTGAGATAAATTCTAAAACCTATCTTTTTAATGAAATCAGTCAACGTACCTATCTATTCTAAATATTGTGGTATAATTATTTACTAGCAAAAATCAGACAATGTTTCACGTGAAACATTATCTGATTTTATCTGTACCATATTCACTTTACCTGCAAAAGCATTTCTTCCTAATTTATTTCAATACATATTGTTCTACGCCCGAGTACATGGATGTTTCACGTGAAACATTACTCGATGCGCTCTATGTTATACTTTTTTGTCTCTAAAATCTTCAAATGCCCAACCTACCCAGAACTAAAATATATTTCAAAATATTTGCGATACATTTTTTACAGATTTTCTCCCTTAAGAAGTTTAATTTTTCCTAATCCATATCATGGATGTTTCACGTGAAACATTACTATATCTCAGTGTGAAATCACCCTCGTCTCTTTAGGGTGGGCAACAAACTAGTCTCAGCGGACATTCGCTTTCACCCGCAAGGCACGTATGCGCTGACCGTAGTGAATCGGAGACCTCAGGGATTCCTCTTTTTATGCAATTCATTGTTCTCTTGAAGCTCTCATTATTATAGAGTATAATACGTGATACATATAACTAATGTTCATCATACCCAGGAGGTATTTGTTTTGAATATCAAGAAAGCGCTTAAAACATTTTTATTTTTAGGACTCAGTTCAGCTTCAATTTATGGAACGAACACTTTTTTCAATAACTATGCTGTTTCCAAGAAGAAACTTCCTTCGGACAGCCAAAGTTATTATAAATGGAAGAACCTCAATATCTTCTATACAAAGACAGGAACTACCGGATCGCCGGTCATTCTTCTTCATGATCTTAAACCCGATGCTTCCGGCTATGAATGGAACAATATTGTCAACATTCTTGCACAAAATCACAGGGTCTATGTTCTTGATCTGCTCGGCTGCGGCAGATCAGATAAGCCGGACCTCACCTACACCAATTTTTATTATGTACAGCTTCTCATCGATTTCATCAAGAGTATGATCTGCGAGAAGACTTTTGTCGTTGCTTCCGGATACACCTGCTCCGTAGCTATGCTTGCCGGAGTTTATGATGCATCAAAGTTTTCAGGTATGTCCTTCATCAATCCGCCTTCTCTCGGTGTTCTTTCCCAGGTTCCTGACCGAAAGTCCAAGATCGCCAAGAAGCTCATCGAAACACCTCTCATCGGCGAGCTCGTTTACAACATCGTATATGCAAGAGAAAACATTGATGACAGGTTCACAGAGAACTATCTATATAATCCATTTTTGGTAAACAGTGATATGATTGACACCTATTATGAGGCTGCTCATCTCGGTTCCGGCAATGGCCGTTTCCTTGAAGCCTCAATTGCAGGAAATTACGTCAACATGAATATCAATCATGCTCTCAAGAATTTCAAGGTTCCTGCCAATATCATTATAGGAACCGCAATGAAAGATGAGATTTTCATTTCAAAGAGCTGGAAAACCAGAAATAATTCGCTTACAATCAGCAGCATTGAGAGGGCAAATAAATATCCGCATATTGAGAAGCCGGATAAGACCGCAGCTAAGATTGAAAAGATGATTGAGACTGCAAAAAGCAGAAGATAAGTGATACTGATTCAGGCCTCGCTCTGCCTGGCTTGTACTGCAAAAAAGGACTGACGCATCTGATAGTGTCCACTACATAGCCATTTAGGTAAAACAATGGCAATTAAGTGGAGACTTATCAGAATACGACAGTCCTTTTATTTGTTCTTATTATTATATATTCTCATCTCTCGACTGAAATCAAGAGATTTTAATGGCAGATATTAAAGCGGATTCTTCGATGGTGTACCCGCTTTTCTCGGGTACTGCATCGGAGTCTTTTTTTCTTTTTTTATTTGAACAATACTTCTCCTGAAATCATATAAGTCAAACACATCAGTATTATCAATCTTTCCTCCGAGAATTTTGATCGCGTTCTCAGACCCTTCTATCTCCTCGTTAACATTTCCCGATTTAAATGCAGCAAATGTTCCTCCGACTCTAACATAAGGAAGGCAATACTCTGACAGCACATTCAAAGAGGCGACAGCTCTCGCTGTACATAAATCGAATTTCTCTCTGTAAGCTTTATTTCTTGCCAGATCTTCGGTCCTTGAATGAACGCATTCAACGTCAGCCAGATTTAAATTATCCACAACGCTGTTAAGAAATTTTACCCTTTTACCCAGCGAATCCACAAGTACAAGGTGTATATGTGGATAAACTATCTTGATTGGAAGTCCCGGAAAACCCGCGCCGGTGCCGATATCCACCATATTGTGGATATTTTTGAGGTTCATCTTTCTTACAATAGACAAACTATCCACAAAATGCTTGCAAAGTACCTCCTCGAATTCTGTGATTGCTGTCAGATTCATCACCTTATTGGTCTCGACCAGCATCTCATAGTATGTGACAAATTGTTCAGCCTGCGCATCAGTGATTTCGAGACCTAATTTCGATATTTCGTCTTTTATATGTACTGTCTGTTCAGTTAACATAATATCATTCCCCGTTTAATTCATATCCGACTGCTTGACCTACACTGCACGAAGCTTAATCTAGAGAGTCTCGGCCTTCTCTCCGCCAGAGCGCACCTGGTGCCGACCGTAGCGAAGCGGAGACCGCAGGAATTCGGTTTGGAATTTTGTCAGCTATCACTAACTCGAATCCCTCGCAAAACCTCGCGAGCGAGACTTGAATCTCTCAGACTTTACACCTGCAAAATTCCATCACTCCAAATAAGAAGTATATTTATGACCGGATATATCAATGGAATTATATGCAGAAAGTATGAGCCGCTTATTCTACATATGATTCTGCTTCAGATATACTAAAAGCACATTTGCATCCGCCGGCGTAACCCCCGCTATACGTGAGGCCTGCCCGATACTTTCAGGACGGAATTCTTTAAGCTTCTGCCGCGCCTCAAGTCTAAGGCTCTTCACATCATCGTAATCGATATCTGCCGGTATCTTCTTTTCTTCCGTCTTCTTGAACTGCTCTACCTGACGCATCTGTCTTGATATATAACCTTCATATTTTATCTCGATATTTACCTGCTCGGCAATTCGTTCTGACAAAGGTTCTCTTTCCTTGTCCAGGACCGCCATCTCCTGGTAAGTAAGTTCGGGACGCCTTACGAGTTCAGCGAGGTTGATTCCTGTAGAAATCTGAGTGCTGTTCTTTGAAGCAAGGAACGAATTAACTTCCTCGCTCGGAGGCAGTGAAGTTTTCTTTACCCGGGCAATTTCATTTTCAATTGCCTTCTCCATGTCATAGAGTTCCTGCATCTGCTCATCTGTTATGAGCCCGACGTCATGACCGTATTTTCTGAGCCGAATATCCGCATTATCCTGTCTGAGGAGCAGACGATATTCCGCTCTGGATGTCATCATCCTGTACGGTTCAAAATTTTCTTTGGTCACAAGGTCATCAATCAAAACACCTATATAACTCTCGGACCGAAGAAGTACGATCGGCTCAGCATCTCTCAGATATTGCGCGGCATTTATTCCGGCCAGAAGTCCCTGAGCCGCTGCCTCCTCGTATCCCGAACTTCCGTTGAACTGACCGCCGGAAAACAGTCCGTCAATAGCCTTGAATTCAAGAGAACTCTTTAGCTGCTTCGGAGCCAGACAGTCATACTCGATTGCATAAGCGTTGCGCACAATTTTCGCGTTCTCGAGGCCCGGAACAGATCTGTACATTGCGAACTGTACGTCCTCGGGCATCGAGCTGGACATGCCGTCAATATACATCTCATTTGTATATTTTCCCTCAGGCTCAATGAATACCTGGTGTCTGTTTTTTTCTGCAAATTTCATCACCTTATCCTCAATCGAGGGACAATAACGAGGACCTGTTGATTTAATGACACCCCCGTAGAGAGGAGAGCGGTCGATGTTATCGCGGATGACTCTGTGAGTATTTTCATTTGTATATGTCAGCCAGCAGGAGACCTGTTCGATCTGAACGCTCTCCGGGTCGGTTGAAAATGAGAACGGGACCACACGCTCATCACCCTTTTGTTCCTCCATCTTAGAGAAATCGATGCTTCTCTTATCAATTCGAGCAGGCGTACCTGTTTTGAACCTTCGTAATTCGATACCGTTTGCCCGAAGTGAATCCGACAGGTGATTGGCAGCCATGAGACCGTTCGGACCGGTATTCTGGCTCACATCACCGAAAATGCATCTAGCCGCAAGATAAACACCCGTGCAGAGAATGACGGCCCGCGCGTGATATAGCGCGCCGGATACAGTTGTGACACCTGTAATTTTCGGCTTTCTGCCTTCGCGGTCAGCCTCCTCTTTGTCCGTCAGGATTCCGGCAACTTCCTGCTGCCTGATCGTAAGATGCTCCTGATTTTCAAGCACGCGGCGCATGCTGAGCGAATAATCGCTCTTATCCGCCTGCGCGCGAAGTGAGTGGACCGCCGGACCCTTGGATTTGTTCAGCATTTTTGACTGGATAAATGTCTTATCGATATTTTTACCCATCTCACCGCCGAGCGCGTCGACTTCCCTGACCAGGTGGCCCTTGGAGCTGCCGCCGATATTCGGGTTGCAGGGCATAAGCGCGATCGACTCGACGCTGAACGTAAATATGACCGTCTCGAATCCGAGTCGGGCGCAGGCAAGTGCCGCTTCGCAGCCGGCGTGTCCTGCTCCGACAACGACCACGTCGCAATATTCTTCAATAACAGAAAATGACATTTTGTTCTCCAATTCTTATTATCCGAAACAGTCCGGTCGGGCTGTTGTAACAGTGCATTTCCTTAATCAGGGCATCTATATTCGCGAGAAAAACATTGTCGGTCCGACAGGGAAAGATTAGTGTTTTTCGATGAAGATGATGCCTGCTCCGGGCTATTAATCAGGGCTGCAGCCCGGCTGTATTGTACTACGTTCCCGTGAGCAGGACATCCATTTTCGTGAGAAAAACATTGTCGGTCCGACAGGGAAAGATTAGTGTTTTTCGATGAAGATGATGCCTGCTCCAGGCTATTAAACAGGGCTGCAGCCCGGCTGTATTGTACTACGTTCCCGTGAGCAGGACATCCATCTTCGTGAGAAAAACATTGTCGGTCCGACTGAGAGATCGCGTAGGCGGCTTGTCGCCTATGCAAGCTCGTAGGGAAGGACCGGCGTTTTTCGATGAAGATGATGCCTGCTCCGGGATATTAATCAGGGCTACAGCCCGGCTGAGTATTCCTATTTTCCCATACAGAACTTTGCAAATATAGTCTCCACCAGATCATCCTCCACCTGCTCCCCGAGTATTCTTCCGAGAGCCGCATAGGCATCCATGAGGTCAACGGTAAAGAAATCTTCCGGCATCCCTTCATCCACGGCATCAAGGACAAGCTTGAGACTCGATACCGCATCCTCCACACACTCCTTGTGGCGGACGTTGGTGATCATTGTCTGCTCGTTGATATGAAGCTGTCCTCCGAAAAACATGTCCCGGATCACGCGGGCGAGCTCATCCATGCCTGTCTCTTCCTTGGCAGAGATTGCAATGACGGGAGATGTGCACTTCATTCTGATATCTTCCGCGCTGAACGCCGGTACCAGGTCGGACTTGTTGAGAAGAACGATAGCTCGTCGTCCCTTTATTTTCTCGAATATCTTTTCATCTTCCTCCGAGAGAGGAACAGATGTATCAAATACAGCGAGAATAAGGTCCGCCCTCTCAGCTGATAAAAGAGCCCTCTCTACACCTATTTTTTCTATCACGTCTCCTGTATTTCGGATACCTGCCGTATCCGCAATGCGAAGCACGATACCTCCGATCCGTACTGTCTCTTCGAGTGTGTCTCTGGTCGTTCCGGCAATATCTGTGACGATTGCTCTCTCCATGCCGGAAACGTAGTTGAGGAGAGAGGACTTGCCGGCGTTCGGTTTCCCGAGAATCACTGTGTAAATGCCTTCCCGGACCAGCCTTCCCTCGTTGAACGAGGAGGACAGTCTGTCAAGTCTCCCGAGAATATCTTTAATGTGGGAAGTCATTTCCTCTGTATGACCGGTCAGATCATAGTGTTCCGGGTCATCCAGCGCGGATTCTATAAAGGCCACTTCCGTTATAATTTCCTCGCGGAGAGCTGTTATCTCTCTTTTCAGAGAACCGCCGAGCTGCATGAGCGAGGATTTCAGAGCATCCTCGGACCCGGCTCCTATTACATCCATGACAGCCTCGGCCTCAGAAAGATCAATTCTTCCGTTAAGAAATGCGCGTTTGGTAAATTCCCCGGGTTCCGCCATCCTGGCACCGGAGCGGAGCGCGGCCGATAATATCTGCTGCATGACATACGGACCCCCGTGGCAGTCGATCTCCACGGTATCCTCGGCAGTATATGTGTGGGGAGCCTTCATGAGCATCACAAGGACCTCATCGATTTTCTCATCCCCGTCATAAATGAAACCGTAATGTATTGTGTTGGCCTTCTGCGTGCTTACTTTTTTATTCGGATTGGCAAAGCGGAAAATCTTCTCAAGCACACGAAAGGCTCCAGGCCCCGAAATCCTTACGATTCCGATGCCTGAAGCCGTTATTCCGCTTGCAATTGCCGCTATTGTATCTCTCACGATCTCTTCGGCGCCACTACTACGTGACGATATGGCTCTTCGCCTTCTGAATATGTCTCAACGAATTTATTGTTCTGAAGCGCAGAGTGAATGATTCTTCTCTCATACGGATTCATCGGCTCGAGTGCGACTGCTTTTCTTGAACGCTTTACCTTATAGGCGATATTTCTGGAGAGATTCTCCAGTGTGTCGGCACGGCGCGCTCTGTAGTCTTCTGTATCGAGTTTAACTCTTGTATAATCAGATTTGTTCTTGTTGATGACAAGGCTTGTCAGATACTGCAGAGAATCCAGTGTCTGTCCGCGCTTTCCGATCAGGATGCCCATTTCTTCACCTGCAAATGTACAGATGAGGCAGCCTTCCTTCTGATTATACTCCATTGTGATTTCCACTTTTGTATCCATGCAGCGGAAAACATCTTCAAGGAATGTTCGCGCAAGATTCATGATCTCAGCCACTTCCTCCTCAGACTTCGGAAGGACTTCTCTTTCCGGCTTCGGCAAAGAAGGCTTATGCGGCTTTTCCTCGACAGTTACAAATGTCTGAGCGGATTTCTTACGACGATCATCCCTCTTATCATTTTTTCTGCCGCGGTCACGGCGATTATTTCTGCCGTCGCGTTTTGAATCACGTCTTGAGCTTTTCTTTTTCTCAGTGCGATCTTCCTGACCTGTATATCCTTCTGACTCAGCTTTGGCTGCCGCAGCGGCTGCTCTCTTTTCAATTTCATCAGCGGAAACAAATCTTCCTGCAGAATTCTTTTCTTCCGAAACAGCAGTCTCTTCCTGCTTCGGAGCAGATTTGACCTCATTCTCAGCTTCAGTCTTAGCTTCGGATTTTACTTCAGCTTTCTTTTCAACCTTCTTCTCAGGCTTTTTATCAAACTTCTTTTCGGGCTTCTTTTCCGCTTTCTTTTCCGGTCTTTTGTTCTCTTTTTTCTCGACCCTTTTCTCTTTCGGAAGAGTTCCCGGTGCCTGTGTGAGAAGGGCATCCTTCATCTCGGCTTTCTCAATAGCAGCAGCTTCAGCAGCAAATTCCTGCTGAGTCCTTACACGTGCCTTGATGATTGCCTCCTTGCCGCCGAAAAATCCAAAGAATCCGGAAGAAGCTTCCTGAACTACTTCATAATCCAGCTTATCAGATGTAACACTGTATTCCATACATGCCTGCGTGATGGCATCATCTACTGTTTTGGCTCTAAACTCTTTATAGCTCATAAAACTCTCCCTTCTTTATTTTTTCTTTTTGTTTAACTGGCGCTCTTCGTACTGGCGCACCATATTGGCTTTGGATGCAATACTGCCCGGCTTCGCGTTTTCATTGTAGTAAGCTGTGGAATTTTTGATTTTTTCCTGAGTCTCCTTATTGCGCTCTGCCTGTTTCTTCTTGGCTTCCTCAGCTCGCTCTTTGGCTTCCTGCTCTTCGGCGGCGAGAGTCTTTGTGGAGAGGTGAGCTGCATTTGTGATCTTCTGAGGCGGAAGGCCCTTCTTGGCGCGTTTCTTATTGCTCTTCTCGAGGGCTTTCTTAATGATTTCTTCCTCTGTCTCAGAGTCAAGGCTCTTATTGATGATCAGCATCTGTACGACACGAACGACAGCACCGATGATCCAGTAGATACCGATACCGACGGGGAGAGTGAGACAGAAGAACGCGGACATGAGCGGCATGAATGTATTCATGGAGTTCATAGTCTGAGCCATTGCGTTATCATCATCTTTCTTATCTTTGTTGCCTCTCTGACCGGCCTGAGCTACCTTGAGATTCCACATCTGTGTTGCCCACGCAAGGACCGGAATCAAAACAGCGACGACGATCAGAGCCCAATTCTTAGCGGCCCATGCCGGCTGAAGAATATTCATCGGGGAGTCGGAGATATTAAGTCCGGCGAAATTGGTAGCGCGGTCGATGTAAGTATGTACGCTCTGAAGATTTGCCTCAAAGCTCTGTCCCTTTGCGGATTCGAGAATGGAAGCCCACTGAGAAGTATTCAGCTTGTAGACTGTATCCATGACTCTCTCGACTTCGCCGGAACCCATGGAAGCATTGAGCGTATTGCTGTCGAGACCTTCTATGAACTTTGTAAAGAAAGATACAAAATTGCTGTCCTCAGCGACAACACGGAGCTGGTCTCCGATTGCAGTGATGTAACCCGGAATGTGATAGATGACCTGGTACAGAGCGAAGAGGATCGGCATCTGAATAAGAAGCTGCAGACAGGATCCTGTCGGGGATGTACCGTACTTTTCATAGACGGCATTGGTCTCATCCATCTGCTTCTGCTGGGAAATCTGGTCTGTCTTTCCTTTGTACTTGTTCTGAATCTTCTGCAGCTCCGGCTGCATCATAGCATTCAGTTTTGTGAATCTCTGCTGCTGGATCTGTAGCGGTGTCATGAGAGCGTACATAATGATTGTGAACAGAATGATCGCCAGACCTACATTCGGTATACCGATTTTGCTGATGACAAGGTAAATGCCATTCATCAGAATACCGAGGATCTGAGCCACCCATCCAACAATGAACCATGTACTTTTGGTCAATGCGATTGCCACGATATTTCCTCCTTTTAGAAATATAAAATTTATGCAGGACTACCTGCAACTGTGACGATTTATTCTCGTCTCGCAATCGAGACGAGAGCGCAGGATTCGTGTCAGCGTAAGCTGACATAATACCAAACCGAATCTCTGCGCATCCTCAGGGGACCGGATCATACCCGCCGTGAGAAAAGGGGTTGCACCTTAAAATCCTCCAGAGCGCAAGAAACCCACCCTGCACGACACCGTATTTCTCTACGGCCTGCAGAGCGTAATTGGAACATGTGGGATTATACGGACATTTGGTTCCCTTGAGGGGGGAAATATGCTTCTGATAAAAGCGAATTAAGGCGATTGCTTTTTCTCTCATATTGAGATTCCCATTAACTCAGAAATGTGAAGGACAGAATTTTCTATTTCTTCATATGTTTTTCCCGCGGCGTCTGCCCTGGCAATAAATACCAGATCATATCCCCGGGCAAATGCAGGCTCGTTCAGACGATACGCTTCCTTTATAAGCCTCTTTATTCTGTGCCTTACGACGCTGTTTCCCACTTTCTTGCTGACTGATATTCCGAGTCTGTTCTTATCCGTCCCGTTACTTAGAATATAAAGTACCAGCTGACGATTCGCCCTGGACTTTCCTTTTCTGTACACTTTACCAAAATCAATGTTCTTTTTCAGGCCTTCGGTAAATTCCATGCGTTTCCTTTCCGGGACATGACAAACCGCAGAGAGTATCCCTCTGCTCATTAACTAATCTTTAAAGAAGAAAAAGGGGCTGCCGCGTCTGTGACAGTCCCCTGCGCTTCCTGATCAGGCTGAGAGTACCTTTCTGCCTTTACGTCTTCTGGCAGACAATACTTTTCTTCCACCTTTAGTGCTCATTCTCGCCCTGAAACCATGAACTCTCGCATGAGAGATCTTCTTGGGCTGAAATGTCATTTTGCTCATCTTATTTTCGTTCCTTTCTGCCAATAACGGACTATTTTTCAAATGTGCCCTATCATTATATAAGGGTCACATTTGCCTGTCAAGCATCTTTTGAAAATCGATAGTTACCATAATGTTTTCCACATTTTGTGGAAAACCTGTGGATAAATATGTTATATGTCATGTGATTAATTACTTTTCGAATTTCGAAAAAGCCCTGTTTTAAGCCATTTTTCAGATGTGGCTATGTTTATCTCTCCGTTGCACATTGATAATAATTCCTGTTTTATGGTAACTGTTATATCCACTTTTCCACACGCCATTTTGTGTGTATTGTGGAAATCTAACACGTTATTTTCGGTTGTAAATCGAGCCTTTTTTTAGTATCATAGTAGTGTATGTATTTAGAATAGGGTAACTATCAGTTGCTAAGGACGGAGTCAACTATCATATGGATAATTATACACTTGTAAAGGAAAATTGGCCCGAGATTCTGGATAAGATCAAGAACGATCACGGTCTCACCAATGTATCCTTCAGTTCGTGGCTTGAACCGCTTGAGATAAAGAGCGTTGATAATCAGAGCATTACTTTCATCGTTCCATCCGGGACTATGGGAATAAATATACTTAATAAAAAATACACCCTGGCCATCAAGGTAGCCATTGCCGAGATCACGGGGCTTTCACTGAATATTCACTACATCACGCCTGAGCAGAATGATCCTGTCGTTGATAATAAGGATACTTCTTTTACACAGGCCATGGAAAAAGCGCATTTGAATCCGAAGTACACCTTCGATTCTTTTGTCGTGGGCGGAAATAATAAATTTGCCCATGCCGCTTCTCTGGCGGTAGCTGAATCTCCGGGCGAGATTTATAACCCGCTGTATCTCTATGCGGGTGTCGGACTCGGCAAGACTCACCTTATGCACTCGATTGCCCATTTTATTCTTCAGAATGACCCGGAAGCCAAGGTCCTCTACGTCACGAGTGAAGATTTCACGAACGAGCTGATCGACTCCATCCGTAACGGCAACAATTCGGCAATGTCCAAGTTCCGCGAGAAGTACAGAAATATCGATGTACTTCTTATTGATGATATTCAGTTTATTATAGGTAAAGAGAGTACACAGGAAGAGTTCTTCCACACATTCGAAGCTCTTTATCAGGCTAAAAAACAGATCATCATTTCATCTGATAAACCGCCCAAAGATCTGGATATCCTGGAGGAACGCATTCGCTCCCGTCTGGAGATGGGTCTCATTGCGGATATTTCATCCCCGGATTATGAGACGAGAATGGCTATTCTCCGCAAGAAAGAAGATCTCGACGGATATCATATCGGCGATGATATCCTCGATTATATTGCCAAAAATATCAAATCCAACATTCGTGAGCTTGAAGGCTGCCTCAACCGTATCCGGGCAAAGAGCATTCTTGAAAAGCGCACGATCACCCTCGAGCTGGCAGAGGAAATCCTTAAAGATCTCATATCTCCGGAGGAAAGCCGCAGTTTGAGCTCCGAGATGATTATCGACGCTGTCGCGGAACATTTTCATCTGACTCCGTCAGAGATCCGCAGCCAGAAGAGAGAGACCAGATATGTGTATCCTCGTCAGATTGCAATGTATCTCTGCAGAGAAATGACAGATGACTCCCTGCTGACGATTGCCAATCTGGTCAACAGAAAAGATCACACTACTGTCATCAGCGCTTATCGAAAGATTCAGAAAGAGATGCATACATCTGAGGAGACCAGACAGAACGTAAACACGATCAAAAAGAAGATTTCTCCCGGAACATAATTATAGGAAGATTTTCTCCGCTCAGAAGTACTGACTAGTTATGAATCTTTTTCGACATATCCACACACATCAGTGTGTGGAAGAGTTGTGGTCTGATTTAGACGCACACATTTGCCACAGATCTTTTTCAATGTTTCAACAGGTCTGTGCACGCTCGAATTTGGCTGATTTAAGGGCATATTTCCCCCTTTCCACAAATTCACAGCCTCTAAGTCTAAGACTCTTAATTTCTATTTTTTATATATGGTGTTTTTCGCATCGAAGGAGTTTAAATGAAAATTATCTGCAGCAAGTCTGAACTTACAAAAAGTGTCAATATTTCACTGAAAGCCATTCCCGTGCGCACTACCATGCCTATTCTGGAATGTATCCTGATCGACGCGAGAGACCAGGAGATTCATTTTATTACCAACGACACGGAGCTGGGAATTGAGACGATCGTAAACGGCCGGGTCGAGGAGACAGGTATTGTGGCTATCAACGCCAAAATGTTCTCTGACATCATAAGAAAGCTGCCTGACAGCGACGTTATTATTCAGTCGGATTCCAATTACAATGTTTCTATCGTCTGCCTTAAGTCCAGATTTGCACTCGGAGGTCAGTCCGGCGAAGATTTCTCGTATCTTCCGAACATTGAGCGCGATGAGTGCGTGACGATTTCTCAGTACGCGCTTCGCCAGGTCATAAATCAGACACTCTTTTCTGTAGCCAACAATGAGAACAACAAGCTCATGACCGGTGAGCTTTTAGAAATAAAAGGGGATATCCTCCGCGTCGTCGCTCTGGACGGACATCGTATTTCGATCCGCAGAGTACCGCTCAAGGATTCTTATTCCGGAAGCAAGGTCATCGTGCCGGGAAAGACTCTCTCTGAAATCAGCAAGATCCTCAGCGGAGAGATCGATGATATGGTCAATATTTATATTACAAGGAACCATATCGTATTTGAGATCGAGGGGACTACTATCGTATCGCGGCTGATTGAAGGCGAATACTTTGCTGTCGACCAGATGATCTCTTCCGATTACGAGATGAGAGTCAGAGTTAACAAACAGATGCTGAGCAGCATGATCGACAGGGCAACTCTGTTTGTAAAGGAAAATGACAAAAAGCCAATCATTATGGATTTCGCCGGTAACAACCTGAACATGAGTATTGAGTCTCCGCTCGGCGCTATGAATGAGGACCTCGATATAGAAAAAGACGGCAAGGATATCATGATCGGCTTCAATCCGAGGTTCCTTCTGGATGCCCTGAAGGCAATTGATGACGAGACTGTGACTCTGTATCTTACAAATGCGAAATCGCCCTGCTTTATCCGCGACGATGAGAGCACATACACTTACCTGATACTTCCGGTCAACTTTACCAGATAATGAGTTAGGCAGAGAGGATTTGCATATGACTGATTTCAAGTTGAGAGGAGACTATATCACCCTCGGCCAGCTTCTCAAGGCGGAGAATCTGGTAGAGGACGGAGCTATGGCAAAACAAGTGATTAAAGAAGGCCTGGCTAAAGTAAACGGAGAAGTAGACACCCGCCGCGGTAAAAAATTGTACCCGGGCGATGTCGTAGAGTTCGAGGGGAATGAAATAAAAATTGTACGTTAAATCGCTGGACCTGCTTAATTTCAGGAATTATGACAGTGCTTCCATACAGCTCGATCCGGGTATCAACATTTTTTACGGGGATAACGCCCAGGGAAAGACGAATATACTCGAGGCAATTTATCTCGGCGGTACTTCCAAGTCCCACAAGGGGACAAAGGACCGGGATATGATAAAAATCGGCAGGGAAGAGAGTCATATACGCATGCATGTGGATAAGAATCAGAATGATTACAGGATCGACATGCATCTCAAAAAGAACAAGTCTAAGGGAATTGCCATTGGCGGCATCCCTATAAGGCGTGCCGGTGAGCTCTTCGGCATAGTGAGTATCGTGTTCTTTTCTCCTGAAGATCTGAATATCATTAAGAACGGTCCGGGTGAGAGAAGGAGATTTCTGGATCTCATTCTGTGTGAAACTGATAAAATATACATGTCCGATCTTGCCCAGTACGGAAAATGCCTGTCACAGAGAAATAAGCTTCTCCATGATCTGTATATAAAGCCATATCTGGAGAGTGAGCTTTCTGTGTGGGACGAGCAGCTGGTCAATATCGGAAGAAGGATTATTGACAAGAGAGCTGAATTTATCCTTGCGCTTTCAGAGATTGCATCCGGGATACATTTGAAACTGACGGGAGGAAAAGAGAAACTCTCTCTTTCCTATGAACCGAATACTGAGTCCGACCTGTTTTGGGATAAAATAGTCAAGAACAGGGAGACGGATAAAAAAATGAAAACGACGACGTCCGGTCCCCACCGCGATGATTTCTGTATTAGGGCAAATGCAATGGATCTTAGAACTTACGGATCCCAGGGTCAGCAGAGGACGGCTGCCCTGACGCTGAAGCTGTCGGAAATCAGACTGATAGAGGAGAGGATACATGATCATCCGGTACTTCTTCTGGATGACGTGCTCTCTGAGCTGGACCGGGACAGACAGAATTATCTGCTGCAGAGCATAAAGGGGACGCAGACTCTCATCACCTGCACGGGTCTTGATGAGTTCGTGGAAAATAATTTTGTAGCTGACAGGACGTTCCACGTTATGGAAGGCAGTATTGATTGAGATGAATATTAGCTGCCGTCTCATATAATCAGTATATAGGTTTACCAAACGCTTGTAGAAAAGGGATCTTCCCCATTGCGATAAACTGGCATTTAAGAGAAACAGAAGGAGAAATATGGGTACAGAGGAAATGAATGAGTATGGTGCCGATCAAATCCAGATACTGAAAGGACTGGATGCTGTTCGTAAGAGACCCGGAATGTATATTGGCTCCACTTCCCTCAGAGGACTCCATCACCTTGTCTATGAAATTGTAGATAATTCCGTCGATGAAGCTCTGGCTGGTTTCTGCGATCATATTGAAATTACAATCAATGAAGATAATTCGGTAACAGTGGAGGATAACGGACGAGGTATTCCGGTAGGAATCAACCATGAAGCCGGGATTCCCGCTGTTGAAGTTGTGTTCACAATCCTTCACGCCGGCGGAAAATTCGGCGGCGGAGGCTATAAGGTATCCGGAGGTCTGCACGGAGTAGGCGCGTCTGTTGTCAATGCTCTTTCAGAATGGCTGGAAGTTCAGATCTTCCATGAAGGAAAAATATATCAGCAGAGATATGAGCGCGGCAGTACTATGTACGATCTGAAAGTCGTCGGTGACTGCGATCCGGAAAAGCATGGCACCCGCGTAACTTTCTTTGCCGACAGTGAGATATTTGAAGATACCCACTATGATTTTGATACACTGAAGAACAGATTCCGTGAGATGGCTTTCCTCACGAAAGGACTGAGGATCACATTCACGGATCTGAGGGAAGAAGAAAAGAGACAGAAGTCTTTCCACTATGAAGGCGGTATCATCGAGTTCGTCCAGTATCTGAACAGATCTTCTTCAGCTCTCTATGACAAGGTCATCTACTGCGAAGGCATTAAGAACAATGTCTACGTTGAAGTCGCCATGCAGCACAACGACGGGTTCAAGGAGAATACCTACGGATTCGTCAACAATATCATAACTCCGGAAGGAGGTATGCATGTAGAGGGCTTCAGGGCCGCAATTACAAAGACATTCAATGATTATGCAAGAAATAATAAACTTCTCAAAGATAGCGAGCCGAATCTTTCCGGCGAGGATATAAGAGAAGGCATGACAGCCATAATCAGTGTCAAGATCGAGGATCCCCAGTTCGAAGGTCAGACAAAGCAGAAGCTCGGAAATTCCGAGGCCAGAGGAGCGGTGAATCAGATCGTCTCCGAGCAGCTGAAGATTTTCCTGGAGCGGAACCCTGTAGTGGGCAAGGCAACAATCGAAAAATCTGTTCTTGCCCAGAGAGCCCGCGAGGCAGCGAGAAAAGCCCGCGATCTCACAAGAAGAAAATCCGCTCTGGATGGAATGTCACTCCCGGGCAAGCTGGCGGACTGCACAGATAAGAATCCGAAGAATTGTGAAATTTTCATAGTTGAGGGTGATTCCGCCGGCGGTTCTGCCAAGACCGCGAGGTCCAGGGCAACACAGGCCATCCTTCCTCTGCGAGGCAAGATACTCAATGTGGAGAAGGCCCGTCTTGAGAGAATTTACGGCAATGCGGAGATCAAGGCAATGATCACTGCATTTGGAACGGGCATTCATGAGGATTTCGATATTTCAAAGCTTCGCTATGATAAGATCATTATCATGACCGATGCCGATGTCGACGGCGCTCACATTGCCACCCTCATGCTGACATTCCTGTACAGATTCATGCCGGAGTTGATCAAGCAGGGACATGTGTATCTGGCTCAGCCTCCTCTCTATAAGGTCGAGAGGAATCGCAAGGTGTATTACGCTTATTCAGACGCGGAGCTTGAGAAGATCATGCGTGAGATCGGGCGTGATTCGAACAATAAGGTGCAGCGCTACAAGGGTCTCGGCGAGATGGATGCCGATCAGCTCTGGGAGACGACGATGGATCCTTCCAAGCGTATTCTTAAGAGGGTAAATATGGATGAGGACGCCGCGTCCGAGATAGATCTCACTTTCACTACTCTGATGGGTGATAAGGTGGAGCCGCGCCGAGAGTTCATTGAAGAGAATGCTAAGTATGTGCAAAACCTTGACGTATAACAAGCGATGCTTCTTGATTTCGCAGAAATCAAGAAGATTGGCATACAACAGTTCAGACATGCGGTCTTGAACTACATTTCCGGAGCAAAGCATTCATCTTCGTGAGAAAAGCATTGTAAGTCCGACCGAGAGATCAGAAAATGCTGCTGCATTTTCTTAGCTCGCAGAGAAGGACTTACGCTTTTCGATGAAGATGATGTTTGCACCGGATTCTGAAACTCCGATACCGCCAGTCTGAACTGTGACGATGGCATTGCTTTGGCGGCAATGCAATATAGACTGATTAAAGGGGGCCCCTATGGACGACAAAGTTTTTGACCAGATCCGAGAAGTGGACCTGAAAAAGACAATGGAGACATCGTACATAGACTATGCGATGTCAGTCATTGTGGCCAGAGCTCTTCCGGACGTGAGAGACGGCTTAAAGCCGGTACAGAGGCGCGTACTCTGGTCAATGATCGAATTGAATAACGGTCCGGATAAACCACACAGGAAATGTGCCCGTATCGTCGGTGATACGATGGGTAAATATCATCCGCACGGAGATTCCTCAATCTACGGTTCTCTGGTCAACATGGCTCAGGAATGGTCGATGAGATATCCGATGGTCGACGGACACGGAAACTTCGGTTCCGTTGACGGAGATTCACCTGCGGCCATGCGATATACGGAGGCGAGACTTTCCAAGATATCGATGGAAATGCTCGCTGACATCAATAAGAATACAGTAGATTTTGTTCCGAACTTTGATGAGACGGAAAAAGAGCCGACAGTTCTGCCTGCCAGAATACCGAACCTTCTTGTCAACGGTACGACCGGTATCGCTGTAGGTATGGCTACAAATATGCCTCCTCATAACCTGAGGGAGGTCATTGCGGCATGTGTTCGGATGATCGATGACAAAATAGAGGGAAATGAGACGACAATCGATGACCTTATGACTATAGTCAAAGGTCCCGACTTCCCGACGGGAGCCATGATCCTCGGTCGTAGAGGAATCGAGGACGCGTACCGGACCGGCCGCGGCAAGATCATCGTCCGCGCTGTCACGAGAATTGAGACTTTGCCGAACGGCAAGACGCAGATTCTTGTGTCCGAACTTCCGTATCTTGTCAATAAGGCAAGACTCATCGAGTCGATCGCAGATCTTGTAAGGAACAAAAAGATTGACGGCATTACAGCCCTGAACGATCACTCCAGCCGTGAAGGCATGGAAATCTGTATCGAAGTGCGCCGTGACGCGAATGCCAATGTAATTCTGAACCAGCTCTACAAGCACACTCAGCTTCAGGATACGTTCGGTGTGATTAATCTCGCCCTGGTGAACGGTGAGCCGAAGGTCCTTACTCTGAAGGACATTCTGGTCAATTATCTGATCCACCAGGAAGATGTAGTCACCAGAAGGACAAAGTACGACCTCAATAAGGCAGAGGAGCGAGCTCATATTCTGGAAGGATTGCTGATCGCCCTCGACAATATTGACGAGGTCATCCGCATTATCCGCGCCTCTGAGAATGTCCAGAAAGCTAAAGAAGAACTCATTAAGAGGTTCGGATTGACAGATGCTCAGGCTCAGGCAATCGTGGACATGCGTCTGCGTGCTCTGACAGGATTGGAAAGAGGCAAGATCGAGGCCGAGTATAAGGAGCTTATGGAGAAAATCGCCAATCTGAGAGAAATTCTTGCCGACAAGAATAAATTGCTTTCGGTCATCAAGAAGGAGCTCGAGGAAGTTTCTGCCAAGTACGGTGATGAGCGCCGCACCCAGTTCGGATTCGATGAACATGATATTTCGGTCGAGGATATGATCCCGGATGAGCCTGTTATTGTCACAGCTACGCAGCTTGGTTATATAAAGCGCATGACTGTCGATAATTTCCGCAATCAGAACCGCGGAGGCAGAGGCATTAAGGGTATGCAGACAATTGAGGATGATGCTGTGGCGGATGTCATGATGACAATGAGTCACGATACACTTCTCTTCTTCACCAATAAAGGACGGGCTTACAGACTGAAGGCTTATGAGCTTCCGGAGGCAAGCCGGACAGCAAGGGGAACTGCCATTGTCAATCTGCTCATGCTGCAGCCGGATGAGCATGTCACTACAGTCATACCGATCAGAGACTTCCACAAAGAGCACATGTATCTCATCATGGCTACGAAGGAGGGATTGATCAAGAGGACGGAGCTGTCTGCATTTGCAAATGTAAGAAAGACCGGAATCATAGCAATCACCCTCCGCGAGGGCGATGAACTGATCGAGGTCAAGTTCACGGACGGCAACCAGGATATTTTCATGGTATCAAAGAAAGGCATGTGCATCAGATTCCACGAAGATGATGTAAGGCCTACCGGAAGATCTTCCATGGGTGTCCGAGGCATGGATATCGGAAAAGATGATATCGTTGTCTCCATGCAGCTTGCGGTCCAGGGCGATTTCCTGCTCTGCATTTCTGAGAAAGGTCTCGGAAAGCGCACGAAGAAGGACGAATTCAAGGCCCAGTCGAGAGGCGGCAAGGGTGTCAAGTGCTACAAGAACACGGAGAAGACCGGCGATCTCGTCGGCGCGAAGATGGTCATCGAGGAGAATGAGGTCCTTCTCATAACCACAGAGGGAATCATGATCAGAACTTCTGTAGGTATGATCTCAGTGCTCGGAAGGAATACTTCCGGTGTCAAGGTCATGAATCTTGAGGAGGGAATCAAGGTGGCGAGCTTCACGAAGGTGAAGAATGATGACAGCCAGAGTGAGGAGAATTCTTCTGAGAGCGAGGCAGAGGAACTTACGGAAGATGTCCCGGACGAGACAGACGATGTCGAGACCGGAGAAATCGAGACAGATAATGTCGACTCTGAAGATGAAGCTCCATCTGAGGATCCAGTAGAATAATAGGGATATAAAATCGAGCAGGAGAGAATAAGTCTTTCCTGCTCGATTGGCATATTGAGCCAGGTTTGAATTGTTAAAGGGGCTGTCGTACTAGTGATGCAGCCTCTTATGCTGTGTGGTGCCGGTCATCAAAGTTCAAAACGTCGTTTCATGACTGCTCGGTGGTATAGAAGGCAGTAGCTTTCTGTGAAATCAACTCTAATCCACTGAATGTAAGAAAGCTGGCTTCCAGTCATCTATGGTCAAAACGCCGCTTCATGACTGCCCGGGTGATTTTGAGGGCAGTAGCTTTCTGTGAAATCAGTTCTAATCCACTGAATGTAAGAAAGCTGGCTTCCAGTCATCTATGGTCAAAACGCCGCTTCATGACTGCCCGGGTGATTTTGAGAGCACTTGCTAGCTGTGAAATGACCTTTTATCGACTGAAGGCTGGAATCTGGTATAGATAAACCATACGGTCATCGAATATCTAACTCAATAAAGGTGACTGCTTCTTCATTGTAAATTCAGTAGCGTGTTAAGCTGATTTAACAAAAAACGAGTCAGTGCGACTGCCTATGCGCTTTGATTTGACTCTTATGCAGCACTGCACATGTATGTTATTTTGCAAGATCGACTGCCGACTTCTTGATCACAAGGTTTAAACCAGAATTTACTGAAGTCAAAGCAAAATAAGAAAGACTGTCACTTAGTGCGGCAGTCTTTTATATCGGATGAAATAAAGTCCCGGGCTTCGAAAAGTCCGGGTCCTATAAGAGAAGGCTGCCACAACCTCTATTGCGACAGCCCTTTTATAGAGCAGGTAATGGGAATCGAACCCACCTCTCAACCTTGGGAAGGTCGTGTTCTACCGATGAACTATACCTGCAATGCTTTAATATTATAGCACCGGTGAAAAATAATGTAAATAAGTTGACAAGGAAAAATCTCTCTTGTATAATAGCAAAGTGTCGTAAGACAAATCGATACTGCGTGTAAGATACCGCATAAGCTGCGGCAACTCTTGACATTGGCGGTTCGGGCTTTGGAGAAGTACTCAAGAGGCCGAAGAGGCGCCCCTGCTAAGGGTGTAGGTCGGTTACACGGCGCGGGGGTTCAAATCCCCCCTTCTCCGTCGAAATTAAGGTTCATCCGTGAGGATGGACCTTTTTCATTTGTTCGGTTGGGAATTATGTCAGCTAGCGCTGACCCGAATCCTGCGTCAACTCTCGCGAGCGAGAATTGAATTTGAATGTATCTGATCCCTGTCCGGAAAAGAGTGATTACTTCAGAGAGTACAGGGTAAGTCCGAGAGGTGGGAATTCGTAGGACACAAGGGAGGTATATGTCGATTTTCACATATAGGCAATTATGACAAAGCTGCCTAAGGAGGCTGTTTCTTCTATTATATAATAGGAAGAAACACATTATGATGTGGATGTGTATCAAAGCAGACTACACTATGATGTGTTTTGCTAAAATAAGCGGATTTCAGATGCCGGATCATTGTCGTGTTTATCTGAAGGAGCAGAATTATGTAAAACAGAAAATTTGAAAAATTTATAAAAAAAAGCTTGCAAAGGGTCTTTTTATTTGATATTATCATATCCGCACCCGGTAAAAAGACCGGATGTATTAAATTAAAAAACAATTCTGATAAAAAACAATTTTAAAAAATAAAAAAAGTTGTTGACAAAGGCTTTTAAGTCTGATATCCTATCAGAGTTGCGGCTGACGCGAAAGCGAAGCCGGAAGGAACATTGATAACTGAACAGTGAAACACATTAGACCTTGAAAATTCTTTACAAAGTTTCGTGGAAACGAGACGAACCAAAAACAGTAAGAATGGAAACGGGACAGAGAACTGATTAGTCAGAGCTCAGACTGTGACCATGGATGAACATTTTTCAGAGAGTTCGATCCTGGCTCAGGATGAACGCTGGCGGCGTGCCTAACACATGCAAGTCGAGCGGAGATAATGAGAGATTCTTTTAGATGATCTCCTTATCTTAGCGGCGGATGGGTGAGTAACACGTGGGTAACCTGCCCTGCACAGGGGGATAACAGCTGGAAACGGCTGTTAATACCGCATATGCACACGCTGCCGCATGGCAGGGGGTGGAAAGATTTATCGGTGCAGGATGGGCCCGCGTCGGATTAACTAGTTGGCAGGGTAACGGCCTACCAAGGTGATGATCCGTAGCCGACCTGAGAGGGTGACCGGCCACATTGGGACTGAGACACGGCCCAAACTCCTACGGGAGGCAGCAGTGGGGGATATTGCACAATGGGCGCAAGCCTGATGCAGCGACGCCGCGTGAAGGAAGAAGTATTTCGGTATGTAAACTTCTATCAGCGGGGAAGAAGATGACGGTACCCGACTAAGAAGCCCCGGCTAACTACGTGCCAGCAGCCGCGGTAATACGTAGGGGGCAAGCGTTATCCGGATTCATTGGGCGTAAAGCGCTCGTAGGCGGTCCGTTAGGTCGGGAGTTAAATCCGGGGGCTCAACCCCCGTCCGCTCCCGATACCGGCAGACTTGAGTTTGGTAGGGGAAAGTGGAATTCCCAGTGTAGCGGTGGAATGCGCAGATATTGGGAAGAACACCAGTGGCGAAGGCGGCTTTCTGGGCCATAACTGACGCTGAGGAGCGAAAGCTAGGGGAGCGAACAGGATTAGATACCCTGGTAGTCCTAGCCGTAAACGATGGACACTAGGTGTGGGGGGATGTACCTTCCGTGCCGCAGCTAACGCATTAAGTGTCCCGCCTGGGGAGTACGGCCGCAAGGCTAAAACTCAAAGGAATTGACGGGGGCCCGCACAAGCAGCGGAGCATGTGGCTTAATTCGAAGCAACGCGAAGAACCTTACCAGGGCTTGACATATAGGTGAAGCGGCGGAAACGTCGTGGCCGAAAGGAGCCTATACAGGTGGTGCATGGCTGTCGTCAGCTCGTGTCGTGAGATGTTGGGTTAAGTCCCGCAACGAGCGCAACCCCTGCCCCGTGTTGCCAGCATTCAGTTGGGGACTCGCGGGGGACTGCCGGCGCCAAGCCGGAGGAAGGCGGGGACGACGTCAAGTCATCATGCCCCTCATGCCCTGGGCTGCACACGTGCTACAATGGCCGGCACAATGGGCTGCCACCCCGCGAGGGGGAGCGAATCCCGCAAAGCCGGCCCCAGTTCGGACCGCAGGCTGCAACCCGCCTGCGCGAAGCCGGAGTTGCTAGTAATCGCGGATCAGCACGCCGCGGTGAATGCGTTCCCGGGCCTTGTACACACCGCCCGTCACACCACCCGAGTCGTCTGCACCCGAAGCCGCCGGCCGAACCCGCGAGGGGCGGAGGCGTCGAAGGTGTGGAGGGTGAGGGGGGTGAAGTCGTAACAAGGTAGCCGTACGGGAACGTGCGGCTGGATCACCTCCTTTCTAGGGAGAC
>JBGUIK010000045.1:0-42623 GCA_045112915.1 Lachnospiraceae bacterium
CCCGAACAATAGTATGATTGAATTGAAAAATCAATAGTTTGACACGTCAGAAGGATTGAGGGGCTTCTCTTTTTTCAATGACTGAGCAGTCTGTTTGCCGCTCTTTTGTTGTATATTCATTTCATGAACAATCAGCAATGTACATATGTATATATTCATTTTTACATTAAAAAAGCGTTTCAATAGACATCTGGGAGGGAGGTCGGAAAATTACTAAATATAAAAAACTTGCAGTACGCATGAAGTAATGACATTTGTATTTTTAGGTCTCAAGGAGGGGATTGTGATTATGAAGAAAATTTGTAAAAGTATAATGGCGGTTTTCTTTGCCGCGGTGCTGCTTGTGACACTGCCTGGGGTATGCGTTTTGGCAGATGAATTCCCTGTGGAGGAGATGAACATTCTTGATATGGAAGAAGATTTTTCTGAAGACATAATGATAGATAATTCTTTGGAAATCTGTGATGAAGTCAGTATCCAAGAAGAATCAGATGCAGAAATTCCTACTGAAAATGCAACAGATGAATCGAGTAATGTACAGATTTTAAATAATGAAAAAATTGGTGAAGATCAAACGGAAGCTCCTACAGATGAAATATCTGGACAAGAAGTTTACTTAATAGAGGACGCTAACGGGGAGGAACGTTGTGGATATACAAACCATAGCCGTGATGAAGCTGTCGCCTGGATAACCGCAAGAAAAAATGAAAAATGGGCAGTAAACTATGACGGTATTTATGGTCCGCAATGTGTAGATTTGATAATGTATTATTTCGATTATCTGGTTGGATACCATTTGGGCGGTAGTGCCTATCAGTATGTCGGAAGGACTGATCTGCCAAGCGGATGGTATTATACTTCAACCCCTTCCCCTGGCGATATAGCAGTTTGGGAGGCAAATGTTGGAATTGCACTGTCTACCGGGCATGTAGCTCTTGTTCAGTCTGTTGGAAGCGGTTCATTTAGTTATGTAGATGTAAATGGAGCAACTGGAAGAGCGGGCTCTGGAAGTATAAGTAATACAAATCCATCTACATTTATTCATCCGGATTTTGTCGAATACAAGGCACCGGATATTAAAAACGCACATATAACAAATGCTACCACGGCATCTTATGAGGTGCGGTTTAATGCTTACGATGACAGCAGGATTGATTTTGCACAGGTTGGATGCTGGAGTGATAAGTGGGATATTGATAAAGCCAAATGGTATACAGTCCCGTTCTCTAATAATTATGGAGCAATAACCATTCCCGTTTCAGACATGGGCGGATATAAAGATTGCTGGTACTATTGTAATATATATGTGGTAGATGAATTTGGAAATAAGAGCGAGGCAACGACTGTAAAAGTATTTATAGACGGAACTGCCCCGCAGATAAAAAATGCACACACAACAAATACGACCACAACATCTTATGAAGTGCGATTTAATGCATACGATGACAGTGATATTACCTTTGCGCAGGTTGGATGCTGGAGCGATAAATGGGATATTGATAAAGCCAAATGGTATACGGTCCCGTTTTCTAATAATTATGGAGCAATAACCATTCCCATTTCAGACATGGGCGGATATAAAGATTGCTGGTATTATTGCAACATTTATACATTGGATGCATTTGGGAATAGGAGTAATGCAACAACTGTAAAAGTGTATATATGCGACATCAATTCCACCAATCACAACTGGGGAGACCCGATCTGGAAGTGGACGGGCAATGATGCAAACGGATATAGTGCAGCCACAGCAACGGTGACATGTAAAACTGATAAGTCGCATAAAATGACTTTCAAAGCGACTGTTACAAAGAAGGCTTCCGGTACAGGCAAAAATGCTAAAATGACATATGCTGCCACCGCTACGATCAGTGGAAAGAAATTTACAACAACGAAAACTGTGGCTATAAAGATGGCGCTGGTCTCATCAGCCTCCGTAGGCAAACTGAAAACAATCAAGCTTACTCCTGTGTTAACTCCAAAGGATACGCCTGTAGAAGCATATACCTGGAAGAGTTCAAAGCCTGCAGCAGCAAAAGTAAACAGCAGTGGTACGGTGACAGGAGCAAATTTGGGACAGACTGATATTACAGCAACCTGCTCAAAGTACGGGCTTAGTGCTAAATGTACAGTAAATGTCTGGTTCAATGATGTAATGCCAAAGGACGTTCCTGCTGGCATTACTAAAGAAAACTATCAGTATATTTACTGGGGAGTGAAAAACGGAATAATAAATGGTTACTCAGATGGCTCCTTTAAGCCAAATAACCCTGTTACCAGAGCGCAGTTTTGCATTATGATATGGAAACTTGCAGGTAAGCCCGCACCTTCATCCAAAGCAGCATCATTCAAAGATATTAGCGGTCTGACTGCGAATGGGCAGAAGGCAATAAAATGGGCACAGGAAAAGGGATTGGTAAATGGTTTTGGAAACGGTATATTCAAACCAAATGACGTTTTAACCAGATGCCAGATTATGATCATACTGTGGAAGTGGTCGGGTCGCCCGGCATATGGCAATATGGCGAAGTATTCTGATATCAGTGCCTTGACATTAAACACCCAAAAGGCAATATCCTGGGGCGTGAACAACAGAATCATCAGTGCATCAGGCAATAAATTCACCCCCAATGGCAACGTCTCCAGAGCAGATTTTCTAAACATACTGTATCAGTTCAACAAGGTGAGTTATAAGAAGATACCATCTAATCTGGATGCAGTGCCAAAGCAATAGGGTTAACCATTGCCGTAATTAATACTTACCCAATTCGCCGTACTATATAAATCGGCGAAATTGATATGATTTAGTATCTGAATACCTTGAGTTCGTCAATAGTTCATTAATAAACGCGGTTTATACGCCAATACATCATTCTACATACCAGGGAATCGATGTTTCATCGCGTCAGGGATATATTGACTGGCAGCAAGTAAAGAATTCAGGTATAGATTTCGCCATTATCCGCTGCGGCTATGGCGGAGATTATTCCAATCAGGGTGACTTGACTTTACAGAATCAAATAAAATCAGTAGTATAATATGTTTAGAGGGGCTGTCTGATTAATGACAGTCCCTATTTAGTGTCGGAAAGCATAAATATCTACTTTATGGGTATTGACTCTCACGTTCCGTGATAGGCTACGATATCTCCATCAAGAGACAGGAGGATATTCATAATGAAAACCGTTAAAGAAGTATCGGAGCTTACAGGTATCTCAGTGCGCACGCTTCATTACTATGATGAAATCGGGCTCTTTAAGCCCACGGAAGTAACAGAAGCGGGATATCGGCTTTATGACGATAAAGCCATGGATAAGCTTGGACAGATACTGGTGTTTCGCGAGCTGGACCTTCCGCTTGCGGATATAAAACTCATCATGGACAATCCTGATCTTGATTATAACAGCGTATTGGCAAAACAGCGTGAAATGCTCTGCCTCAAGAAGCAGAGGCTGGAGCGCATTATTGCCGATTTAGACAGTATGTTGAAAGGAGATCACGATATGAACTTTGCTGTATTTGATGAAACGGAACTCAAAGCTATGTTTTCGGACATGCTGGGGAATATGAATGAGTCTCAGAAGCAGATTTTCATTGATCGTTACGGAAGCATAGAAGCCTGGGAGCAACATATGATTGAGGGTGCTTCTGATGAGAAGGTCCAGAAGAATTATGCCAAGGTGGTTGAATGGTATGGGAGCAAGGACGCTGTGAAAGAGTCCTTGAAAAATCCTCCGAAATCAGAGGTGTTCACTGCATATCAGAAGAGGATCGGAAGCATTCAAAAGAAACTGGCAGATATGAAAGGGACAGATGTGAATTCATTTGAAGTGCGCCGGCTGATCGGAGAATATGATTTTGTCGCAAAGCAGCTTTACCAGGTAAAAGACGCGAAGCCGCTTCTTATGGATATCGCAAGAGGATATCAGGAGAATGAGGAACTGGCGAAAGGAGTGGATTCTGTTTATGGGAGCGGATCCGCTAAGTATATCGGAGAAGCGATAGAAGCATTCTACACGAGACCGGGATTCTTCGAATAATCAAAAGGAGGCTGCGAAAAAAGATATGTTGCAACAGCTATTTTATCGAGGCCGCACTGCTGCTACTTGATTGGCGCCAAGCAGGCAGTCGATCTTGTGAAATATCGCACATAAACAGTGCCGTACGAGATTCAATTCATGTCCCATGGGCAGTCATGACAACTCGTTCTTTGCCAATTCAGCGGCTCTTTATATTAAATCTTGGGCCTTAGAAGCAGTCACTTTTGTTGATTTTGATACTAGATTACGGTAGGATTTTCTTATATCAGTTTTTTACCAGCAGTAGTCAACAGGTGGCTTCACTGATCGCGACTGCCCGCCACATAATTCGGGCAGTCATCATGTGCCGAATAGAACTAGGGTGACTGAAAGCCCTCTTTCTTGTCTTCAGTCGATTGGAGTTGATTTTATTGATTGCGACTGCCCGCCACATAATTCGGGCAGTCATCGTGTGCCGAATAGAACCAAGGTGACTGAAAGCCTTCTTTCTTGCCGTCAGTCGATTATACGTGATTTCATTGATTGCGACTGTCTTCCACAAACACAAGCAGTCACCGACCATGGCATTGAGCCAAGATGACTGCGTGCCTTAATGCGACAGCCCCTTTTCGATCTTATGCAAATTATGTAGTAATTTTCATGAATTCCCTGATCGCCGCAGCCACCCCATCCTCATCATTTGACGGAGCGATATAATCCGCCTCTGCCTTCACATGCGGCAGGGCATTGCCCATGGCGACACCAAAGGCGGTACTTATGATGAGGTCCAGATCGTTTTCCTCATCTCCACATCCCATGGTGCGGGAGGGATCGATCCCCAGTATTTCTCCGAGCCTCAGAAGGCCCTTGCCCTTCCCGGAGTTAATATGGCTGACTTCAAGATTGTGCCGTCCGCCGGAGACCGTGAGTATGTCAGGAATATGCGAAAGTGCTTTGCGGGCGAGTTCCTTTTCGCGAAGTCCGTCTCCGTTCATGTTAAAGAAGATGGTCACCTTCATGATATCATCGGAGTGATCCTTGATATATGCCGGAAAGTCATCATGAAAATGCCGTGTCTCCAGAACATAGCGCAAAATACCCTCGGGCAGTCCGTAGAGCTTTAGAAGAGGCTCGTGTTCTTTGGCCAGATTGCCGCGTCCTTCGATAAAGCAGTCCGGAAGCGCGTGATACGGTTTTATGGCCTGCAGGACCTTGAGTGTCTGATCATAGGAGAGCGGGGAGCGGAAGAGGACGTTCCAGTCACCGTTTGAAAAATCATTGATTTTGTAGAGCTCAGCGCCGTTGGAGGTGACAGCGTATCGGATTCCGGGGATGGACATAAATTCGGGAGAGATTCCCCGGACCGGCCGCCCGGTGACCGGAATAACGAGATACCCGGCTGCCATGGCATTTTCAATCTCTTTCCTGACAGGTGCTCTGATGTGTTTTTCTGTGTCCAGAGCGGTGCCATCCAGATCAAGACCGATGAGCCCCTTTATTTTTTCTGTTTTATTCATGTCTGTTTTGAGTACTGCCGCATTCATCCGCCTTATGGACCGGAAAAATGCGGCAGTTTGTTGAAAAGGATATATGAGTTAATTATCTTTTGCCTTTGCGGTCTGCTGATCATGCAGTCTGCCATGTCACAAGACCTGTGCAGGATAAGGGTTACTTTTCGAGACGATCGTGTTCCTCAAGGAAGGGGCTCAGCCGGTCCATAATGACCTTTGTACCGCCGGCTGTTTTGGACTCCAGATTGATCGGGATGACCGGGTCATGCAGAGACATGCGGATCAGCATCCAGCCCTGTACTTCGTCATCATTAAAGCTTATGCGGACTCCCTCGTAGTTGGGGGAAACGATGTGGAAGCGCGGGTCTGCATTTGCAAATGCAGTAAAGTCCTCCAGGACCTTCTTTCCGTAATCAGCGAAATTGTCGCCCTTTATGGTGTAGCGGATCTCTTCGGATTCGGCAGGTGCGCCGAGGGTGCTGATGAGATCCTTGATACTGCGGCCTTCCGCGCGAAGCTGTGCGGCCTTGCAGATGATCTTGACGCAGAGGTAAGCGCCGTCGTCAGAGAAATAGTTCTCTTTCAGAGCACCGTGACCGCTTGTCTCGATCGCCAGCGGGCAGTTTATGCCGGCTGCATTCAGCTCGATGCCCTTATTGATTACATTCTTGTAGCCTCGTTTGAACCGGAGATGCTTCATTCCGAGATCCTTTTCCAGGAATTCACCCAGCTCATCGCTGGTAACAGAGTCGGTGACGACTGTGGCTCCCGGATTTTTCTCTTTTAATATGGCTGCCATGAGAGCGATTAGCGTGTTGCGGTTTACTTCGGAACCGTCGGAGAAAACAGCTGCGCCGCGGTCTCCGTCGCAGTCGAAGATAACACCGAGGTCAGCCCCGGAGGAGATGACTGCCTTTGAAATGGCATCCATGGCGACCGGATTTTCAGGGTTCGGAACATGGTTCGGGAAGCTGCCGTCAGGATCCAGGAATACGCTGCCGCTTACATCAGCTCCAAGAGGTTCAAGAATGCGGGAGGCGAAGAAGCCGGAAGCGCCGTTCCCGGCGTCGACAACGATGTGCAGGCCTTTCAGAGGATGATCGTAATCGTCCGCGCCTACCTCCTCCTTGATGATACCCATCATGCGGGCGCTGTAAGCGGAGACGAGATCGAAACTTTCTGCTGAGACTGTTTCTGATACAGGTATGTCTTTTTCTGCGGCTGTCTTAAGAATCTCTGTGATATCCGTCTTTTCAAGACCGCCGTCCTTCGTAAAGAACTTCAGGCCGTTTCGGTTGAAGGGAAGATGGCTCGCTGTGATCATGACTGCGCCGTCGAATGCGCTCTCAGGAAGAATCGTTGAGATAAAGAGGGAGGGGGTGGATGCCAGGCCGCAGTCGTATGCGCGGGTTCCCTGAAGACCGGACAGGACGCCGTTCTTCAGGATCTCCGCAGTGAGACGGCTGTCATGTCCCACACCGACCTTCAGTTCGGAAGCGGGCTTTCCGGTCTTTTTCTCGAGCCATACAAGAAATCCTGCCGCGATGTCTGCAGCAATTTCGGGTGTCAGGTTTTTTGGCTCCTTCTCGGTGGCTATAGCGCTTCCGCGCACATCGCTGCCGTTCTGGAGCGGTTTAAAGATCTTTTCATAACGTTCGTTCATAACTGCCTCTCTTATAAGGGCGGAATCAGCCCTCGATTTTGTTGATTCTCCTCTGATGCTTTTCCATATGGGAAAATTCCGTATTGAGCCAGGTATCTACGATATCCAGTGCCAGAATCTCCCCTGTGATGCCTGCGCCGAGAGCAAGGATATTGGAGTCATTATGTTCCCTTGTAAGCCGCGCCATCGTCACGGATGTACACAGAGCACACCGTATTCCCGGGATTCTGTTGCAGACAATTGAGACGCCGATCCCTGTTGTGCAGATGACGATGCCGCGCTCCGCCTCTCCGGAGGCGACCGCCTGAGCCGCGGGACGGATAAAGTCCGGATAGTCGCAGGAAGCGGTGCTGTAGCATCCGTAATCTCTGACTTCGAGCCCGTTTTCTGTAAGACGCGCGATTACTTTTGCCTTCAGATCGTAGCCGCCGTGATCAGAAGCGATTGCTATCATTATAGACCTCCTTAATAGTGATTGATCATAAAATGATACAGCCGGCCGGTTAATCGGCCGGCTGCATAAGTTTTAAAGTGCTTTGAATGCCTTTACGGCGGCAGCTTTATCTTCGGCACCGAAGACAGCGCTTCCGACGACCAGAAGGTTGGCGCCTGCTTCTATACACTGCGGGGCAGTTGTAGCAAGCTTCACGCCGCCGTCGACGGACAGATAAGGACTGATGCGGAGCCTCTTGCATTCCGCCTTCAGCTTTTTGATTTTGTCCAGAGCATCCGGGATGAATGCCTGGCCACCGTGTCCGGGGACCACTCCCATGGAAAGGACCAGCTCTACATCCGAAAGGAACGGAAATACTGCTTCCGCCGGTGTGGACGGGTTGATTACGAGACCGGCGTCGCACCCATATGCGTGAATAGACGCGATGGTAGAACGTATACTGCTGGATGCTTCCACGTGGAAGGAGATACAGCTTGCGCCGGCATCCGCAAATTCTTTGACGTACAGGAGCGGATCGGTGATCATCAGGTGGACATCAAAGTATACATCCGGAAATTCTCTTCGAAGATCAGATAATACGGGAAGACCGAAACTTAAATTGTCCACAAAATGCCCGTCCATGACATCAAAATGTATCATATCGGCACCTGCATTCAGGACTTCCCTGCAATCGGCGCCAAGCCTTGTAAAATTGGCGGATAAAACAGACGGACTTACTTTAACCATAACGTTATCCTTTTGTTCTGTCAATGAGTGCCAGTGTCTGCTCTACGATATTGTCCGCGCACAGACCGAATGCCTTGAGGAGATCTGCTGCCGGTCCGGAGTGACCAAACTCATCGTTTACGCCGACACGTTTGACCGGTACAGGATGGTTCTCGGCAAGCACAGAGCATACAGCCTCTCCGAGACCGCCGATGATATTGTGTTCCTCTACGGTAACAACTCTGCCGCACTTTTCTGCCGCATCGAGAATCAGCTTCTCGTCGATTGGTTTGATGGTAGGCATATTGATCAGATAAACGGAGACGCCCTTAGCCTCGAGTGCCTTGCAGGCCTCGATTGCTTCCGGTACCATAATGCCGGTCGCGATGATGGCTGCGTCCGTGCCTTCGTTCAGCACTTCGCCCTTGCCGATCTCAAATTTATAGTCTTCATTGTGAAATACAGGTGTTGCGGCGCGGCCGAAACGCATATAGACAGGACCGTTCATTTCGTAGGCAGCCTTGACCATCTTTTTTGCCTCAACATCGTCTGAGGGGCACATGACAGTCATTCCCGGGATGGTGCGCATCAGAGCAAAGTCTTCGCAGCACTGATGGGAAGCGCCGTCCTCACCGACTGAAATGCCGCCGTGTGTAGCGCCGATTTTAACATTCAGATGAGGATAGCCGATTGTGTTGCGGACCTGCTCATAGGCGCGTCCCGCTGCGAACATCGCGAATGTGGAGGCGAAGGGTACAAGTCCCATTGCCGCGAGACCGGCAGCGACGTCTGTCATATTGCACTCGGCAATACCGCAGTCGAAGTGGCGGTCCGGATAAGCTTTCTGGAATACACCGGTCTTGGTAGCACCTGCGAGATCCGCGTCGAGAACGACGAGATCTGCTGCAGAAGCGCCGAGTTCTTTTAACGCATTGCCGTAGCTGTCACGTGTAGCGACTTTCTTTACATCAGCCATGATTTACGCCTCCTCAATTTCTTTGCGGGCAGCCTCGAGTTCAGCCATACCCTGTTCATACTCTGCGTCATTCGGAGCCTTGCCGTGCCAGCCGGCCTGGTCTTCCATGTAGGAGACACCTTTGCCCTTTGTGGTCTTCATGAGAATAACGGTCGGCTTTTCGGAGCCTGCGTTTTTGTGGAAAGCGTCAAACGCCTTTTCGATCTGCTCAAAATCGTTGCCCTCAATCGTGACCACACTGCAGCCGAAAGCCTCGAACTTTGCGTCGACCGGGGCTGTATTCATGACATCTTTGGTCCTGCCGTCGATCTGCAGACCGTTCAGGTCAACGATGATGCAGAAATTGTCGAGTTTATAGTGGGCAGCGAACATTGTCGCCTCCCAGACCTGGCCTTCGGCAAGCTCGCCGTCGCCGAGAAGTGTGTAGACACGAATATCTTTTCCAAGATACTTTGCGCCTTTTGCCATTCCGGCCGCAGCGGAGATTCCCTGTCCGAGCGAACCTGTGGACATATCGACGCCGGGTACGGTGTTCATGTTCGGATGTCCCTGCAGATAGGAATCTATGTGGCGGAGATTAGCCAGATCACTTACCGGGAAAAATCCGCGAAGAGCGAGAGCCGAGTAAAGGCCGGGGGCGGTGTGGCCTTTGGAAAGGACAAAGCGGTCGCGCTCATCCCATTTGGGATTCTTCGGGTCGATCTTCATTTCCTTAAAATACAGATAGGTGAACATTTCCGCTGAGGAAAGGCTGCCGCCGGGATGTCCGGATTTAGCGCCGTGTGTGGCGGTGAGAATGCCTTTTCTTACTTCAACGGCTTTGAGCTTCAGGTCTTTTAATTCAGATGCGTTCATGTGTATTGTCATCTCCTTCCTGACCGGTATCAGTGGTCGCCCTGTCCGTAATAAGCATTGGGTCCGTGTTTGCGCATAAAGTGCTTGTCCATCAGATAGGACGGAGCGGGTCCTACCTTCGGGTTAATTGTTTCTGTAAAGAGGTTCATCTTGGAGACCTCTTCGAGTACTACAGAGTGATATACAGCTTCTGCGGCATTTTTTCCCCATGTGAACGGGCCGTGATTGCGGCAGATGACTGCAGGCACGTACTTGGGATTGATTCCTCTCTGGCGGAAGGTCTCAACGATGACCTTTCCTGTGTTGAGTTCGTAATCTTCCTCGATTTCTTCCTGGGTCAGCGTGCGCGCGCAGGGAACAGGACCGTAGAAATAGTCTGCATGCGTTGTTCCGTATGCGGGAATGTCTCTGCCTGCCTGAGCCCAGCCTACCGCGTATGGGCTGTGTGTGTGAACAATGCCGCCGATTTCCGGAAACTCGTTATAGAGAACGACATGTGTCTTTGTGTCGGAAGACGGATTCAGTGATCCTTCGACTTTGTTGCCCTTGAGATCCATGACTACCAGATCTTCGGGACGAAGCTTGTCATAGTCGACTCCGGACGGCTTTATGACGAAGAGCCCCTTTTCGCGGTCGATTCCGCTGACATTTCCCCATGTATAGGTGACGAGATTGCGCCTCGGAAGTTCCATATTGGCTTCATAAACTTCCAATTTTAACTGTTCAAGCATAATTTCCTCCAATCGGATTTATTCAGTGACTGTATAAAGTGCTGCCTCATCAATTTCGCGGTTTGTACCGACGATAACGTCCTCGCCGCGGCTGTTGATAAAATGCATGGCGTTCGCGCAGCCTGTGTTCTTGTCGATGAATTCGGTCTTATAATCACCGGCTTCTGCGTCCCATGTGATTGCGATCGTGTTTTTAGTACCTTTGCGCCAGCCGATGATCCAGGTCGGTTTTCCGAGAATAGTGTCAGCCCAGGTTGCATGGACCATCTCTGTCTCCTTCTCCGGAACGCTGTATTTCCACTGCGGAACATAATTGCCGAACTCATCCAGATGGAAGATGGAGAAGGAATTGCCGTGGAACGGGGTGATCATGCCAAGCTCAAGCTTTCCGTCTCCGTCGAAGTCGATGAGGACAGAGTCGCTGGACGGGATATTGCTCACGCATGTGACTT
This sequence comes from Lachnospiraceae bacterium, assembly GCA_045112915.1. Classification (GTDB taxonomy): domain Bacteria; phylum Bacillota; class Clostridia; order Lachnospirales; family Lachnospiraceae; genus Chordicoccus. The sequence goes on from JBGUIK010000045.1 coordinate 11,367, forward strand.
CCCAGTCTGCGCCCTTGACTGCGGGCGGATCAAAAATGAAAGTGCCCTGCTCGCAGGCTACGAGTCCCGCTGTGTGGCCGCCGCGCTCGATCGTGCAGTAACCGTGATTTCTGAGCATTCCGTCCTTGATCAGTGTGAGGGAAAGCTGGTTATCCTCGTTGAAAGCGGAAAGGTCATTCGGAAGCTCCGCGCCGAAGCAGGCACCCGGGAAACGCCAGTCGTTTTTATACTCGTGACCGGTCTTGAGGCAGCATACGAGAAGATAATTTTTGCCTGCCCTGTGCAGAATGCCGAAACGGTGGACGAAAGGCGCGTCGCAGAGCGTGCGTACTTCCCAGTCACCTTTTCCTTTAGGGGTGACAATTACGATCTTGGCATTGAGGGAGTCGTTCGGTGAGTAGAATCTGTGCGTGGCGAGGAACTGGCCGTTGGTTCCGGGAACCTGAGCCATGGTCATGACGCCGCCCGGACCTGTCCAGACTGTGTCCAGATTTTCACCGTCCTCCGAGAAGAGATAGCAGGGATTCTGCTTTTCTGCCGCAACAAGGAAGCATTTTTGGTCGTTATATGTGAGCGGTGCTATCGCATAGCACTTTTCAAGATTGGAAATGACTTTTTTTGAGACATTCATGAAATTGATTCTCCTTATCTAAAAGATTACTGGCGATCGAGGATTTTGCTCATGCTGCTATTTGCAAATTTAATGTCCTCCATCCAGGTGCTGTTCCCGACATCCCACATTTCCGTGACATACCTGCGGATTCCGAGATCCCACGCTTTGGCGATGACTTTTTCGAAGTCCACATGTCCGGTGAGGAAGGGAATCTCGCGGAACTTGCCGGGTACGGTCTCCTTCAGGTGAAGCGCGAAGATATGGTCGCGTCCGGTCTCAAGGTCATCAAGTACATCTGTCCCGTAGGTGACGGCCGCGTTGGTGAGATTTCCGGAATCCGGATAGACACCGAGGAAGGGATTATCTACATAGGCAACATATTTCATGGCTTTTTCGGTCGTGTTCATGAACTCGGTCTCCATGGTCTCAAATCCGAGAATGATTCCTTTTGAAGCGGCCATAAGTGTTGCTTTTTTGAGGTTTTCTTTGAAATACTGCTCGGTCTCGGCTGTACCTTTTTCATAATAGACGTCATAGCCGGCGAGCTGGATGATGCGAATACCGAGGCGGTCCGCAAGGATGATGGCTTTTTCCATGATTTCCATGCTGCGCTCCCGAATAGCGGGATCCATGGATCCCATCGGGTACTTTCTGTGTCCGGACAGGCACATACTGCGGATCGGGAGACCTATCTCCGTCATTGTCCGGACAAGGTCCAGGCATTCCTGATCGGTCCACTCGAGCCTTGCGAGCTTTTCATCCGTCTCATCGATACTGATCTCGACGAAGTCGTAGCCGCATTCTTTCGCGCACTCGAGCTTTTCTTTCCAGGACATGGAACCGGGCATGGCTTTCTCATATAAGCCAATAGAATATGTCTTCATACGATTGCCTTTCTTAAGACTTTGTCAGCTGCTGCGTAAGAGGGATAGCAGAAACACAGGGGTAAACAAGCGTATTAAGACATAAGAGGAAAGAATAGATATGTTGTTTGAAATGACGGGAAGGGAGCCTGTCATTTTCAAACATGTTGTCTGAATTATATACTCGAAACGCTCATCTAGTCAAGAGGTACTTGTTAATATGTCATAATTATCCGTGAAATCCATCCGAATATTCGTGAAAATGCATAAAACGAACATTAAAATTTAAAAATAGCAGAATAATCATTATATAGTGGATATAACGATGTAATAGTCAGAAATACAAACAATATTACCATATAAACGACTCAATCAAACATATTTATATGGCGAATGTTTACATATTAAAAGCGTCGGATTAAACCGTAAAAGTGAATGAACCGCTGAGGGGAGCGGATGTAATCGGCTATGAAGGAAAAGAAGCACGATTTTTCGGGTGAAGAGTGGCCGAAAATGTGAGATGGAAAATCAATGCTTGCAAAATGACAATATATCGAACATATAACCGTCTTGCAAAAGAACATATAATGAATTAAACTGTTATTTAGTAAGAGGAAAGAAATGCAGTAAGGGAAACAAACGAAACAACGTAACTCGTCAACCTGAGATTTTGATTTTTTACTGAAAAAGGAGAAAACTATGAGTAAAATTTCAGAGATGACCCGCGAGAAGTGGATCAACAGTACTTTCCCGGAATGGGGCACATGGCTTACGGAAGAAATCGAGGGCTGGGATGTGAAACCCGGTTCTGTGGCTATGTGGTGGCTTGGCTGCGTAGGAATGTGGTTCAAGACTCCCGGCGGCGCAAACATCACAGTGGATTTCTGGGCAGGCAACGGAAAGCGCACCCATGGCGACGGCAAAATGAAAGTCGGACATCAGATGGCTAACATGGCCGGCGTTCGCGCTATGCAGCCGAACCTCAGAAACGTCCCGTTCGTCATTGATCCGTTCATGGTCAAGGGCCTGGATGCTGTTCTTGCAACACATGTACATCAGGATCACATGAGTGCCGAGCTTGCCGCGCAGGTCGTAAATACCGGCATGACGACAGTCAATGAGAAGGGTGAGACGATTCCGACACCGTTCATCGGACCCAAGCAGTGCGTTGACATCTGGGTAGGCTGGGGCGTTCCCAGAGAGCAGTGCATCGTTGTAAAGCCGGGCGATTCCGTCAAAGTTAAGGACATCGAGATAGTCGCTGTGGACGCGTTCGATAGAACGATCCTTGTCACGACAGAATCGACAGGTCCGGACCGTGAAGAACTTTACGGCAAGTGCCCGCTGGATATGGACGAGAAGGCTGTTAACTTCATTATTAAGACACCCGGCGGAAACATTTACCACAGCGGTGACTCTCATTATTCCATCTATTTCGCAAAGCACGGCAAGGATTATGACATCGATGTTGCAACCGCCGCCTTTGGCTTGAACCCGGTCGGAATTCAGGATAAGATGGAGTGCACAGACGTCCTTCGTATGGCTGAGGCACTGCAGTGCAAGGTCGTCATCCCGATCCACCATGATGTATGGAGCAACTTCCAGGCGGATGTCAACGAGATCAAGGTCATCTGGGAGATGCGCAAAGACAGACTGGATTATAAGTTCCATCCGTTCTTCTGGGAAGTCGGCGGACACTATGTCTATCCGGATGACAAGGACAAGATGGCATATCATCATGACAGAGGATTCCATGACTGCTTCGAATATCCGCAGAATGTTCCGTTCAGATCTGCTCTTTAAACCGGCAGTATAGATATTTGCTAAAAGAGAAAGGACTGAAAAATGAGTACAGTATTACAGGATATTGTAAATAAGAAGCATTATCGCTTTGTCGACGAGGAAATGACGTGGCAGGAAGCTGTACGTCAGAGTTGTCTGTCCCTTGTTGACGACGGCAGTGTATCGTCTGATTACTATAAGCAGATCAATGCCTGCATCGAGAAGTACGGTCCGTATGTAGTATTTGACCACTATGTCGCAATGCCTCATACTCAGGAGAATGCTGAGGGCGTATATAAGACGGGTATCGGATTTATGGTAAATAAGAAGCTCGTCGATTTTGGTGAGGATGACGGTGAGCAGAAGGTCGCAAAGCTCTTTTTCACACTGGCTGCCTGCAACCCGAGCGAGCATATGGATAATATCGTACAGCTCACAGAAATTTTTATGAATGAGCCGCTTCTTGACGCGCTCATGGAAGCGGAAACTCCGGAGGATATTCTCGCTGCTGAGGCAGCGCATCCTTATCAGGACGATTTCGCGTAAGATCAAAAGAGGAATAGGAGATTAGTAATGAATATTTTATTTGCGATATGGTCGTTCTTTGCGACCTACGTTCTGCAGAAAGCACCGTATATGGTTGGCTTCCTGACCCTGCTCGGCTACTGCCTGATGGGCAAGAAGTGGTATGACACACTGGGCGGCACACTGAAGGCCATTATCGGTATGCTGATCCTGAACGTCGGTTCCGGCGGACTGAGCAGCACCTTCCGTCCGATTCTTGCAGGTCTGAAGGAGCGTTTCAACCTGACTGCTGCTGTTATCGATCCTTACTATGGACAGAACGCTGTTACAGAAGGCGTAGAAGTGGTATTCGGAAAAGGCTTCTCACAGGCTATGACACTTCTTCTGATTGCTTTCATTGTCAACATACTTCTTGTTCGCTTTAACAAGATCACAAAGTGCCGTACACTGTTCACGACCGGTCACGTACAGGTCCAGCAGGCGGCCACAGCTTACTGGCTGATCATGTTCGCGCTCCCGCAGCTTCTGAACAATGATATTGCTCTGATGGTCGTAATGGCGGTCATTCTCGGCGCTTACTGGGCAGTTGGTTCCAACCTTACAGTCAAGCCGATGCAGGAACTTTCCGAGGGTGCCGGTTTCGCGATCGCGCATCAGCAGATGTTTGGTATCCGTCTTGGATACTGGGCGGCAGATAAGTTCTTCAAACCGAAGGATGGAAGCGAACCGAAGAAGGTCGGCGAGATGGAAATGCCCGGATTCTTCTCCATCTTCAATGAGAACATGGTTTGTACCGCGATTCTTATGACAGCATTCTTCGGAACGATCATGGCGATCATCGGCAAGCCGTTCTTCGTAGCTGCCGGCTCCACATCAGAGACAGAGAACTTCGTTTTCTATTGCCTCAATACATCACTGAATTTCGCAGTTTACCTTGCGATCCTGCAGCTCGGCGTTCGTACATTCGTTACAGAGTTGACAGCTTCCTTCCAGGGTATTGCGGACAAGCTTCTCCCGGCTTCTATCCCGGGCGTTGACTGCGCGGTCTGCTTCGGTTTCGGCGATTCCAACGCAGTTACATTCGGCTTCCTTGCAGGTCTTGTCGGCCAGCTCATCGCAATCGGTATCCTGATCGTTACAGGATCTCCGACTCTGATCATCTGCGGATTCGTTCCGGTATTCTTTGACAATGCGACAATCGGTCTTGTAGCAAATGAGAAGGGCGGCATCAAAGCCTGCCTGATCATCCCGTTCATCTCCGGTCTCATTCAGGTATTCGGCGCCGCTTTCATTTCCGGCTGGGTCGGTCTTGCAAATTATGGCGGATATCTCGGAATGTTCGACTGGGATACGGTGTGGCCGCTGTTCACAGTAGTCATGCGCTATCTTGGATATATCGGCGTGGCAATCGTTGTTATCGCCTTGCTTGCTATTCCGCAGATCGAGTATCGCATGGATCCGGAAGGCTATTTCCTGATCACGGAAGATTATGAAGCATATCTCGAACATATAGAAAAGAAAAAGAACGCATAAATATGCATTAATTAAGAAACTTAATGAAATCTATTAAATCTTATGATATGATTATGGAGGTTAAAAATGGCTAAACTTGATGGAAAGAGAATTCTTGCCTGCTGCGCAAATGGTGCTGGTTCATCTCTGATGATGGAAAACGCGATTAAGAAAGTTCTTAATAAGTACGGGATCAAACCGGCTGAAGTACGTCACTGCCCGGTCTCAGAAGGAAAGACAGCGTCCCGCAATTATGACCTTGTCTTCTGCGCAAGGACATTCGTTAAGACTTTTGAGGGCGTTGAGAAGAACGGCACTACCCTCATTCCGCTGAAAAATGTTATGTCCGCTCCGGAAATTGAGGCGGCGTTAAAGGCTGCAAATCTCCTTGATTAAGAATAATTAAGACATCATGAAAAGGCCGGACCACTGTCCCTGGACATAGGGTCCGGCCCTTTTCAGTATAAGCGGGAGAATATTATGAAAAAGAACAGACAGGTTGTTTTTGACAGACAGCAGAAAATAATCGACCTCGTGAATGTGAGGAAAGAAGTAAGTGTGGAAGAACTGTCTGCAGAACTTGCAGTGTCCGTTATGACGATCCGGCGCGATCTTCAGTATCTGGAGAATCGCAGCCTGCTCCGGAGAATTCATGGCGGAGCGGTCTGCATGACTGACGGCTTGCCTGATTCTAACAGAGGACTTGTAGAAGTATGCAGAGCCAGGATATCAGAGTACGCCTCCGATCTAATCAGGGACGGAGACCGTATTTTTATTAACGGAAGCTGCATGGCCCTGGACATGTTGGATTACGTTGGAGACAGATGTGTAGAAGTATTTACGAACAACGGTCATGCCATTGGCCGTCAGTTCCCTGACGGGGTATCACTTACCCTGATCGGAGGCAGACTCCACGGAAAAATCATGGTAGGGGAATATGCTATGCGGAATCTGGTAAATATTTCCGCAAGTCGCGCGTTCATCGGATGCGCTGCCGTTCACCCGGACGGAAAATTTTATTATGAAATACCTACGGAGATAGGGCTGACAGAAATCATGCTCACCAGGACGGAAGGAGAAGTGTACGTCCTTGCGGATCATACAAAATTTCGAGACCCCATGGCTGATTATGACGCCTACGGCGGAAGCAGATATGTCAGACCTGTCACGCTGATAACTGATAATCTTGTGAGCGAGAAAGTGATTGCTTCGCTCCGAAATAATAATATTGAGGTCGTGCAGGTGGAAGTCTGAGGACTTCCTGTACAAAAAAAGGATACTTATGACTGATCTGTCTTCACTTTTATTATATGTTCCCGGAATCGTCATTTTTCTGGTCGGTTCCGGACAGGTCCATAAAGTGCTGAGCATTCAGCGCGCTGTCAGAAATAAAAAGGTCTTTGACGGCAATGTTCTGGCCGCGGAACATATCGTAAAGAAAGATAAAAAAGGCAATAAGACATTTGATTTTTACAACATAACTGTGGAGTTTACCAATGCATCCGGTCACAAAGAGCGTCATGCTGTGAAATCGCCTTCGCAGTACGCGGTCGGCCAGCAGATTTATGTGATGCTTGAGAACAGCGGGACGGCGGGTTATACGATCCTTGAAAATGATCAGACATTCATTTTCAATCCGTGGGTCGTAATGATCATCGGAGCCCTGTGCATCATGCTTGCGCTCTGGCAGAATCAGGGAAAGGAAGTATATGCAATGGCTGCCCTTTCTGCCATGCTTATTGTGATCGGAGGGGCTCTTATATGGGACTTTGTCAGCATGAAGAGACGAAGCCTGACAGCCCTTGAGGGCGAGATCGCGGACGTCTATACCCGCCAGATCTCCCGAGGAACAAAGATCATAAAAGGCGATAAATTCACCTATTATCCGATCGTTAAATATGTACTGGACGGAAAGGAAAACTTTCGCAAATGTAATCTGAATTCAGGAAATGTACAATCCTTTAAAGTCGGGGATCCGTACACTCTCTATCTGGATCAGACAAACGGCAAGGTCATTGAGAGAAAGGCCAACGCATTGATCATGGCTGCCGGGATAGTGATTCTCGTTCTGGGGATCATGGCTGGGCTGAGTATTCTTTCTGTGGTATGACAGCCGGAAATGCAGGGGGCAAAGTTTAGCTCCTTATGCCGGTCCGGGAATGACTGATGAAACTGCTTCAGTTGAAAATACAATAGTGTTTTATGTCGAATGTGGAGCTGTCTGCAGAAATAGTCTGCAGGCAGTTCTTTTTTTGTTTCACCAACCCGATTCCACCTGCTCGATTGCGGTCATTCTTCAACGCGCTGAAGAAAATACAGCTTTTATTATGAGCGTTTTATGAAAATGAGACAGAATAAAAATCGCTAAACTATCGCAAAATAACCATATAAGGATGATATGAAATAATCGACAATATATCAAACATATAATGTACTTGAAAAAGAACATAAAATCATATACACTGTAATATGTAAGGAAGCAGGATTCCGACATGAGCAGCAAAGAACGAGATTGCGTAAGCAGTCTCCGATCCGGCCTTTTTGTGATAAGCAGGAGAGCGAAATGAAGAATAACAGACAGGTAGTATATGGCAGACAGCAGAAGATAACGGAGCTGGTGAATGAGAGAAAAGAGATGAGTGTAGATGAGCTTTCGGCTGAACTGGCAGTGTCTGTCATGACGATTCGACGGGATCTTCAGTATCTGGAGGATCACGGGCTTCTTCAAAGGGTCCATGGAGGGGCGGTCTGTATAAAGAATAATCGGTCCGGTTCGAACAGGGAGCTTATAGAAATATACAGAGCCAGAATATCAGAATATGCTGCCGGCTTTGTCAATGATAAAGACCGAATTTTTATCAATGGAAGCCGCATGGCCCTCGACATGCTGAACTATGTGAAAGACAAGCGTGTAGAAGTATTTACCAATAACGGTTATGCTGTTGACAGACAGTATCCGGAGAATGTGTCTCTTACTCTGATCGGCGGCAGTCTTCATGGCAGAATTATGGTAGGGGAATATACCATGAGGAATCTGCTCAATCTGTCAGCCAAACGTGCCTTCATCGGGTGCAACGCGGTTCACCCGGACGGTAAGTTTTCATATGAGATACTTACTGAAATAGGACTGACTGAGGCTATGCTCAGCAGAACTGAGGGAGAAGTGTATGTGCTTGCTGATCATACAAAGTTCAGGGACTCCGTGGAGGACTATGATGCCTACGGCGGCAGCCGTTATGTGAGACCGGTCACACTGATCACAGATACTCTTGTTGATGCGAAAGTGATTGCTTCGCTACGAAAGAATAATATAGAAGTTGTGCAGGTTGAAGTTTGATTTACTGTTATGGTGATTCCGCTTCTCTGACGATGCAGCAGAAAGATGAAAATGAATATTGCCGCACACGTTCTGTGCGGAGGCTTAGAAGGGCTGTCGCATTAAGACGCGCCGCCACAATCTATGGCAGATGTTATATGCATATGTCTGCCATAGACGGTGGTGACACTGTCTGATGTGTCAGCCCTTCATTTGCATAGATCGCGCATACTTATTCAGCCGGGCCGAGATGTCATCATTGAATCTGACGTCTGTTAACTGCTATACTATATATAAGAAAAAACGTAACAGTCATTCTACACCATGGAGGAACAATAATGAAAAAGATTGCGTTCAACGATGCCTGGACCTGCAATGGCGAAGCGGTGACTCTGCCGCATGACGCGCAAATTAAAGAGAAGCGCAGCAAGGCGGCTTCGAGCGGAGGTCACGGCTACTTCCCCGGAGGGAAATATACATATGAAAAGACGTTTGAAGCCTCACGTGAGTGGGCGGGAAAGACTGTGCTTGTCGAGTTTGAGGGCGTGTACAAGAACGCCACTGTATCCCTGAACGGTCAGGAACTGTGCTTCCATGCCTACGGTTATACCAACTTTTTTGTAGAACTTAAGGGACTTGAATACGGGGAGGAGAACGTTTTGACGGTCGTGGCTGATAATTCGCAGCTCCCGAATTCGCGCTGGTACTCCGGCGCAGGTATTTACCGCCCGGTCTGGCTGTATGTGTGTGACCGGATCCTTCCGGAAAGCGTGAAGATCAGCACTGTGTGCATCGACCCCGCTGTCATCAGGATCCAGAGCCCCATTTCCGTGAAGGCTGAGGTGGATGGAATCTGCGGCGAGGGCACAGAGATAAGACTGACTATTCCAAACGCAAAGCTTTGGTCCGCCGAAGATCCATATCTCTACACTGCGAAAATCAGTGCAGGAGAGGATACTGTTGAAATCCCCTTCGGAATCAGGGAAATCTCCTGGTCTAAAAAGGGCCTGTTTATCAACGGTAAAGAGACGCTGCTTCGCGGCGGCTGCGTTCACCACGACAGCGGCATTCTTGGAGCTGCCACATACGATGAGAGTGAATATCGCCGGGTGAGGATACTCAAAGAGAACGGTTTTAATGCTATTCGTTCAGCGCATAATCCTGCATCCAGAGCCTTGATTGAGGCCTGCGACAGACTGGGCATGTATGTCATGGATGAGACTTTTGACATGTGGTATAACCGAAAGAATCTTTACGATTATGGTATGGATTTTGAGAAGAACTGGGAAGCAGATACAGCTGCTATGGTGAACCGGGACTATAATCATCCCTCGGTAATCCTCTATTCCATCGGAAACGAAGTGGGAGAACCGGCGGAGGATAAAGGCCTGGATTACGCCAGGAAGATGATTGATCTGTGCCATGAACTGGATGCCACACGTCCTGTCACGTGCGGAGCTAACCTCATGATCATGAGCCGCTATGCTAAAGGAAAGGGCATCTATCAGGACGGAGAGCAGAAGACCGGAGATACGAAAAGCAATGAGGAAAAACCGGGGCAGAACGCATCCCTCATGTTCAATATCGTTGCCAGCTTCATGGGTTCCGGCATGAACAAGAGCGGCAACTCGAAGCAGGTGGATGCGCTTACGTCTCCGTTTTTGGACAGCCTCGACATTGCAGGCTATAACTATGCCTCCGGCCGATATCCGCTCGAGGAAAAAGCCCATCCGGAACGCGTGATTTTTGGTTCCGAGACGTTTCCGCAGGACATTTGCAAAAACTGGGAGATGGTGACGAAGTACCCCTACGTGGTAGGTGACTTCATGTGGACTTCATGGGACTATCTGGGCGAAGCCGGCCTTGGTGCCTGGAGTTACACCGGGGGTATGCCTTTCAACCGGCCGTATCCCTGGTTGCTGGCAGGAACAGGCGTGATCGATATCCTGGGAAATCCGGACGGCAGCTGCAAATACGCATCCACCGTCTGGGGGCTCACAGAGAATCCCGTTATCGCGGTCCGACCGGTGAATCATCCCGGCGTGCGTCCTTCAAAATCTGTGTGGCGCGGCACCAATGCCATCCCATCCTGGAGCTGGTCGAAATGCAGAGGAAACGAGGCGGTGGTGGAGGTCTACTCCGATCAAAAGAAGGTAGAGCTTTTCATCAATGGCATATCCGTCGGAAAGAAGCGCATTAAGGAATGCAAAGCTGTATTCAGGGTCAAATACCAGCCGGGAACGGTTACTGCCGTAGCTTACGACGCCGAAGGCAGGGAGACAGGCCGCAGTGAACTTAAGAGTGCGCATGCACCGCTGCAGATCATGGTACGTCCCGAGAAAGAGACAGCAAAGCCCGGTGAAATCGTCTACGTTCCCGTGACACTGGAGGGCGCTAACGGTATCGTAGAATCGAATACTGACCGAAAACTCAAAGTTACTGTGGAGGGCGGCGAATTGCTTGCTTTCGGCTCTGCCAACCCATGCACTGAGGAAGAGTATCATGCCGGCAGTTTTACGACATATTACGGACGAGCGCTCGCTATTGTGCGCACCGGGAATGAAGGTGTCGTTACAGTGACCGCAGCGGATAACAATAAGAAGGGAACAGCAGAGATTAGAATCGTATGAGAGTTGTTAATCTGATTGAAAATACGAAAGGGCATGATAGATGCGCGTATGCCCATGGTCTGTCCTTTTATGTGGAGACTTCCAAACATAAGCTCCTGGTGGATCTCGGTCCCTCGGACGCTGTGCTTTGCAATGCGAAGGAGCTGGGAATTGACCTGTCAAAGGTCGACACCGTGGTGCTGAGCCATGGGCATTATGACCATTCCGGCGGGATCATGGCATTTGCAAAGATTAATTCGGATGCGCGTATCTACATGCAGGAGACCGCCGATGAGGATTATTATGCTGATGACGGCGAACGCGCGGAGGGCGAACGCTACAGGTACATCGGTATAGACAAGGCGATAGCGGGGCTGACTCAAGTGGTGAAGATCAGGGGAGATCATAGAATCGATGATGAGCTGGATCTGTTTACTATAGAGAAGAGGTCACACGATCTGCCGTTCACCAACAAAAGGCTGCTGATGAAAGAAAACGGAGAGCTAAGAAGAGACGATTTTGTACATGAACAGTATCTCGTGATCAGTGCAGGGGATAAGAAGATCCTGATATCGGGCTGTGCGCATAACGGTATTCTCAGCATTTTAGATGCTTTTATTGAAAAATACGGTGCGGAGCCGGACATGGTCATCAGCGGGTTCCATCTGATGAAGAAGACAGAATATACAGATGACGAGCTTCGGCATATCATAAGTATAGGGACGGAGCTCATGCGGTATTCCACGAAGTTCGTCACCTGCCATTGTACCGGGGAAACGGCTTATGAAATCATGAAAAACGTGCTGGGAGATCAGCTGCAATATGTGCATTCCGGGGAGAATGTGGAAGTAAAGGACTGGAGATGAATATACTGGCGGATCTTTTTTTGACATTTGCTAAGATCGGATCCTTCACCTTCGGCGGAGGCTATGCCATGATCGCGCTGATCGAGGATGCCTGTGTGGAAAAGAAAAAGTGGATCACGCATGACGATATGATGAATGTGGCTGTCATAGCGGAGTCCACGCCCGGACCGATCGCAATCAACTGCGCTACGTTTGTCGGCTATCGTCAGGGCGGGTTTATGGGCGCTGTCGCGGCGACTGTCGGCATGGTCCTGCCATCGTTTCTGATTATCTTTGGCGTCTCACAATTCCTGGACCATTTTCTGGAAATCGGATGGATCCACAGCGCCTTTATGGGCATCAAGCTGGCGGTCGGCATTCTGATCATGGATGCGGGGCTCACGATGCTCAAAAAGATGAAGAAAAAACCTTTTCAGGCAGCGATCGTCATCGCGTCGTTTGCGGCTATGATGATCATCAATGTCTTCGCGCTTCATATTTCCACCATCACGCTGATGGTGTCTGCGGCCTTTGTCAGCCTGGCTGCATTTGCAGCAGGGAGAGGGGGAGAGGCAGGATGATCTACCTGGAATTATTGTGGGGATTCCTCAAAGTTGGTTTCTTTGCGTTCGGCGGAGCATACGGCGCAATCCCGCTCATCAGGGACGTGATTCTGTCCTATGGATGGCTGAGTGATGACGAGCTGACCTATATGATTGCTGTGAGTGAGAGTACGCCGGGACCAATCATGGTCAATCTGGCCACGTATGTGGGAAGCAGCAAGGCAGGACTGCCCGGGGCGCTGCTTGCCACACTTGCGGTCGTTCTCCCATCATTTTTTATTATTCTTCTTGTGATGGCTGTCATGAAGAATGCTGTCAAGAACAAATATGTGCAGGCCGTGCTGCGGGGCCTCAAGCCCTGCATGATCGGCATTGTCCTTGCGACCGGTATTTATATGATCCTGCATAACTGCGCGGCCGATGCCGCACCGGATCTTAAGAGCGTCGCGGTCACGGCTGTTCTGTTCCTTTTGTTCTATGGCAGTAGAGCTGCTCTGAAAAAGAAGATTTCTCCAATACTGCTGATCGTGATTTCGGCGGTGCTTGGGATTGCGGTTTTCTAGACCGGTCTTTATTTTGTGCCGGAATAGTATTCCATCTCGATCTCTGTCTTTTCTATGAGCACTGTATTCTGATTAAGTTCTTTGATGATCTCATCCGCAGCTTCATAGACCGTAGCTTCATCCGCGGCGTCGAAGTAGCAGACCAGTGTATATTCGTGCGTCGGTGTGCCTGTCTCGTCAGTCCATGAGCCGGTCGCGTCCTGCAGCGTGTAACCGTCAAAATACTTGAGGCAGATCTGATCAACAATATTCATGGCTTCCTCATTGGTATGCTCCGGCTTATATGTGTCCTTGTCGTTCGTGCCGACATACATGACGTACTGCGCAGCTGTATCCCGTGAGTGCGCCTGCGTATCTTCTGCTTCTGTATTCACCGTGGCCGCCACCGAACCGGTATCCGGCGCGGTTTCAATGGAAGCGGTATCCGGCGCGGTTTCAATGGAAGCGGTATCCAGCGGGGTTTCCACGGATGTGGTCTCCTGCACGGCTTCCAGTGCCGGCACTGCCTGAGCGGCCTTCATCTGCATCATATTTGCAATGCTGGCTATAGAGCAGATAAGACTCACGACCGAAATTACCATTGCGATTATTCCTGTTTTCTTTGACATGTTTCTTTCCTCCTGTTTTGAGAATTCCCTGCGAATTGATGTGCACCTGCTGTGTAGAACAGATATGCCAGGGTTATACGCGGGAAGGCTATTACTTAGTATTGTAATGCAGTATTTGCGTTTTGCGCTACCCCAATTTGCCCTTGTCAAAGAGAATACTTTGAGAGAATGATCCTTTCACATAAAGCCGCGAGGCGGTGTTTTTTATGTAGCCTTTCTCTATAAATTTGCTTATAATTTATCTCAGTGGGAGAAGATTCCGCTTCTACAAGTAGGTAAATCAATATCCTGCTTGTCTTGGCGGCGGGTCACAATCCCTAACTAAAATAAACGCTCAGCTGCACAATGCTCTACCGGAGCATTGCTTCGCATGCTTAGGCATGAGAGTATGCGCAGGAATTTCACGACGAAAGTCGCAAGTATTGCGCGATGAAGAATAGAATGGATCTGAAAGGAGTATTCCCATGGATGCAATGGAAGCTATTTTGACCCGGAGAAGTACCCGCAGAATGAAAGATGAACTGCCGCCGAAGGAAATGATCGAACAGGTAATAGAAGCCGGCCGCGCCGCCCCGAGTGGTTCCAACAGCCAGACAACCCATCTGATTGTCATTACTAAGAAGAATGTACTGGCCGAACTTGCGGCCATCGTGCAGGATGCCTTTGCAGCCATGGATATCGGGCCGGATGCATATGTCTCGCTGCGGCACTCCGTCAATGCGGCGAAGCAGGGCAGCTACGTGTTCCATTACGGCGCGCCTGTGCTGATTGTTACAGCGAATAAAAAAGGTTACGGAAATGCGATAGCAGACAGCGCCTGTGCGCTGGAAAATATGATGATTGCTGCAAATGCACTCAATCTCGGATCCTGCTGGATCAACCAGCTGCACTGGCTGGATGAGAACGAGAGTGTCCGCTCCTATATGGAAGCACTGGGTCTTTCGCGGGACGAGACCATCACCGGAGGTCTTATTCTGGGCTATGGTTATGATGGACAGCCTGTGAGAACAGAACTAAAACGGACAGGTAATCCGGTCACATGGATTTGCGAGTGATAAGTCATATGAAGCTGTGATTATGAAGTCACTTGGATCTGTGACTAATAATAGGAACAAAATCAGGATATTCAGATAAAGGAGGATTTATCATGAAAAAGCTGTTGGAATTCGGCAACCGCTATGCCGGAGAAAGTACATGGAAAGATTTTGCGCTGGTAAAATTCTGTCTGTTTTCGATGGGGCTTATTGCCGGAATCTTTGTTCCTGAAAAGCATAAAAAGGCTGCCATCGGGATCTCAGCGGCAGTATTTGCAGCTACATATATCCCACTGATGACAAGAGTTTTCCGGTTGGCATTCAGAAAAGACTAAAACTTATATACCCAAATTTTCGAAAGAGCTGGGGCAAGGATATGGAACAGAAAAAAATCAGAGAACATAAGGTTATAGATTCACACCCGATTATTGGCAGCTTCCTTTTTGTGTTGATCGTGTACATTCCTGTCAATTTGATTATTGCGGCTATAAATATACCGCTGTCTATGGTCATCCCGGGGTATCCCCAGTCGGGTCCGATCGGTATCGTAGCGGCATTCCTTATCGCGAATTTTATCTACTGCCGATGGTTCCGCCCGGATGCGGAAAGCCTCATAAAAGGCGGGAACATGAAACCGATGGGGCGCTTCATACTCATGTTTGTCGTTTACTGGATCGTGTCAGAGGCCGCAGGCATGTTTCTGGACGGGACCAAACTTGGCTTACCGTCATTTGTATCTGTCTGCACAGCTATCACTGCCGGTTTTATAGAAGAGCTTCTTTTCAGAGGATTGTTCATCGCCCCGATGCTGCGAAAGAATCTGGATAAAAAACGAATAATGACCGCGTTGCTCATTTCTTCAGCCGTGTTCGGCCTTGTCCACGGCTCCAATATTCTTGCAGGGGCTCCTGTCGACAGTAGTATTATGCAGGTCGGATCATCATTTGCACTTGGAATTGTTTTTGGATCGGTTTTCTTATGCACAGGAAATCTCCTGATGCCTGTCCTGCTGCATACGCTGCATGACATCATAGCTTTCAGCAACGTCGGCGCAACAACTGAGCAGGGCGTTATAGCGCAGGGCGTCACACTCGGAAGCTGGATCGATCTGGCCGCCTGCTCGGTGTTCGCAATCTGTGTGAGCCTGTATCTGAAGAGGGAATCAGTGATGGGTGATGTGATCAGCCTGTGGAAGGGGAAGTGCCAGAGAAGCTGATGTGACGGACATGGCTCTGTAAAGCGCAGCGGCAGATACTATATCCCTGAGAACTGCCGTACCGCATGGGGCGGAATTGACAGAGATTGGTAAGGAGATACACATGAATCAGAAGGAGAGAATGCTGGCAGGCCTGCCTTATAAGGCCTGGCTGGACGGGCTCGCTGAGGAGCGGCTGGAGAATAAAAAGCGCATATATAAATATAATAATCTGCCCCCTGAAGCAGAAAAGGAGCAGGATGAGCTCATAAGGCAGATCCTGGGCAAGACGGGTGAGAACGTGCACATCGAGGCACCGTTCCACTGCGACTACGGGTATAATATTGAGGTCGGAGAGAACTTTTTTGCGAACTATAATCTGACAGTCCTCGATGTCGGTAAAGTGAGGATAGGAAAAAACGCTCAAATTGCCCCAAATGTCTCGATTTATACAGCCGGGCATCCGATCCATCCCGAATCACGCAATTCGGGCTATGAGTACGGAATAGAAGTTACGATCGGTGATAATGTGTGGATCGGCGGCAACGTGTGTATAATGCCCGGCGTGACAGTGGGTGACAATGTCGTGATCGGAGCCGGCAGCGTGGTCACAAAGGATATCCCGGGCAGTGTTATCGCCGTCGGGAATCCCTGCAGGGTCGTCCGCAAGATTACGGATGATGACAGGGATTTCTATTACAGGGATAGAAGATTCGATGTCGATGACTATTGAGGGATGGTGAGTCGGAGACGGTCCTTTTCGCGTGATGGCAAGTGGGGACGGTTCTTTTCGCGTGAGATTTTTGAAATGTCAGGGACGGTTCTTCTTCGTGGGATTTTCGTATGGAAGGACCGTCATTCTATTTTAGAAAGGAAACACTTTTCATGAAAAAAGTAATTATCGGAATGTCGGGAGGCGTTGACAGCGCTGTGGCAGCCTACCTTCTCAAGCAGGCCGGATATGATGTTGTGGGCGTTACGCTGCGAACATGGGACGGCACAGATGGGCAGGAAAGCCGTTGCTGCGAGATCGATGATGCCAGGCGAACAGCGTACACAGTCGGGATTCCGTATTACGCATTTAATTGCGTATCAGATTTTGAGAAAAAAGTGATAAAACCCTTCGTGCAGGACTACCTTTGCGGCAGGACTCCGAATCCGTGCGTCGTATGTAATCGGGAGATTAAATGGGAGCGGCTTATTTATCATGCCGATGTTCTAGGTGCCGACTTCGTAGCCACAGGTCACTATGCCTCTGTAGTTAAGCTTGAAAACGGAAGATATACTGTCCGTAAGGCATCCCATTCTGAGAAGGACCAGACATATATGCTCTATCGCCTGACACAGGAGCAGCTGTCAAGGACTCTTATGCCGCTCGGAGAGTACTCCAAGGCAGAGGTCAGGGAGATCGCCGCTAAAGCTGGAATCGAGGTCGCGTCAAAACCCGATTCTCAGGAGATCTGCTTCGTTACTGACGGTGATTATGCGGATTTTATCATTGACCATGAAAATGGAGCCGTGCCCGGTGAAGGAAATTATGTCGATGAGTCCGGAAATATTCTGGGCAGACACAAAGGGATCATTCACTATACTGTCGGTCAGCGCAAGGGTCTTGGTGTGGCCTTTGGTCATCCTATGTACATAAAAGAGATACGCGCTGACAAGAACGAGATCGTGCTGAGCGACCTGGAACAGACCTGCAGAGAAATTCTCTGCAGAGACATGAATTTCATGAGCATCCCCGAACCTGAGAAGGGTGAAGAGATACGTTGTCAGGTCAAAGTGAGGTATCGCAACTATGGTCAGGAGGCGCTGCTCACAAAAGTTGATGAAGACCTGTTCAAAGTGTCATTTGACGAGCCTGTGAGATTTGCAGCTCCCGGACAGTCCGCCGTGTTCTATGATGATAATGACTGCCTTATAGGCGGCGGTTTCATCTCGGAACTGGTTTTGCGCGGGTAGTATCAGAAAAAGCAGTCGATGCCGTGATTAAGGAATTCTTTCTGATATTCTGCCAGGTCCTCCGGATGAAGGGCGGTAACGCCGGTCAACTCGTAATTTCTGTTTAAGAATTCATATTTGCGCTCGCCCATCTGGTGGAAGGGCAGGAGCTGGACGCGAGTAAGCCCAATCTCTTGAAGAAGTCTCGCCATTCCCTCTGCGTCCTGCAACTCAGAATTGAAGGCGGGAATTACCGGAATTCTGGGTAAGATGTTGAGACCCATCTTCTGCGCCCACCGAAGGTTCTTAAGTATAAGTTCGTTGCCTGCGCCGGTGCCGGTCTTGTGCTTTTCGGAGTCATAGTGCTTCACATCGAAGAGCAGAAGCTCGAAAAGCGGCGCAAGCCTGTGAAAGACTTCTTCTCCCACACAGCCGGTGGTCTCAATCGCTGTGTGGATTCCATTTTCTTTGAGACGAAGAATCAGAGCTTCCACAAAGTCCGGCTGCATCATTCCCTCGCCTCCGGAGATGGTCACTCCTCCGCCGGACTCTTCATAGAAATCAATGTCCTGCATACAGACATCAACCACTTCATCAATTGTCTTATATTCCCCTTCATTTGTCAGAGCGCGGCCGGGGCAGCCCTTCACACAGGTCAGACATCCGGTACACTTATTGAAATCAATATGGATCCTTCCGTCTTCCTCTTCTGAGATTGCCTTCTCGGGGCAGGTGCCTGCACACTTTCTGCAGTGCAGGCAGTTGTCACTGTGGTACATGATCTGTACTCTGGAAAGCTGCGATTCCGGGTTGGAGCACCACTTGCAGCGGAGCGGACACCCTTTCATGAAGACGGTGGTGCGGACGCCGGGTCCGTCGTGGATTGAGAACTTCTGAATATTAAACACAATACCTTTCATTTCCATCATAATAGTTTCCTCTTATAAAAATCATGTAAAGCGCCTCGGCGCGGCTTACTTATCTTGCTCAAAAGGTCAAAGGCAGCAGTTTTGTCTGTCGGAGGCCATTTTGGTTGCCTCAACCGAAGACCCGATCTTGCTCCAAATGGCCAAAGGCAGCAGTTTTGTCTGTCGGAGGCCATTTTGGTTGCCTCAGCCGAAGACCCGATCTTGCTCAAAATGACCAAAAGCAGCAGATTTGTCGGTTTGAGGCCATTTTGGTTGCCTCAGCCGAAGACCCGATCTTGCTCAGAATGACCAAAGGCAGCAGATTTGTTGGTTGGAGGCCAATCTAGTTGCCTTTGCTGAAAACCCAAACTTGATCAGAATGACCAAAAGCAGCAGATTTGTCGGTTGGAGGCCAATCTAGTTGCCTTTGCCCAAAATCGCATGTTGCGCCCAAACTTGAAAGGCAGCAGATATGCCGGTTAGAGGCCAATCTAGTTGCCTTTGGCCGAAATCGCATGTTGAACCCAAACTTGAGAGGCAGCAGATATGCCGGTTGGAGGCCAATCTAGTTGCCTTTGCCCAAAACCGCATGTTGGACCCAAACATGAAAGGCAGCAGATATGCCGGTTGGAGGCCAATCCAGTTGCCTTTGCCCAAAATCGCATGTTGAGCCCAAACTTGAAAGGCAGCAGATTCCCCTGTCATAGGCCATTCTGGTTGCCTTTGCCAAAAGTCGCATCTTTTCCATATGAAATAAGGCAGGTTTGAGGATTACAAGAATCTGAGAGACAGATTTCCTGGTGCAGTACCTCACATCTTCTTGCTTGTTCATATAATAGCATTAATAGCTTAAAGTGTAAATAAAAATTACGAACGAAATTAAAAACAATTTCTTATAAAAAATATCTTGACAAATAGCGAACAGATGCTAAAATAAAATTGCGAACAGAATAAATAGAAATTTCATAAGAAAGTAGAAAACGGAAGATAGAAAGCAGAAAGCAGAAAGCAGAAAGCAGAAAGCAGAAAGCTGTAAAACGCAGCCGATTCTACTGACGTCACTAGAGACGAGTCAATACAGTCAACTGCCAACCCTCAAAGAGCAAAGAGCAAAGAAGGAGCCCCCATGGAAAACAAAGCACATTTCGGATCCCTGACCCCAAGAATGCAGGCCTACCGCGAGAGCGTACTGGACCAGAAACCGTACATCGATGCCCAGCGGGCTGTCCTTGCGACAGAAGCCTACAAGAAGAACATGAATCAGCCCCCGGTCATGAAGAGAGCACTGATGCTGCAGAACATCCTTTCCAAGATGGACATTTACATTGAGGACGAGACGATTCTCGTCGGCAATCAGTCTTCTGTGAACCGCGGCGCACCGGTCTTCCCGGAGTACACGATGAAATTCATCATGGATGAGCTGGACCTCTTTGAGAAGCGCGACGGCGATGTATTCTATATCACAGAAGAGACGAAGCAGCAGCTGCGCGAGATTGCTCCTTTCTGGGAGAACAATAATCTCCGCGCCCGCGGCGAAGCCCTGATGCCGGAGGAGATGCAGGTCTATATGGACACAGGCTTCTTCGGCATGGAAGGCAAGCTGAACGCCGGCGATGCGCATCTTGCGGTGGACTACGGCAACATGCTGAAGGTCGGACTCAAAGGTTATGAGGAGCGCGCAAGACAGCTCAAGTCAAATCTTGATCTAACAGAGCCGGAATCCATCGATAAGTATCAGTTCTACAAGGCAGTCCTGATAGTGATTGATGCGGTGAAGGCATTCGCAGAGCGCTTCGCTGCTCTGGCAAGGGAAAAGGCGGAGAGCGCGGAAGAGCCTAGAAAATCTGAGCTGCTTGAGATCGCCAGGGTTTGTGACAAGGTTCCCTATCGGCCGGCAGAGACTTTCCACGAAGCCGTGCAGGCTGTCTGGTTCATCCAGCTGATCCTGCAGATCGAGTCCAACGGACATTCACTCAGCTACGGTCGCTTCGACCAGTACGTGTATCCGTATCTGGCATCCGATCTGGAAAAAGGAATTATCACAGAGAATCAGGCAGTAGAGCTGCTCACGAACCTCTGGATCAAGACACTGACAATCAACAAGGTCCGTTCTCAGGCCCACACATTCTCCAGCGCGGGCAGCCCGATGTATCAGAATGTGACGATCGGCGGTCAGACCGCGGACGGAAAAGACGCCGTCAATAAGCTTTCTTTCCTGATCCTTCGCTCGATCGGCCAGACAAGACTTCCGCAGCCGAACCTCACGGTCCGCTACCACAGGAACATCAATCAGGCCTTCATGGATGAGGCGATTGAAGTCCTGAAGCTCGGAACAGGCATGCCTGCTTTCAACAACGATGAGGTCATCATTCCTTCTTTCATTGAAAAGGGTGTCAAAAAAGAGGACGCTTACTGTTACTCCGCGATCGGCTGTGTGGAGACCGCAGTGCCCGGAAAATGGGGCTACCGCTGCACAGGCATGAGCTACCTGAATTTCCCGCGCATCCTTCTCATGGTCATGAATAACGGTATCGATGTGACCAGCGGAAAGAGGTTTGTGAAAGACTACGGAAATTTCCGGAATATGGAGTCATTTGACGAGCTCATGAAGGCATGGGACGGCGCGATTCGTGAACTGACACGGGCGAGTGTCATTGTTGAAAATGCAATAGACATCGCCAGCGAGCGAGAGGTGCCGGATATCCTCTGCTCCTGCCTCACCCAGGACTGCCTGGGTCGCGGCAAGACGATCAAGGAGGGCGGTGCCGTCTACGATTTCATCTCCGGTCTGCAGGTCGGTATTGCAAATATGGCCGACAGCCTCTCCGCAATCAAGAAGCTTGTATACGAAGAGCAAAAGATCTCCCGCGATGAGCTGATGAATGCGCTGGCGACAGACTTCGCCGGCGAAGAGGGAGAGCGGATCCGCCAGATGCTCATAAACGACGCTCCCAAGTACGGAAATGATGATGATTATGCGGACAAACTGGTCGTTGAGGCTTACGCATCTTACCTTGACGAGATGAAGAAGTATAAGAACACCCGCTTTGGCAGAGGCCCGATTGGCGGTATCCGTTACGGCGGGACCTCCTCGATCTCTGCAAATGTCGGCCAGGGCTTCGGCACTATGGCCACCCCCGACGGTCGCCACGCAAAGGAACCCCTCGCGGAGGGATGCTCCCCCGCCCATTCCATGGATAAGCACGGTCCGACAGCAGTGTTCAAGAGTGTATCCAAACTGCCGACCCATGAGATCACAGGCGGCGTGCTCCTGAACCAGAAGGTCACACCCGCGATGCTCTCAACAAAGGAGAACACAAAGAAGCTGGAGTTCATTGTCCGCACATTCTTTAACCGTCTGGAAGGCTATCATGTGCAGTACAATGTGGTGGACAAGGCGACTCTTCTGGATGCTCAGGCCCACCCGGAGAAGCATAAAGACTTGATTGTTCGCGTGGCCGGCTATAGCGCATTCTTCAATGTCCTCAGCAAGGCGACGCAGGATGATATTATCGGAAGAACGGAGCAGACGCTGTAAAGTGTATTTGATAAACAGTCGGTGCCAAGCAGACATTTTAAATAAAATCTGGCAAACTACTGATGCAAAGATAACAATAGCTGCTGCCAGGCTCGCACTAAAAATATAATCAAAGCATGGAATTGGCAGAGCAAAAGCAAAACGCAAACATAATTCTAATCAAGGAGGAGCATGATGAAATTCTGTATCGATGACGCAAATGTAGAAAAGATCCGCCGCATTTATGACTATTACCCGGTCGACGGTGTTTCCACCAACCCTTCAATTCTGGCTAAGACCGGAAGAGATCCCTATGAAGTCCTGAAAGAGATCCGCTCTATCATAGGCGATGACGGCGAGCTGTTCGTGCAGGCTGTGTCGGCAACTTCAGAAGGTATGGTCGAAGAAGCGCATAAGATCGTGGAAGTGCTCGGAAAGACCACACTGGTAAAGATTCCCTGTATCCCCGAAGGCTTCAAAGCTATGAAACAGCTGAAGAAAGAAGGAATCCGTTTCATCGGCACTGCGATCTACACAGCGATGCAGGGCTTTCTTGCAGCCAAGTGCGGTGCGGAGTATGTTGCTCCCTATGTGAACCGTATAGACAACATGGGCTTTGACGGTGTGCAGGTCGCGAAGGACATCCATGACGCGATTACAGCGAACGGACTTGACAGCGGTCTTCTCGCTGCAAGCTTCAAGAACAGCCAGCAGGTCCTTGAGCTGACAAAATACGGTGTGAAGGCTGTTACAGTCGCGCCGGATGTCATCGACGCTCTGGTGAAGAATGCGGCAATAGATGCTGCGATTGCTCAGTTTACAAATGACTTCAGCGAACTTGTCGGAGAAGGGAAGACGATGGCGGACTGCTGACGAAAGTTGGTGAAGAGCTGTTCAAAGTGCCTGGCATGATGAACGGACGGTTCAAGGTGTCAGGCACTTTTTATGGTAGGATGATTAAGTTATAGTAAAATAAAGTTGAATTTCCGATATTTGTTACGGAACGATGATACTCAATCGTCGCAGGTAATGTTCAGATTTTTGAACCAGCCGTCGGTCCCGATATCTACATATAATCCAACATTACCACGAGCGAAAGCACCGTGTTTTAAATTGCTGACTGCCAGAACTTTCACATTATCTACATAAAACACAGCACTGCTATCTCTGACAATAGCTTTGATTCGACTCCATTTGTTTAAAGATATGGTGTTTACGCTGCTTTCATAATCAGTAATTCCAAAATCTCTCAGATATGAGAAAGTATATCCGGGAAATGAGAAGTATTGACAGCCATGCTTTTTACGGATGGGGTCGCAGCAATCCATACCATTTGCCGGTCTGATATAAAAGCTTTCAAATTCTCGCCCGTCATCTGCTGCGCGAAACACAACTCCTATAAAACCTCTGGCGTAGTCAGGAGCATTCGGCAGTAACCTGCCGCATACATCAACTTCAATAGTTCCATTATGGAAACTGCTTTCTGGTACTGCAGCATAAGTATTTATATCCGGTTCAAGACTGTCTGTTTTCCATACCCTTATTGTGTCTACACCAGGAAATTCCATATTCGTGTGCGGCATCACTTTGAAATTTTCAGGCTGCATGCATACCAATGTAGTTCACCTCCGTTTTTTTTCAGGGCATTAAAGCTCAGCTCCATTTGTTTCAATTACGTGTTTATACCAGTAAAAGGACTTTTTTCTCTTACGCTCGAGTGTTCCGTGACCGGTGTCGTCCATATCCACGTATATAAAGCCATATCGTTTTTTCATCTCGCCTGTCCCTGATGATACTACATCTATACAGCCCCACGGAGTATAGCCGATTAGGTCCACACCGTCAATCAGGACGGCATCTTTCATGGCCTTAATATGTTCGCGGAAGTAATCAATGCGGTAATCGTCCTGTATAGGCCCATCTTTTTCAATCGTATCCACAGCCCCGAATCCGTTCTCGACGATGAACATGGGAAGATGGTAGCGGTCATATATCTGGTTCAAAGAGATTCTCAGTCCGAGCGGATCAATCGCCCAGCCCCATTGAGATTCTTTCAAATAAGGGTTCCTGTAAGCCATGACCTGATTGCCGCCGGTCATTTCGGCATTTTTATCTGCGGTGGAGACTGTCGACATGTAGTAGCTAAATCCCACATAATCGACCGTTCCTTCCTTTAGAATAGCCTCATCCTCCGGCTGCGTTTTTACCTCGATTCCCAGACGCTCGTACATCTTTAATCTGTAGTTCGGATATTCGCCCCTGCATTGTATATCCATGAAAAACTCTTTTTCATGATTGAATTCGATTGCCTCCCAAACGTCCTCCGGACGGCAGGACATTGGATAGCTGGGAATATAAGAGACCATCATGCCGATCCTGAAATCCGGATTAATCTCGTGTCCCAGTTTGACCGCTTTGGCACTGGCTACAAAGATATGGTGATGAGCCTGCGCTTTGGTAGCCGGGTCGTTGCTGTGGATGCCGATCTGTGTCCAGCTTCTCAGGAAATTTATCTCGTTAAAAGTCATCCAATAGCGGACTTTGTCCTTATAGCGCTCAAAAATAGTTTTGCAGAAGAACACATAGAAATCAATCAGCTCGCGGCTTGCCCAGCCATCATAGACATCCGCAAGATACATCGGAGTGTCAAAATGATTGATAGTGACGACCGGTTCAATTCCGTATTTACTGCATTCATCAAATACTTTCTCATAGAACCGGAGACCTTCTTCGTTGACGTCATACATTCCGTTCGGGCAAATGCGGGACCAGACGATGGACATTCGGAAACATTTGAATCCCATTTCGGCAAAGAGAGCGATATCTTCCTTGTAGTGATGGTAGAAGTCCGTGGCTACATGACTGGGATAATACAAGTCCGGATCGATGTAGCCGGTAGCTCCGGCCGGCAGCGGCTGTTCCTTGGTCACTTTTTTTAAATCCCCCTCTGCGGTCCGGAATGTAATCATTCTCGGGGTGGTATGGCTTCCGCCTGTGATTGCGTCAAGAGTGGAGAGGCCTTTGCCGCCGGAGAGATACCCGCCTTCGTATTGATTGGCTGCGGTTGCGCCTCCCCAAAGGAAGCCATCGGGTAATCTGTTGTCCATACATCCTCCTTTTATCGAATTTTAATGATGGTGGTATTATTGTCAGCTGTCATACCGGAAATTCCTTCAATATTTCCATACTGATCAAAGTTCGTAACCAGGACCGGAGTGATTGTTGAGTAGTTTCCTGCGATGCTGTCCCGATCGAATTCGATAAGTAATTGTCCCTTCTTGAAACTGTCGCCGGTGTTGACGTGAGCCGTGAAATATTTACCGTTCAGTTCCACGGTATCAAGCCCGATGTGGATGAGCATTTCCACGCCTTCGCTGCTGATGAGACCGAGGGCATGCTTTGTGTCAAAGAGCATATCTACTGTACCGTCAAAGGGGGCATAGACTTTTCCTTCTGCAGGTTCGATTCCTACTCCTTTGCCCATTTCTCCGCCGCTGAATGCTTCATCAGGAACCTCGCTGAGTGGAATGACCTTGCCCTTGATGGGGGAGACGATAGCGAGTTCTCCGCTGATGAAGGTGTTGCTGGTTTCAGAAGAGCTCGAGGCTGTCGCTGAATCTGTTCCTGCCTCGTTTTCCTGAGAAGGAATACCGAACAAGAATGTCAGAATAGCAGCCATGCAGAAAGCAATCAGGGAGCCGATGATAATGAAAATGAAACTGTCTGCCTCATAGGTAATGATAGTGAACAGGCCGGGAGGCGCATAAGCGAGTGCGCGTGCGTGGAAGAAGGACAGGAATGCAGCGGCAACCGCAGAGGATGCCATTGCAAATGCGAACGGGCGCTTGTACTTAAGATTCACGCCGTACATGACCGGTTCTGTAATTCCCAGCACAGCGGAGAGCGAAGCTGATCCTGCAACGGATTTCATTTCCTTATCTTTGACGCGAAGGAATGCACCGAAACCGGCACCGGCCTGAGAGAAGTTGGCGGTGAGTGCGCTTACCAGAAGAGTGGATCCGCCGGTCTCTGCAATCTGCTGAATCTGAAGAGGAGCAAGAGCGTAGTGCATGCCCATCATAGTCAGAAGAGATCGAGTGCCGCCGAGCAGTGCAGCTGCGATAAAGCCGCCGATATTGTAGAACCAATCTATGAATTTTGCGATGTAAGTACCCATGTAAGATCCGATGGGTCCGAGTACAATAAGTTCTAACGGAACCATAATGAACAGAATGATCATTGATGTGAGCAGAATCTTCAAAAAGTCCGGAACTAAGTTGTCAATACGCTTGTAGATAAGGCTCAGTACCCAAACAGAAAGAATGATGGGAATGACCGTGGATTTGTAGTTAACAAAGAGGATCGGAAGACCCAGAAATTTCATGGTAGATGGACCGCCGTCTGCAACAGCCGCAGCACCGTTCATAATTGTCGGATACATATAAGCTGCTGCCAGGGCGAGTGCCATATATTCACTGACTTTGAATTTCCTTGCAGCACTGACTGCCAGGAAAAATGGGAAGAAGTAGAAAATCAGGTCGCCAATCATGGACATAATGATGATGAAAGAACTGTCTCCGGGCATCAGATTCAGATTTGTGACCAGGGAAACAATAGCTTTGAACATACCACATCCAATAAGGACCGGTAGAGTTGGCGCAAAGATACCGGAAATTGTTTCTATAACTGCGCCAACTTTGTTTTTAGATGGTTCCGGAGCAGAGGCGCCGCCTTCGGTGATATGGACTTGAGAAGAGACTTCATCAAATACAGCGTTGACTTTGGCTCCTATTACGACCTGAAGCTGGCCGCTCTTCATCTGAGCTGTCAGAACTCCGGGCAGATTTTTCAGTTTGTCGATAGCTGCTTTGTTATTGTCTTTGAGATTAAATCTCAGACGAGTCGCGCAATGCGTCAGGACAGATATATTGTCCTCTCCCCCAACGAGAGAAATAATCTTGGAGGCTAATTCTTTATTCGTCATTTTTCAGTACCCTCTTTCTTTGCTTTCCTGTGGGATTGCTGGAACCGGTTCCCGCCTGAAAAAAAGATAGACCCTGTAGTAACTACAGGGTCAATAGGTAAAGAAAAATAATTTGTAAAAAAGGCCGGAAAAATTCCAAGAACATAAAAGTGCTCAGACAAATAGTTTCTTTAATTGAGAGATTTCGGCACTCTCCGGTGGAGCTGTGGTCGTCTCAGCCATGCAGATGGGAATCCACAACTCCATGTAGCGCATATTTCGCCCTTCTTCTTTCAGAGTAGCAAGATAAATGCCCAGAATGTCTCCATTCACCTGATATTTGTGTTCAGTTATATATTCCAGAGCAGGAGTAAGGGTGAGATTCGTGAAGTATTCCCGTTCCGCCAGACGGATGACGGTGAACAGACACGTTGCCGTACGAATATGCTCCATCTTTGGTAAAAATTGTATTGACAGGCGATTGACCCAATACTTTTTTACCGTAAATCCCCATTCCGCCTGCTCCTGTCCCGGAGCGGAGGCGAGTTTCTCTTTTTTTATCCGGTAAATATGTTCAATGAACGGATAGTGGCGGGTCAATTCCTGAAAACCGCCATTCGTTTCATCTGCTGAGATCATGTGAAGCTCTTCTCTGGTACGTGTGCGGGTAAACAAGGAGTAGTTTTCCGGACGGTTCATGATGTAATACTTTCCGATGAGCATTCCGGCATTTGATATGACAGAATGATAATGATCTAGTTTAAGCGCTTTAGCCTGATAGTAATGAGCCAGATAAGAGGCATCCGCTTTTTTCTGTTCCAACTGCCATAGAAGGCTGGCAAGGTCGCAGTTCCTGACAATATCAACGGTTTCTTTAGAGCTTAATCCGATTTGACGGAATTTCTTATAGTCCAAGATATGATTCACATCCCAGACGCTGTAATACCGGTATCCATTTTCCGGATTCTTTTCCGGTGTGAGTAATCCTTTCTGTTCAAGAAATCGAATGGTCTCGACCGGTACATCTACCATTTTGGATACTTCTCCGATTCTGTATCGTTGCATGACTTACCTCCTCTTTGAAACCAGAACTTTAATCACCGAACATGAACGCATACCGTTCCCTGATTCCCTCAAAATCTATCACACATTCATCATTGAAAATGCCGACCGGAACCGGGGTGGAGAAAGGATAGATTTCCATCTTCATATCTCCGTCGGGAAGATCGTCCGTCGGTGGTTTATAAAGGATTCTGGTAACTGTTTCCGCATCCGGATCAACCATCCAGTACTCCCGCACACCTGCACTGTGATACTTTTGCATCTTGATCAGGATGTCCTTCATTTTCGTGCAGGGAGATAATACTTCCACCACAAAATCAGGCGCGCCGAATATTCTTGCTCGATTGATCTTTGAGCGATCGCATACCACACATACGTCCGGCTGGACCATGGTCTTGTTGTCCTTATCAAGCTGAACATCTACCGGGGCAATAAAAGGAACACAGGATCCATTTTTCCGCAATAAAAACTCCCGCAGAAGCGCATATATTTCCCCGCCAATCAGCTGATGGGGCGTTGTAGGAGCACTCATGTCATAAATTACGCCGTCAATTAACTCCACGCGCTGATCATCTGGCAGAGCCAGGTAATCATCGATGGTGTAACTTCCCTGACGGGGATAACGCTGCTTTGGGATGGCTTCGCGAAGAACCTCTTGCTCGGCAGCCGTCGCCTGATAAAACTCATTCAGAAGATATTCTCGCAGCCTTTCATATGTATCGTAGTCCTTATTCCCGACTTTGATCCCGTCGATCTGGTCCGCGCGCAGACAGAGATTGCTCGAGCTTGTGACAATGACTTCATCTGCGTCGAACAGCTCCTCAAGGCTGAAGGCCTCTTCCTTATACGCAATGCCCAAAGCGGAGCAGGCGCGAAGAAGGTGGGCGCGGGCTATGCCGGGCAGGATAAGGTTATCCGTCGGGGCGGTGTAGAGAATGCCGTTTTTCAGAATGTGAACGTTGCTGTGCGCGCATTCTGTGACACGCCCGCCCGGCCGATAGAAGACGGCCTCGGCGCAGCCGTTCTCTGCCGCCTTCTGCGATGCCATCACAGAGGGAATGAGATTGAGTGTCTTAATATCGCAGTGGAAGAACCGTGTATCCGCCGTCGTCACCAGCTGTATGGGTGTATGTCCGTCTGAAATTTCAGCAGGTTTGAGCGTGATCCAGAGGTTTCCCGCCCCCTCGGTAAAAGCGTGCTTGCGGACGCCTGTTCCGCGGGTGACCTGATAGTATACGAAGAGGTTCCCTGTATCCATCTTTTTTACAAGATCGTTCAGCAGGTCTTTCAGCTCATCCTTCGTCACCGGCATGACGATCTTTAGTTTGTCCGCGCTTCTGAAAAAACGGTCTACGTGTTCGTCTAACGCGAAAATCTTGTAATTTCTGCATGGCCCGGCATCGTACACGCCGTCACCGAACCACGATACGCGGTCGTTCATGGGTATCATCATCTGCTCCAGCGGACCGTAGTTTCCGTTGTAATAACCAAGTCGTTCCATGATATGTATCTCCATAAATTCTTTTCAAGAACGCCTCGGCGTTCTTGCCGCGACGTGCGCAGCGCGTAAGCGCTTTCCACTGCGCACGTCTGCGATCCGCCGGAGGCGTTTATTCTTCATCACGAGATTGTACTCACGATGAAGACGAGTGTCATCTTGCGCGCGTATCTCACGGCTGAAGTCACGAGTATTGCGCGATGAAGAATAAAATCGTTCAGGCAGCCTTCTTCGGGGGGCTGCTTTTTTGAGGTCTGATTTAGGTCTAATTTAGTTTAGTAAAAATCTAATTTAACTCTAATTAGCTTCCTCTAATTATCTTGCATTTACCTTGCATTTACTTTGGCAAATTCTTTTAGCCCTTCCCCAAAGCCCCTCGTATATATATATGTACGGGGCGAAGGAAGCCCACTGAAAAAAGAAAATTTCAAAATAACAGATAAATAAAGGAGAAAAAAATAATGAGAAAAATTAATTTTATGACAGGTATTCTTGCACTCACTGTTGCAGCAACTATGTTTACACCGGCAGTCGTCAGCGCTGCCAACGCACCGGCTGCGAAGTCAGCACAGACGATCCAGACAGAGTCCACGATGAAAGCCGGACAGATTTCTGTCGAGGATGCGAAGGCGGCTGCATTTGCACACGCAGGCCTTAAGGAGAAGGATGTTGTGCTCAGAAAGGCTGCTCTGGACATGGACGATGACAGAGGCATTTTGAAATATGACGTGGATTTCTTCGCTGCGGATAAGGATTTTGAGTATGATATTGATGCTGCGACGGGCGCAGTCATCAAGGCAGAGCGCGAAGCGATGGATGCGGAAGATTACGCGGAGATGAAGGCCATCAAGGAAAGCATGAAGAACAAGGATGCTGCAAAGGCGGCCGACCTGAACGAAGAAGGCGCCCTCGACATAGCACTTAAGCATGCAGGTGTCGCAAAGAGCGATGTCACACGCAAGATAATTCACCGCGATTTTGATGACGATCTGGGCAAAACGATCTTTGACGTTGAGTTCCACGTCGGAGCCAAAGAATACAACTATGATATTGATCCGGTCACCGGCCAGATCTACGAGTTTGATGTAGATATCGATGACTGATTCTCACAAGACCAAAAAGAACCATGCCGCCTGCGCGGCATGGTTCTTTTTATGGACCTGGCGGGAATCCCGCCTTATTCGCTTCCCCTGGGACCAAAAAAGAGGCTGAGTGGTGGCAGTCATCAAAGTTCAAAACGTCGCTTCATGACTGCCTAGGTGATTTTGAGGGCAGTTGCTAGCTGTGAAATCAACTCTAATCCACTGAATGCAAGAAAGCTGGCTCTCAGTCATCTATGG
>JBGUIK010000046.1:0-8608 GCA_045112915.1 Lachnospiraceae bacterium
GAAGATGAGATTGCTTTTACAAAAAGAGATGCATATGAGCAGGTTCAGGCATTGATTAGAAGAATATAGATTTAAGCGGGATTTGCACATTTGTTAAATTGTATTTTATCCAATACAATTCTGTCAACAACTTGACTCATGCTGGAACCGGTAAGACGGTAATTGCTGCATTTGATTACAGAAATTTCCGGAAAAGGCACCTGGGAGAGGCTTGCCGACTTTTATTCGTAGCTCACCGTGAAGAAATCCTGACCCAGAGCAGAGACACATTCCAAGGTGTTCTTCGTGACCTGAACTTCGGAGAGCTGTTTGTCGGGAACTACGTTTCTGAAAATCTGGATCATCTGTTCATCAGCGTGCTGACGATGAATTCGCAAAAGCTCTATGAGAAGCTGAATCTGGATTACTATGATTTCATTATCGTTGATGAGTTCCACCATGCTTCCGCGCCGACCTATTAGCGATTCCTGAACTACTTTAAGCCCAAGATCCTGCTTGGATTGACCGCCACCCCGGAAAGAATGGACGGGGCCAGCATGAGAGGCAGGAAGCATTTGTAAAATATGTGTCAGAGATGCTTCCCATTGTCCGGCCGTATGAGTATTTGATTATCCAGAAAATAGCAGAAGGCGCAGGAAAGTCGGTGCTGAATGGCGTCGAGACAATACCCTCAATACTTCGCCGTAAATACCATGTAGACGATATGCCAGTCAGAGGAAGGCTGAAGACGAAAGTGCTCTTCGGCTTTAAAATGTTAGCCCTGAATTTCTCAAAGCTATGGCTTTACGAGAGAGGTCTTGAAAAATGCAGACCACTGCAGCCGGAAAATGCATAGAACTGAAAGAAAAGGGGCAAGGTATACTCAAGAATACACTCTGATCTGGCATTGATCCAACAATGAACTGTATTCAGTTGTCAAGGAACAGGTAATTTAGAGGTTCGCCAAGGCATAAACACTGACTTTTGGCGTCCATATCATGAAATAATTCTATAACAATAAGAGGTGGACTAGATGTCAAATGTTTCAATTTCAAAAGCTACTTTCGACAGAAAAGCTTCGGTTTGTTTAAAAGGAATTGCCATCATTCTGATGATGTTCCATCACAATTTTCGTGATGAGACCCTTTTTAAATCATATACTATTTCATTTGTTCCGTTTTCCGAAGCCCACGTTGTAGCATTCGCATATGCATGCAAAATATGCGTCTCTCTTTTTGCCTTCATAACCGGTTATGGTCTGTATATCAATTATCGTGAATCGAGTATGAATGCGACTAAATGGATAATCCATAGATATATAAAGACCTTTTCTGGTTACTGGTTTGTCTGGATTTGTAGTGCCGTTTTATGTCAGCTTATCAATGGCCGCACGACATCCATTTTATTTAGAGATGGTAAGGCATCCGGTATAGTTTACACTGTCATTGATTTCCTCGGTCTGGCAAAGCTCTTTTCGACTCCCTCACTTAATGGCACATGGTGGTATATGAGTGCCGCTGCAGTGTTTATCCTGCTTATCCCATTACTATACTTAGTAAAAGACGATCTCTGGCTCGCATTGATAGGCGCAGTTGTTTTTATTCGTATCATCCATAATGGTAATTATTTCCCGGGTGGAAATTCTGTCTATGCTTTTCTTACTCCGTTTATTCTCGGCTCCATCTTTGCTCGTTATCCCTGTTTTGAGAAATTATATAAGCTTACGAGTGGAAATAAGATATTAAAAGCGTGTAAGGCAACCCTTGAAATATTGCTTATTGTATTTCTTTTCATGATGTATGAAAAAGTTCCGATGGAATCATTCTGGGAGTTCCATTTTTGTATTTTCCCACTTGTCGTAATATTGTTCTGCGTCGAATTTGTTATTCCATTAAAACCAATCAACATTGTTCTGGCATTCTTTGGAAAGCATTCTATGAACGTGTTTTTAATCCATACTTTTTTTCTTGGAAATAACCTTAGCAACTTTACTTATTCATGGGGGCATTTTATTCTGATTACGTTTGTTTTGCTCATCATATCCACGGTGACATCTATCTTTATTGATTTCCTAAAAAAAATAGTACATTATCCCTATTGTATAAAATGGATTTTAAATCATTCTTGGAATTTCAGTGAAACGCCATCTGTCAAGTAATTGCTTGAAACGATAAAGAAAGCTGAATAAAAATGAATCTACAACAAGAAAAACCGCAGCTATTTCGAGGCTTTGGAGCAGAAAGCGGAGGAACTTGCAAAGAAGTACGGCTGCCGGTTCGTGAATAATGAAACTCCTTATGAGAGAGTTCCGCAGGGACATCCCACCATTGTAGATTACTTCTATCACGAAGAGGTCCGTGGAACCGCGAACAGCGGAAAGAGGAACAAATAAACCGATTAAGGCAAGCCCATACTGGTGGGTACCGGCGGCCTGACACTCTTTCCCGGAAAGACAAAATCGTGGCCGCACTGGAACATCAGATCAGTCACGGCGATCTGGACCGGATGGCAGCATTTCGCCGGAACAAAAGAACCCTGTAAACAGGAAATGGCGGAGCTGCTTGGCAATGGCGGCGTGATGATCACGATCGCAGGGAAATAAATCTTATTGGAATCTGGGAAGCAGGTTCCTGTGTTTCCGCCAGCCAGGCAGCGAATCGGCGAGCGGGCTGAGCAGCATCTTTCTGAAGATCAGATCCGCCTGCGGATCTCGCGGGGCGTGCAGCCGTAAATCTCCCTGAAAAGGCGGCTGAACAGCTTATAGTTGGTCAGGCCGTGACGCTCGCAAAGATTCATGATGCCCTCGTCGGTATGGACGAGATCGTCGTAGAGGTGTGCAATCCGGACGCGGTTCAGATGCTGCAGAAAGGTGATGCCGACGCTTTTGTGGAAGAGGCGGCTGAAGTACTCGCGGCTGAGGCCGAATTGAGAAGAAATGGTTTCGAGAGTGATGGCTTCCGCGTAGTGGGCCTCAATGTATGCCAGAATCTCCTGGATCTGCAGAAGGCTCGCTTCCCCTTCGGGGAGATCTTCTTTTACAAGAGGGATTGAAAAATGTCCTGCCAGAAGATACAGAAGTTCCAGTACGATAGATTCCGTTCGGAGGCGGTAGCCCTCCGGCTCGTTGATATAGAGGGGCACCAGCTCCTTAAAGAGTTCGCACATCCTGAGAAAGACCGGCAGCTGCCCGGGTGTCAGATCTTCCCGGCTGCAGATATACATCCGGGCCGGCAGCTGCGCTCCCGCATTCGTACGGAGCTTTTCCGCCAGAAACCCCCGGTCCACACTGATACGGATCTGCGTAAAGCTTTCTTTGCAGTGAAATTCACAGACCCGTCGCGCGTCGATGACGACAAATTCACCCTGAATGAGTTTCATTTCGGTCCCGTCGAGAATGAGGCCGGCGTTCCCGTTCAGGAGGTAGATCATTTCCAGCCTCTGTGAGAACTGCGCGGCATGATAATTGCCCCTGTCCGTCAGAAATTCTACCGAGATCAGTTCATTCTGGGCGTGATACTGCTTGTGAATTCCGGTAAATGTGTCTGTCATGTCCTAAAACTCCCCAAAAAAAGGCTTTAAATGTAATGAATATGTCAATAATGACATAAAACCCGTCAATAAGCAAGCTTATATGATGCTTTGAACTGCGTTATCCTTTTAGCTGTCACAGGGAGAGACGAAGATCCGATACAGGGGATTTGACTGAAGGGACCTGTGACAGAGAAAAATAAAAAGAACTATTGAAAAGAAGGTGTTTATTATGAAGAAGTTTATGGATTATATTAAAGAAAACGCTCTGTTTTTTGCCGGTGCCGTATCTTCGATGAGCGGATCCCCGTACGCGTTCTTCAAATATACTGTCCCCCTGATGGAAGAGACCCTGAAAGAGAGATAAAAAGGTCAGAATATATACTGCTTTTCTGCTGATATGGGGTAAAACAACTCCAAATGAGCAGAAGATTGATTCAAAAAAATGCATAAGCATGACCGGGAGTGTTTATTGACGAGGGCTTTTTTTCCGTTGTATCCTTTCATTACGGACATCTGATTTGATCTTTACGGAACGGAGGGATCTTATGGAATTTAGAATACCTGTTGAGGTTCTGCCCGGAGATTATGACAAAATCATTTCCATTGGCTGGAGCGCGGGCGGCGCTATGTCCTCCCTGCTCGGCGTAACAGGAAACAACGAAAACTGAACTGGTACCCGCAGAGAGGACAAAGCCTTGATAGGCAGCACCTTTTTGCGGGTGCTTTTTTAATGCTTCAAAGGAGCAGGAAATGAGCAGGAAGTCGCTACTGTCCCCGCTGGACGGCAGGGTGATCCATTTACAGCCCGCTGGACGGAGAGATCGTCGCCATTCCGGAGAGCCTTCATGCATACGGCATCCGGTCTGACGCCGGGATTGAAATGATCGTCCATTTTGGACTTGAGACCGTGAATCTGAAGGGAGAAGGGTTTTCCCCTAAGGTGAAGGTGGGGGACAGAGTGAAAGCGGGACAGCTTCTCTGCACAGCAGATACGGACTTCCTGAAGTCGAAGGGCATCAACATTGTGACGCCGGTGCTTTCCGACCACTTCGGAGTTTTCGCGGAGATCGAATAAAAAAGAGAGGGGCTGTCGCAGTAAGACAAATCACCACTATATATGGCAGATGTCATTTGCAAATATTTGTCATGCCCGTTATCGCTTTCAGACCTGATGATCCGGGCAGAAGGGGGCACGCTATGAAGAATGCTGTTTTTACGAGTGCAATGGCCCCCTATATAGAAGGGCTTTTAGCACAGAAGCGTGCGCTTGGCTACAAGTATAATGTAGAGGAGTACCACCTCGGCTGCTTTGACAGGTACTGGGCCGAGACAAACGGTGATAGTGACAGTTTCACGATGGAGACCGTTGCCGGATGGATGAAACAGCGCGCCAGCGAAGGGAAATCCTCCCAGGCGTTACGGATCTACGTGGTCAGACAGCTGGCATTATTCATGAACGGCATGGGAAAAATATCCTATATCCCGACAGTAAGGATACGGTGCCCCCGGCCTGTTGTCCACGTCCTGACCCGGGATGAAATAACTGCCTTTTTCCGTGTTGTCGATAGTTTCGTTCCCAGGCGGCAGTCCCCTGCTGTTACACGGATGGCGGCAGGCTATAAAGTGATCTTCCGGCTATATCTCACGACCGGCCTCAGAAGGGGCGAAGCTGTCAATCTCCGGATCCGTGACATTGATTGGAACAATTGCTCCATGACTATATATAATGCCAAAGGCCGTAAGGACAGGGTGGTATACATGGCAGAAGACTTTGCGGCCTTGCTCAAAAGTTACATCGAGCAGAACCGGTCGGAGACAGATACGGAATGGGTATTCCCCTCGGCGGATCCTTCCCGCCATTTTTCGGGCGGGGCACTTGCCATCCGTTTCAGGAAGTTCTGGAATGAGACCGGTCTCGCGTCTGACACGGCAAAGCAGCCTACGATCCATTCACTCCGGCATACTTACGTGGTCCTGCGCATGAACGCATGGATGGCACAGGGAACAGACCTGAATGTCATGCTCCCGTACCTGAGCAGGGCACTCGGACATAAATCTTCTGCCGAGACATTCTATTATTACCACCATGTCCTGGAAGCATTTCATATGATAAAGGAAAAGGACAGCCTCGCATGTGCCGTATTCCCGGAGGTGAGGATCAGATGAAAAGGACACTGGATAAAAAACTGTTCTTCTCCATGACGATGGACTTCCTTGATGTCTATATCCCGCAGGACAGTCCCAGTATAAAGACGGTCAAGACCTACCGGGACGGGCTGACGGTATTCAGGAGATATGTGTGTGATGAGAAGCACCTCTCCATCAGCAGTTTTCGTTTTGAGGACTGTACCTTTGATCTTGTACTGGATTACCGGAACTGGCTGCTCGATGAAAAGAAGCGGGCCAGGTCTACCGTGAACAACCGCCTTGCCGCGATCAAGTCATATGTCCGTTATGCGTCTGCAAGGGATGTAACGCTGCAGCAGGTATTCCTCAGCATTTCCGAGGTCCCGTTCCTGAGTGTCGAAAAGAGGATCAGGCCTGTCATTGAGGATACTGAGGCCCTTAAAGCATTCTTAGATTCACCGCCCAATACAAGGACAGGATGCAGGGATACGATGATCCTGTCCGTACTTTTCGATACGATGATCAGAGCTGATGAACTGATCCGGATCAGCATGGGTGACATCTGCCTGAATGCAGGCATTCCTTATATCCTGATCCATGGCAAGGGGAACAAGGAAAGGACTGTATCCATCTCAGAAAAGGTCGTCCCTTTGATAAGGGCGTATATGAAAGAATTCCATGGAAGCCCTGCGGAGGATACGGATTTTCCCTTCATCTATACTGTCTCGCACGGGGCAGTGCACCGCATGTCTGAACGGAACCTTGAACGGATCGTAAAGAAATATGCCGACATTACAAGACAAGACTATCCCAGCCTTCCGGCCCCGGTCTATCCACACATGCTGCGCAGGACGCGCGGAACAGGGCTGTACCGCGACGGGGTCCCGATCGAGGCGATCGCCGTGGCTATGGGGCACGCCAATATCCAGACGACCAGGGATCATTATGCATTCCCATCACTGGAACAGAAGCGGGCAGCAATGGAAAAAGGGACAGGTGTCATCTCATCGGGAGGCGAGGAACCAGAATGGCCTGATGACGAAGACGAGCTTGCCCGCCTCTGTGGCCTGCGGATAACAAAAGTATGCGGATAAATTCTCATGAAGCAATGCTTTAATACGGTCGCAGCGCTTTCCGCAAAACAGGTAAAGCGCACTGGAATGGCCCGGTTCCATATGCAGCTGGTCTCTAATGATCGTACATAAGCCATCTATCGATTTGCGCATGTCAGTGTAACCGGTCACGACATACAACTCTGTAGCAATTGTAATATCGCCTAGCATGCAGAGCCTCCCAGATTTCGGAGGATCTGCGAGAGAAGTCTTGGATCAACATCGTTTGTAATCCGATAGATGACTTCGTTCGTCCGGATCTCAATAGGTACGGTTTCCGCGGATTCGCATTTCATAACCTCGCCCAGTTGAGACGGTTGAAGCACCTGCTGCTTATCAGGAGCCTGATCCGGGACAATATCAACTTTGACTACTTCCTGCCTGACTGAAGCGGTTAGGGCATCCCGGCCGGTTGCTGCAGGAATATCGTAGCAAGCTTTTTGACGGAGACGCTTTACCCAGTTATAGAAAGTGCCTGGTTTAATATCATGCTGCATGCACCATTGTTGATCGGAAAGCCCACTACTGCGGCATTCAATAACAAGAGCGTATTGTTCTTCAATAGATTTTCGTGGATTTCTCATAGTACCAGGACCTCCATAATTATAGTAAAACGCTTGCAGCTATCTTTTTCCTTTGCAGGGAATAGAGTAAAATGCTTGCAAAAGAATCACTATAATTATGGCAGAATCATTAGGGCATTGGAATCCACCCAAAAACTTGGCGCTTACGTTTTGTCTGGCTTTATCTGAGGCAAACAAGTCATTCTACCGAGATGTTGTCATATTTGAAGAAAAACTTACCTTGTCAGAAGAGTAGTTATCGGGGGCTACGGATTTGAGCTCATGAATAAGGCTGGAGTCTATATTTCCACGGAAGCACGAATAACAGATGAACAGGTATTTTTCTATGTCCCCGAAGGCGTTGCTGTGAACTCCAGTGATGAGGAAACGGTTAAAGTTAAAGATTCCATAGCCAAAATAGCAATTGCATGCACGAAAATGTAACTGGAACACGAGGAATTGTATTTTATCAAATACAAACCTGTCAACAACTTGACTCATGCTGGTACCGGTAAGACAGTAATGACTACTTTTGATAACGGAAATATCCAGTAAAGCATTCGGTGACATGCCCCACATGGACTGAGGTCTCATTGAAATGGTGCCGGTTGTATGGTAAAATTTGATTAGAAGACAATGCCAATGGCAGACTGGAGATGATTCCATATGGCAACAGATAACGTTCAGTATAAGGACAGATTGTTCAATTTCCTGTTCGGATCAGAAGAAAACAAAGAGTGGACGCTAAGCCTTTGGGTGAATACTCCTGGCTGGTGGATGAGATCAGAAGAAACAATACAACAAATGATGAAGACGGCATGAGCAGTGCAGTTGACAGGGCAATAACAGATATGCCGGACAGTTTTGTTATCAAATCATTTCTTGAACTGCATAGGACGGAGGTGAAAGGAATGCTGCTGACAGAGTATAATGAAGCTGAAGCAATGGAATTATTCAGAGAAGAAGGTCGAGCGGAAGGCCGTGCGGAAGGCCGTGCGGAAGGTCGCGCGGAAGGTCGTGCGGAAGGAATTATCGATACACTTATTTCTCTTGTGCAGAATGGCTTGTTGTCAATTAAAGATGCGGCGGCCCAGCTGGGCATAACCGAGGTCGCATTCCAACAAAAGATGTTAGGAAAATAATAGTATTGCATCTCAATAATTAGTTCTATTTACACGATTAATTATGTAGAGAAGATAAGATTAAAAACTATACCGTCAGGAATGTACTAACAGCCTGGCGGTATTTTCATACGGTATCCATATTTCGCGGCTCTCCTGGAAGATGTAAAAGAAG
>JBGUIK010000047.1:0-44520 GCA_045112915.1 Lachnospiraceae bacterium
AAATCAGAACAAATGTTCTTTTTTCCGTATTATACACGACCCGGGCTGCCATGTCCATACCGATCACCACCAATCATGGTCCACCATACCAATATTTTCCTTAGACCACAGATCGGCAGAATAAAAAAAGAAAGCGGGGCTGACGCCCCTTGAATAAACATACAGAAGTTCCTTGTGAACAACGACTGAAGAAACAAGCGCGGGTCCCTGCAGACTCATGTTTAAAAACACGAGAATGCGCCGGTTACTTTTCAACAGGCAGAAAGGAGTGAGTGCAAATGAAGGCAGTTAAGAAGTATCTGGCAGTCATGATAACGATATTTATGATTGCATCAGTATGCCCCGCCGCGGTCTACGCTTCCCCGGAAGAAGGCGATGTGGCGGAAGAAATCCTGGTCGCTGAAGAAGCAGCCCCGGTGCCGGAACTTGATGAAGAGACCGGACCTGAATCAGTTGAAACAATAGACGACGCGTCGGAAGTAGAGGCGGAGGCTGTCATTCCGGAGGAGCCGTCCGGTTTGGAACCCGGCGAATCTTCGGAGGAAGCACCCGGCTTGACTGCCGTCGAATCTTCGGAGGCTGCTGTCGATGAGATTGAAGAGGAGGTTCCGGAAGAGATTGTCGGAGCGTCAGTTCAGGTAGGTGAAGACGTGACGGCGACGTTCGATTCTGATACCGGTGCAGTGGTATTTAACTCAAAGGGAGGAACGCTGTGGAAGGACTGGATTTCCAAGTCAGGCTTCAAATCCGGTGAAATCAAATCAATCAGTTCGAATGGTAAGCTGTACCTGCCGGCTGATTCAGGCTTCCTGTTCCAGGAACTGAATAATCTGGTGGATCTGGATACGTCCAACTTTATTACGTCAAAAGTAACAAATATGCAGTACATGTTCTATAACTGCAGAAGCCTGACAAGCCTTGACCTCGACGAGTTTGATACATCGAAAGTGACGACTATGATCGCCATGTTCGCCAGTTGCCAAAACCTGACATGCCTGGACCTTGGCAGCTTTAATACTTCGAGTTTGACAGATATTGGCGCCATGTTCGCAAACTGCTTGAATCTCAGGACATTGGTTCTTACAAATTTTGACCTGAGTAACGTGACGAGTGGCAACGCAGTAAATGTATTCAGGAACTGCAATGCATTAAGACTTCTCGGAACACAAAAAAAGACCTCATGTATAATTAATTTGCCGGTCACTCTGTATAACCGTGCGGGTATAGAGCATACGGCGATTCCTGTTTCATCAGCGAGTCTGATACTTGCAAAGGATAAAGAGCTGGCGAAAGGGAGTTTGATCGTAGGGGATTGCGTAACAGGAAAATTTACCTCTTCCACCGGCGCCCTAAGCCTTTATT
This sequence comes from Lachnospiraceae bacterium, assembly GCA_045112915.1. Taxonomy (GTDB): domain Bacteria; phylum Bacillota; class Clostridia; order Lachnospirales; family Lachnospiraceae; genus Chordicoccus. The sequence continues at coordinate 1,363 of JBGUIK010000047.1, forward strand.
CGGATGAGGGTACATTGTGGAACGGATGGAAAGAAGTTCCCGGTATTGATAAGTCAAAAATCAAATCGATCGGGGTTTCCCATGGAACGGTGTATCTGCCGTCGGATTCATCGGCCATGTTCCAGAACTGCATCAGCCTTACAAATCTGGATTTGAGCAGCTTTGATACATCCAACGTGACGAATATGTCTGGCATGTTCTATAACTGCACAAACCTTGAAGTCCTCCGCACTCCCAAAAAACACACTGCAACCGGTGTTACGTTACCGCTCACCATGTACGACACTGCAGGCAAGAAATACACCGAACTGCCTGTCCTCTCAAAGAGCATCGTCCTCGGAAAAACGCAGAAGATCGCGCATGAATATGCGGCAAAGCCCATCTCCGAGTGTACAATCACGCTCAAACCGAACAGCTACACGTATGACGGTAAGACCAAGAAACCTGCCGTCACCGTAAAAGACGGCACCAAGACACTGACCTCGGGCACGGACTACACCGCAGCCTACTCGAAGAACAAGAACGCCGGCACAGCGGTCGTGACGATAACGGCAACGGAGACCGGGAACTACAAGGGCACTAAGACCGTCAACTTTACGATCAAGAAGGCGGCTGCAGGACTTGCGTTTGCCGAGAGCAGCATAACAAAGAGATCGACTGATGCCCCGTTCACCAATCCCCTGACGAAGGCCACGACCACGGCGGCGACCTTCACTTCCGATAACACAGCTGTGGCCACGGTCGACAGCGCGACCGGCGAGGTGACGCTCAAAGGAGTGGGCACTGCCACAATCACAGCCGAGGCCAAAGCCGCCACTAACTATAATGCGGGCACCGCGACCTTTACCCTGACGGTAGAGAAACCTGCCAACGGTTTCTCCGACGTCCAGGACCTGTCACATCCTTTCTACAACGCGATCTACTGGGCGGCTGACGCCGGGATCACCAAGGGATATCCGGACGGCACGTTCGGCATCGACCGGAACTGCACCCGCGGAGAGATGATGATGTTCCTGTGGAGATACGTCGGCAAGCCGGCACCGACGATGGCGTCGACATCCCCGTTCAAGGATGTCCCGACGACCCATGCCTTTTACAAGGCAATTCTCTGGGGCTCTCAGAAAGGTATAACCAAGGGATATCCGGACGGCACGTTCGGGATCGACCGCAATGTGAGCCGCGGTGAGTGCATGATGTTCCTCTGGAGACTCAAGGGAAAACCGGCACCTGCTCCGGCCGCGTCGAGTCCGGTCAAGGATGTTCCGAAGACCCACGCTTTTTACAATGCTATTTTGTGGGGAGCCCAGAAAGGAATTACCAAAGGCTACACGTCCGGACCGAAGGTAGGGAATTTCGGCATCAACGATAACTGCCTGAGAGGCCAGATCGTGACCTTCCTCTACAGGGCAAAATCAATTTAAAAGAATTTGACTAAGCAAAAAGAGAGGGGGCTGTCGCATTAAGGCGCGCCACCACTATCTATGGCAGACGTTATTTGCAAATGTCTGCCATAGATAGTAGTGACTGCATCTTCTGCGACAGCCCCCTCTTTTTTAATACACACATCAGCGCACATTTATAGTACACGCATCGGCGCATACGCATCTTTAACGAACGCCTTCATCTCCTCTTTGGTATCGAAAAGAGCGAGCATATAATCATTTCCCATTAGACGGCCAATAGCAGGAGGCATCTCACCTGCGCGGTATATGTTCTCACCGTACATTCTCCACAGATCCTCGCCCGAATATGTGTAGGACTGGTCATCGCGGCGGCCCATATAGAGGCTGTAGCGCTTCGGACCATTAAATTCATGTCTCGGCTCATCAAACACGATCATATCAGACCAGATTCGGAACATATCTACACTCTGGCCGATGTTGATCATCTCCGGTGTAAATCCGCCGGCAGGTCTCATGTTGACCTCAAGTCCGATGATGTCACCGACATCGCCCAGCCCCTCTTTAGCTTCCGTCAGCCTGAAGAATTCAAGATGGAAAGCGCGGCTCCTGACATCGAAGGCGGCAAGCGTTTTCTCTCCCGCCTCACGAACATCATCCGGCACTTCCTTATCAACATAGTACCAGCAGGGAACGCCTTCATTTAACATATCCATGATGGAGTTCTCAGTTATGTGGCTGGCAGCGAACAGAACTTTGCCCTGGCTGTTCACGATGCCGTCAAATGTAGTGACCGACCCCTTGACGAACTCTTCCATGACATAGGGAATAGACGGCAAGTACTCAAAAAAGTTTTTCACGTCAGCTTCACATTTCAACTTATAGGTCGCCTCGGCGCCGACTCCACGGTCAGGCTTGACAACGACCGGATAGCCAACGGTATCAATAAACTCGAGCGCCTTCTCCATAGTCGATACAAGCTGCCACCTGGCTGTCGGTACCCCAACACTGGCATATCGTTCTTTCATCCCTGACTTGCTGCGAAATCTGCCGATATCATCAGATTTGAGACCGGTAAGCACATTGAAATCAGTCCTCAGAGCGGCATCGAGTTCCAGCCAGTACTCATTATTACTCTCAATCCAGTCCATCTTACCGTAGCGCCCGGTGAAATAACCGACAGCGCGTATCATCTGATCATAGTCCTCCAGAGAATCGACTCTGTAATACTCAGTCAATGCCCATTTAAGGTCATCCCGAAGTTCATGATATGGGGCATCGCCGATCCCGAGTACATTGGCGCCATTTTCCTTGAGTCCAACACAGAACTGCGCAAAGTCAGTCGGAAAGTTAGGGGAAATAAATACAAAATTCATAGGACCTCCTTCGGATTCCCACTCAAGTTAATCATCTATGTCAGGCGGCAGCAGGCCGCACGTCTCGTGGGAGCAATATTTATAACATCGCAATTTTCACAAGTATACCCACAGCACATCCATGTGTCAACAAAGGAAGTGAAACTTCGTGCAATCGAGTCCTCTGTCGGGCTGCTCGATGCACAAAAACCGGATTGCAGATAACTGATACATATCAGCTTTATCCGCGATCCGGTTACTTATATCACATTGTCAGTTGTCCTGCGAGGTGCCATCCTGGGAAGCAGTCCCCTGGGATGTACTCTCCTGAGCGGTATTCTCCTGCGAGAATCTCTTCCCGCCCGGTCCACCTTGACCTTTGCGTCCGTAGCCGCCATTCTGCATACCGCCCTGATTCATGCCTCCGAACATTGATGTACCTGCTGCACCCAATGTCGTGGTCGTCTCCTCAAGCGTAACGCTCTCCTCGGTCTCACCGACAGAAATTGTGTAAGTCTCACCTGGCTTCATCTCCGGGCAGCTGATATTCACAGACGTGAATGCATTAGGAACCTCATAGCTCATAAGAACGCTGCCGTCGCTGTCACGAAGTGTCAGTGTTGTACCTGCCTCAGCACCTGTCTGCAAATTGTAGAGTATGGAGCACTGGGTCGAAGTGGAACCAAAGCTCTCGGCCATCTGACTGCTGCCGCAGGCTATAATATTGCCGCCGCTGATCTCGCAGACACCGCCGTTCTCCGTGGCACAATCAATAGCATTGTTGCCGCCATCGCCTGTCAGGCTGACCCGGATCGTGCCGCCGGTTATGATGATGTCACCGTTCGAATCAATGCCGTCAGCGTCTCTTCCTGAATCATTCAGGATCGTGAGGATTCCTCCGCTGATATGGATCCACGGAGTCTCAGTCTCTGTACTATCTTCTGCCTGAATGCTGCTTCCATTCTGCATCTCCAGAGTGGCTTCGCCCATATCAGGACGTCCCATACCAGTATCGTTTTTCATTTCCGACACCTCTTCGTCAGAAGTTTCACCGGACTGTGATTGCCCGTCCTCCGGCATATCACCTAACTCAGGCATATCACCTTCAGGCTTCTCACCCTCCGGAATTTCACCAAACTCAGGCTTCTCGCCCTCTGAAGCTTCATCGGTTCCTGCCGTCTCCGTATCGGATGCATTGTAATATCCACGCTGCCTCATGCCCTGGCCGCCTGCTTCACCCATGCCGGGACCGCCCATGCCAAAGCCCATGCCGAAACCGCCATCGCCGCTGCCGGCGTTGAGGCCGTCATCAACTGAGTTGATTGTTGTATTGCCGCCGGTAATATCAATATACGACGCCTGTATTCCCTCATAACATGAGGTTATGTCAAGCGTGCCATCGTTAACTGTGACTGTCCCGCCGGACTTAATTCCGTGGCTTCCCTGACTCGTACCGACTGCAATCTTGAAATCTCCGCCGTCGATCGTTATATCGCCTTCGGCAGCGATACCCTCATCAGCCGCGATGATATCAAACTCACCGGATTCAATATAGATATAGCCGCCTTCATTATCGACCTGAACAGCGTCGTCACCGGCATTCAGGCTCAACTCTACGTTTGTCATTCTAAGGCTATCATTCACATGGATCGCGTCCTTGGCGGATGTCACTTTGATGGTTCCGCCGGTTATGACCAGATCGTCGTTAGCCGTTATACCATGTGCCGGACCGCCTGATATCGTAAGACTGCCGGCTCCGTTTATTGTAAGATCATCCCGAGCGTATATAACTCCGTCTATTCCTGCTTCCGCTGCGGAGTTCTCATATTCACTTCCGCTCTCAAGCACGCTGTCCCGGCCTTCAGCCAGTGTTAGAAAAACCTTATCAGCATTTTCAATGATCAGGGCTGCGTTATCCTGACACGTTATATTTACGTCGTTAAAATACAGCCACACTTTAGCCGCGTCATCGGCGTCGACCGTGATACTTCCGTCATCAAGAGTTCCTGAAATGACGTAAACGCCCGTGCTCGATATAACGACACCGCCGTCATACGCGTAAGCCCCGTTTCCGGTCACTTGTGCGCTGCCGCCGCTCAACGTAATTATATTTGCATCTGAAATATCATATTCGGGACTTAAATCACCGGCAGTAAAATACTGCTGATCCGAGTGTGCCTCCGAATCCTCGTCTATGATTTTTTCAATGCCGAAGGCCTCACCGTTCATAAAAAGTAAGGTCACGACCAGGGCACATGCAATCACGGCAACGCAGATCCTGTCAAAATATTTGTGCGTTGACATGCTGCATCCTCCTTATCCCATATAATCGCCGTTGTAGCTTACCAGAACCGCGCTTTCTACACCCGAAATGTCCGCAAGTGCGTTAATAAAATCCGTGTTGTCGTCTTTGAGTCTAATTTCAAGATTCAATTCCACAAGACCTTTCTGTGCAGTCTTGCTCTTTACGACGCACTTCTTCACATGGTTTCTAAGATAATCCATTGCCCGCTCCTCGCTCGAGTGATCGCGCGCACGGATGACGACGATGTAGGGGTTTGACATATCTTTGTGATTTGCAAATACAAGTATGATCACACCGATCAGTACACTGCCGAACACAGCCAGAGGAATCATACCGGCTGCCAGGACAATGCCGTCGGCAATTGCCCAGAACAGGAACGCGATGTCAAGTGGTTCCTTGATCGCCGTTCTGAAACGGACGATCGAGAGAGCGCCGACCATACCAAGTGAGAGGACGACATTCGATGTTACTGCCAGGATGACCAGCGTCGTGATCATGGTCAGGGCTACAAGTGTCACACCGAAGCTCGATGAGTACATAACTCCGGAATAGGTCTTTTTATAGATAAAGAAAATGAACAGACCGAGGCAGAAAGCCAAAGTGAGCGCAAGGATTATGTCCAGAATGCTCACAGCGGTCACATTTTCGAGAAAGCTTGATTTAAATATGTCGTTAAATGTCATGATGTACTCCTGTTCTATTTACCCATAGATTCTGCACTGGGCGTATTTTGAAAATGCAGTTACTCTGCGTCCGGGCATCTGTACCGCTGACTTGATGATTGAGGGAAGAAATTCATCCCACTTGACTTCCATGATCACAATCGGGTCACCGGCCGGAATCGTTACGCAGTTCGGATTCAGAAAATCCGTGCAGGTAAGGCCTGTGCGGATATTGTAATCAAATGTGACTCTCACATTTCCCGGTCCGTAAATAAATGGTTCCCTCGTGTAATCCACAATGGTCCTCGGCCTTAGGCCCTGATATCGGATCTTGCAGTAGAATTCCTGAAGAAGAGCGTGCTGCGATTCCCTCAGGAATTCATAGTCCCCGCACACGATTCTCCGGGCTTCTTCTTTCGTGAGCGGCGCGCTGTACTTGGTCTCAAGGCCGTTCACTTTGCTCTTCTTCTCGAGCTTTATGTAAGATGTGTCCTTGTTATAATAGCGGATCCTGAATTTTTCTCTACGGTCAACACCGTCGATTTTCTCCCGGAGCGCCTTATCGCTCAGGTTGTCGAAGTACAGGCTCCGGATAAAATATTTTCCATCCTTCGCATGGGGATCTCCTCTTGCGACTACCTTAAGCTTTGCTCTTATTGCATAGAGGTCAGCCATATTTATCTCATGCTTCCACTCATGCCGGTAGTGAATATCCATATGTAACTCCCTTCAACTGAGACGGAAAGAATCCGTCCTTTATCGCGAGCACACCTCGTTCTGCCGGGTTGGTGCTACAAAAAACTGTTCAGCGTCCGTTTCGTGACACCGAACAGTATACATTAAAAAAGAATTCTGTGAAAACTTTATGTGTAATCTTTAATCATTTTATGTTCAAACTTTAACCATTTTATGTAATTCCGAGCCGGAATCAGCCCGGTTTTTCCTGCTCCAGTGTATCTTTCACGATCCTCCACTCATCAATTAAGCGCTCCAGTGACCACGCTGCGTTAGCAGGGGACGTCGATGGGAGTGTGATACTTGTCCTCCCGAGCGTTCTGGCCTGGTACTTGTCAAATACCCGCCCCGATGCCTTGCCGTTTGTAAAAATCTGTACGATTTTGCCGCAGCGTATGATCCTGCCAAGATCAGTCGGCACAGCATTCTTTATGCTGGCATCAGATGCCCCGCAGATATCACACTCGTATATGGAATCCCACATCGCAATGTGATTCTCTATGAGAAAGCGGCGCTTCTCCTCTATGCTCTGAAAATCCGGTCGATCAAAAAGCCTTGCCATCACCTTCCAAAAGCGATTCTGAGGATGACCGTAGAAAAACCGGGCTTCTCTGGATTTAGGCGAAGGAAACGACCCCAGTATGAGAATTCGTGAGTTTTCATCATACTGGGGCGGTATATTATGCACAACGTGGATCATTTTCTTTTCCAAATCTTCGATTCCCCTCAAGATCAGCCGGCACACATTATGGTCCGGCAGCTTTTCCGAATAAATCCGGATCATCCGGCACGTTTCATCGGTTTTACAGGCTTTTCAGCGTAAATCCTCTTCATTTTATCACGAAATCGACTGTCCGTTATTCCGCAGTCCCGGCAGATCTGGTCTACCAGCTCGCCGGTCATGCGTCCGGTCTTCCAGCACTTCATTCTGTATTCCCATGTAGGATGGGGTCTTAGCATTGTCTTCGTTCCGTATCTTCGCTGCCGTCTGCCTTCTTTGTCCAAAATTTCTTTCTCCAGGCAGAACTTCACCCTTTTTGCCGACAGATGTGATTTCTTAATTCCGCCGAAGTCCGAGCTGATCTCTCTCAGCCAGCCGACGCAGATCCTCTTCCTGCCAAACAGGAAAATCGGCCTGCGCTGCTCTTTGTGTGTCATCTCGTGTCCAAGCACGAACGCGAATAAATCTGTGATCGCGCCGTCACTATTTCCCGCAAATGACTCCCGGTACAATCTGGCCGCCCACCCCGGCGTCAATATGATGACCTTCTGCCCGGGCAATCCGGTGTGCGCGTTCAGGGAACTCTGACTCTTCTTACGGTCATAAAACGGAGTAAAGAAAATCACACTGTTCTCATCAAGAAAATCTATCTTCTTAAGCAGCTTATTAATATAACCCCTGAACCGCTCCGTATCGAAGGCCGGGTCGAGCTTTTCCCTGATATACTCCTCCGCTTCGAGCGAGATAATGTCTATTCCGTGCCATGAAAGACTGATGTGCAGATATATGCACAGAAGCGCTATAAGGATCAGTATAAGTAAAATCATAACTAAATCTCTCATAGCGCCCTCCGTGCTTAGCGTCGATTAAAATCTTCTCATGATACCTGAATCAGGAACCTGAGCTCATAATCTTTTCTGGCGGAATACTGATATTCCGGCATGATTGCCGGTCCGCAGGCACCTGTGCCGATGCCCTGCTGGAATGCCTGGATGGTTACATATGTACCGGTCCGGATCTCATCCTTCTGATGTTTCATCGTGAACAGAGCCTTATCGGTGTAAGGTTTGATACCAAGCTCGAACGGCTTATCTACGGCTTTGAATGTCACGGTTGTCTTGCCGTCCGATACGCTTGCGATTGTACAGTCGCACCTGTTGCCGCTCTCCTGCGGTTTAATGTTCGGCTCGGTCATATCAGCGACACGGCAGGTGACATTTCGGATCGGGAACTGATCCTTCATATCGCAATAGCTCTCACCGCATCGTCCTGTATAGTTCACTATATCGAACACATCATCAAGGCGGAAAGCTTTTCCGAATCGCGGAAGAATGCCGCCGCCGGATACACAGTGAATGCGGCTGGTCACAAGAATTCCGTCAGCTGTGCCCTCATATGTGTCAGTAACAACGAACTTTGCCTTCTTATTGGACAGCTCAGTCACAACTTCATAGCCATTCTCGGTCATCTCAGCGGAAATGACTTCCTCCTTCTGTTCGAAGAACGGCTCCATTGTGTTCATAAAGCGCGGATTAGTATCATTGTCTGTCGCTGCCCGGTAAAGAATCGTGGGCTGCTCCGCTGTCGACAGAATATGGCCGTCCGGCAGAGTCACAGTAAAGGCAGCTCCGCTGTAATCGCACGCGGAGTCGAGCGGCATTGTCTCCGGTGCTCCCGGGACGCATGCGGCAATAGTGATCTGCTCCTCGGATACGACTCTGTCCGTCAGAGTGTCCACAGTCGTGACGATCACAGACAGGTTTCCGTCAACCTCACGTCCTAATGTTACCCTTCCTTTCTTTTTGGAAAGAGGCTCCACACCCACTCTCACATTGTAAGCTGAGCCGTCATTCCATCTGAAGGTCATTTTGTATCTCTTTCCATCCGAGAACGCGGTGGTGTTGAAGAACTCGAAAACGTCATCTCTGACATGTCTCACACGCATCGGCCTGTAGATGAAGCGCATGATCTTGGCGCCGACAGACGGTCTGCGGTCCGGATAGAACATACCGTCCACGCAGAAATTCCCGTCATGCTCCCACTCGCCGTGGTCACCGCCGTAAGTAAAGCTGCCGTCTTCATGGAGCACTGCATGGTCTACCATCTCCCATACACAGCCGCCCATCAGATTGTCATACTTGTAGATTTCCTTCCAGTAAGCTTCCGTATTGCCGGGACCTACGCCCATGGCATGCGCGTATTCGCACATAAAGTACGGGCGGTCATTTAATTGTGCCTGTCTCCTTACATGCTCACCGACGTCGTGGACCATCTTTACGCTCGGATACATCTCGCTGCCGACATCGTAAGCAACCCTCTTGCAGTGGATCGCGCTCTCATAATGGACAGGAAGCTTCGAATGTACTTTGAGGAAATCGTACATGGCATCCGTATTATTGTAACCGCCGGCTTCGTTGCCGAGAGACCACATGACGATCGAAGTGTTGGCATGGATCTTGTCACGCTCATATAACCGGGTGATCCGGTCCACATAGCGCGGCTGCCACTTCGGGTCATGGCTGATGGAGTTGTATGTGGGCGGAAGCTGGTGAGCAAATGTACCGTGCGTCTCCAGGTCATTCTCATCCACAATGTAGATACCGAGCTCGTCCGCCAGCTCAAGGAGAAGCGGATCCGGCGGATAGTGGGATGTGCGGACCGTGTCGATATTGAATACCTTGCACAGCAGAATATCCCGCTCGATCTCATCCGGCGTCATTGTGTAGCCGTTCGTAGGGCTCGTGTCGTGATGGTTCACGCCGTGGAACTTGATCTTGCGCCCGTTGACAAGGAAAACATCTCCCCTGATCTCGACCGTCTTGAATCCGATCCTCTCCCTGACGCAGGAAGTCGCTGTCTCATAGTAAATGTTATAGAGGGTTGGCTTTTCGGCGTTCCACTCGATAACATCAAGATCTTCAAATGTAACGACCGCCACTCGGTCTTCCGTTGCAACAGTTCTCGTTAAACTGATCCCGTTGCCCTCGACAGTAAATGTGACGTCAGTATCCGTGAGCGTCTGTGCTGTCATTTTCAGCGAGTATGTATCCCCTGCCTTATCTGTCACTGCTCCGATATCCCAGAAATCGGTGGGTTCTGAAACTCTGAGAAGAACGTCTCTGAAAATTCCGTTGTTGCGGAACATATCCTGGCTCTCAAGATACGTTCCGGTGCACCAGCGCCTTACGACTGCGACAAGTTCATTTTCGCCTTCTGTCAGCTTGCCGGACAGGTTGAACTCCGCGGTATTGTGGGCACCCTCGGAGTAGCCGACAAATCCACCGTTGAGGTACAGATCAATGCAGCTAGCAACGCCCAAAAATGAGATAATATACTGCTTGTCCGGGTCATCGATCGTCAGCTTTTTGCGGTAGACGCCGACAAAGTTATACTCTTCGCCCGGATCCTTATAGCGAAGCGACAGAGCCTGATCGACACCCATCCATGAGAATACTTTTCCTACCTTCTCAGTCGTCGGGATCACCGGCGGATTGTATGGGAACTGGTAGCGGATGTTCACGTAGAACGGCTTGTCATAGCCCCTGAACTGCCAGCATGCCGGCACGTCGATCGTGTCAAATTCAATACTGTCCGTGTCTAGGATCGCCGGAAGTTCGGCAGGCTTCGGGAAAAACTTGAAATCCCAGTTCCCATTAAGGCATATAACTTTCTCGGATTTATACCGCTTCTCTTTCGGCGCTGCGGCACAGGCCGATTCTCGATCCGGATACGGGATAAAATATGTGCGGCCATGAAGTTTGTTAAGTTCGATAGTATTAAAGTCACAGTAATTCGTGTTATTGATCGAATATCTCATAGTCATCCTTTCGTTTGTTTCTATTCAAGCACGATCCCCTTTAAAAGACTGCCTAGGGAGGTCGTGAGCGGCTCTGATTGCTTCTCTTTCTCGCGCAGCTTCTCCAGTGTACACTTATAGTCCGGGTTCCTCTCGAGCTTCGAAATGATTCTTGCTGTGTTCATGGCATCGGCAAGTCCGTCATGGAGACGGCCGTCCACATCGAGTTCGGTCATCTGCAGCGCGTCGGCGAGGGCCAGCGATCTGCCGATCTTGAACCTCACATTCACGATATTCTGGTAATCCACCCAGTTTTCTTTGTCAAGGAAAATCGCGAATGCCTCCTCATCGAGATTCTTATCCAGTATCTCTCCGCGAATCTGATTGTAATCGGTGTTGCTCCACGCATAGAAACGGATCCTGCGGTCTCCGAACCATTCCATCATACTGCGCAGCGCTTCAGCAAGACCCGGCGCGTTCTTCACATCTTTATTGGCAATTCCGGTCAGCGATGAGATGAAATAGTCGATCTTGCCGTAATCCGGCCTGACAAATGTAGAAAAGCTGTCAATGATCTCATAAGCCTCATTCATCATGACCGCGCCGATCTGTACGATTTCGTGCCTTCGGTTAAAATTCTGGGTCCTGATCTGAACACCGCACATCTCCACATCAATTACCACATATGTATTCATTATGACTCCCTCTTGCCATTATCTGTATTCATTCATCCTGCAGCTAAAGCTAAGGCATATGAGCCTCATCCGATTACATTATGCCGCATTGAGTGTCCGTGCGTATGGACAGCTGTGAAACCAAGTCTCGCTCGCGAGACTTGGCGCGGGATTCGGGTCAGCGTTAGCTGACATCTTCCAAACCGAATCCCTGCGATCTTTGCTTCATTTTCCTGTGAGCTGCAGTTCCTCGGCATGTGCCTTCATTCCCTCGATCACAATGCCTGAAACCGTCTTTATATCCATACCCAGCATATCGCAGCCCTTTAGAATGAGCGGTCGGTCGCATTTGGCAGCGAACCGCTTGTCCTTCCACTTCTTCATGAAGCTCTTGACTTCCATATCCACGATTCCGTTCGGGCGCATGCGGGCTGCCGCCTGCACGATACCGGTCAGCTCATCGACCGTGAACAGGCTCTTTTCCATATCTGTAATCGGCTCCACATCGGTGCAGATCCCATATCCGTGGGCCATGATCGCCCGGATATCCTCCTCCGGGACCCCGAGCTCGCGAAGCGGCTCCTCTGTGTGGGCAAGATGTTCGTCCGGATACTTCTCAAAATCATAGTCATGCAGCCAGCCGACAGCTTCCCAGTGTTCCTTATCTGCTCCGAAGTGTTCGGCCATCGCACCCATGGCTGCGGAGACATTTGCAGCATGGAGAATAAGGTGATCCTCCGTGACCATCGTCGCATTTATTTCTTTGGCTTTTTCAAGTGTCAATCTTTCCATGTCAGTATCACTCCTTTAAGAAAGACTATAATCCAGCAAAGCCGGGAAGTCAAAGAAATCCTATTAGCGATCCTGCTCTTTTTTGCGTCCACCCCCAAGTCTCATTAAAGGTGCTTTTTCGTCTTTATAATTCTTATACGCCCACGCACAAAGCCCTGCAAAAATCAATATTGCAAATCCGAGCTGCCAGATATTTGCTTCCAGAGCGATCATTAAAATCAGCGTGATCATAAAAATCCACAATACGGAAATGATGCATGAATACCAAAATACTTCTGATTTTGATTTCGTAATCAATCTGTCATTGTCAAAGGCCTTATCGAGTTCATCTTTATAGAGAAGTCCCTCATATTGGTCACGAATCATATCATAACGCTCTTTGTAAGATTGCCACTTTGTATAAACGGTGTGCAGAGTCGCAAATAAATAAGCCAGCGAAGCGACAAAATAAATTGCAACTACTATTTTAAATTCTTTATTGAGGAATTCCTCTGTCCCCCATTTCTCCATATTAATGTTCTGAGTCAGGACCTGACTGATAACGACAGTAATGACCGCAACAAAATTCTTTCCCAGAGTATCAGCTAAAGTGCCCATCAAATCCTGGACCTGCTTTGTGGATTCAAAAATACTCTTTATGAGATCCCGCTTAACAGCTATATACTGATCAACGGCCTTTTTGGAAAACAGTTTATAGCTCGAGCGTGCCGACTCCTTTATCCCGCCCTCAATGCTGAGTATGTCCTCAGTATTCCGGCAATGCGCAGCCAGTATGTCTCTGGCAATCTCTGCCCGCTCTACTGAATTTTCTCCATCGAATACCCAGTCCGTGAGCTCATAAATGTTCGCGTTATCTTTGATTTCCGCAAGAGGCAGCCTGTACTGTATCCCGCCCTTTTTAAGCTGAACAACGAGCGCTTTATCCTCGAACCATGACGCGTCAGCCATATATATAAGCGAGTAGAGTGTCTCATACTTTCTGAACAGCTCCTTCACAGCCTGACCGGAGGGTCCGGGAAGGCTGGATCTGGCTGCATTTGCATGAAAATCCCCCGGCAGGAGCCGATCGTTCGTCCTTCCCATATAAAGGCTGGCACCGTTGCAGCGCTCCAGAACTGCACTCCTGTCTTTCATGTGTACAAGATTATCTGCAGAGTGTACAAATGCGATGCTCTCCGTCGCAAAATCCGCCTCCTGATCGAGTACCAGAAAGTTGATACCTTCAGGATGTTCATTGAAAATATCATTTAAATAGTTCTGCAGAAATCTCGGGAGACTCTTCTCTTCAGGATTCCTCTCTTCAGGATTCTTCTCTTCAGGATTCTCCTCTTCAGGATTCGAACAAATGCACTCAGCGAATGCTTCCCATTCATAGACGCTGCGAATGCCATTCTCCGATATGCCCTTATTTATAATAAGATCAACACTTATATGCTGCTTCTTTTTAAAGAGCGCAATAAATTTTCTGTATTTATCCGCGTCCGGAACTTTGTATATACTCAGATAAGACCCCTCTATATCCTCCCGAGTCACATTTTGCAAAGTCAATTCAGCGGTATCCCAATCCTGAATCTGTGTTAAAAACGTTCTGATTGCCTCTTCTCCGGGCATGCGTTCTGGCTGCAATTCAATATGAAGGTGGAAGGAATCCCCTGTTTCACTTACACCGGCTTTTCCATCCGCCGAATAGGCAGCCCATTCAGATATATCGATTTTAAAAAGCCTTAGCAAACTCTCTCTGATACCGGCCATATACTTAACCTCTCAAGATCATTGAAATTGTTCATGTACTTGCCTGTTTGTGCATCTAATTCTAATATACTTATTCCCGTTATTATCCTGAACGGAGCTGATTACTCGATGGACATCGACATCTTTGCTTATTTTTAGCTCGATTCCGGGAGCAATCTTAATGACCTGGAACTTCATCATGGTGCCAATGTCCCCGGTATCGAGATTGAACTGCATATCAAAGCCTTCTTTTTCCGGAAGCTGAAGCAGCTTATCCATCAGCGCTTCTTTTCGCGAATCGTCAAGTTCGTCCGTCTGAGGTTTATACTCCTTGAGGAGTTTTTCAATGAACTCATTATAGTCGAAAGCGGTCTCCGCATTTATTCTGTGAACGAGTGACTGCCAAAGAATGAGATAATCATTCAGTGATGATTTTTCAAGTTCCTTTTTCAGTGTATTCTTCACTGCCAAAAACATGGTTGAGGTATTTAACGCATCGGTACGAACAGCCGTAAGGCCAAGGAACCAATCTGTCCAGTATCTGGCCGGTCTGTCCATATATACGAGTACATCTCCTAATGAAACATGACGGTCCTGCCTGATCCTTACTACAGCCGTCTTCCATATATCCCTGTTTTCGACTGAAAATCCTGTCTGAAGTTCAAGCTTGTCGCCCTCAAGGTATCTGGTATGATCAACTTTGGCAAATACAAAGTAAGGCACTTTTTCGTCATCAACGACCAGTGAAAGCACAATACTGCCCGTCTTTACTTTATTCCACTTTTCGCCGAGTTGTTTGTTCGCTTTATTCTCGGCATCAAGCAGACGATTCATAATTGTATTCAGCTGACTGTTAATATTAAGATTCGGCTCAGTCTCAAAAGGAGCAAGCGATGCCCGGGCAAATGAGAGCACTATATCCGCCATCTTCTCTTCAGGACGGAACTGATACACACGGGTCCTCCGATTTTTCACCGTGTACTCAAGCAGCTTTTGAATGAAAACTCTCGCTTCTCCTTCAGCCTTCTGAAACACGAACTTATTGGTCTCGGGATTTGTAAATCCGATGCGCATAAACAATATATTCATAATCCACTCCTCCAGGGTAACTTTCTTTTTTAATCAGAATAATTCTGAGCACAAATCAATTCATAAGCCGCCCCAGTCTCTCCGCATACTCCGGATACTTAGCGGCAATTTCCTCCCGGGTCGGCAGCTCAAATGTCTCGTACATAAAGCCCGGCGCGCACATGCACCCGACCAGGCTGTAGCCTTCATTTTCCATTGCCGCGCCGAAGATATAACCTTTGGGAACGAGGATCTGCGGCAGCTCGCCATTTGCAGCGTCAAGCCCGAGCTTCGGCGCGCTAAGCTCACCTTCCGGCGATATCATGTAGATTGTGAGCGGGTTCCCATCGTGGAAATACCACACCTCATCCGAATCGATGACGTGCAGGTGAGACACCTCCCCCTCACTCAGAAGAAAATAGATGCTGCTCCAGAGCCTGCGGTCATTCATCCCGCGATAGCTGATCGTATCCCCGGAAAGCAGGCACTCCTTGTAATAGCCGCCCTCGATGTGGGGCTCCATGTCAAGATGTTTGATATAAAATTCTGCTGATTTCATCTGTTTCTCCTACTGTTTTATGAACCTCCATCCCATACGGTCCGGCGGCTCCTGTGGACGTGGTACTCTGCTGCTGCGCTTTATTTATGTCAGCTGGCGCTGACCCGAATCCCGCGCCAAGTCTCGCGAGCGAGACTTGAATTATGCTTCACCAGGAACACCTCGGCGTCATTGCCGCGCCGCGCAAAGTTTAAAAATCTACCAGATAGATCCCAATACTGATCTGCGTAAAACTTCCCCGCTTTGTAATCTTAGAGATCCTCGCGATCAGCAGCTTGCCCGCGTCCATGAGGCGGGCGAAAATAATATTATCCTTTTCCGGCACGTAGCCGAGTTTCTTCATATCTTCATTGAGGATCAGGATCGCGTTGCTGTCGAACTTGTTATCTTCCCTCCTCAGAGTCAGCTTGTCTCCAACCTTGATATCCTCGAGCACAGACGCATCCTGCAAATGCGTCGTCCCCGCCACAAACGAATCAAACAGATGGATCTCTTTAGTCAGCGGCTTGATAATATCCGCCAGGTCATGACTCTCGACCAGAGATACAAACCCCTCTTTATGTATGCTCAGTTCATTTTCCATATGATTTTTACCCCACTTTTCAAAATCCCCTCGATTGCCTCGTCAAGCTGCTTTTCGTAATCAATATATCTCTGCTTCTGCTCTTCCAGTGCCTGTCTTTTCTCCTCCACAGCCTTCGGGTCAGACAGAAGGAACTTGTACTGATACGGATCCGTCGAAATAATGCGATTTATATCAGCCTCAACTGCCTCGATCTTGGACTCAATATCCGGGATCTCGATCTCCAGTGACCCGATTTTAAGCGTCTCCAGAGCATTCTTCACCATGACCTCGAGCTCTTCCATATCCGCCAGATTGTTGCAGTTGTAAGCAGTCGTGATCGCGTTCCAGAGATCCATGAGCTGCGGAATCTCGCTCGTCTTCGGGTTGATGTCCGGGTGCAGCTGCTTTGCCAGCCTTCGATAAATCCTCCTGATCTTAAGCAGATCGAGGTCGGTGATCCGCGAAAGCTTTTTGGCGGCATCGTTCTCCGCCGCCATCGCAGCCAGCCGCTTCTGATATTCTTCCATCTCCCGCTGAAGCATCGCGTCTATCTCCGCCTGATTGATGGCACCGCCCCGGTTGATGGCTGCCTGATAATACGCAATCAGCTTCTTTTTTCTGATGCACGCGACCTGCTTCTCAAAAATCTGCAAATGCAGATCCCCGAACTCCTTCACATACAACCCATGGTTTATGAGCGCTTCTTTGCGCAGCTGTTCTCTCCGGAAGAGCAGCTCTTCGTATCGCGAATAATCCGCGTTCTTGATTTTTATGATATCCATTTATAATAGTCCCCTCATAATTTTTTACTGAAATTCGATGCCTGATTAATCAAAATCGAAATTCTTATCACTCTCGGAAGACCCGACGTGGAACTCTGTTCAGCGTCAACTGACATAATGCCGAATCTGCGGCACGGAAATTTACGTATTGATTTCAAAACCATACAGATAATCATGGATTGATGTCAGCTTCCGCTCATCCAGCCTGGCTTTCTTGAAGAACTCATCCCTGTCCCGGTACCACTTGTCATCAAAACGAATTACGCAGACACCGTCCTCGATGAGAGACTCAATTGTATGCTTCTCATCGCCATAATAGAACGTGATCTTTGCAGGCCGCTTGAGAACGTAATACAGATCGAAAAAATCCACATACTCCGGGTCGAACTCAATGATTTCGTAGAGGTCATCGATGAGCCACTTCATTATGTTGATGTCACCGAAGAAGTCCGACCACGTTAGTCTCTCAGCCAGCACATCCTTTGCCTGCAGATACAGATTGGCAGCATCTTCCATCTTCCCTTCATCCTTGCGGATCCGGGCAAGACGGGTCCAGACTTCCGGAATAGGTGCATCCGGATTAAGATACCCCTTCAGCTCTTCATAGAGCTTCTCTATGATCTCTTTATACTTGACGAGGTTCTTCTCCACATAGTACCCGTTCCTGTACATGTCAGCGACCTTGTAGGTGCTGACATAGTTGCCCCGCTCCATCGACCTTGAATAGTGCTTGAAGGCCTTCTCATAATCGCGCTCGCCGGTCCTGCCGTAATACCAGATATATCCGAGACACTCGTCAGCGGCATCTATGTTAAAGGTCGAAGCCATCTCATAATACTTGAGCGCGAGTTCAAAATCCCTCCGCTCATAGTAGACACCGCCAAGATGCATCATATCCCTCGGATTATTCTGCTCTCTGATCAGAAAGTCCATGGCCTCCGTGAAGATGAAGAAATCCTCATCGGACGGGTTAGGCTTTCTGTGATATTGCTCCGCAATTGTCCTTGCTTCTTTTATTGTCATTTCGCATCCCCTCATACAGCTTATAACTAAAACATACCGCCAGCCGATACCGGGTCATGTGTACTCGAAATCATTACCGTGACAGACGGATATTCACTGTTTCCATCCCTTTATATTATAATACAGATCCCGATAGAACTTAGCCATTGGTTTCTGAGTATAATCTGAAGGATCAGAAAAGTATTCGCGGAAGAGTGCCTCCTCCAGATCCGCAACAGTGACTGAGTAATCCGAATTTTCTTGAAAATGCTTCTCAATCTCTCTTAGACGGCTCTCCGGATATGCCAGCATTTTCTCATAGAAGCGTTCAGCCTCGATCTCCTGAAATGCATATGCCTCCCTGAGGCGGAACATATCTATATTATTTTGATATCGCTGCCTCTTAATTACATCAGATTCACTGACCTCAATACTCAGCCGGCGTTTTCCGCCGTCAGGGTCTTTAATGCTCGATTTAGGTATCTCATACGTAAAATGAACAGCTTTGTCAAAATTGGCATCATCTTCATACGGTGAAATGATATCCGCCACATCGTCTCTTTTGACGTGATTGCATACACCGCAGCAGGGCACGAGGTTATATAGTGAAACTGCCAGAAACGGGAAATAGCGCCTGTTATAAAAATGATCCAGCTGCACGCCTAAAAGCTGTCCCCCTGTCACGCCGATGAATCCGCGGTTGCAGTAGGGACACGTCCTGATTCCGAGAGCACTCACAATGCATTTGGGGATCTCAGTCTTCACTCCGTTTCCGAGGTCTATTTTCTGATTTCTCATATTTTCATAAGAGCGTTCCGCAAAGTATAAAAGAAACCCGTATTCGTCTTTTAGCTGTTGTTCGCGTGCCTTTTCGGCAGCCGTTTTTTTGATTGCCTTCGTATTTCGAAGGCGATCATATTCACACCACTCTGCAAATGCCCGCCCTTTCATGAATTCTTCTACAGTCTTTCTAAGTACAGTAACATCTGCGAGTACAAGCGATCTGACAGCGGCACTCAGCATCTCATCTTTGAATATGTCCACGTCTTTGGCATGATACGTCAGCAGATAATATTTATCGTTATTTTTATCGACCAGATTCTTGATAAGATCACACTTGTACAGTGTATAGACCAGTTCCCGGATAAAGAGGTTATCCTTCGACACATGATACTTCGCATAGTTCATACGCCCCAGTGAGGCATACACACTATCAAAGTATTGCTCCTTTATAGTGTCATATCTATGTATATCCAGCGATATCATTTCATGCTCCTGTCATTTTTCGTTCTGCACAAGTTCCCATCAGCTTTTATTCTGCAAACGCTCAATCAGGTCCGACACTACCGGATTCGTTCTATAATTAGGATCATTCGTCAACAAATCCCGCAGCTGATCTGCAGTCTCGGCGGTTATCACCATAGACTTTTCCAACGTGCGTTCTCTGTATAATTCATACCGATAGCTGAGGCGTCTCCTGTAAATCTCTTCACCGATACTTGCAATGAGCGGCTCCAGAAATTCACTCTTATCGCTGCGCTCATCCCATCCGCGATTTATGCAGTACTCTTTGTATCTCTCATACACTTTGCTGTTCACATATCTCGCTTCAGCCCTCGCCCGAGACAGGCCTTCCATAGTCATATACATACGTATAGCATTTCTTTTTTCTTCCAGGACGTCGTGCTTTTTCGGGGTATGCTCTTTCCGGTCATACCCCTTCTGGTCATACTCTTTCCGGTCATACTTTTCCGGAGCATACTCTTCCTTCCTGTCGGAAATTATCCCGGGATCCGCCAGAAGCTGAATAAGCCATCCGATGACGCTCTCAGACACACTTCCTATAGTGCTGTCAAGGAAGAACCTGTGAGCCAGCAGCGTATGGATATTCTGTCCGAAAGTCAGCACGTCCTCATCGATATCCTTTTTATCGCGTGTCAGGGTCACTATGTCCTCACGCAGCATATCGGACATCATGAACGGTGAGTTGGTGGTGAAAACGATCTGCATGTCCTCTCCGGCACATACCTTGACCAGTTCAATAATATCTCCGACAAATTCCCGCTGCCACTCCGGGTGGTAGAACAGATCTCCCTCGTCAAAAAGAAGCAGGGCCCCTGTGTTCTCAGCAATCCTTCGGTTAAGAAATCTCTCCTCGAAAGCACGATACTCCGATTTATCATCAAAGATTTTTGTGAATGGCGTCTCGCGGAAGCGTCCCGAGCCCTCAAGGATCCAAAATAGCCTTGCAAGCAGCGCGAAGCGGGTGTACTGTCCGGATGAAAACGGGCGCAGATACGCCTGTGGATCACGGATGATCCGGTTTATCATATTCAGATTTAATTTCCCGCTTTCTGCATCTATGGCATCCGACAGTATACTGTCGTTATCACGGTCACCGCCTTCGTAATTTATACTGTTGATCCGCATGCGTTCCATGAACGAATCTCCGAGACATTTGCTGACCAGATCACTGCGCAGGTATATGAAGACCAGCTGAATCAATATATCAAAGTTCACATCTTTTGCGAGACTTCGGCGGGCATTGATCCTTTCCTCAGAGAGATCCACCTTATAGCGGCCGAAGAGTTCTTCTGTGGTGAGATAAGGATTGTCGTCCATATCATCATATAATCCCATTTGCTGAACAACCAGCGCGTCTCCGGATCGTCCTCGCTGAAGTTCGCTGCTCGCGACGCCGGACCTGAATCTCATTTGCGAAAAATAAACCATGCAATATCGGTCAAGATCAATAAGGTCTCTTTGCTGCCCGGTAAACGCTTTTACGCCCACAGTATTCTCTACGTGGGGAATATTGGTCAGGAAATAGTCATCTTTACCGGCAGTAAAGATGACCATGAACTCTGTATTCTCTTCCAGATGATAAAACGCTCTTCGAGTGTCAAGGTCCGCGACAGCGAAAGAATCACTGTCGACCTCAAGCAGCCCCTCATTGATATGCTTCAGCATAAGAAGGAAACACTCATGGATAAAATCAACCGTGCTGGTCTTTCCCTCTCCGTTTCTTCCCACGATACAGCTCATTGAATAAATATGATCACCGTAAAAGTAGGGCCTTGCGAGTCTTCGTTTTGCCGGCAGTTCAGATTCAATTCTCTTGCTGCCATCCGTTCCCTGCACAAATATGTATCTATGATCAAATGATACATGCGCTTCTTCTATCGTTCTGTATTTATCCAGATAAAGATAAGAAAGCTTAAATCCGATGCTCATTGATACCTCCCCATCCGCCGTGTTTTTGCGCATTCATTTAATGAGCCTGCCGTCACAGGAATTCTGCGGCTCTGCGCTTGTAGAAGCGGGACTTCCCCCACTGACTCGGATAAAAAAAATCGCTGTCCAAAGCCAATCGGCCATGGACAGCGACATTGCGTGTGAAGTTATTTTACTGCGGGCGCTTTGCCGCTCTTTCTGAAGGCCTGCCGTATTCCCCTGTCTTTTCTGTTCTTGTCACGGACAATGACATTTTTTTGGGAAAAGTACTCATTTTTCTCAAAAGAGCCTCTTACAACGCGGCCTTTCAGCAGATCGACAGCAAACGCCTCTTTCCTTAACGAGTTTGTAATCCCAGATGCCATCTTGAACCTCCTGTGTGACTGGTGGTCATATGCCACATTTATATAGTTAAACAATAAGTTACCATAAAACCATGTGCCGTTCAAGCACCACTATAAAAATCTTTAATAATATTCTTCATCTTACGTACCAGTTCAGACAGGCTGCATCTAACAGTTCGTTTCTCCGGCAGCCTGTCTGAACTGGTACCGTCTTACCGTCAATCGGCGATTTCAAATGCGTTGCTGTAAAGCATACTGTAATTCATATCTAAAACGAATTCGGTCATGAGGCGGTTCTGATTCAGATACTCTGCCTGCCCGACTGCAGTCTCATTATAAGATTCGGCTATATAAATGCAATACTTCCACATTTCTGACTTAACAAACTCATCATGGAGTTTACTGAGGTTCTTCGCACCGTCCAAAAGATCCTTCGCAAGATAATCAAATGCATATACGCCAAGCAGCAGTTCTCTGTGGGCGTATATGAGCGAACTAAGGTTACTGCACAGATACCTGCAGTGCAGGAGTTCACCAAGGAACATCTCACGTTCTTTCTTGATGTCTTTGCCGCTGACGGGATCCAGGCTTCCCTGAATAGCAGATGCGCAGACTGCTATCATATCCAGATTATTAACAATCATGTCCTGCTCAGTCTCATCCATGCAGGAACTTATCTTATCGCCAAGTTCCTTAAGATAATTGGCTATCGCAGATTTCTCCGGCGATCCTTCTACATCTATCTCTCCCTCAAGAATGCTGCTATAGCGGGCATCCTCATATTTATCAACAAAACGCAGAAAATGTCCGCAGACCGATTTATAAAAATCAATCCACACCCTGTTCCAATCAATATCACTGCCTCCGCTCTTCTCACTCTCCAGAGCATATAATACCATGCAGAACCGCTTTGCGTATGTCTCAGCCATAATGTCATCGACAGGTACATTTCTCGTAAAGAAGTTCAGATAGCCGTAGGGGGTCAGTCCAAGAACTTTCACCATATAGAGGTCACTCGTGACTTCACGGTAAACATCCGTCATATTGTTCACGATCATCAAAGATGACGGCATCGACGTTATGATATGAGATTCGGCGAAATTGACAAATCCCTTCTCCCTCCCATCAAGGTCGGCATATACCCCGACCTGAAGAAATCTCGCAATTTTCCTGCTGTTCACAAGATTTCGCTGCTCCATGAGGAGCCTTCGAACTGTCACGTCAAGCTCAAATTCAAATTTCGCCGTGTTCATGCACAGTTCCAGAAATTCCTTTTCATCAATCAGATCTTCAGGACCCTGATAAAAATTAACGAGATGATCATACAGCTGCAGGATCGTTCTATGTATTTCTGCCGATTCATCATCTGCCGACATTTCATCGAGCGGGAGTTCATCCATACTGTTCAGCAATTCTTCGTATGCTGCATAGGCCTCTTCTTTTGACCACTTTGGTCTCGTTCCGCTGAAGAAAAGCTGATAAAGAGATTTTGCTGCCTCGATTACCCCTTTATTTTTTCCGTCGCTGAAAACAGTATAGTCAGAAAACAGTTCCTCGAGATATCTCCTGAGATTAGACAAATATTCGACTGAATAGACAAAGTTTCTGTATCTGCTTTCAATTTCCCCCATGAGATTGGCAAAGCCGAGCTCCCTGACTTCTTCTTCAGCAAGGCCTATGTACTTTGCATACACATCCGCAAGACATTTTTTAAACAGCTCAGTATAGTAACTATAATTGTTAAGCCCCGGTATGAGCTTGCGCAGATCCAGGATAATGCTCATAGACACCTGATCAAACAATAATTCGCTTGTATATCTGAGCATCATCTTATTACGGGTACTTCTCGGCTCATATCTGAGAGAGTGAGCTATCTCGTGCATGAGGATACCGATTGATGCCGAAAAGTCCGTAAGGTCGCTGAATGAAGGGCACAGGACTACAAGAAGCCGGTTTTTAAGGGACTCGTCCTTTCTCCAATTAAATAACGTCTTTGTTGTCAGAGAAGTTTCCATCGGCTGTGGAACCATCAATGTATAAAAACCTGACTGTGTGCCGTTGATCTCGCGGCTCAGTTCCGACTTTCCATACCAATTTAAAAAGCTGTGAACAAAATAGCTGTAGCTAAGAAGCACTTTTTCCACGCTGACATGTGTCTCAAGGTTAAAGTGCGGTGTCTGAAGAGACTGCAGTGAGCTGTCAAGTATGAACTTCCCAAAAGAATTAATATATTCCAGCGCTGCCTTCAGCTCGCTGTCGAGCGCCGCGATTATTTCATCATT
This sequence comes from Lachnospiraceae bacterium, assembly GCA_045112915.1. Taxonomy (GTDB): domain Bacteria; phylum Bacillota; class Clostridia; order Lachnospirales; family Lachnospiraceae; genus Chordicoccus. The sequence goes on from JBGUIK010000047.1 coordinate 25,370, forward strand.
CTCCTCAGCTGTACATTCCGCGAGACTATTCCTGCGCGAATCATCACTGTACATCCATTGCCCGCAAGAGTCGGATTTTACATCAGGAACACCGATCAGTGACAGGTAATAATTTACACAATCAAGAGCTATCTCGATCTGCCTGATTATGATGCTGCAATAAATTCTGGAATCAGATGTTCCGTTAATCGAATTGCATATGCTGTTAATTCTCTCTAAAAGGTGCATATTGTACATAATGCTTCGCCTGGACGTATCTATACGAAGCACACGTAAGTACGCTTTGTGTATTCTTTCCGAGAGTGATGACAGTTTTGCGGCTATGATTTCATTTGCAAATAAAAATCCGTCCTCCGGCTCTATAAGCCGAATGTCGTCATTATAATTCTCCGCTTCTATTGCTTTTGTGCTCGCTCTGAACAGGAACCTCTCATTGACATACGAAATATACTTGTCCTTCATGAGAGATATTATGTAATCACATATCTTTTTCTCATCCGGCTCCGTCTTTAATGCCGCATCTTCGGATGAAGATTCCGGCTGCAGGCTGCCGATCTTATCTCTGATCTCGCATGAAGACTTAGGCTGCGGACTGCCGATCTTATCTCTGATCTCGCATGAAGACTCCGGCTGCGGGCTGCCGATCTTATACTTGACAAGCTTGGGATGAATATAGAGAAATGCCTGTTCACTCAGCGTTACAGTGAAGTCATATCGTCCGTTGAGCCTTAGATAAGATGAAATATTCAGGCTTTGCTCAGGCTTATATTTTTCTTCTATATCTTTCTCATGGCTCCAATACTTATTGGAGAGCACACAGCGGAGAACAAATCTCCTCTTTTCAGGATCGACACTTATATCCGGTGCCTCTTCGGAATCAGAGGACACCGGAATAATGTGCGTATTCAGACTCATTAGTGTGTATGTCTTGTAAAAGACAAAGTTCGTACACAGCTCCTTCTCCACGCTGCTTCCGTGAATACTTCTGTGCTCAGCAGGCCTTTCCAGCTCATATTTGCGCCTGCGAAGCATGGAGGCAACTTCGAAGGGAACTTCCGGATTATTGCATCTGATGGCAACAACAAAGTCCCCTACCGACATTGACTGATAGACGCGATAGCAGAAATCCCCCTGATTCTCCTCATTGAACCGCTTACTGACGAAATCAGACATCAAAATATGCAGATCCTTAAAAAACGCATTGTAAATGCTAAGGTATCCGAAATTATCCTTTTCTGTATATTTCAGATGCTCACGGTTGAGCCGCATCAGAATCTCCGGAGTGATGTAGACCTGTATCATTCCAAAATAACGATACTCTCCGGAGTTTTTGTCGAACGGGTCTTTAAAGCAGCTGTTATGGCAGCAGTACTCTGCTGCCAATTCTTCAGTGATCTCCGGGCAGTAAAGAGGAATGCTCTGCATTGCAACATCGTGCTCTGTCAGGTCCTCGTAAATGCTCAGCCCCATGAACTTGCTGAACTTTTCTGATTCAGAGTGAAATTCATCCACTTCCAGCGCGTCAAAATAATCCATGGCCAGCATAATTTCTGAGCCGCCCATATTCTCATCCGCATCGGCATCATGGACTGCTTTTCTGTAAAGCCTGATTAAATTATATCTGGCCGGGAAAACTGACACGTCTTTCATGAGGACCCCCTGTTTCATCGCCGATCGGGTACAATCGCCCGCACAGCTTTATCACTCTGTTATTATACTACAGAAAGACCCGGAATTAATATAGTAAAACTCCCCACCTGCAATTAATCGGGCAGTCACCGACTGACCCCGTATCTGCAAGTGGGAAGTTTATTCTTCGTTACCCTAATAACATTTGACGCAGAATTTAGGCATCAGAGCTCATACAGCTTCGAATACTTATCCTCCAGATAATCAAGGAAATCGTCCGGCGTGAGTTCACGGCCGGTGATATCGCGGATCCATTCGGCGGGAGCCAGAATGTCCGCTTTCTTCCAGACATTCTCCTTCATCCATCCGTCAATCTTTCCAAAATCACCTGCGGCTACCGCGGCATTCAGGTCAAATTCCTCGCGCATGCGGTTACTGTACATCGCATTATACATGTTGCCGAGCGCATATGTCGGGAAATAGCCGAAGCCCGAGGTCCAGTGGACATCCTGGAGTACGCCGGCGGCATCATTTGCAGGACGGACCCCGAGATACTCTTCATACTTATCGTTCCAGATCTTAGGCAGATCGTCGATGCTCACTTCGCCCGCAACGATTGCCTTCTCGATCTCATAGCGGATCATTATATGGAATATATACGTGAACTCATCGGCTTCCGTGCGAATGCAGGACGGCGACACGAAATTGACCGCCTCATAAAACTCACGCTCTGTAACATCTGCCAGTGCATCACCGAAGATCTCCTGCAATTTCGGGAAAACCAGATGGATGAATGCTTCGGATCGCCCGATTATGTTCTCATAGAATCTGGATGTAGACTCGTGCTGACCCATGGTCTTGCCATCGGTGATGTTATGGATCCAGTGCTCCCGAGGTTGATTCTGATCGAACAGCGCGTGGCCTCCCTCATGGATCGTGCTGTACATGCTGGAGAGGAAGTTGTTCGGGAAGAAATGCGTTGTCACACGCTCATCGTCCGGCCCCATACTGTCCGTAAAAGGATGCTCCGTCGTCGAGAATCCGCCGCGCTCAAAATCAAAGCCGATCACGCCGAGCAGATATTTGACCGCTTTCTCCTGGGTCCTGTCATCGACAGTGCGTTTCAGGAAATCCGTGCGAATGACCTTCTTGCTGGCCATGATCTTCTTAAGGAGCGGGACAAGGCGGTCGCGGCATTTGCCAAATACCTCATCCAGCTTCTCGGATGTCATTCCGCGCTCGTAGGTGTCGAGCAAATTATCGTAGACAACGGGGCTCTTCTCGTCCATGAGCTCGACGCGCTTGAACTCCACATCGCGAACTGCGGAGAGGGAAGGCGCAAACATGGAGAAATCTGAGCTCTGTTTTGCCTTCAGCCAGTCAGCATAGGCCTTGTTGTAGACTTTTGAGAACTCACGGTCCTGCTCCGGTGTAATATTGCGTATCTTCATATCTTCGCGGTGCAGCTGCTCCGCAAGAGTCCGATCATACACATCCAGCTCATCACGGTGGTCGTACAGCCAGCCCGCCGCGACAAGGAAGTTCGGGTCGCGGTGGATCTTGAAAATCTTGTTGGACAGATAGGCCTGCGTCTCGCCTGCCAGCTCCATACCCTTGGGCGGGCAAACCGTCTCCATGTCGAACTGGACTACATGGGCAGCGTGATTGAGCAGCTTTTCCTCCTCAAAGAATTCGTTCAGTTTCTCCAGCATTTGTTTTGTTAAATCAGTCATACTTTCTCCTTTATATGAAGTGCGGTCTGCCGCACATTTTTCCTAATTTACTGGCTGCGAACTTATTATTTCCAATTTTTTTCAAGGAACTTAATGAGCATCTCCCCCATAATCTCGCTGTCGACTATGTAACTTCCGTGATCAGCGTCTTTCACGAACACAAGCGTGGAGTTTGGCAGGCTCTCCGCCAGAAGCCAGGTCTCCTCCGGGAGGATCAGATCATCATCACCCGCCGTGACAAGCACGGGAATAGTTATGGACTTCAAAGAATTCGGATCAATGTGGGGCTCCGTCAGCATCAGCGTGATCAGCGGATCCGGCTTCTTCCGGTTGAGTTCTGTATATTCCTCTATGAACGACGGGATAATTCCCTCCGGTTTAAGATTCGTGCCGCTTACCGCCATGACTCCGAGCGTACCTGGGTGGCTCAGTTCCAGGAGAAGGGCTATGATGCCTCCGTCACTGTGCCCGTACAGAGCGGGTTTCTCGAGCCCCATAGCTTTAATGAACTGATAGATGTCTTCTGCCATGTCGGCGTAGTGGTACTCGGACAGGGGAACATTTGAACCGTGACCACGTGAATCCGGGGCGTACACGTGGCAGCCGGCGGCTGTCAGCTGCCCTATCACTGTCCCGAAAAGGTTGTGGTCCTCAGCATTTCCGTGTATCAGTACAACAGGGCGGCCTTCGCCGCATTCCGCGTAGTGAAGAGTCACACCGTTTACGTCGACTGTTTTGTTTGCTTCATATTTTGTCATATCAGGATCCTCAGACTTTTCAGAGTGTTCATCGCGGCATGCCGTATCATGGCTAACCAGAAGATTCATCGCGGCATACCGTTTCAGAGCTAGCGCGCATTATTCATGTCATTATCAGAAACTACAAAAGGGCGACATGCGGAATCGCGGATAAAAGTGCCGCAAGGACAGTACTGCGCAATATCCACTCACATTATACACAATCTCAGTAAAAGAATAAAGACACATTCAGGCCGGTAAGCGGTCCCAGAAGACAGTCCTCGCAGGTGGCTTGCCGTCACGGACATGTTAAATCATTGATGGATTTCGATGCCGTCACGGCTGCACAAGACCGTGACATCTCCGTATTGAGTCTGCATGCAGTCAGCTCCGATGCTTTTAATAAGGCCGAGTGTTTTCTCATCTGCCGGGTTCTTTTTAGAATCACAGATCACAGTGTATGATGGTTTTGTCGCACTCAAAAGATCTGCCAGCGCTTTATTGTATACTCCGTGGTGAGGAATCTTAAGTACATCGCACTCTGCTGCTGATCCGCCAGCTAGCCACTCCCGGATTCTCTTTTTCTCGCTGTCTCCTGTGAATATAAGACGTTTGCCGGCGAATTCTACGGTAGTAATCAGTGAAAAATCGTTGTCATACTCGGATACACCTGCAGGTATCTCGTAAGACGCAGGCGGCTCGACCAAAATTGAGGCGCTTCCGAGCGTCAGATTCATGTTTTCAGTCACGTTTTGCGGATTTATGCCGGCTTTTCCGAGTGCTACAATAAAGTCTGTGTACTCAGTTCCGCTGCCTGTGTAAGCAGGCAAGAGTACTCTCTCTACCTTGATTCCCTCCACAAGAGTGTCAGCCCCGCCGACATGGTCCTTGTCGAAATGAGTGATCATGAGCACATCAACTTTTTTGACTCCGCGGCTTTTCAGGCAGGCAAGGACTTCCTTTCCGTCATCCTCCTCGCCGCAGTCGATGACCATGGTCTTATCCTGGCACATAAGGACTATTGCATCCGCTTTGCCGACTTTGAGGAAGCATGCTTCGAGAGTGGCTTGTGAGGCAGTGTCATTGTTATCGTCAGATTTATAAGCTTTCCCACTTGTCACTTGTGTGCTCTCTTCGGAGTTTGTTCCAATTGTAGGATTAAGTTGCTCAGCACTGGGTATGTCACCTGATCCGCCTGCACAACTTGTTAACACAATACCTATCAGTGAAAAACACAGTATTTTGCTGATCACTGCCGGCAGATTATCTGACCTCTTAATGAAATCAATTGATTTTCTTATATTCACCTGCCCCTCCTTTCATTTTGTGTGTGAGTTTCTTAGTAACCTCTAATGAATTTGTGATTAGTTGTCCTCGCATGTTGAACGATTTTTTAAGAAGCAACGATTTCTTGGATTTTTGCCAAATCAGTTGCCTCCGTTTCTGACCGATTTTTTCAAAGGCAACTATTCTTGAATTTTTCGTCCCTTCAGTTGCCTTCGTTTCAAACTCAGCGGTGACTCCTCTCACAGCCGAGATAAACGGGGCTGCCAAATGCAGCCCCGGATGTCTCAAACTTATTTTCTTCTCATAAAAACAGTCTCCTGCAGCGAACACCACTTATCCGCCAAGCACACGATCACAGCCTCCCGAGATCTCGGCACAGCGCGCAGAGTCAGCGGCCACATATGAGTACGGATGATATCCTGCTCCTTCCTGCCCACATGAAATATCTCACTGGCGTTCACCCTTGCCTTCTCCGGATGATGGAACCCGTGAAGCCTGTGGCTCCCGTCATCATACGCATGCCAATCGTACAGGTAAAAGTCATGAAGCATAGCACCGACAGCCAGTTTCTTCTCATCAGCTCCCAGATGCAGCCTCCGATTGATCCTGAGACTGGCCGCCGCCACACGCCTGCAATGGTCATACGTCGTAATGCTGCCGTGCTGCGTGTATGATTTCATCTCAAGCACCTTAGGATGTTCCAGATATTCCCCAAGCAGCACTTTCAATTCTTCCCTTTTCTCGTCTTTCAATTCAAGCCTCCAATTAGGTCACGTAATTTAATATGGCAGAGGATCCGGCTCAGCTCCCCACATGGAATATCTCAGTATACACCATTCTGCCGTTTTTCTGTTCCGATTTCATAAGAGAGATCTTCCGGACCATCATCTCCTTCTTCGGAACTGTGATTCCCTGCGGCCTGGCATTCGACGCCTTCCTGACCAGCGTGATGTGCGGCTCGAACTTCTTTTTGTCATACTTGATGCCTGCTGCGTCAAGCTGTCCGCCGAGCGCTTTCACGTAAGCCTTGAGCTTTTGACCGCCCTTTGCGCCGACCCACAGAATATCGCCAAAATTTCCGAGCTCTGTCAGGGACAGCATGAAGGGTGCAAATGCAGCCGCCTCCATCGCCCTCTTCACCCCCTCAGCGTTCTGCGTCTCGCCTATGAAAGCGAGAGTCAGGTGAAGATTGTCCGCCGGGCTGTAGTTTCCGCCCACATTCTTCTTTTTAAGCTCATGCATCACAGAAATCAAGCCTTTTTTTATATCATCGGAAAATTGTATCGCTATAAACAGTCTCATCAGGTGTCACTCCCTACTATAACATCCCCAGTAATCAATACGCACTTCGTATAGTAAACGTACTGTCCGGTCCAATAATAGCCTTTATATCCTGCTTGTTCTCATACTCATTTATTACCGCGTCAAGCTTTTCTATGATCCGCTCGCCATCCCTCGGAAGCGTTCCCCATACATGAAAAGCGATAAAATCGTGAAAGCCTTCATACTTCATGGTATGATTCCCTTTCTTAAGGAGAGAATCACATATCAGCCCGATGAGGCGCTTCTCCTCCATAAGACTTTCATACTCTGACGCCGGGGTGAACTTTCCGTCCAGAACATCCTGATACAGGGGTGTCGAGTGCTGGACAAACATAGAGAAATTAGTCGCGCTCGTGGCGTGAAGCTCTGTCAGCACAGCAGCGGTAGCCTTCGCATTCTCCTCCCCGCGGCCCATTCCGGCAGCACCTGTCATGAAGTGGGCATCGAGACACATACCGTACTTCTGAATCCTAAGTACCTGCTCACGCAGCTCCGCCACAGTATTTCCCTTGTTCATGAATGCCAGCACATCTTCAAGACCGGTCTCAACACCGATGTACAGATGCCTGACACCACTGTCAGCCAGAGCCCGAAGTTCTTCATCGCTTTTATATGATATGCCTTTGACGGTTGCATTCATATTGATCTCGAAACAGTCCGGGAAGAAGCTGTGTATGACATCAATGACCTGCAGCAGGTGCTCTGTCGGCAGATCGAAAGCGCTCCCGTCGCCCAGGAATATCTTTCTCGGCCTTCCGCCTGAGTCATAGACACGTTTTATATCCTCCCTGACCTCCTCGATTGGGATCACTCTGAATTTCAGGTGCTTGAACAGGTCGCAGAACCTGCATTTATTATAACGGCAGCCCACCATAATGGGCAGTTTATACGCAGAACGTTCCATCGGCGCTCTGCAGATTTGTCCTTCGTACTCCATAATACTCCTCTCGCGTTATCCGCTCTTAAGCAGTCGGGGCAATAATCTATTCGTTTCAAGTCATGCTCTGCTTTTCAGTCGGAAGAGTCCTCACGGCATGAAAACACGTAAAACACCACAGCATATGATAGATACTAAATCTCTGCAGCACATGAAAGACACTAAATCACCGCAGCACATGAAAGACACTAAATCACCGCAGCATATGAAAGATACTAAATCACCGCAGCACATGAAAGATACTAAATCACCGCAGCATATTATAAAGCGCTCTGACAAGCTTCACAACGAAACCGCTTGCGACACCCTCGCGGATGAGAACGCCCTCATTTGCCTCATCGGCCTTGAACTGAAGCTCAAGAGCGGCCTTGAGCACGGCCGGGTCTAATTTGCTCATATCATCATTGTTCAACGTCTTGAGGTTCTCGTACACAACACCCTCTTCTTCGAGTATCTCCTGTGCTTTTCCGGTCATGATACCTGCGCGGTAAGCATCGGAAGTCATGCGGAACTGGAGAATATCCTTGAGAGCCGAATGGCTCTGAGACATTGCCTGCGCGTTGTAGTCGCGGCACCAGTCTTTCAGAATCTGGTCCTTGTCTATCAGCTTCAGAACAAGATAATACTTGAGACAGAACTTCACGATCTTATCATCAGATGATACTTCCGGCTTCTCGATCGAAACATCTTCGGCCGCAGGTTCTGCCGCTTCCGTCCTGGGTTCTTTCACGACGAACGCGCCCGGAATCTTGCGGGCGATCACTGACCTGTATATATCTGCCATCTCCTGGCTGGACAAGCTCCATGTGATAGCATCAAATGTACCCGGATTCTCATCAAGGAACTCCTTCACCGCTGTGACAGCAGTCTCCGCAGCCATTTCCGGCGGGAAATGGCAGTGTCCCGTTCCAAGGGACGGGAACGCGATCGTGCGGGCTCCTTTATTCATAGCCGCTTTCAGGCAGTTGGTGTAGCATTTGGTGAGAAGGACATTTGCCTTTTCAGACTTGTCGGCTCTCCAGGATGGCGTGACCGTGTGGATAATATAATCTGCCTTCATATCAAATGCATCCGTGGTGATCGCTTCACCCGTATTGCATGTTCCGAGTTTTCGGCAGACCTCGTGAAGCCTCGGACCGGCAGCCACATGGATGGCATGGTTAACGCTCTTCGGGGCACCGTCCGACAGGAAATAATTAGTGCTGTTGACAACGGCTGCGCAGTTCTCAAGCTTTGTGATGTCATACTTTATCGCGTCTACTCTCATTTTGGTCTCCTTTCAAAAATCTGCCTTGATGACCGGCAGCTGAATATACATATTAAAGCTCAGGGATTTCATCTCCCGAAGGGCTTATACGCTGGTTAAAGAATCGCCTTTGCAGACTATATACCTCTGCGTCAGGGATTACATCTCCCGCAGGGTCTATACCCTGCTTCCATGAGTTCTTCCCGGGTGCCGAAGAACTCTTTGCGATTCTTGTCCTTCATATCCTGCACACTTTGGCAGTCCGGAAGGTGGAACCGCCCGGTGTTCGTATTTATGATATAAGTTGCGTTCTCGTCCGGGACATAGGCCTCATGTTCTTTTGAAATTTTGCCTTTTTCTCCGAACTGTTTATCCGATTCAGCGGCACCCTGCGCTTTATCGTTGGCACCCTGCTCCTGATCGTCGGCACCCTGCCCAGCATCGCCGGCACCCTGTTTCTGGTCGTCGGCACCCTGCCCAGTATCGTCGGCACCCTGCCCAGTATCGTCGGCACCCTGCGATTTATCGTCGGCACCCTGCAAAGCTTCATCGGCACTATTCCCGGGATCTGATTCGGACGCTATGCTCCTTGCTGTCTCATAGTTCGGATCCAGCGAATTATCGCCGGTCTTATAATCGATGAGCACACCCGGCTGCACGTTAAAGCAGAACATATTGAGGCTCAGCCCCCTGCCCCGGTCCTCAACGGAGTACGCTTCCATCTGCACACCGATTGCAAGAAGATCATCTCCTAAATATCTGGGAGTCACCCTGTAGCATACATGGTTACCCGTGTCCTTAACGTACCAGTACACACGGTTCTCGATTCCGAGCATTCCCTCAACGTTGAGATAACGAGTTCCGGTAATCAGATTTCGCTCGTCAGCGTTGACTCCGCAGAGGGAATACGCGATCAGATGGCACCTGTTGTAAAGATACAGGCCGTCAATGAAATCATATTTTACAGTGTGCCACCCGGCAGGTCTGATCATTCCGATCGGTCCGCGCTCCTCGGTGGCCAGAATCGTCGGACCGATACAGCCTATCGCACGCCCCGCGCGGCCGAGCTCATCCAGCTCGCTGAACTCGTAAAATTCTTCTGTGCCAATCTCCTCCTCAGAAAAATCCGGAATGTTATTATTGACCGGAACGACCTCATCTCCTTTATATACAGGTATTGCAAATCCGTCTTCGGTCAGTCCGCCTCCTATTGCGCTCCCACTGTTCGATGCCTCCAGGTGATATACCGAATCGGAAGATTCTGCGTGAGGTATATCGACATTTGCCGATACCGACGAAGCTGCAGCCGATATACCTGCAGATTCGGAATCTGCGGCGTTTCCACCGGATGCCGACGAACCTGCAGTCGATATACCTACAGCTGCGGAACCCGAATGCGCATCCGGCGCGTACACATGGCTGAGCAGCGCAGCCCTCACTCTGAAGAACCCGAGCAGGATAAGAACAAGCAGCAGGGCAGGCAGGAGAACTCTCAGTATTCTTTTCAAATTCACCTCCGATTATCAGTCGTCAGGCCTGTTCAGGTACCACTCGCCTATCTTATATATTCTGTCACTCAGAACTGCAAATATAATATCAATCTCAACGTCAGGATCAGCCTTAATGAAATTGCGGCATGCCTGCACGGCAAGCTCCCAAGCCTCATCCAGCGGGTAGCCGAAAATGCCCGCGGATATGAGCGGAAAACCTATGCTCTTGCAGCCGTTTATCACAGCAAGCTCAAGCGATTTTTTATATGCGTTGTAGAGCATTTCAGCCTCGCCGTGTCTTCCATCCGAATAAATCGGACCGACGGCGTGAATGATATATCTGGCTTTGAGATCAAAACCCGGAGTTATGACCGCAGAGCCGATATTGCAGTGGCCGATCTTATTGCACGCCTTAGTCAGCTTTTCATATCCGGCTGCTTCAAAAATAGCACCGCAGACGCCGCCCCCGGCCCACAGGCCTGAATTGGCAGCATTCACAATTGCGTCTGTATCCAAATCAACAATGCTTATCTTCTGAATCTCTATTGAACTCATGTCAAGCCTCTCTCCTCAATCAAAAAATGACCTCCGCCTGCCAACCGTATGGTCCAACTTTTGGGGTCAATGCATCCGGACTGCCTGCGGCTCACAGATGCCATTTGAAAAACTTGAATTGTTTATCATATTGTATATAATACCACACTATTCACCGACTGTGAACTTTGTAGCCGGCTATTTTTCACAAAATATGTACGGTCCTTCTTACTCGAATGCTCTTGTAAAAAGGACCGTCTCGCTCAGTTGCTGATAGATATTTTCGTCTTACATTCCTATTAACACCATAAGGCTCCGGGACATGAGCCTGATCTGCCTGCCCGGTATAGCCTGCCTATCATAAACTGTATCTCCTGTGTACGCGATTTTATACCACCTCATACCGTCCGGCAGGATCGGAAGCTCCATCGTATGCTCCTCCCAGTGGGAGTTAACGCCGCAGTAAATAAAGCAGTCCCTCTCCGTCCCGAAATCCTTCTTAGGCTCCGCGTACATGAAGCCGAACACGAGGAATGGACTCCACATGTCAAGCGACCATGGTTTCGCCCCGTGGAAAGACAGTTCCGGATAGCCGCTGCTGTTCTTATCGGTAAAGTATTCTCTTCTTCGCAGGACCGGATGATCACGGCGAAGAGCGATCAGCAGCTTGCAGAAATCATATACGTCGGAGAAGCGCTCCCTGTCCTCCCAGTTGATCCAGGACAGCGGATTATCCTGGCAGTAAGCATTGTTGTTGCCGTGCTGCGTGTTCCTGAATTCGTCGCCGGCAAGGAGCATGGGCGTTCCCCGGCTCAGAAGAAGCAGCGCAAGAGCGTTCTTGACCCGCCTGTTCCGCAGAGCTTCGATAGCCGGGTCATCCGTCGGACCTTCAACTCCGCTGTTCCAGCTGCTGTTGTGGCTGTTGCCGTCGCGGCCTGCTTCACCATTGGCATCATTATGTTTCTCATTGTAGGAGACCAGGTCATTCAACGTGAATCCGTCATGGCATGTCACGAAGTTGATTGTCGAGGGCTCCTTCCTGTTCTTGTACATGTCGGGCGAACCCTGGATGCGGTTAATGAGCTCCGGTCCGGCTGAGGCATCACTGCGAATGAAATTTCTGACGCAGTCCCTGAAATGCCCGTTCCACTCAGCCCACTTATCCGGGGCAGGGAAGGATCCGACCTGATAGAGTCCGGCTGCGTCCCAGGCTTCCGCGATCAGCTTCGTCTTGGAGAGGACCGGATCGTGGGCCAAAGCTTCAAGGAGCGGCGGGCTCTGCATAGGCTTTCCGTCCTTGTCTCGTGAGAGGATCGGGGCTTCGTCAAATCGGAAGCCGTCCACATGATAGTCGACCACCCAGTAGCGAAGGCAGTCCAGGATATGCTGGCGAACAACAACGTTGTTGCAGTTCACGGCGTTGCCGCAGCCGGAATAATTCATGTAATTGCCATTCTCGTTCAGGTGATAATATGTCCTGTTATCGATTCCCTTGTAACTAAGGACCGGACCGTCATCCCCCATTTCCGCCGTGTGGTTGAAGACCACGTCGAGAATGACTTCAATGCCATTCTTGTGCAGCTTCTTGATCATGTTCTTCAGCTCGTCCGCTGCCATCCCGTGCGTGCCGGAATAGGCATAAGATGATTTCGGCGCGAAGAACGAGATCGTGGAGTAGCCCCAGTAATTGAGCCGCTTGTCTCCGTCGAGATAGAGAGTCTCCTCCATCTCATCGAATTCGAATACAGGCAGAAGCTCCACGCAGTTGATCCCCAGCTCTTTGAAGTAAGGAATCATATCGACGATGGCGGCATACGTTCCTTTATATCGGGACGGGCTCGAAGGATCCTTCGTGTATCCCCGGACGTGGAGTTCATAGATCACCAGGTCCTCCATCGGTATTTCAAGCTGGGTGTCGTCTTCCCAGTCATAATCATCCATGATGATCTTGCAGCGCATCTGCTTCCGCTCGGACTTTTTCTGTCCCCAGATTTCGTGGCCGCAGATCAGCTTGGCGTACGGGTCCAGCAGCGCAGCTTTGGGGTCGAACCGCAGTCCTTTTTCAGGGGCAAATTCACCGAAGAACCGCCAGGTGTACTCGAGCTCCTCCGGGTTCTGTCCGAACACCATGATCGAGTAGTTGCTTCCGGTCCTGAATTCATCGGGCACAGGAATATGTGCAAATGCCTCCTCTTCTCCCTGATGATACAGCACCAGCTCACAGCCCTCGGCATCTACAGAGTTGATTGAGAAGTTGATTCCGCCGGTGCCTGACAGAGTGGCTCCGAAGGGGAATGCGTGTCCGCGGCAGCATGTGACGCCATCGATTTCAATCAGGTTGAGTTCATCTATTCGTGCCATAACATACTCCTTCCGGGGATTCGGGGAACGTCATTTATAGAAACGATACAGCATAATTGCCACCTGTGACCTCGTACTGTTCTCCTGCGGACCGTACTTGATGCTCGAGAACCCCTTGACCACGCCGGCGCTCACAGCCCAGGCAATAGCCTTCTTGGTATTTGCGGTGCACCCTGAAATATCCTGGAAGGTCACAGCGCTCAGCTGCTGCTGTGTAACCGTCGGTGAGCCGGCCGCCCGATAGAACATGATCGCCATGGAGTCGCGGGTAATGTTGTCATCCGGCTTGAATGTGCCGTCAGAAAAGCCCTTAATAATGCCTTCATTCACAGCCCAGGCGATAGCCTTTTTGGATATCGCCGCGCAGTTTTGAATATCAGGGAACTTGACCGCCGACAGCATATCGTTCGTGACCGTCGGAGCTCCCGCAGCCCGGTACATGAAAATCGTAAATTCCTGGCGCGTGCAGTTCTTTGTGGGTCCGTACGTCACACCGCCGTACCCGTTACTGATCTTGCGGTCCGCCAGCCAGCAGATCGAGGTGAACTCGATCGCGGTAATATTGTCCCGCGTCGCGTCATTGAACACGACCTTCACCTTCCTCGAGGCGCTGATTGTTCCGTCAGGTGTCTTGGCAGTGATCGTGGCTGTTCCGTAGGTCTTGCCGGTCACGAGACCGCTGCTGCTCACCGTCGCCACAGCCTTGTTCGAGCTGCTCCAGACGAGACTTGACGCGGATGGATACGCCCCTCCCGATGCCGTCTTTGCCTTCAATTGCAGAGTGGACAACGTCGGGATGTTGACCCCGTCCGCCTCGCTCAGCGTGAATTTCTCAGACTTCACAATGGTCATGGTCGCGGTCAGATCATAGAAACTCTCCTGATCATATCCCTTGGGTGCCCGGAAATGGGCAGTCACAACATAGGTGCCGGGTTCCTTATGATTATTGTTTTCATATGTGACCCGGACCGCGTCCGACTTATTCTTTACTTCAAGGCTGTGGTATTTGCCGTCATATGCAAATGTCTGATCCTCGAACTGCATGCCGCAGCTCGTGGTAAGACCTTCTAATGCCGCAAAGTCATAGACCCAGGCTCCATTCTTCCATTTATAGTAGCTCCAGACAACGGCCACAAGAAGCCCTTCACCCTCATTTTTGGCGGTCAGCATCTGCCTAAGCATCTTGATGTAGGAGTCGACCTCCTCCTGGGTGGGTTCGCTTCTCGCTGCCAGTATATTTTCAAAGATATCCGAATTAGTGTCACCGGTTATGACAATGTGTCCCTTGTTCTCTCCCTTAAGGATGAAATTCTGAAGATCGACACCTCCGGCATTAATTGTCCCGTCCACGGTAATTTCAATCGGGTCATCCCATCCCCAGAGTGACAGAATCGGAGTATTCAGCGTACCGTACACCTTAAGGGTGTTTGGAGCATACAGGTTCACTCCTTCGTAAACATTGACTACTGCAAAAAGCGGTATATTGATGCTCTCTTCAAGTTCAATAAAGTTCACCGGCTGCTCAGTTGTCGCGGAATTCTTAAATCTGTTCGCCCGCGTCACGAGCTGGTGGTTGCGGGTCGTCCAAGTCGCGGACACATTTTCAGCGGATATCCAGGTTGTTTTCCCATAGACGTCCCTCAGACCCACTCTGATGATTTTGAAATTCTTCCCGGTAACATCCCCCTCCTCATCCAGATAGACAATGGATTTGAACGTCTTGCCGTTATCCGACGTCACTTTGTATTGCTTGAGCTCGAGCTCGTCGCCATTTGCATTTTCAAGATCCAGCTCGACTTCGGCAAGCTTATACGCATTGGTGTAGGTGACTGTAAGCGGTACTGCCTGCTGGGATGCAAATGTCGTCAGCCCAAGCTTCACCTCACTCACCGCCGGCACAGAATCGTTTAGGAGATAGCCGACAGAGGTCTGCTTCTCACTTTGATTGGCCACCTGAAGATAGTAAGTTCCGCCTCGCAGCTCATAGCATCGGTCCGAACTGCTTACTTCTTTGTTCGTATCCGTGTACAGACGGATATAGGCATTATTCTCAGATGTGTAGAAACAGTAGTCTTTGGGTATCTCAATCTGCCAACCATCCCCGCTTTCATAGACGGGAGCAATGACCACCTTATAGAAATAGGATGTATTTGCCGGCTGAGTCTTGTCCTTGTCGGCAGTCAGAGTGCCGGCCACATACTTGCGGGTCGTGAGACTCACCGTGAAATTATCGGCGGTCCTGACCTGCCCTTTCCCGGGAATGACGTAATTGGTTCCGGGAACCTCGAATTTCACCTCATGGAGTTCACCCTCATCGTCGACCGTCGGTCCCTCGAACCAGTAATCGATGCGGCCTTCGTCATACTTTTTGGTTGACGGGATCACAGCTGACACGATCATTCCCGCATTTTGGGACAAAATCAGCTTGCCGTCCTTTACTTCCTGCTTGTCAAAGCTGACAACCGCATAATCTTCTTCTGTAAAGCGCAAGTCAAAGGAATCAATCGTCTTCCACTTGTCCATACTCAGGATAGGAATCTCAGCTGTTACAAATGAGTGATCCTTGCTGTAAGTGACGCTTACATTTGCATTCTTGAAATCGAGCACAGTCGCGATCCAGTCGTCCGCCGCCTGATAGGACTCCACTTTGAGCGTCGCTCCGGTACATCCCGAGTTCTTTGCTTTTATGTAAATGGTGGATCCACCGGCAAGATGGACGCCGTCGATGAAATAGTCGCCGTAGGAGTCTTCATAGAGTTCGCACAGCTTCGTCATATTTCCGAGATTGTCCATCAGATAGGTTTCCAGCACGAACGTCTCATACACATAGGAGGTGAAGCTCAGCCGGAAGGCATAGTCCCCGGACTTCGCCGCTTTATATGAATACCAGTGTTCCTTGCTGTCTTTCGGAATTGAGATCTTTGTCGTGATCGGTGTGACCTCTGCGTCCGCGGGAAGGCCGTCCTCATTCTGCCAGCCGGTGCCGTTCCAAAAATAGCATACATTGTCTTTTCCGAACGGATAGAACCGTATCTTTTTACTCTTGTCATCCGGTTCCAGACGGCGAAGGAAAACAGATACATCCGTACTTTCGGGAAGCTGCTGAGTGAGGTCGTTATAGAGACGCACTTTTCCGCCTGACCCGAAAACGAGCTGCATGAGACCGTCCGTGCCAAAGTCTCCGTAAATCGTGCCGTTGACATAGATCGGCGCCGCGCATTTTGAGATAGTACCCGCTCCGACAGTGATTCCTTCGGGGATCGTAATGCTGCCGCCGTCATAGTTTTTCAGATAGGAAAAGCTGGCCACAGTGCCCGCCGGCAGGGAGTCCAGTAATTCCTGCAACGTCTTAACGTAGATCGTGGTCAGACAATTCCGGAAAGGAGCAAGTTCAGTATTCGTTTTATATTCATAATCATTTCCGTCATATTCCACATTTACGCTTGTGAGACGATAATTCCCGCTGCTCTTAATTTCGTCGTCATAATCAAACAGGCGGAGAGTCAGAGTCCACAGACCGTTTTTGTCTTTCTGCTGATCCTCAAGGACAAAATTGATCGTGTGCGCGTAATCACCGGTCGGATTGGTCTCGGTAAAAACAATCCAGACGTCGTCAAACGACTGCGCCGCCAGCGTTGTCCGAAGGACCAATTGCACCGAATCGTTGATGTAGTCATCATTCTCGTCCCAAAAGCTCCGGCGGAAACTGGGGTCGGCGCTGGCAAAGTACAAAAATGTATCATTGGACAAGGTCATGCTCTTGACCGGGAATGCGGGGGCAGCGGAGACGGGATACGCTTCATCCGGCTGTTCCAGGGTGGTGCCGGGGGCGGTGGGGATGGCGGCATCGTCTTCAGGCATGATGTCGGGAGCATCTGCCGCAGGGGCTGCGGGGTCATTGGGACTGTCGACGTCGGTCGTCGGGTCCGCGTCGGCTGTCGGGATTTCTGCATCGTCGGTCGTCGGAATTTCTGCATCGTCGGCCGACGCAACGGCGGTATCTGCAGGTATGTCTGCCGTAGCTTCATGCTCTTCGTACTCGAGTGCATCAGGTAGAGAGGCCAAATCAGTTGCTTTCACATCAGAAAACGCTGCTGCGGAAACCAGTTCTTCTGCCTCGGCAATTCTCTCCGATATTTCAGAGGTTTCCTGTTCCGACAGCGCTAGCGCGTCTCTTACTTCACTTGTCGGAAGTTTCACCACATCACTTGATTTCTCAGTCGGAAGCTCCGCCGCCAATGCCGGGGATACAGTCCCCGTCACTACGAGGATTCCGGTCAATAATGCTGCAATCCATTTCTTATATTGTTTCATAAGAGACCTCCTTCAGTTGGGCCACAGCCGGCAATAACATCTGACAATTTTCTACGTTTCTTGATTCATGTCCTTTGTTTTAGTGTATTATAGTATAATAATACATTGATGGTCCTCGTATAAAAACGATGAGCAACAAGCCTGTTGTGCCGAGGACTATTCCTTAATGTAACTGAAGCGCTGTGGCTGCCGCAACAATGTGAGCAGCCAGACAATATGCTGCATTTCGCGCAAGCTTGTCACATTAGTTAAGTGTACCGCTTCACTGCTTGCTGCATTTCGCGAAAGCTTGTATCATTAATTCAGAAAGGAGAAACAACTTGAAATCTTTCCGTCTCAAACACCGTAACGTCCCCCTCCTTCTTTGCGGCATCTTCTATGCCGTCCTGTGTGTCTTCAGCATCGTCACCGGTCTCATTTACATGAGCGGCAGAAGGAAGCTCAATCCGCTGGAGCTGTCCGACAAGTTCATGGAGCGGCTTTCTGACCCGAAAAAATTGAAGAAATTTACTGTGTTCATGGGGTTTGTCACAGTGGTCGTAGGTATCGTCCAGGGGATTACATCATTTGCAATCATAAGAGCCAAAAAGCGCCTTCACTATCGGATCGCGCTCGGCTTCACCTTATTCTCCATCGGTTCCGTGGCTGCCAAGCTGAAGGGAAAGATAAGCGCGTTCCCGCTTCTCAAAGCGGTTGCCTATGTTTCCATTCTTGTTGTGCTGCTCCTTAAGAAAACGAGAGAGCTGTTCTCCGGGAATTGATGCGGGTCTTCATTCGGCTTTTGAGCTTCCCTCCAGGAATTGATACAGTTCTTCATTCGACTTTTTCTTCGTAAGTTGAATAATTTTTCACCAGACATTCCAAGAATAATCATTGGATTTTTACAGTAGTGAGCTGTTCTGGTATGTTCATAATTTGGTCGAAATTCACAGTATAATTATCACATAATTTCCGACAACATTCTACTAATATATATGTATTTTAATTTCAGATATCATTTCGAAGAAGTTGTCTCGTGATTATTATCTGTAAAAAAGCTGTCTCCACCGCATGTCTGCGGTGGAAGACAGCTTTTTAAATGGAACGAATCTAATCAAATCAACTCGTCAGGACCAAAGGCAGCAACCACGCCTCAGAATCAAGATTTTGCTGCCTCTGACGAAGACCCCATGAAACTCACCAGGACCAGAAGCAGCAATATTGCCTCGGAAGCAGGTTTTTGCTGCCTCTGAAGAAGACCCCATGAATCCCACAAAGACCAAAGGCAGCAAACTAGCCTCAGGAGCAGATTTTTGCTGCCTCTGACGAAGACCCCATGAATCCCACCAAGACCAAAGGCAGCAATATTACCTCAGAAGCAGGTTTTTGCTGCCTCTGACGAAGACCCCATGAATCCCACCAAGCACAAAGGCAGCAAACTAGCCTCAGGAGCAGGTTTTTGCTGCCTCTACCAAAGACCCGTTGAAACTCACTAAGCACAAAGGCAGCAAACACACCATAGAAGCAGGTTTTTGCTGCCTCTGACGAAGACCCCATGAATCCCACCAAGACCAAAGGCAG
>JBGUIK010000048.1:0-2050 GCA_045112915.1 Lachnospiraceae bacterium
TTCTCCATCATAGAAAAATATAGTTTTGTTTAGAGCTGCCGGGTAACTTATGCTCGGCAGCTTTGAACTGTCTGCTAGAAGTAGATAACTCTTCATCTATTTTACTCAGCAATCTTGATATCGTTGCAACAGAGGCAATGCCATTTTTCAGTGCCATTCCCTTTCTCAGCCACTTTATCTTCCGCTTACTCCATGCCACGCATCGGCGAAGAGAAGTCCGTCCGCAAATATATGCCGCGACCAGATACGTCAACATCTCAGCAAGGTCATGTTTCTTTTCCCGGGGACTTCTGGGATCAGGAACAATTTTCATGTATTCGATCAGCGGTTTTGTCAGGAATACTTCCTTTTCACACCTCTAGTTCCAGGGAAAATCGTTCTAACACACTTCGCTGTTCTTCCCTTATTTTCGAAATCACCTCTGTTTTTTCAGTCACCACCAAATAGATTGTTTTCAATATATCTAGTTCTTTCAGTTCCATTCCATACTTTCTAAAAAAGCGGCGGTTCAGTGACGCCATCTGAGCAGGAAATTGATAATGGAAGTCTTCTTCCTTCATGATACCCCCGTCTTTATTCAAATATGTGGTAGGAGACCATTTGTTTATAATGATTTTCAAAACGTTCTCCCAATCTGAGCCCAAAGGTTTTTTCCAATCAGATGGACAGAGATCAAAAACTGCTTTTGAGTAACCATACTCCCATACTTCGATATCTGTCAGGGATATTTTCCTCTTATGGGATTCAATTACCCCATCCGGAGTAATAAGACCAATATATGTATCTACAGGCTGTGGATATTTTTTTCCCGGTACTCGTTTGGATGTCCGCTTATATAAGTAGTAAGCATCTCCCTTCTTCTTTACAGTAGTCCCTTTTTTACGGTGTACCTGTACCCATTCAGGGTATGTTTTTTCAGTGACAGGCATAATAGCCTCCTTTCTGTATAGGTGCCGTATACCTATACTATATAAGACATTATACCTATACACGGCAAAAAAATCAAGGGTTACGGGGCATCTTGTATAATGTCCATAACCCTTGATTTCATAAGCTTTGTGTGTATTCTATTATTTGACTCATGAAACAACCCTGATTGACGACTGCTCCTTATCTGTGTTAATTCACACAAGAACTTGTTCCTTTTGCCATAATCTGTGCTTTGTAATTATTGGAATATTTTGTTCGCATCTATAAGAAATAAATAGGGAACTCAGGAAAAACATGTTTTTATACTCTGATTACTACAATCGAATCACGACAAAATTGAGTCAAGCTCGCATACTCGCAAGCTGGGCATCTGTATATACAGATGCTCCGTTTCGGCATTCTGGCCTTCCGTCCAGGTCTGCGAAACCAGCTTGTTGGGGACATCCCCAATCCCCGATGATTGCCAACTTCGTTGTCAGGCTGAACGGTTCTTTTGACCGTTGTTCTGCGTTCCGCAAAAAGAAAAAAGACGGGGCAGGACAGTGACGGATTGTTCCGTTTCTGCCTTGCCCCTGATCCATGATCCTTACAATTCTTTACTTTTCCGCCGTGCTTCCTCCCGTTCTTTTTTCAGATCATCTCCGTAGAACTGTTCCACATTCTGTCTGGCTTTTAGAAGATCCTGCATTTCCCGTTTGGCCTCCCGGTAACCTTTGTACGCTTCCTTCTTCTGCGTGATCAGTCCGGCATACTCCTGGCGAAGTTCCCCGATCGTCGGCAGTTTTGTGAAACCGGATTCGTTAAAAGCATCCTTGGCCGCCTTATGCAGCATAATCTCTGCACGGTGATCTTCATAGTATTTTCTGCTGTATCCGGACTTTCGGTAGGCTGCATAAATGTCCCTGGTCTTTGCATAGTTCTGGATGTGTTTCTGCAGTGCCAGATTTGCCGCCATTTTGGATTCTGCCGTTTTGATCATATCGTTCAGTCTGTTAAAACGGGCCACGGCTGCATCGGTCTTTTCGTACAGATCCTCAAAGCTCTCGATATGGTGTTCCCGCATGAAGAGGAAGGTTTCAGACATCTGTTTCAGGTTATAAACCTTCGCCCAACGCTCGTA
>JBGUIK010000049.1:0-4036 GCA_045112915.1 Lachnospiraceae bacterium
GCCGCGCAGCACCTTCTTCCTGTACTTCGTGCACCATACGAGATGGTACTGCAGCGAATAGACATATCCACGACCATATGCAAGGTCATTCTTAACAGTAAAATCAATATCTTTTCCCATATATGTATTATACCATATGATTACCCGTACGTCAACGCAAATCAGAACAAATGTTCTTTTCCATATTATACATGACCCTAGCCGCCATGTCCATACCGATCACCACCAATCATCTTAGCTTCCAATGAGATTTAACACTCAATCAAAATAAAAAGCTTACAAAGCCCGGAAAATCAACATTCCTATTGAATTCCCGGGCTATTTTTTGTTATACTTATTGAGTAGGTATACACACTTATGATTGAAGGGTGAACGGAAGCATGTATTACGATTTCAAAGTCAAAATACCCGAGGTCAAGGGGAAGATCTACGAGCGGACGATCAAGGGTGTGGTCTATATCAACTACGAGTATGACAGGGTCTACAAGCCTGATAAAAAGTACAACATTCCCAAGCGCACCACAATCGGCAGGAAATGTGAGGATGATCCGGAAATGATGTACCCGAACCCGAACTTCCTGACCTACTTCCCTGATGCCGAGCTGCCGGAGGATCAGGGAAGGGGCAACCGGAGCAGCTGTCTGCGTATCGGGACGTGGATCGTGATCGAAAAGCTGATGGCGGAGACCCTTTTGGACAGGATCGTCAGCGGTCTGTACGGGGATGACCGCGAGACAGGATTGTTCCTTGACCTTGCGGCATACTATCTGACCACGGAGAACAATGCCGGCCAATACTATCCGGACTACGCCTATAACCATCCGCTGTTCACACCGGAGTATAAGATCTACAGCGATTCCACAGTCTCGACCTTCATCAGCCAGATCTCCGTGGAGGACAGCGTATCTTTCCAGAATGAATGGAACGCGGCCAGGAAAAAGCAGGACAGGATCTACATATCCTATGACTCTACCAATAAGAACTGCCAGGCCGGTGACATAGAGATCGTCGAGTTCGGACATGCCAAGGAAGACAGGGGGCTCCCGGTCTTCAATTATTCCATTGCGTATGACTGTAAGAACAGGGAGCCGCTATTCTATGAGACATACCCGGGCAGCATCGTGGATATCTCCCAGCTGCAGCTCATGCTGAACAAGGCAGCCGCGTACGGTTATAAGAACGCAGGCTTTATCCTTGACAGGGGCTATTTTTCAAGGGAGAACATCCGGTACATGGACCACCTGGGCTATGATTTCGTGATCATGGTCAAGGGAATGAAATCCTTTGTGCATGAGAAGATCCGGGAAGTCCGGGGGAGTTTTGAAGATAAAAGACAGTCTGCGATCCGCCGGTATCAGGTGAATGGGACAACTGTGAAGACGAAGGTCTTTTATTCGGACGAGGAGGACCGGTATCTGCACATTTATTACAGTTACGGCAAGGCCGCTTCCGAACGGGAAGACCTGGAATCAAAGATCGACCGGATTGCGGCATACCTGAAAAAGCAGGAAGGACAGGCTGTCGTTATCGACAGGAGCTATGAGAAGTACTTCAGCCTTGAGTACTATCACGAAGGGAAAGATGACCAGTGCTTTGTCTGCGGTATAGAGAAGGCCTCTGTCATAGAGGAGGAGCTGAAAATGTGCGGGTATTTCTGTATCATTACTTCCGCAGAGATGACGGCGAAGGAAGCGCTGGACCTCTACAAGAGCTGGGGTGCTTCCGAAAAACTGTTCAAGGCAGACAAGAGCTTCCTGTGCAGCCGGAGCCTCAGGGTCTACACAGGCGGAGCCCTGGAAGGAAAGATGCTGATCGCGTTCGCCGCGCTGATCCTCCGGAACAGGATGTACACAAAGCTGAAGGATGCGGAAGAAGAACTGTTGGAAAAGCCGAACTACATGAATGTGCCGGCATCCATACGGGAGCTGGAAAAAATAGAACTGATCCGCCAGGCGGACGGAATATACCGGCTGGAACATGCAGTTACAGCTACACAGAAAACCATACTGAAGGCATTCGGGATAGACGCGAACTACGTCAAAAGGAAGGCCAGGGAGATCAGCGACCAGCTGAATCCAAAGGTCCTGACAGTCAGGATATAGGAAGGAGGACACGATGGCGCGTGGAAGGCGAAGGGTAAATACGGATACGCTGGACGAAAAGATCGAACAGCAGAAGACCGCCCTGGAAAGGGCGAAGGCGAAATACGAAACGGAAAAAGAAACGCTGGCCGAGCTGATCAAACTCCGCAACGAGATGCAGAAGGAAGAGTTGATGGAAGCCGTTATAAAAAGTGATCATTCTTACGCGGAGATCCTGGCATTTATCAGAGGCTCTGGAAGCCAGGAGGAATGATTCATGGAAGAATACTCAAGAATAGTGATTAAAGAATACTGTAGGACTCACCGGAACACTAAGAAAAGCGCGTTCTTATGGGATCTGGTTGAATTATCATATACAATGGAATGTGAGCCGGAAGACTGGGAAGGAGTACAACTCGACCGTTACATATCCCGGGAGAAAAACCCAGAATTAAAAGCGGCACTACAAGATCTGAATGAATTTCTCTTTTGCTGAAAAGATCCCTGATTAAACCTTTGAACATGTATTGGTTTGATCAGGGATCGAGCGTTTGAGTTGTAAAATCACTGGAAGTTAAGATTTATTCTCGAGAGAATAAAAACTGAGAATATTGTCATTAAGAAAATAGATGCCCTTGTTCGGCTCATACGGTATGATCTGGCTCCTTCCGTCGCCGCCGCCATACTTGATAGCATCCTCGCTGAGTATAATAGGATCGGGGCGGCTGCCGGCGCCAATGAGAGGCTCATCAGAATTAAGGTCCTGCTCGACGATCATAGTATCGTTTATAGTGTAGCTTCCTAGCTCAATGCGCTGGTCAATGGCGTCCGGGTTTTGCGCTTCGTTGCTATATATGTTCGCAGGCTCCGGGGCCTCAGGATTCTCTTCGGGTGTGCTTAATGTAGATTCATCTACAGTCGGAGTGTCCTGAGCAATCGGAGCCTCAGCGTCCTGCTCTGTCGAAGCATCAGGATACTGCTCAGTCGGAGCTTCAACGTTCTGAAAAAGCGTATCGTCAACACTCTGAACGACAGAAGAATCAGTGTCCTGAGCAATCGATATGTCCGTGTCCGGAAGGAGTTCATCGGAATTCGTATTTTCAACACCATCAGCTGCAGCTTCTATTGGATTCGGAGCAGGTAAGTTTTCTTCATACTCTCCGCCATAGACCGGTATAGAACCGAAACACAGCATGCCGGCAAGTGATAAAGCAATCAGTTTTGATGTGTTCATTTTCATTGTAATTGCCTCGCTTTTTCATACATAAGAGAGCTGCGCTGCGGCAGCCCCTTATGATTACTGATGATTGATTCAAACCGATATTCACAATAAATATAATAACGGACAAAAATCTTTTACTCGAATCATCGGGTAAATATGCGGCACCGCAGGCAACCTTTATTTATATAAACCTCTTTGTATCAATGCGCCTGCTTCAACCAAGTTTTTCGCCATCTGAATAAGATTTAACAGCTCCCTTAACCTCATCAAAGGTCGTAGTCATCTTTCACAGTTTCTGCCGTGTAGAATCTAAATACAGTTTAACCGTCCGTTCGCACAGCCTCCTTATTGCTTCTTCGTCAGCTTGCAAATACAGAAAACTTTAATAGGAGCTCTTTATCATATAGTGTAAACGTTTACGCTTCACCTCTCCCCGGCAGCATCTGGGAGAAGAACTTTTTATCTGATCCTGTACAGGAAGGTCACGATCTGGCCCCGTGTACATTCCTTATCGATTCCGAACGTGCCATCGCTGAAGCCTTTCGTAACCCCCGTCTGGGATCCCCAAAGGATCGCCTTGTAGTACGCATGGTTCATGGGGACATCGCTGAACGGGGATCTCGCTGCGGCCGTCGGCTCCGGCTTGCCCTTGAACCTCCAGATGAAGGTCATGATATGCCCGCGCGTGCAGGTCCTGTTGATGCCGAACGTGCCGTCGCTGTAACCCTTTGTT
>JBGUIK010000050.1:0-15507 GCA_045112915.1 Lachnospiraceae bacterium
GCTGACATAATTCCCAACCGAATCCCTGCGCATCCTCGCGGAGCGTTTATCTCAGTGGGGGATTGTGACCCGCCACTGAGACAAGCAAGATATTGATTTACCCACCGCTTGCAGAAGCGGGGGGCTTCCCCACTGAGATAAATCCCCGGACAGGAACTGACTTGAACCTGTCCGGGGATTTTTTCTCATCTCTTCAATATTTGACCGGGGCTTTGCTGCCCGCATGCTCCACCGCGCAAGGAAAGCGTCGCTCAGGCGCTGCCTGCCTTCTGCTTCCTCTGCTTCTGCTTTTTTATGACCTTGAGCCGCGTGAACTCCTCACGCTCCTTCTCCTCCAGAGCAGCCCCGATCGTCTTCGCAAGCTCCTCATAGTGGGGGATCGTGATATTCTTCAGCGCGTTGGCCCGCTTCTGCGTCTTCTGAATGTTGGCCGCAAGCCGGTAAGCCGCGGTCTCCACTTGGGCAAGTCTCACGGTCAGATCCTTGACGCGTGCAAATGCAGCTCTCGCCTCATCCAGTGAATCGCGCGTCCTGAAGAAGGCATAGGCCGGTCTCAGATTCTGCTCCGCGTCATACCGCACCAGCGGGATCTCCGTGCCCATGACACTTCGCGTCTTGACCTCGATCGACATGTCGACCGGCAGGGTCTCGGCGATCGTCTGCACGTTCTCTATTCCCATCTGCATATTAGCCTTCTGAAGCGAAGCGTAAGCTTTGCGATAGGTCTCATTGATGACCTCCTGGATCTCCCTGGCCTCCTCTGTGTAGGCAGTCAGCTCACGGATCAGGATATTCCTCTTCTTATCCATAAGGTCATACCCCTGCCTGGCAAGCTTCAGGGAATTCCTCGCCCGCATCAGATTTCCTTTTGTCGGGACCTCATTCGGATCCATACTCTGCCCTCCATACTAAAGATACTGTCATTCTTCCCGCGCGGCTGTTCCGTCGACACATATTCCTATGTTGCCGCGCCGCAGTTCTTTTTGCCTTTCTCACTTCATCTCTCTGTAGTACTTATCGAGAATTGCCGAATCGACACGGTCGAGCTCCGTCTTCGGGAGTATACCGAGAAGTCTCCAGCCGATATCCAGTGAATCACAGACCTGACGATCCTCATAGTGGCCCTGGCCTACGAACTCCCGCTCGAATGCCTCACCGAACTTCAGGTATTTCTTGTCGACGTCGGACAGCTCATCCTCGCCGATGACTGACGCGAGTGATCTCGCGTCAGTTACCCTGGCGTAGGAGGAAAACAGCTGATTTGCCACCGCCTGATGATCCTCGCGCGTGTACTTGGCGCCGATGCCGTCCTTCATGAGTCGTGACAGTGACGGCAGGACAGAGATCGGCGGATAAATTCCCTGACCGTTCAGATTTCTGTCAAGAACGATCTGGCCTTCCGTGATGTAGCCGGTAAGGTCGGGAATAGGGTGCGTGATATCATCGTTGGGCATGGTCAGGATGGGGATCTGGGTGACAGACCCCTCCTGTCCGGCTACGATCCCGGCTCTCTCATACATAGCCGCAAGGTCGGAGTACAGGTACCCCGGATAGCCCTTTCTGGAAGGAATCTCGCCCTTGGACGAAGATACCTCGCGCAGCGCTTCACAGTAAGAAGTCATATCCGTCATAATGACCAGAATGTGCATGTGCTTCTCATAGGCAAGATACTCCGCAGCCGTCAGCGCGACACGCGGGGTGATGATGCGCTCGACGACGGGATCATTTGCAAGATTGAGGAACATTGTGACGTGATCAGACACGCCGCTCTCCTCAAATGTTCTCCGGAAATATTCGGCGACGTCATACTTAACGCCCATGGCGGCAAATACAACTCCGAACTTCTCATTGCTGTCCCCGCCGAGGTTGGACTGCAGGACCAGCTGGGCAGCCAGCTCATTGTGGGGCAGGCCGTTGCCGGAGAAGATCGGGAGCTTCTGGCCGCGGATCAGGGTCGTCAGCGTGTCGATCGCGGAGATTCCCGTATTGATATAATTGCGCGGATACTCCCTCCGGCAGGGATTTAGCGGCATGCCGTTCACATCTACCCGGACTTTCGCCGCGATCGGTCCCAGTCCGTCGATCGGCCTGCCGATGCCGTCGAACGTCCTGCCGAGAATATCCTCGGACAGAGCGATCTCCATCGGGTGGCCGGTTAGAACGGTCCGCGTGTTGCGAAGGGACATGCCGTCCGTGCCTTCAAACACCTGGATGACAGCCCTGTCCTCGTAGCACTCAATGATTCGTCCTATGCGCTTTGTGCCGTCCTCCATCCGAAACTCGACGATCTCATCGTAAGCGGCTCCCCGAAGGCCTTCCAGAACGACCAGGGGACCGTTAATTTCACTTAGACCAAGATATTCTATTGACATATGATCCCCCCTTACGCGTTCCGCTCGAGCACGTTCTCATAGAACTCGTCGATTTTCTTTTTATAATCGTCAAAAAGATCCAGCCGGCCGTTGGGCACGTCATACTTAATGGCGATGACTTTTTCGAATATTGTATCCTGCCGAAGGATCGACATCGGATGCCCCTCGGCGACCAGCCGTCTTGCATTGTCGTAGAGATACAGAATCGTCTCCATCATCTTGAACTGCTTGATGAGCGGAACATTCTGATCCTCCGGGTGGAAAGCATTCTGCTGCAGGAAGCCAAGGCGGATAACTCTGGCGACCTCAAGTGTCAGCTTCTGGTCGTCCGGGAGGACATCAGAGCCGATCAGCTTGACCGTCTCCATGAGCTTATCCTCGGCGTTCAGAAGAGCAACGATGCGGGTCCGGTATTCATTGAACTTCGGATCCACATTGGCCTTATACCAGGCAGTAAAATCCATACCGTACTCACTGTAGCTCTCCATCCAGTTGATAGCTGGATAATGGCGGGCGTAAGCCAGCGCTTTGTCGAGACCCCAGAAGCATCTCACAAACCTCTTGGTGTTCATCGTGACAGGTTCAGAGAAATCCCCTCCCTGAGGCGAGACAGCCCCGATTATAGATACGGATCCGATCGCTCCCGAGAGAGTAGTCATCTCCCCTGCTCTCTCATAGAAAGCGGCAAGGCGGGAGGCCAGATAAGCCGGGAAGCCTTCCTCGGCGGGCATCTCCTCCATACGGCCGGACAGCTCGCGGAGCGCTTCCGCCCAGCGGGACGTGGAGTCGGCCATGATCGCTACATCATATCCCATATCACGGTAGTACTCAGCCAGCGTGACGCCCGTGTAGATCGATGCCTCGCGGGCAGCGACCGGCATGTTTGATGTGTTCGCGATCAGTGTCGTACGAGCCATGAGCTTGTTGCCGGTCTTCGGGTCCTCCAGCTTGGAGAAGTCTTCGAGGACTTCCGTCATCTCATTTCCGCGCTCACCGCAGCCGATGTAAATAATGACATTGGCATCTGAGAATTTCGCGATCGCGTGCTGGGTCATCGTTTTTCCGGTCCCGAAACCACCCGGAATGGCCGCTGTGCCGCCCTTGGCAATCGGGAACACCGTGTCGAGGATCCTCTGCCCGGTGACAAGCGGATGGCTTGCCGGAAGTCTTTTGGCTGTGGGCCTCGGGACACGGATCGGCCATTTCTGGGCAAGAGTGAGTTCCCGAGTAGTATGGTCCGGCAGCTCGACTACAGCTATCGTATCATTTACAGTGTATCTGCCGTCCGGCATGACTTTACGGACAATTGCCTGTGTTATCATCGGGGTCATCATTGACCTGTGAACAATGGATGGAGTCTCGGGGCACTCCGCGATCACGGCTCCGCCGCATATGACGTCGCCCTCCCTGACTTTCATTGTCACATCCCACAGTTTATCCGGGTCCAGTGAGTCTACAGCGACACCCCTTTCTATATACTTGCCGGATGACTTCGCGATTGCCTCCAGCGGCCGCTCGATACCGTCAAAAATGTTATTGAGGATTCCGGGGCCCAGCGTGATGGACATGGCATCGCCTGTTCCGCAGACGATCTCACCGGGCTTAATTCCGCCGGTCTCCTCGTAGACCTGGATGGTGGTGATATCATTTGCAAGAGAAATCACTTCCCCGACAAGGCGTTCTTTGCCGACATAAACCATCTCCGCCATCTTGAACCCGACAGCGTCCTTAAGGTAAATGACAGGCCCGTTAATGCCGTAGATCACACCTGTTTTTTCTGCCATCAGTCACCACCTCCGACCCATACATAGCCTTCTTCGGCGTCCTGTGTCAGCGTTTTAAAGGAATTATCCATGAGCACATGCCTATTCCTTATGACCGCCCGCACACCGCCGTCAAAATTCTCCTCCGAGATGACCGGCTTTGTTCCGGTCGCATTTTCGATGAGCTCCGAGTATTTCTCATCTGCCGGATCTAAATAGATCAGGACCTCGTCGCCCTCCGCGAACTCTTTGATCTCGGAGACTTTGCGGACGAGGTACTCCGCATACTCGGGCTGTTCCCGGAAGGCTTCCAGTTTTTCCCTGACCAGAGTGAACATTGTCATTCTGATCTCATCCTGAATTTTCGCCATCTTCTGGCGGATCTCCTGCTGACGCTCGGAAAACTCCCGGTTGGTATCTCTAACAATCGCGGCAGTCTCCTCCTTCAGTGTCTGACGGTCCCTAATCTGCCGCTCCGCGACATGCTCATTATACAGAGCGTCGAGGGACTGCTGATACTCTTTAAGCAGGGCTTTTCCTTCAGCGCGGGCTTCTTCCGTTGCCTGCTCAAAGAGAGCATCTAATTTTTCATCTATTGTCATAATTTTAATCCTATCGCTTCATTGACATATGCGGTGATGAAGTCGCTGCGGCGTCCGGAACCGTGGCGGTCCGGCACGTCGATAATGATCGGCATTTTAGTCGACAGCTTCACGCTGTTCACATAGTCCGGAAAATCTCTGCCGAATTTCTCAGTCAGCAGAATGATGCCGATCTCCTTATCAGCCAGAGCTTCATCAAAAGCCCGCATGAGTTCGTCCTTCCTGTGCACCACGACACCGGGGATGCCCGCAAGGCGCATGCCTGTGAGAGTGTCCACGTTGTCGCTGATCAAAAACATTTTCATATAATGCTCCACACTTTGTCCCACCTGGGGGGACATTCACTGGTACACTGCCAAAAGATCTGCCTTAGCCCAGCTGACCGATGATCATGAACGAAATAATAAGACCGTAGAGGCATACACCTTCTGCCAGACCTACATAAATAAGTGATTTACCAAGGATGCTCTGGTCCTCACTGATTGCGCCGAGCGCTGCAGAAGCCGCGCTTGCGACGGCGATACCGCCGCCGAGGCAGGAGATGCCTGTGGAAAGAGCTGCCGCGATATAGCCGAGACCTTCCTTGAGTCCCGATCCGGCTGCCGCCTGGGCTTCGTCCGCAAATGTCGGAGCGGCGCCCGCAAACAGAGCGACCGTCGCTATGATCAGCAGACCGAAGAAAGTGAACAGATTAATTGCGAGGGCTGACTTAAATCTGCCCTTTGTCCTCTCACCCTTAAGGAAAACGAGTCCCGGGATGAAGATGCTGAGAATGAGTGCTGCGCATAAAGCGATCTGAATTGCAAGTGTCATGATATGACCTCCTAATACTAATATTAAAATTTCCTTTTGTACTTGCGCTTTTCGATGAAGATGATGTTTGCGCCGGTATGTTGAGCTTCGCTGCAGCAGTTCAGACCGGCTGCTTTCACAGTTCGTTATCCGGCAGTGAGCATCCATCTTCGTGAGAAAAGCATTGCGGGTCCGACCGAGAGATCGCGCAGCGGCGGCTTGCCGCCTGCGCAAGCTCGCAGGGAAGGACCTGCGCTTTTCGATGAAGATGATGTTTGCGCCGGTTTATGAAGCTTCGCTGCAGCAGTTCAGACCGGCTGCATTCACAGTTCGTTGTCCGGCAGTGAGCATCCATCTTCGTGAGAAAAGCATTGCGGGGCCGACCGAGAGATCGCGCAGCGGCGGCTTGCCGCCTGCGCAAGCTCGCAGGGAAGGACCTGCGCTTTTCGATGAAGATGATGCTTGCGCCGGTATGTTGAGCTTCGCTGCAGCCCGTCTGAAGTGCTGCTGATTCTAACTTATCCTTCGGGCTTCTCTTTCATGCGAAGGGACGAGACGAACGGTTTGCCGTCGCCCCGGTAGTAACGCGAGAAGAGCTCATAGAACTCAAGACGCAGAACCTGGATACCGACGATCAGGCCTTCGATTCCCATGACGAACAAGTTGCCCAGAACAACTACGACCCAGTTCGGACTGCCGCCGTTCTCCGCTCCCGCCAGCATGAGCACGACGCTCATCATTGCCGCGTGGCTGACGGCGAAAGCGCCGATACGCACAAAGGACAGTGTGTTGGAGAAATAGGACAGGCAGACTTCGAACATTTCGAAGAAGCCCTGAACGAGGAACATGACGATACCGCCCTCGATTTTCGGTCCTTTTTCCTTCTCTATGATCTTGGTGAGCGGCTCCTTGAAGAACATGGCAAGGGCTGACAGCGCGATCAGCACTCCGAAGAGAGACGCCGCCGGCACCGTGTGCCCGCTGAATACCAGGATGATCATGACTACGACGAGGCCGTAGAAAATGATTCCCGCAAATGAGTTCGTTCCGAAATAGGTCTCCTCAGTATTCTTCTGCTTCGAGTAATTCATGATGTGCAGCACCATCGTGACCAGGGTGAGGAACATGCCGAAGACGATCGCGCACACGAGGATCGTGTTGATCGAACCGACGCCCGGAAGAGTGATCATTTCCTCGCGCGGCCTGAGCCAGAGCGCGGGGATCACATCTTCAAATCCGAAAATACTTCCGAACATAAATCCGAAAATCGTCGAGAAGATTCCGGCCATCGAGATGATTCCGGCAAGATCACTGTGCTTCTTCTTATACAGCAGGAAGCCTCCTATCATGAGGCACAGCCCCTGACCGACGTCGCCGTACATGATGCCGAAAATAAATGAATAGGTGAGGGCCACCAGGATCGTCGGATCGAACTCATTGTAGTTCGGCAGACCGTACATTTTGACATACATTTCATACGGTCTGAAAAAGGCCGGATTCTTGAGCTTCGTCGGCGGCTCCATGTTCACCTTCTTCTCATCCTCCTGGACAAGACAGACAACCTTCGGATCATCCGCAATGTCTTTTCTGAATCTCTCCACGTCATCCGCGTCCATCCATCCGCACAGGATGTAGAAGGTATCTTTCTTCGACTCGGTACAGGCAGCCATGCGGCGCACGTCAAAGTTGGAGGACAGATCCTTAAGCTTCTTCTCAGCTGCCAGAAGGCTTCCGCCTTCTTTGGCGAGAAGTTCTGCCATCTCACTCTCGACTTCATGAAGCTCCTTCTCTTTCTCCGCTGCCTGGCCGCTGAGGATCCTGTAGGCAGCCTGCGGAGTCCCGCTGTACTCGTCCGGGATAAATAATCTCTCAAAGTGCATCGAGGCGTAGGTCGCGTCAACTTTGTGCGCCTCCTCCTTGGAGACAAAATACACGCCGTAGACATACATCTCATCCTCACCGGAAACAAGGAAGATCGCTCCCGTGTTCTCATCCACATAAGTCCTGAATTTCTCATAATACTCTTTCGGCAGCTTGCCGAAACGATATGAGATAAAGTGGAAGTCAAGAATTTCCTTCAGATCGAACTCAAGTCCCTGATAGGGCTCGATCTTCTTCATCGACTCGCGCAGTTTTAAAAGTTCTGCGTCGAGTTCATTCTTTCTCTCCCGAAGTCCTGTGAGCCGGTCGTTCACTTCCCCGATGAGATCGATCGTGTCTGTCAGCGGGATTTCAGGTCCCGCTGCGGTGTCCGGAGGAAGCAGTTCCGTGTAGATGCCCGCTGTCGCAAGTAGATCCTTGTACGGATTCTTCTGCACATAGGGCACCAGGTGCTGCTCCTCCCCGAGCGCTGTCAGAGCATTCTCCAGGTGGATCTCATATTTGGAAAGATATTTATTGACCATCCGGTCAATATCCGCCTTCGGACCCGAGAGACTTACGAATTTCATTTTCGCTATCATATTTTCCCCTCCGGTCTTTACACTGCGTTTATATATTTAAAAGCATCTTCGGGATCGATGCCGTAGCGGACACATTCGACCGCAGCCACAAGCTTCTCTCCCTCGTGCTCCTTAAGATAAAGATATCGATACAGCGTTGCCGCTGAATACGGGTGCTTCCTGGCTTCCTGACGAAGTACGTCGCGCAGGACATATCCGTACATATCCTCCAGATTGTCCGGCGCAAGCTCTTCGTACTGCTTTCCGTAGAAAGTCCGGGAAAGAGCTGCCGCGAACTGATCCTCACTCTCCGCCGTGACCAAAGCTTTTATGTCATCCTGTCTGAGCCTGTAGAGCACCGGAATAATGAGCGTGTAGATCTCTGCATCCGGCATCTCGTAATACTGCTTTGCCCGCTTTATGAACCATATATTCAGCATATCAAAGCGGCTCCCGTAAATTCGGCTGATGGCCTTGACGCTGTCCCCCGAGACGATCCGGTCCCTGTCTTTCCAGATCGTACTGAAATGGTACATATCGAGGGCAGTCTCATAGTCAAAGCCTTCCGCCCTGCCGCTCATACGTACTTTCATGAGCACAGGATAGTATTCAGTGTTCTCCAGAGCTCTGAGGGTCATGTCCAGAGACGTGCACTCGTGCAGAGCTTCCACATCGAGGCTTAAGAACTTTTTGAAAAAATCCTTATGCCAGAGGATCTCATCCCCGGGAGCCCGGCCCGCTATCGCATATTTCAGGCACTTCTTCAGCAGTTTGATCTCATACCTTCTCGCGTACTTCTTCAGGAATTTTTCCTGATCCGGATCCGCAAAGTTATATATTTTCGCGAAGTCGCGATAGACAATGCTGCCGAAGACAGCCTCCAGTGCTTCCCTGTGGATATCGCTCTCATTGATATTACTGAAAGCCTCCGCGTAAGCAGGATTTTTCTTCAGGTAAGACTCGACCGCCGCTACGTCCGGCAGGGCCACGATCTCACGAAAATCTTCATCCGTGAGCAGATTCTTCTGCATGGCCCTGATCTTCGTGACGACTCCGCTGTATTCCAGCAAATTGTTCATTTCAGGATCTCCTTAACAATTTCATCCGCATCCTTTTTCATCTGGGACGCAAATTCCTTATCAAGCATCCGAAGAGCCCTGCTCATATCTGCTTCCATCCTATTCGTGCTCTCGCTGTGCTCCCTTACAAGCCTGGCTTTAACGGCGCGAAGCTTTTCCGAAAGCTCATTGTCAGCATCCGCGTCAAATGCAGCCATTCTTGCCTCAAGTTCCTGCCTCCGCTTTTCTTTTTCCGCTTTGGCCTCATCATAAATTGACTGCGCATCCTGCTCTATCCTGACCAGGCGTTCAAGAATCGTTTTATCATTATCCATCGGATCACCTCCCTTAAGGTCCGGTCCTTTTGTGAGACTGGTCTGCTGCCTCCACCTGTGGAGACAGGCCTTATCTCATACTACTAAACGTAGTCTCTTTTGACCCAAAATGCAATACACAAAAAAAGAGACAGTCGCCACATTTTGCAGTAACGGCTGTCTTTTATATTCTTATTAGTTCGCTGCACTCTCCTCCGCCGCAACGGAAGCGTCAGCAGCGCCGTCTGTGACAGATTCATCTGCCGGAGCGGACTCTTCCGCTGTCTCTTCCGGAGCAGATTCTTCCGCTGCCGGCTCGGACGCGTCAGTATTCTCCACAGCTGCGGCGACAGAGCTGTCGTCCTCCGGAAGCGGATCGCTGCCGAACGTTACCGGACTCATATCACTGATGATAAGTGTCGCAAGGACTGCCTCATCGACTGTGATCTTGGCAGCGTCTTTCCACTCTGTATAGAGTGTGTCATAAGCTTCCTGCTTGCGGGCTGTGACTTTCTCTTTCTTGATCTCCTGTGTAGCGTTCTCATCATAAGCGGCGTCAAATCTGACAACAAACCATGACTTTCCGTCAGAAGACTCGACTACATGATCGACCAGAGTGCCGTCAGACATACCTGCGACCGCCTCAACGATTGCCTTATCGAGGACAGTATCCTCTGTATTGTGTGTCGTGAACTGGCCGGTCTGGGCGTAGAAATCTGCATTGACCTCATTTGCGATCGTTGTCATATCGGCTTCCGCGACATTTCCGGATGCAGAAACGGCCGCGAGAACGGCTTCTGCCTGACTGAGCTTTTCTGCATTTGCAGCTTCCACCTGAGCTGCAACATCAGTATCTGCAGCCACAGAAGAATCTGCGATAGAGGACTCGTCAGAATTCTCGTCCGCAAAGTCTTCCTCTGTTGCCTTATCGATCTTGACATAGGTGACGCCGGACTGCTGTGCTTCCTCATCAGAAACTTCGGTGTCAACATCCGCAGCCATAGGCTCCATCATCTTGCTCTTGATAACCTGAAGCTCAAGAAGCTCGATGACATTCTCCTTGGAAGCTCCGATCGCCGTGCGTACATCCTCCGAATTCTCATCGATATAAGCCTGAGCGACCTTGTCGATCTGCTCCTCTTCCTCAGCTGTCAGCGTGACGCCATACTCCTCGGCGTGCTGGCGAAGGAGGACCATCTCCTCGATCGAATCGAGGGCATAGCCCTTAAGAGTCTCGCCGTAGGTCTCGCCCGATGACTCGTCCATGACCGTGTCAAAAATATTGGCTGCCCCGAAATAAGCTGTATACATCGCGTACATCTGAGCCTGCTGGTATTTTGCCAGAAAGCTGAGTGTGCCGAGCGGCACCTCATCCTCATTGATCGTCACGACAGTCTTGGTTCCATCGATCTGCGCTGTATCCGCAGTACTGCCGCAGCCGGCGAGAAGACTGCCCGCGATGATAACGGAAAGGCCCGCTGCTGCAAGTTTCTTAAACAATTTCATAATAAATAACCTCCATGCTTCGGAAAGTTTATAGTGCTTTACAGAAAGTCATTGCTCATTATAACCACTTTGAACGGTTCGGGCAAGTTCTGATGTAAATCTTTTCAAATTTGCGATCATCTGCCGGGTTCCCCTCTCGCCGTTATAGACGAAGACAGTGCCGGTCGGGTAGTTCCGTACGCCGAACATGCCGCCGAACGATCCTATGATTCTCGGCACCTCCGCCCGATCAAATGTCGGCTCAGCCAGCACAGAAAGCAAAATCTCCCTCGGCCGCTCCTTGATCTCCGTGATCGAGGCTGCGTGGGCGGCAGCTTTCAGGTCCGCGATCGCCAGCAGGTTCTGGACAGGCAGCGGCAGATTGCCGAAGCGGTCCATGAGCTCGTCGGACATGTCCTCGTAGTCGCGCTCATTTTCAATCGCCGCTATCTTCTTATAAAAATCAAGCTTCGTGAACTCGTTCGGAATATAGCTGTCCGGGATGAACGCGTCCATAACTACGTCGACGACCGTCTCGAATTCCTCCTTTGCAGGAATACCCTTGGCCTCCCTCACTGCCTCTGTGAGCAGCTTGCAGTATAGGTCATATCCGACCAGATCCATGTGTCCGTGCTGCTCGCTGCCGAGCAGGTTGCCGGCTCCCCGAATCTCCAGATCGCGCATGGCGATCTTGAAGCCCGAACCGAGTTCCGTGAATTCGCGGATGGCGGCCAGTCGCTTCTCCGCGACTTCCTTCAGCTGTTTGTCCCTTCTGTACATGAGAAAAGCGTAAGCTGTCCTTGCCGAACGGCCGACACGTCCTCTCAGCTGATAGAGCTGGGACAGACCCATGCGGTCCGCGTCGTGGATGATCATGGTGTTGGCGTTGGATATATCAAGGCCGGTCTCAATGATCGTCGTCGTGACCAACACGTCGATCTCTCCGTTGATGAAATCCACCATAATGTCCTCGAGTTCCCTCTTGTTCATCTGTCCGTCGGCAAATGCAACACTGGCCTCAGGAACCAGATTCTGTATCCTCATCGCCATGTCCGCGATATCACGGACGCGGTTGTAGACATAGTAGACCTGCCCGTTCCTTGCCAGCTCTCTGCAGATAGCCTCTCTGACCATCTCCGGATCATACTCCATCACGTAGGTCTGGATCGGCACACGGTCCTGCGGCGGTTCCTCCAGGATCGACATGTCGCGTATGCCCACAAGACTCATATGTAGAGTTCTGGGGATCGGGGTCGCGGTGAGAGTAAGGACGTCGACGTCTTTTCTGAGATTTTTGATCTTCTCCTTGTGGGTGACGCCGAAGCGCTGCTCCTCATCGATAATGAGAAGGCCGAGATCCTTAAAAGCTACATCTTTAGAGAGCAGCCTGTGAGTCCCGATCACAATGTCGACCAGACCCTTTTTCAGGTCCTTCAGCGAAGCCTTGATCTCAGCGGAGGATCTGAACCGGCACAGAAGATCGATTCGTACCGGAAAATCCTTCATGCGCTGCATGAATGTTTTATAGTGCTGCTGGGCAAGGATCGTTGTAGGAACCAGATAAGCTACCTGCTTGCCGTCCTGAACAGCCTTGAAGGCAGCCCGGAGGGCAATCTCCGTCTTGCCGTAGCCGACGTCTCCGCAGATCAGGCGGTCCATGATCTTGCGGCTCTCCATATCCCTCTTGGTGTCCTCGATCGCCGTAAGCTGATCCTCCGTCTCCTCGAAGGGGAAGAGTTCCTCGAACTCCTTCTGCCACTCCGTATCCCGGCTGTAGACAAAACCGTCCGCGCTCTCGCGGGCAGCGTAGAGATCGACAAGCTCTCTTGCGATATTTTTGACCGAGCTCTTGACTTTGGCCCTGGTCTTCTCCCAGTCCTGACCGTTCAGCCGGTTGAGCTTGGGAGCCTTGCCCTCCGAGCTCGAATACTTCTGCAGCACATCCAGCTGGGTGGCCAGAATATACAGGTTCCCGTCCCGGTACTCCAGCTTGATATAATCCTTGAGGACGTCGTCGACCTTGACCTGCTCAATTCCCTTGTAGATGCATAAGCCACGGTTCTCGTGGACGACATAGTCTCCGACATGGAGCTCAGCGAAGCTCGCGATTTTTTCGCCGGTGTATCTGGTCCTCTTCTTTTTCTTCTTCTGGCGCGCTCCGAAAATATCTCCCTCTGATATGATTGCAAATTTTATCAGAGGATACTCAAAGCCCCTCCTCACATGCCCGTACTCGACAGCGATCTGCCCGGGCATGAGTTCCAGATCACCGTTCTCCGTGTAGAAAGCAGGCACATCGAGAGATCCCAGATCCTGGGCAAGGCGTCTGGCTCTCGTGTGGGAACCGGAGAGCACGACGATCCGATACCCTTTCTTCTTATATTTGAGAAGGTCACCCGAAAGCATCTCAAAGCTTCCGTTGTAGGAGCCCATTCCCTGAACAGTCGCTCCGAAGCTCGCTTTTATATCCCAGGCACCCCTCCCAAGTTCCAGCATGGACAGGGCTACGCAGCACCTGTTATTGAGCGCTGCGATCACTTCATCCGCACTCCTGATTTCAGGAATCTGATCGCCCTTTTTATAATTCCCCTGAGCGATCCGGTTCTTGATGCTCTCACGGAATTCTGTTTCCACCGCCTTGGCGGCATCCGCAATGTGCGTGGGCTCGTCGATGAGGATGGCGGTGGCTGCATTTGCACCCTTCTCTGCCCTGGGAATCCAGTCCATGAAGGTCCCGAGACGGCCGATGTGATCGTTGGCGGGATAGATCAGGACTCGTCTCAGCTCCTCGATCGACCGCTGGGATTCCGCGTCGAAAGACCTGATCGAGTCGATCTCATCTCCGAAGAGCTCGATCCTGAACGGATGCTCTTCCGTGAGAGACCAGATGTCCACGATATCACCGCGCACGGCAAAGTGGCCGGGAAGAGTCACCTCGGCGCATCTCTCATAGCCGTTCATGACCAGAGTCTCCTTGATCCAGTCAAGGTCGGTCTCATCTTCCAGGTCGAAGGATATGCAGGCGTCAAGGAACGAGTCCCTGGTCGAGACCCGATCCATGAGGGCGGCGACCGGCATGACGACAACGGTCCTGTCTGCCTCCGCTATCGAGCGAAAGACCCTCATGCGCTGCATATCGAGGAAGTTGCTCGCTATGTCCGCCTGATAGAAAAGCAGGTCCTTTGCGGGGTACAGCAGAGCATCCGGCTCGAAGAAACGCAGATCCTCGTGTGCTGCTTTTGCGGTGAGATCATTTTCGGTGACCACGACCACTAGTTTTGCCCCGTCCGAAAGGCCATGCACCATATGCGATTTCTGGGCATCTATACAGCCGGTCAGGGCATAGATTCCCCGTCCCTTCCGCATTCGATCCCGTATTTCCGTAAATTCGGCCAGCTCTGTGAGCGGCTTTATAAATGTCTGCATATCTATTCCTCAACTGATTTTCATCCTGTTACAGTTCAGACAGGCCTGCGGTTCAGACAGGCTTACAGTTCAGACAGGCTTACAGTTCAGACAGGCTGCAGCGAAGTTCCATGAACCGCCAGCAAACATCATCTTCATCGAAAAGCACATATCCTTCCCTGCGAGCTTAGCAATGCTTATGCATTGCTGATCTCTCAGTCGGATATGCAACGCTTTTCTCACGAAGATGTATGCTTTGCTGCCGATTAACGAACTTTAAAAGCAGCCTGTCTGAACTGCCGCCTGATCCAATCCAGACCGTCTTTCGATTAAACCCGACTCAAATAGGAGGTCTGCCCGACTGATCTGCCGCCTTACCCGCATGATATGTTCTTAGATCCAGCCTGTATAGCGCACTGGAATCTGAGCATATCAAGCCTTAGCATTGACATTGTAGATGTTCATAGCTTTGTCGATCCCATCGGTGCAGATCGCGGCGACCGCGTCCGCAGCCCGTACAATCGCGTCATCGACAAGCGCCCGGTCATCCATCGTGAAGCGTGAGAGAACCCAGTCCGCCAGCTCCCAGCCCTCGGGCTTTCCGCCGGTGCCGACCCTGATCCTGATGAATTTCTGTGTTCCAAGGCACTGAACGATGTGCCTGAGCCCATTCTGTCCGCCTGCAGATCCCTGCTTGCGGATCCTGATCCTGCCGGGTTCGAGGTCTATATCATCGCTGATCACGATGAGCTCGCTCTCCGGGTCGATTTTGTAAAAGTCGACCAGCTCCCTGACCGCTGTCCCGCTGAGGTTCATATAGGTGAGCGGTTTTGCAAGGATGACCTTTTCAGTTCCGATCATGCCTGTACCGTACACAGAGTGGAACTTGCTGCCGCTGCACGGAATATTATTCTTATATACAAGGCGGTCAATGACATCGAAGCCCATGTTGTGGCGCGTACCTTCATATTTTCTACCGGGGTTGCCCAGTCCGACAATAATATACATTGTGATTCTCCTTCCCGGCTTTATTGCGCAGGTATTGCCGCGCTCAGACCTGACCGCGGTTTTTCAATTATACCAGATAGGCGCGCGATTGCAAGTGTGACGTATCATAACAGTTCAGATGCTTACAGTTCAGGCAGCCTGTCGGAACTGTCAACTGTCATTGGTATGTTACACGCCCTCACAGGGTTGTTTCATAAAGGAAAAATAAATAGATAGGATGCCTGATTTTTGAGGGAGTATAAGCGTTATACAAGTGCGCATATACCC
>JBGUIK010000051.1:0-62776 GCA_045112915.1 Lachnospiraceae bacterium
CATGAACTGTATTCAGTTGTCAAAGGGCAGAATTAATAGTTGCTTGTTATTGGTGTCATCACCAATACTTTTGGCGACCATATCATATTATATGAGATTGTGCGAAAAAAGAAAACTATGTACAGAATCTGATATAAATGTTAAAATATAACCTATGCTAGATAAGTGCGCTCAAAAACAGCAGTGCAGCACAAAGGAGACGATATGTCAAAGTTCCTTAAATTTATAGTTAATCTGTTTCTGATACTGGCTATCATCGTGACAGCCGGGATCATAGTCCCGCCTCTTCTCGGGGTAAATACGACAATTGTTGACACGGCCGGTATGGATACCAATCTGCCGCTGGGTTCCGTGACATATTCCCGCGATAAAGCTGTTATGGAACTTCAGGCGGGAGACGAGATCCTTAAGGAATCCGGTACGGCAACGTACGCGTATATCATTCAGGAAGGCGATGCCGCGACGGGCGAGTTCTCGGTCGTCAGCGCGACGGAGCCGGATGCTTCGCCCGAGACGGTCATTCTGAGGAATTCGGTGTCGGAAGTAGTCCTGACGATTCCCTATATCGGATTTGTTGTCGTCGCTATGCAGTCGCTGGAGGGAAGGATCATCATTGGCCTTGTGATCCTGTTCATTATTATTCTCTTCATTTTATCGGAACTCTGGAAAAAGAGAGATGATGACGAAGATGATGAGGATGAAGAGAACGGTGACCTGGGAAACGTGCAGGCCGCATCGGCTGAGAGGACAGGCGATGCGGAAAAATCAGTATCCGGAACAGGGGTCAGCGTCGGTTACTCGGAAAATGTGACTGACAACAGAGGCTATGGTACAGTGAGCCAGGATACCGCTTCGATCGCGGCAGCTATGGTCGGGCTCGAGGCCGTTGTGGGG
The DNA here is from genome assembly GCA_045112915.1 of Lachnospiraceae bacterium. Classification (GTDB taxonomy): domain Bacteria; phylum Bacillota; class Clostridia; order Lachnospirales; family Lachnospiraceae; genus Chordicoccus. The sequence goes on from JBGUIK010000051.1 coordinate 895, forward strand.
CGGAGAGAGTCCAAAGAAATGCGGACGGCCGAGGCCCGCGCGGACAGCAAAGCAACGGATACTTTACAGGACGCGGAATTACCGGTCCCGGGTGAATCGGACGGAAATTCACCGGACGAGCAGACCGGCGGGAAATCGGAAAACGCTGCGACGCTGCCGGAGAAGGACGTTTACGAAGCTCCTGCCTGCACGACGGATTCTCAGGCGGCTGCCTTAGAACCCGAGGTTCCGGAGGTTACAGGCGACACAAAGGTATTTGCAGGATACTTCTCACCGCAGAAAGAGACTGTGTCGGAAGATGCGGAAACTTTGGCCGGGAATGATTTTGATGGTCATGACAGGACCCGTGAGGAGACTCAGGCCCGGGCGGAGAATCAGGAAAAGGCCGGTGCTCCCCGCGCCGAAAAGACGATTGAAAAAGCTCTGATCGCCGAGACTGAAAAAGCCGCGGCCTCGTGGAGCGGTAATTCGGCGGAACAGACACAGGAGCCGAAGAAGCTCTGGTCCTGGACGGATGAGCCGTTCGAGAATGAGCTGGACGGAGACGGCTGGAACAGTTTCCCGGCAGGAAGCCCTGCAGCCGCTATGGAGTACCCGGAGAGATTTGCACCCGTCGAGCGTATGACGCGGCAGGAGATCATCGAGCAGGCAAGAACCGGAGGAAGCGAGCCGAAGATCCAGCGGGATGAAGTGACCGGTATAGATATAATAGATTATTCGGATCTCTTATAATTTGCGGGTATACACAGAAAAGTGCCGGATAATCTGCGGGTATACATAGAAAAATGCCGGAGATTACTGCGAAATTGTACTAAAAATAAAACGTAAGAAATTCTGAAAAAACCCCTTGCAAAAGCGAGGGGTTTCATTTATAATATACACCGCTGTGGCATGATAGCTATGAAGCGTGAAGTTGCTGCACAAGCGTTGCAGGTTCTCCGTGGAGCGAATGTCATGTAATGATACTGGCGACAAGTCACTGTGCAATATGTCCGCCTGCTTAGGCGGAAACAGTCGTGTGCTTATCACCGAAGCAAATTCGGGAAACACACGGAAACGTGTACAGTCACCGCTTGTCGTACGTAAGAAGTACGAAAAGGAGGCGACTTTTTTTATGGCAAGTCAGGTTATGAGAATCACTCTCAAGGCGTATGATCACACACTCGTGGATGCATCAGCTGCAAAAATCATTGATACTGTTAAGAAGAGCGGAGCAACAGTCAGCGGACCGGTCCCGCTTCCGACAAAGAAGGAAGTAGTTACGATCCTTCGCGCGGTACACAAGTACAAGGATTCCCGTGAGCAGTTCGAGCAGAGAACGCACAAGAGACTGATTGATATCCAGGCTCCGACACAGAAGGTCGTGGACGCGCTGTCCAGACTGGAAATGCCGGCGGGTGTCTACATCGACATCAAGATGAAAACCAGGTAACATCCAATTAGTATGATTGCAACTGCAAGAGCAATCCGCTGTAAGGAGGAAAAACATGAAGAAATCAATTCTTGCAAAGAAGGTCGGAATGACCCAGATCTTCAACGAGGACGGCGTCCTCACTCCGGTAACAGTCCTTCAGGCAGGCCCGTGCGTAGTCACACAGGTCAAGACAGCTGATAAGGACGGTTACGATGCTGTTCAGGTCGGCTTCGAAGATATCCGTGAGAAGCTGGTCACAAAGGGCGAAATGGGAGTCTTCAACAAGGCAGGCGTTTCCGCGAAGAGATTCGTCAGAGAGCTTAAGCTTGAGAATGCTTCCGAGTATGCTCCGGGACAGGAAATTAAGGCTGACATTTTTGCTGCGGGCGACCACATCGACGCCACAGCAATTTCAAAGGGCAAAGGCTACCAGGGTGCCATCAAGCGCCACGGCCAGCACAGAGGCCCCATGAAGCACGGCTCCAAGTTCCATCGTCATGCAGGTTCCAATGGTACATCATCAGATCCGTCCAGAGTCTACAAGGGCAAGAAGATGCCGGGTCAGATGGGCAACAAGCGTGTCACCATCCAGAATCTTGAGATCGTTCGCGTTGACGCGGAGAACAATCTGATCCTGGTCAGGGGCGCAGTACCGGGCCCGAAGAAGAGCCTTGTGACACTCAAAGAAACTGTTAAGAAGTAATACGGAATAGGAGGACGATTCGAGATGGCTAACGTATCAGTTTATAATATGGGTGGCCAGGAAGTCGGAACGATGGAAGTCAGCGATGCAGTATTCGCTGCTGACATCAAGGAAAACCTGGTACATCTGGCTGTCGTGCAGCACCTGAACGCAAAGCGCCAGGGCACACAGAAAGCCAAGACTCGCGGAGAAGTTTCCGGTGGCGGAAGAAAACCGTGGAGACAGAAGGGAACCGGCCATGCAAGACAGGGATCCACAAGAGCTCCGCAGTGGACACACGGCGGCGTAGTATTCGCTCCGGTTCCGAGAAGCTACAAGATCAAGATGAATAAGAAAGAGAAGCAGGCGGCTATTAAGTCCGTTCTTACTTCCAAGCTTCAGTCCGGCGACATGATCGTTCTTGACGCTCTTACACTTGAGAGCCCGAAGACAAAGGTCATGGCTGAGACACTGAAGAACCTCAATGCCGAGAAGGCATATGTTGTCATCAAGGGCAATGACAAGAACACAGTTCTTGCCGCAAGGAATCTTGCTGACGCAAAGCTTTCAGCAGCAAACACTCTGAATGTTTACGAGATTCTTAAGTATAAGAAGCTGGTCCTTACCAAGGATGCAGTGAAGGCGATCGAGGAGGTATATGCATAATGGCAGATCTGAAATATTATGACGTCATTCTTGAGCCGGTCGTCACAGAGAAGAGCATGGCTGGTATGGCTGAGAAGAAGTACACATTCTATGTACATACAGATGCCACCAAGACTCAGGTCAAAGAAGCGGTCGAGAAGATGTTCGAAGGAACAAAGGTCGCTAAGGTCAACACGATGAACCTTGCCGGCAAGACAAAGAGACGCGGTATGACATTCGGCAAGACCGCGAAGAGAAAGAAAGCAGTTGTCTGGCTCACAGAGGATAGCAAGGAAATCGAGATCTTCCAGGGTCTGTAAAGAGACGCGGAAGATTCACACTATACGTCGAAAAGAGACGTGACATAAAAAGGAGATTATAAAATGGCTATTAAGACATATAAGCCGTATACACCGTCGAGAAGACATATGACGGGCTCTGATTTCTCTGAGATCACAAAGAAGACTCCCGAGAAGTCCCTCACAGTAGCCCTGAAGAAGAACTCCGGACGCAACAACCAGGGTAAGATCACAAGTCGTCACCGCGGCGGCGGAAACAAGAGAAGATACAGACTTGTTGATTTCAAGAGAAACAGCAAGGATGGCATCATTGCTACTGTAAAGGCTATTGAGTACGATCCGAACCGTACAGCCAATATCGCTCTTATCTTCTATGCAGACGGAACAAAGTCCTACATCCTCGCTCCTGCAGGCATTCAGGTAGGCGATGAGATCCTCAGCGGACCGGATGCAGAAGTTAAGCTCGGCAACTGCCTCCCGCTTTCCAAGGTTCCGGTAGGTACTATGGTCCACAACATTGAGCTCCTTCCGGGCAAGGGCGGCCAGATGGTACGCGCAGCCGGCAACGGCGCACAGCTCATGGCTAAGGAAGGAAAGTACGCTACGCTGCGTCTTCCGTCCGGCGAAATGAGAATGGTTCCGATCGAGTGCCGCGCTACAATCGGTGTCGTAGGCAACGGTGAGCACAACCTTATCAGCATCGGCAAGGCAGGCCGCAAGAGACATATGGGTATCCGCCCGCACGTACGCGGCAGCGTTATGAACCCGAATGATCATCCGCACGGCGGCGGCGAAGGACGTGCACCGATCGGTCGTCCGGGTCCGACAACTCCGTGGGGCAAGCCTGCACTGGGTTACAAGACAAGAAAGCACAAGAAGCAGTCTGATAAGCTTATCGTAAGAAGAAGAAACGGTAAGGGTTCCGGAAGATAATAAGGAGGTAGGAAAATGTCACGTTCATTAAAGAAAGGCCCGTTCGCTGATGAGCACCTTCTGAAGAAGGTTGATGCGCTTAATGCATCCGGCGAGAAGGCTGTTATCAAGACATGGTCACGCCGTTCCACGATCTTCCCGAGCTTTGTGGGACATACATTTGCCGTACATGATGGAAGAAAGCATGTTCCGGTCTATGTAACAGAGGATATGGTTGGACATAAGCTCGGCGAGTTTGTCGCAACACGCACATACAGAGGCCACGGCAAGACAGAAACAAGGTCCGGTCGTTAAGCGTCTGGTGGAACGTAAGGAGACACGTTAAGTGTCTCCGGTGCAGCTAGTCAGATTCAATCTGACGTTAAAGAGGAGAATATTCATGGCTAAAGGACACAGATCCCAAATCAAACGTGTAAGAAACGAAGAGAATAGAGAAAAAAGGCCGTCCGCAAAGGTTTCATACGCCAGAATGTCTGTACAGAAGGCCAGCATTGTTCTCGATGCTATCCGCGGCAAGGATGTTGAGACAGCTCTCGGTATCCTGACATACAGCCCGCGCTATGCATCCAGCGTTATCAAGAAGCTTCTTGATTCCGCAATTGCCAACGCAGAGAACAACCATGGCCTTAATAAGAGCAGTCTTTATATTGCAGAGTGCTATGCAGGCAGAGCATCGACGATGAAGAGAATTCAGCCGAGAGCACAGGGCCGCGCATACAGGATTTTAAAGCGCAACAGCCACATCACCATCGTGCTGGATGAGAGATAAGGAGGTCTAAAATGGGACAGAAAGTCAATCCACACGGCCTTAGAGTCGGTGTCATCAAGGATTGGAATTCCAAATGGTATGCAGAGAAGGATTTCGCGGCAAACCTCGCAGAGGATTATAAGATCCGTGAGTTCCTTAAGAAGCGTCTTTACAGCGCAGGCATTTCCAAAATCGAAATCGAGCGCGCTTCTGACCGTGTCAAGGTCGCAATCTATACCGCTAAGCCGGGTCTTGTAATCGGCAAGGGCGGCGCTGAGATCGAGAAGATCAAGGCAGAACTTACAAAGAAGATCGGCCGCAAGGTCCTTGTTGATATCAAGGAAGTCAAGCGTCCGGACCGCGATGCACAGCTCGTAGCAGAGAACATCGCACTTCAGCTTGAAAACCGTATTTCCTTCCGCCGCGCTATGAAGTCCACAATGCAGAGGACAATGCGCGCAGGCGCTCAGGGAATCAAGACATCTGTTTCCGGTCGTCTCGGCGGCGCTGATATGGCCCGCAAGGAGACCTACAGTGAAGGCACCATTCCGCTTCAGACACTTCGCGCAGACATCGACTATGGATTTGCAGAAGCTGATACACAGTACGGCAAAGTCGGCGTAAAGGCATGGATCTACAATGGTGAGATTCTTCCGGCCAAGGGAAACAAGGAAGGCGGTGATCGCTAATGTTAATGCCGAAGAGAGTTAAGCGTAGAAAACAGTTCCGTGGTTCCATGAGAGGAAAGCCGACCAGGGGAACACGTGTGACCAGAGGTGAGTATGCACTTGTTGCAACAGAGCCGTGCTGGATCAAGTCAAATCAGATCGAAGCTGCCCGTGTCGCTATGACCCGTTATATCAGACGTGGCGGTAAAGTCTGGATCGATATCTTCCCGGACAAGCCGGTAACGGCTAAGCCTGCTGAAACTCGTATGGGTTCCGGTAAAGGTTCCGTGGATTATTGGGTAGCTGTTGTCAAGCCGGGCCGCGTTCTTTTTGAGATCGCCGGTGTACCGGAAGAGGTAGCCAGAGAAGCGCTTCGTCTCGCTATGCATAAGCTTCCGTGCACATGCAAGATCGCATCCCGCGAGCAGATCAATGGCCCGGAAGAAGCTGCGGATAAGGCGCCGGCAGCAGAAGGCGGTGAGCAGTAATGAAGAGTACAAAATATCTTGAGAGCCTGCAGGCTAAGTCCGTAGCAGAGCTGAATGATGAACTGGTAGCGGCTAAGAAAGAGCTTTTCAACCTCAGATTCCAGAATGCTGTAAATCAGCTTGACAATACAGCAAGAATCAAGGAAGTCCGCAAGAACATTGCCAGAATTCAGACGGTCATGACACAGAAAGTCCGTTAAGGAGGCATAAAGAATGGAAGAGAGAAACCTCAGAAAAACACGTGTCGGCAAGGTAGTCAGCAACAAGATGGACAAGACAATCGTTGTTGCGGTTGATGGCCGTGTTCAGCATCCGCTGTACAAGAAGATCGTCAACAGGACATATAAGCTGAAGGCACATGATGAAAATAACGAGTGCAACATCGGTGATACCGTCAGAGTCATGGAGACGAGACCGCTTTCCAAGGACAAGAGATGGAGACTGGTCGAAATCGTCGAGAAGGCAAAATAATCGCCGCTGCTATTTTCCGGCGGTGCCAGGTGCCTTGCCGGGGATAAAAGGAGTTATAGCAGCCTTTTAATTAGGAGGATACAAACATGATTCAACAGGAAACCAGACTGAGAGTCGCTGATAATACAGGAGCAAAAGAAATCCTTTGTATCCGCGTAGTCGGCGGTTCTACACGCAGATATGCCGCAATCGGCGATACGATTATTGCTACGGTCAAAGATGCAACACCCGGTGGTGTTGTTAAGAAGGGTGATGTCGTTAAGGCTGTTGTCGTTCGTACAGTCAAAGGCGCACGCCGTAAGGATGGTTCCTACATCCGTTTCGACGAGAACGCTGCAGTTATCATCAAGGACGACAACACACCGAGAGGAACACGTATTTTTGGACCCGTTGCCCGTGAGCTCCGTGAGAAACAGTTCATGAAGATTGTTTCCCTGGCTCCGGAAGTACTGTAAGGGGGTAAACATATGGCATCACTTAAGATTAAGAAGGGCGATACGGTTCGCGTTATCGCCGGCAAGGACAGAGATAAAGAGGGCAAGGTCCTCGCTGTCGATGCTAAGAAAGGCAGAGTTGTCGTCGAAGGCGTCAACATGATCACAAAGCACGAGAAGCCGTCAGCTATGAATCAGCAGGGCGGTATCGTCAATAGAGAAGCTCCGATCGACATTTCCAATGTCATGTACCTGCATAAGGGACAGCCGACAAGAATCGGCTTCAAGTTCGAGGGCGACAAGAAAGTACGCGTAGCCAAGTCCACAGGCGAAACGATCGAATAAGAAAGGAGGAACTGGTATGAGCAGATTAAAAGAACAGTACGAAAACGAAATCGTGCCGGCACTGGTAAAGAAATTTGACTACAAAAACCCCATGGAAGTTCCGAAGCTTGTCAAGATCGTTGTCAATATGGGTGTTGGTGAAGCTAAAGAAAACGTAAAGCTTCTGGATGCTGCTGTCGCTGATATGGAAACAATCACAGGCCAGCATGTTGTCCGCACAAAGGCTAAGAAGTCAATCGCTAACTTCAAGCTCCGTGAAGGCATGCCAATCGGCTGCAAAGTTACACTTCGCGGCGAGCGCATGTATGAGTTTGCTGATCGTCTTATCAACCTTGCACTTCCGCGTGTCCGTGACTTCCGCGGTGTAAACCCGAACGCTTTCGACGGCCGCGGCAACTACGCTCTGGCTATCAAAGAGCAGCTGATTTTCCCGGAAATCGAGTACGATAAGGTCGATAAGGTCCGTGGCATGGATGTCATCTTTGTTACAACTGCAAAGACAGACGAGGAAGCTCGCGAGCTCCTCAGACTGTTCAACATGCCGTTTACTAAGTAAAGGAGATAAGACTGTGGCAAAGAAATCAATGAAGATCAAACAGGCTAGAAAGCCGAAGTTCTCTACTAGAGAATATACACGTTGCAGCATTTGCGGTCGTCCGCATTCTGTTCTGTCCAAGTACGGAATTTGCCGTATCTGCTTCCGTGAGCTTGCTTACAAGGGCGAGATCCCGGGTGTTAAGAAGGCATCGTGGTAAAGAACTTTTAGAAAGGAGCGTCATCAAATGACTACGACGAATGATCCAATCGCTGATATGCTTACGAGAATCCGTAACGCAAATCTCAGGAAGCATGATACAGTAGATATCCCGGTCTCCAAGATGAAAGTCGCGATCGCTGACATCCTTGTAGATGAGGGTTATATTGCTAAGTACGAATACGTCGGTGAAGGCGTTGAGAAGGCTATGCGTGTCTATCTCAAGTACGGCAAGGACAAGAATGAGAAGATTATCACAGGTCTTAAGAGAATCTCCAAGCCGGGTCTCCGTGTTTACGCGGGCGCGGAGGAGCTTCCGAAGGTCCTCGGCGGTCTTGGTATCGCCATCATCTCTACCAACAAGGGCGTCATCACAGACAAGGAAGCCCGCAAGCTTAAAGTCGGTGGCGAAGTTCTTGCATTTGTATGGTAAATAATGCTCGCATAGCTATGCGAAGTAGATGGCTTTGCATAGCTGAGTGTTAAAGCTGAAAACAGGGCCGCACGGCCCCGACAATCTAAGTTTAAATTTTAGGAGGAAACATCAATGTCACGTATCGGCAAACTGCCGGTCGTAATTCCGCAGGGAGTTACCTGTGAAATTCAGCCGGGCAATGTTGTTACTGTCAAAGGTCCTAAGGGCACACTTACACGTGAGCTCTCAACAGAAGTGACCATTGAACTCAAAGACAATGAAATCGTTGTCACAAGACCGGACGACCTTAAGAGACATAAAGCTCTTCACGGCCTTACACGTGCTCTGATCCAGAACATGGTAACAGGTGTCCATGATGGCTTTACAAAGGTCCTTGAGATCAATGGCGTCGGCTACAGAGCCACAAAGCAGGGGAACAAGCTTGTCCTCGCACTTGGCTACAGCCATCCGATCGAGATGATCGATCCGGAAGGCCTTGAGTCCAAGGTAGAGGGAAATAAGATCACGATCACGGGTATCGACAAGCAGGCTGTTGGCCAGTATGCTGCAAATATCCGCGAGAAGAGAGGTCCGGAGCCGTATAAGGGCAAGGGCATCAAGTACTCTGATGAGATTATCCGCCGCAAGGTCGGTAAGACTGGTAAGAAATAAAGGAAGGAGAGTTTAGAGATGATTAATAAGCCATCTAGAGCGCTTGCGCGTCAGAAGAAACATAAGAGAATGCGCGGCCACATTCACGGAACGGCTGAGCGTCCGAGACTCGCAGTCTTCCGCAGCAACAAGCATATGTATGCTCAGATTATTGACGATAAGAAGGGTGTCACCCTTGTATCCGCTTCCACACTTCAGGCAGACGTTAAGGAAGGCCTTGAGTACACAGACAATATCGAAGCAGCAGCCCGCGTCGGCAAAGTGATCGGCGAGAGAGCTCTGCAGGCCGGAATCAAGGAAGTAGTCTTTGACCGTGGCGGCTTCGTTTACCATGGAAAGGTCCAGGCTCTTGCTGACGCAGCCAGAGAAGCCGGCCTTACATTCTAAGAGGAAGGGGAATACTCATGAGACAGAACGAGAATAAAAGAATCGACAAAGATGAGAACGGTCTCGAAGATAGAGTCGTTGCCATCAAGCGCGTCACCAAGGTCGTTAAGGGCGGTCGCAACATGCGTTTCTCCGCACTTGTCGTTGTAGGTGATGGCAATGGTCATGTGGGTGCAGGCCTCGGCAAGGCAGCTGAAATTCCGGAAGCTATCCGCAAGGGTAAGGAAGATGCTCAGAAGCATATGATTTCTGTTGCCAGAACAGATTACAACAGTGTAACACATGACACTTATGGTAAATTCGGCGGCGCTTCCGTGCTCCTTAAGAGAGCTCCGGAAGGTACTGGTGTTATCGCCGGCGGTCCGGCTCGTGCAGTCATCGAGCTTGCCGGCATCAGAAATATCCGTACAAAGTCCCTCGGCTCCAACAACAAGCAGAACGTTGTTTTTGCTACGCTGAACGGCCTCAAGTCTCTCAAGACTCCTGAGGAAGTTGCCCGTCTTCGCGGTAAGTCCGTAGAAGAGATTATGGCGTAAGGAGGTCACCGAAATGGCAGAAGAGAAGAAATTAAAAATCACACTTGTTAAGTCTACGATCGGCGCTGTTCCGAAGAACAAGAAAGTCATTGAGTCTATGGGCTTCCATAAACTCGGCTCTTCCGTTATTCTTCCGGATAACGCTGCAACACGCGGACAGCTGCATAAAATCGGCTATCTCGTAAAAGTTGAAGAAGTATAATAGGAGGTGCCAATAATGGATTTATCGAATTTAAAGCCGGCTCCCGGTTCCAGACAGAGCGATAATTTCCGCAGAGGCCGCGGCGAGAGCTCAGGCAACGGAAAGACAGCAGGTAAGGGACATAAGGGTCAGAAGGCTCGTTCCGGAGCACCGAGACCAGGTTTCGAAGGTGGCCAGATGCCGCTGTTCAGACGACTTCCGAAGAGAGGTTTCACGAACCGCAATTCCAAGGAGATCGTTGTTGTTAATGTTGCTCATCTCGAGAAGTTCGAAGACGGCACCGTGGTAACACCGGAGCTTCTTCTTGAGACAGGCGTTGTTGCAAAACTTGCGGATGGTGTCAAGGTTCTCGGCAAGGGCGAACTCACAAAGAAGCTTACCGTTAAGGTCAATGCTGTAAGTGAGAGCGCAAAGGCGAAAATCGAAGCAGCAGGCGGCAGTGTTGAGGTGATCTGATGTTTCGGAAGATAATGGATGCATTTAAGGTTCAAGATATCAGACGAAGGATGTTCTTCATCCTTATGTGTCTGATCATCATCAGACTGGGTTGCCAGATTCCGGTACCTGGCGTGAACAGAGACTATTTTGCTGAATGGTTCGCTGCTCAGTCAGGTGACGCGTTCAATTTCTTTGACGCGTTCACGGGCGGCTCATTCTCCAGTATGTCAATCCTGGCATTATCCATTACTCCGTATATCACAGCGTCTATTATAGTTCAGCTTCTTACAATCGCTATCCCGGCTCTCGAAGAGATGCAGCGGGATGGCGAGGATGGAAGGAAAAAACTGACAGCAATCACCCGTTATCTTACGGTTGGTCTGTCGCTTTTCGAATCGATTGCAATGGCAGTCGGTTTTGGAAACCAGGGCCTGATTCCGGATATGGATTTTGCCAAAGCGGTTGTCGTAGTAGTCAGTCTCACAGCGGGATCTTCATTCCTTATGTGGATAGGCGAGCAGATCACGGAGAAGGGAATCGGCAACGGTATCTCTATGGTACTTTTGATCAATATCCTTTCACGTGTACCGAATGACCTTTCGAGCCTCTATGAACAGTTCGTAAAGGGAAAGACGATTGCTCGCGGCGGACTGGCAGCTATCATCATCATCGCGATTATTGTAGCATTGGTTGTGCTCGTTCTTATCCTGAACGGCGCACAGAGAAATATTCCGGTACAGTATTCGAAGAAAATGGTCGGAAGGCGTATGGTCGGCGGTCAGTCGACACACATTCCGCTCAAAGTCAATACAGCCGGAGTTATCCCGGTCATCTTCGCGTCATCCATCATGTCCTTCCCGTCGATCATCGCGACATTCAGCGGACATAGGAATGCGACTGGCTGGTTCGGGACCCTGCTTGGTATCCTGAATTCGAATAACTGGTTCAGCATAACACATCCGATTTACAACATCGGACTGATCCTGTACATTGTCCTCGTGATCTTCTTCGCGTATTTCTATACGTCGATCACGTTCAACCCGCTTGAGGTCGCGGACAATATGAAGAAGCAGGGCGGCTTTATCCCGGGCATCAGACCCGGCAAGCCCACATCGGATTATCTGAACAAGATCCTGAGCTACATCATTTTCATCGGTGCGGCAGGTCTTGTGATCATCGCGATCATTCCGTTCTTCTTCAACGGTGTGTTCAATGCCAGTGTTTCGTTCGGCGGAACATCCATCATCATTATCGTCGGTGTCATTCTTGAGACCGTTAAGCAGATCGAGTCGATGATGGTCGTCAGAAATTATAAAGGATTCCTTAATTCATAAGAATCATACGGCTGTCGCTAGCGCGGCAGCCGTTTTGTTAATCGGTTACTGCTCACAGCCAATCTGCTACAAAGTTGCGGCACTTGTTTACATATTCATCGTAAAGCTCTTGTTCTCACTTCGAAACCATCGAATGCATCTGCAACTTTCCGTTCCCGTCAGTCGCTGCTCGCATACTTCTGGTCACGGAAAGTGCAGCATTCTCAGGTTTCTCGTTCGCCCTGCGAATGCTTTCCGATTGAATATGTAAATCTCGTGCCGTAGCGTTGTCATATTGGCTGTGAGCGGTAACCTGCTCACATACCACATATTACTTACAGCAGACTGCTCTTGCAATACGGTACCGGCAGCAATGCATTTATCTTCGTGAGAAAAACATTGTCGGTCCGACCGAGAGATCGAAGAATGCGCAGCATTCTGCTAGCTCGCAGGGAAGGACCGGCGTTTTTCGATGAAGATAATGCTTGCGCCGGTATTGAATCCCGGCGCAGTCTGCGATTTTATACAAGGGAATGATAAAAGTGATTTTCAATACCGGGCTTCTCGTGATATACTTATAGATAGTGCAGAAATCAGTAAGAATACGGCACGCGCGGCGTGCCCGCAGATAGTTCGATTTATCAAGTATTAACGAGGAGGTAAAGACATGAAGGTCATTATGCTTGGCGCACCGGGTGCAGGAAAAGGAACACAGGCTAAAAGAGTCGCTGCAGAGTATGGCATTCCGCATATCTCGACCGGTGATATTTTCCGCGCGAATATTAAGGGCGGTACGGAACTCGGCAAGAAGGCCAAATCTTACATGGATGCCGGCAAGCTTGTCCCGGATGAACTGGTATGTGATCTCGTTGCGGACCGCATCATTCAGGATGACTGCGTGAACGGATATGTTCTCGACGGATTCCCGAGAACGATCCCGCAGGCAGAGGCACTCGATGCTGCAGTTGCCAAAATGGGGCAGAAGATAGATTACGCGCTTGATATAGACGTTCCGGATGAAGCCATTATCAGCCGCATGTCAGGCAGACGCGCGTGCGTTGGCTGCGGTGCTACTTATCATGTCGTTTTCAATCCGCCCAAGGTCGAAGGAGTGTGCGATACATGCGGTCAGAAGCTGATTCTCAGGGATGATGACAAGCCCGAGACTGTAAAGACAAGGCTCGATGTGTATCATGCCCAGACTCAGCCGCTGATTGATTACTACAAGGCCAAAGGTATCCTCGTTTCGGTCGACGGAACACAGGATATGGATAAAGTATTTGCGGATATCAAGGAACTTCTTGGCTGATGAGGATCGCGCAGAGCGTTAAGACGGACGAAGAAATTGAACTCATGCGGATAGCGGGACATAAGTTAGCCCGCGTGCATGAAGCCCTCCGCGAGTTCATCAAACCCGGCATCACGACAAAATCTATTGATGAGCTGGGTGAACGGCTGATACTCGAAGAAGGCGGCGTTCCCAATTTTAAGAACTACGGAGGGTATCCCGCATCGATCTGCGTCTCTGTCAATGACGAAATCGTACATGGAATTCCATCCGGGGAGAGAGTATTAAAAGAAGGCGATATAGTATCTCTTGATGCCGGTCTCATATGGAAAGGCTGGCACTCGGATGCCGCAAGGACCTGGGGCGTAGGGGCAATATCACCTGAGGCGCAAAAACTTATTGAGGTCACGAGAGACAGTTTTTTCGAAGGAATGAAATATGCGAGAGCCGGATATCATCTGTATGATATTTCCGGCGCAGTGGAGTCTTATGCAGAGTCATTTGGCTTCGGTGTCGTCAGGGAATTTACAGGACACGGGATAGGGACCCATCTCCATGAACCGCCGCTGGTGCCGAATACCGCGCAGAAGGGGAGAGGGCTGCTGCTCGTTCCCAACATGACGATCGCGGTCGAACCGATGATAAATGCCGGCGCGGCCGGAGTACAGCAGTCGGACGACGGATGGACGGTGTATACTGCTGACGGATCACTTTCTGCTCACTATGAAAATACGGTGCTGATCAGAGACGGAGAACCGGAGATATTGACATGCACCTGACTCGGTAAAGTGAGTCGGGACGTTTGACCTGTCTCTGACTCGGGACGATGAGTCGGAACTGTTGACCGGTCTCTGATTCCGGACCGGTGAGCGGGAGGGCGCCATTCGATACAACTATGTCAGATGATATAAAAGCATGCTTTTAATAAGGAGGATTTAAATTATATGTCTAAAGCAGATGCTATTGAAGTAGAAGGTGTTGTTCTTGAGAAACTTCCGAACGCCATGTTCAAGGTCGAACTTGAGAATAAGCATGTTGTTCTTGCGCACATCAGCGGGAAGCTTCGCATGAACTTCATCCGAATTCTTCCGGGTGATAAGGTCACAATTGAGCTTTCCCCGTATGATCTGGACAAAGGACGCATCGTATGGCGTGATAAATAAGGCAAAATACCACAATTTAAAAAAAATAAATTAATGCTTGCAAAAGAGTCCGCAGACTAGTATACTAGTATGCGGACTTTTGTGCGCCTTGAGCGCTGTTTTCGGAAAGGAGGTTCAATAAATGAAGGTTAGATCTTCCGTTAAACCTATGTGTGAGAAGTGCAAAGTCATCAAGCGTAAGGGCTCAATCAGAATCATCTGCGAGAATCCGAAGCACAAACAGAGACAGGGTTAATTAAAAGCTACATATTAAGTTAATACCAGTTCGTAGCGCGGCTGCACGAACTGTATACTATATATCAGCTTATGAGCCGATATTAGTGCTTAATACCGGTACGCGTCATCAAATCTTTTTTGTGCCGGAAAGGTCATCACCGGGCGCGGGATGGCTGGGCTTTATACTTAGCCCCAATTAGGAAACTAGTAACCCGAAGTAACAAAGAAACAAAAGAAACTTACAGTTGGAGGAAAACAATGGCTCGTTTAGCTGGTGTTGATTTACCAAGAGATAAGCGCGTTGAGATCGGTCTTACCTATATTTATGGTATCGGCAGGACAACGGCTTCAAGGATCCTTAGGGACGCAAATGTTAATCCGGATACACGTGTACGTGATCTGACAGATGAAGAAGTCATCCGTATCAAGGACGTCATGGATGAGACATGCGTCGTAGAAGGTGACCTTCGCCGTGAAGTCGCTATGAACATCAAGCGCCTCACAGAAATCGGATGCTACAGAGGCATTCGTCACAGAAAAGGTCTTCCGGTTCGCGGACAGAACACAAAGAATAACGCCAGAACCCGCAAGGGCCCGAGACGTACAGTCGCTAACAAGAAGAAGTAAAGCACGTAACTACGAAAGGAAAGTAGGTTAGTTTTTATGGCAAAGGTACAGAGAAAAACGACCAATACAAAACGTAAGGTCAAGAAAAACGTTGAACATGGACAGGCACATATCCAGTCTTCTTTCAATAATACTATTGTTACGCTGACGGATGCCAGAGGAAATGCTCTTTCATGGGCTTCCGCAGGCGGCCTTGGATTCCGCGGTTCAAGGAAATCTACTCCCTATGCAGCTCAGATGGCAGCAGAAACTGCAACGAAGGCAGCTCTTCCGCACGGTCTCAAGACAGTTGAAGTCTTTGTCAAGGGTCCGGGTTCAGGAAGAGAAGCAGCAATCCGTGCACTCTCTGCATCAGGTCTTCAGGTAGTGAGCATTGAGGACGTAACTCCGGTTCCGCACAATGGATGCCGTCCGCCGAAGAGAAGGAGAGTATAACTTCGTATAACGTATTGATTAGCTCAGTTCATTAGGAGGTCCATAATAAATGGCAGTAAATAGAGTACCGTATCTTAAGAGATGCAGAGCTCTCGGTATTGAGCCCGCATATCTCGGTATTGACAAGAAGTCTACTCGCGAACTCAAGAGAAGCACCCGTAAAGTTTCCGAATACGGTCAGCAGCTCCGCGAGAAGCAGAAAGCAAAATTCATCTACGGCGTACTTGAGAAGCCGTTCCGTAACTATTATGAGAGAGCTGACCGCATGAAGGGCATGACAGGTGAGAACCTCATGGCTATGCTCGAGCTTCGTCTTGACAATGTTCTTTTCCGTCTCGGATTTGCACGCACAAGACGTGAGGCTCGTCAGATCGTAGACCATAAGCATGTTCTGGTCAACGGCAAGACAGTCAACATCCCGTCCTACCAGGTAAAGGCAGGCGATAAGATCGAAATCAAAGAGAAGAAACAGTCTTCTCCGAGATATAAGGCAGAGAACGGCATCCTTGCTGCAACAGCAGGCCGTGCAGTTCCGGAATGGCTCGAGGCTGATACAGAGCATATGTCCGGTGTTGTCAAGGAAGTTCCGACAAGAGAGCTGATCGATGTACCGGTCAACGAAATGCTTATCGTCGAGTTGTATTCTAAGTAATAACTGATCATATGCCGGAAATGTGCACCACAATCCCAAAGGAGGGTATACTTAGTGTTTGATTTTAACAAGCCGAAGATTACAGTTGCGGAATTATCAGATGATAAGAAATTTGGCAGATTTGTAGTCGAACCTCTTGAAAGAGGATATGGCACAACGCTTGGAAATTCATTGAGAAGAATTATGCTCTCATCTCTCCCGGGCGCTGCGGTAAGTCAGGTCAAGATCGGCGGCGTGCTTCATGAATTCAGCCCGATTCCGGGCGTCAAAGAAGACGTCACTGAGATCATTCTCAATCTGAAGAGCCTTGCGATCCGCAACAATTCCGATACGGACGAACCGAAGACGGCATACATTGAATATGAAGGCGAAGGCGTAGTACATGCATCCGATATTCAGGCTGATTCTGATATCGAGATCATGAATCCGGAACAGCCGATCGCAACTCTGAACGGCGGAGCGGATTGCCGACTTTACATTGAAATGACAATCACAAAGGGCAGAGGCTATATCAGTGCCGAGAAAGGCAAGTCAGATGATCAGCCGATCGGTGTGATCGCGGTGGATTCCATCTACACACCGGTCGAGCGCGTCAACATGACCGTCGAGAATACTCGTGTCGGTCAGCAGACTGACTTTGACAAGCTCACACTGGATGTCTGGACAAAGGGCACCCTGAATCCCGAAGAAGCCGTCAGCCTTGCAGCTAAGGTCCTCAGTGAGCACCTTAAGCTTTTCATCGATCTGACAGAGACTGCAAAGTCCGCTGAAGTCATGATCGAGAAAGAGGACAACGAGAAAGAAAAGGTTCTTGAGATGAATATCGATGAGCTTGAACTTTCCGTTCGTTCTTATAACTGCCTGAAGAGAGCAGGCATCAACACAGTTGAAGAACTGTGCAACAAGACTTCCGAGGATATGATGAAGGTCCGCAATCTGGGCCGCAAGTCTCTCGAGGAAGTTCTCGCAAAACTCAAGGAGCTTGGTCTTTCTCTGAAGCCGAGCGAAGATTAATAAGAGCGGGGGTAAGCGACCGTCAGTAAGACCGAAGAGCATGGCGGCAACGTCCCGTGAAATGGAGGATTACTTAAATGTCTGGATACAGAAAACTCAGCAGAACAGCAGCACAGAGAAAAGCTCTTCTCAGAAACCAGGTCACCATGCTTCTTTATCATGGCAAGATCGTCACTACAGAAGCCAAGGCCAAGGAAGTTCGCAGAATCGCTGAAGGTCTCATCGCTCTTGCAGTAAAAGAGAAAGATAACTTTGAGACAGTCACGGTCAAAGCCAAGGTCGCCAGAAAAGACGCTAACGGTAAGCGCGTCAAGGAAGTTGTCGACGGCAAGCGCGTAACTGTTTTTGATGAGGTCGAGAAAGAGATTCAGAAGGACCTTCCGTCCAGAATGAATGCCAGAAGAAAAATGCTTCGCGTATTCTATCCGATCAAGGAAGTCCCGGAAGAAGGCAAAGGCCGCAAGAAGAATACAAAGCAGGTCGACATGGTCAAGAAGATGTTTGAAGATGTTGCTCCGAAGTATGTCGGTCGTAACGGCGGTTACACACGTATCGTCAAGATCGGCCAGCGCAAGGGCGACGGTGCTATGACCGTTCTTCTCGAGCTTGTATAATCTGTCTGAGCAGCGATCGAGAATCGAATCAGGGCATAAGGCATAAGTTGTTCAGCTGAATGCTGAATGATTGTGAGTAACGAATGAAGGAGGAATTGCTGTATTGAGTGCATCTCAATACGGGGATTCCTCTTTTTGCGTAGGCAGGAGCAGGAATCTGGCAGACAGAGGGCAAAAACTTGGATCTGTTTTTATTTGTCTGACCGGTGCTAATGTGTTATCATACACTGTGTATAAAAGGGGGGAGATACGATGAAGAAGGTTCTCGCAGGTATTCTGGTCCTTTTTATTGCCGGTGTATGTTTTCTGAATATTCTCGGCGATGGGCAGCCGGGTCAGAAAGCGCGTCATTATATCGTTCTCGGGGACGGCAGAGCAGGTGAATTGATTCCGTTCGCGCACAAGGAGGATCATATAGAGTTCATTACACAGAGCGGGGCAGATCTCGAATGGCTTGACCGCGAAGCGCTGCCGGAGCTCATTGAATCGGACCGCAAGTTCTCTTGTGTCATTGTGATGACAGGCATATCTGATATGCAGAATGCAGACAGATATGTGACTGCTCTTAATGACTGGGGAAAACGTCTTAAGGATGAACGAGGTGCTGACCTCTATATGAATTCCGTCAATCCGGTCACAGCGGGAGTATTTGACCCCGAAGACGTTGATGAATTCAATCGGACGGTCAAAGAAGGCCTGGATCCGCAGATACAGTTTGTCGACACCGGTACGCTTCTTCGAGAAGCGGGATTTTCCACGACAGACACGCTTCATTATACTGAAGAAACATCCGAGCTTCTCTACGAACTTCTTATAGGAGAAATTGAGGAACTTCAGACTATTTAGAGGAGGAAAGTTATGAAAAAAAGACTTTTGGCTGTGCTTATGGCGGTACTTGTAGGTACGTGCGCTGTACCTGCTTACGCGGATACGCCGGAGACAGCGGCTGTCTCTGCTCCGCAGGGGGACGAATCCTTAGGGGAGACAGAAGACGCGGATCAGCTCACTACAGCAGAAAGCGTCTATGATGAGCTGACAGACGATGACGCGGAGGATGCAGCACCTTCTTTGGATGCTGAGTTATCCGAGGATGAAGAGGCTCCGTCGTTCGCGCCGGAGGAGCTGGCGTCAGAAGCGATTCCGTCGGACGAGAGCGATGTGTCTATGACCGTTGACAGTGACACCGTCACGGGAATCAGTGAGGCAGAATCTGAGGTCGTCGGTGCCGCAGCTCTTCCCGCCGAGGATGCCAATCTTGTGACCGGAATCTACTATATTAAGTCAAAGCTTGATCAGACATTTATTCTCGGTACTGCCGGCAAGTCTGATCTTATTCGCGCCAATGTTGAGCTTCAGAAGTTCGATGAGTCAGTTGAGCAGAGATGGGTCATAACCAGACGCGGCGGCGGATTGTACGATATTTATAATTATGACAGCGGTTTGTCTCTGAACGTGTGGGGCGGCAGCAGCGAAGTAGGGGCTAATATGCAGACCTTCTGGAGAAACGCTAATGACGCTGAAAAATTCTACCTGCTGAAGGCAGCAGACGGATCTGTTATTATCAAGCCTAAGTGCACAAAGTGCGTCGTCGAGGCTGACGGAACGAAGGCGGCCGCAAAAGTCAACGCCCGCACTGCTGCATATACCGGGGAAAATAATCAGATGTTCGTTTTCGAGAAAGCGGAAGATGCGCCGATAAAGAGCGGCACATATGTGATCCACGCAAAGCTTGACGACACCAAGACTCTTTACGTCGCCGGGGCTTCGACAAAAAACGGAGCCAATATTGAAATCAGAGACGCAAAGCGTGCTGCAGCGTCCCAAATCACAGTTTTCGCCAGAAGCGATGGTACATTCATTCTCTCGCCGGTAAATTCATCTATGGCAATTGAACCCAAGGATAAGGGGGCGGCCAATCGCGAGAATGTGCAGCAGGGCACTATGAGCGCGAAGAATACCCAGACCTGGAAGATCCAGAGTGACGGCAAGGGGTATTACTTCATACGCATGTCGACACGCAACAGGGTCCTCACTTTGCAGGACACTAAGCCCGTTAACGGCACCAACGTGTACCTCTACGACAAGTGGAATACTACGGACCGCCTGTTCTCATTTGAGAGAGTCGACGGCAAACGTGAGGTACCTAACGGGACATACACGTTCACGAACCTCAAAAATACAAATCTCAGAATGGAGGTTGCCGGAGGATCCACAGCGGACCGCGGAAACATCCGCACTGCAAATGCGGTGGATAACAACAGACAGAAGTTCAAGGTGACATATAAGTCGGGCGGCTATTACAGGATCTCTAATGTCACGTCGGGGAAATATCTCCACGTGAACACGGGCAAGCCCAAGATTGGTCAGAATATCATGCAGTTTTCGAAATTGGAACACGACTACCAGTATTTCAGGCTGGCCGATTTTAACAGTACCGGCACCTATACGATGGTCACCAAGCTTGGCGATTACACGGTCGGAAACGGTAACCGGGCATGGAGCGGCGCGAATGTCGAGCTCGCTCAGCACAGGAACTGGCTGCATGAGAGATGGGACCTCACACCGACTACACCGAAAAAGTCCTATATTGTCGCCATTGATGCCGGACATCAGAGGAAACAGAACACGGGCAGGGAGCCGATCGGTCCGGGTTCATCGACATATAAGCAGAAAGTTTCCTCCGGTACATACGGACCGTGGTCCAGATTGAATGAGTACGAGCTCAATCTTCAGGTCGCCCTCAAACTTCAGAAGGAACTTGAGAACCGGGGCTACAATGTCTATATGGTCCGTACGACCCACGATGTCAATATCTCGAATGCTGAGAGAGCTACGATGGCTGCCAATGCAGGCGCGGATATATTTGTCCGAATTCACGCAAACGGCGATGACAACTCTTCTTCGCCTCACGGAGCGCTCTGCTATATGCCATCGACCTCGAACAGGTATCTTACGTCTTCGGTCATTTCAGGCAGCCGGAAACTGTCAAAATGCATCATTGACAGCTATTGCGCAGCTACAGGTCTCAGAAATCTCGGACTGCTCGAAGGCGATGACATGACCGGTATAAACTGGGCAAAGATGCCTGTGACTATTGTCGAGATGGGCTTCATGTCCAATCAGTCGGATGATCTTTTCATGGCATCGGCGGCGGGGCAGACCAAGATCGTGACAGGAATAGCAAATGGCATTGACAGGTATTTCAACTCCTGAGAGACGGAGTCCCTGATGAAGGCTGTACAGACACAAGCGGGGCACGTATGTGCACTGCGGTCTTCGCTTTTGCTGCCGTCCGCGCCTGCGTGCTCTGCGGGTAAAAGCGAACGTCGGCAGGAGGATTGCGCAGCTGATGAGATAAAGCGATACGGCGCCGAAAGGGGAGCTTTCGACGCCGTATCTGGGGAGTATAAATAATTAATAAGGGGTTAATGTAAAAAAAATTTTTGAAGGGTAAATTCTTTTTACAAAGGTTATTATAGCCACTATGGCGAAAAATTGCAATAAAAATATTAAAACTTTATTAACTATTGTGTCAAAATTTTCAGAAATGGATGCATCGTATGAACAAAATCGAATATATTGCACCATGTCACTTCGGACTTGAGGCAGTATTAAAACGTGAAATTAGAGATTTGGGGCTTGAGGTCATATCGGTAGATGACGGCCGGGTGACATTTGCAGGGGATGAATCTACGGCGGCTGTGGCAAATATCGGACTTCGCACCGCGGAGCGCATCCTGCTCAAGGTGGCGGAGTTCCCGGCAGCGACCTACGACGAACTCTTTGAGGCGACCAGGGCAGTGCCGTGGGAGGACTACCTGCCGCGTGACGCAAAATTCTGGGCAGCCAAGGCTTCTTCTGTAAAGAGCAAACTGTTCTCGCCGTCGGATATTCAGAGAATCATGAAGAAGGCTATGGCAGCCCGTATGGGGAAGGCCTACGGTCTTGAGTGGCTGCCCGAGACGGGTGCTTCCTATCCCCTCAGAATCTCTCTGAAGAAGGATATCGTGACGGTAGGACTTGACACGACCGGTACATCCCTTCACAAGCGAGGATATCGGGTATCGCCGGTCATAGCGCCGATCTCAGAGACTCTTGCGGCATCTCTGATTCTTCTCACGCCGTGGAGGCGGGGACGCATACTTGTCGATCCGTTCTGCGGATCCGGAACATTTCCGATAGAGGCGGCAATGATATCAGCCAACATTGCGCCGGGCCTAAAACGTGATTTCCTTGCGGAGTCCTGGGATTCCATAGTGCCGAAGGGGGCATTTGAAAGAGCCAGGGAGGAAGCCCGCGCGAAGATCCTGCGTGTGCCGGAGAGCGATATTCAGGGCTATGACATAGATCCCATGGCGATCCGCCATTGCAGAGATAATGCTGAGGCGGCAGGCGTGCTCGGTCATATACATTTTCAGAAAAGAAGCGTCAGCGAGCTGAGCCACCCGAAGAAATACGGATTCATTATCACGAATCCGCCCTACGGCGAGCGCATCGAGGACAGAGCGAATCTTCCCGAGATCTACGGAGCACTCGGCAAAGCTTACGAAGCTCTGGACTCCTGGTCCATGTACGTGATCACAGCTTACGACGAAGCTGAGCGTCAAATAGGCCGGAAAGCCACTAAAAACCGCAAGATTTATAACGGAATGATGAAGACATACTTTTATGAGTACCAGGGACCGAAACCGCCTAAAACGCGAATTACGGACGCTGGGCGGAAAGGAAGATGAGATGAGATTTCTATTTGCGACCGGTAATCAGGGCAAGCTGCGGGAAGTGAACGCGATCCTGGGTGAGCTGGGAATTGAAGTTGTGTCTATGAAGGATGCGGGATATGATGTTCCCATTGATGAGACCGGAACTACATTTGCAGAAAACTCTCTGATCAAAGCAAGGACTGTCTGTCAGGCTTCCGGCGAGGTCACCATGGCCGATGATTCCGGACTTGTCATTGACGCGCTGGGCGGAGAACCGGGCATCTATTCGGCAAGGTATATGGGGGAGGACACATCCTACCATATTAAGAACAATAACCTGATTGAAAGGCTCGAGGGGATTCCGGACGAGAAGCGCACGGCAAGGTTCGTGTGCGCGATCGCGTGCGTGTTCCCGGATGGGAGAGAGCTCCTCTCGGAGGAGACCTTCGAGGGACGGATCGGCTACGAAGAAAAAGGTGCAAACGGCTTCGGCTATGATCCCATCTTCTTCGTCCCTGAGAAGGGCTGCTACAGCGCTGAACTTGCCCCCGAGGAGAAGAACGCGATCAGCCACAGGGGAAAGGCCCTCCGGGCTATGAGAGAGAAAATCAGGACTGAATTAGAAATGGAGTCAGTTATATGATGAGAGTGCTGATTATCAGCGATACGCACGGCCATTTGGAGAATCTAAAGAGAGTGGTAAAAAAAATCCGGAAGGTGGATTACTGCATTCACTGCGGTGACGTGGAGGGAGATGAGGACGTGATTCCCGGCATTGTCGATGCCCCCTGCACATTTGTCAGAGGAAACAATGACTTCGGAGGCAACCTTCCGAAAGACATAGTGATCTCACTGGAAGGCCACAGGATTTTTGTGACCCACGGGCACTATTACGGTGTCGCCTGGGACACAAGGGAGCTGGTGGAGCTCGCTAAGGAAAAAAACTGCGAGGTGGCAATGTACGGACACACGCACCGCCCTGACGTTCAGATCGCGGGGCCGGGAGGCGTCACGGTCATAAATCCGGGCAGCCTGCAGTATCCGAGGCAGGAGGGCAGAAAACCGAGCTATGTCGTGATGGAGATCGACAGATTCGGAAAGCTTCATTTCACAGTGAACTATCTGTCAAGATCCGGAAAAATATCGTTCTGGGGATAAATAGAACGGGACTTGAATCCGGGTCAGATTAAAAAATCGCATAAAAATGCGGCCGGTGGGACTCGAACCCACACACGCAAGGTACAGGAACCTAAATCCTGCGCGTCTGCCAATTCCGCCACGGCCGCTCAAAAGATATGACACATGAAGTATAGCACCGAAAACGATGCTGTGCAAGAACGAAGAATAAGGAGTATAAAAGAACCGGCCGCGGAGAGATAACAGCTTCCGCAGCCGGTCTTTTACTTATCTGTGTCAGATGACCTCCGCTCTATTGGCGGCGGATATTATCTGCTCATTTTCAGCAGTCAGCCTGCAAATGCCTGGGCAAGGTCAGCAATGATGTCATCGATATGCTCCGTTCCGATCGACAGGCGGATCGTATTGTCATAGATACCCTGGTCGATGAGTTCCTCAGGGCTGAGCTCTGAGTGGGTCGTGCTTGCCGGGTGGATGACGAGGGACTTGACGTCAGCTACATTTGCAAGAAGACTGAAAAGCTGCAGCCTGTCGATGAAAGCCTGGGCTTCCCTGGCGCCGCCTCTGATGCGGAACGTGAAGATCGAACCAGCGCCGTTCGGGAAGTACTCGTTATACAGGCGTTTCTGCTCCGGATCCTCTGACAGCGACGGATGGCTGATGCTCTCGACCTCGGGTACTGTCTTAAGATACTCAATGACCTTCAGAGTGTTCTCAACGTGGCGGTCAACGCGCAGTGAGAGAGTTTCAAGACCCTGGAGGAAAATGAAATTGTGGAACGGTGAGAGCGTGGAGCCTGTGTCGCGAAGGAGAATCGCCCGGATCCTTGTGATGAAGGCTGCAGGTCCTGCTGCCTGAACAAAGCTGATTCCGTGGTAGGACGGATTCGGCTGTGTGAGCTGCGGGAACTTTTCTGCGTGGGCTGCCCAGTCGAATGTACCGCCGTCGATGATCACGCCGCCGATAGTAGTGCCGTGACCGCCGATGAACTTCGTGGCCGATTCCACGACGATGTCCGCGCCGTGCTCGATCGGTCTCAGAAGATATGGTGTTGCAAATGTATTATCGATAATGACCGGTATTCCGTGTCTGTGAGCAATCTCCGCGACGCCCTCGATGTCCACGACCTCACCGTTCGGGTTGCCGAGCGTCTCGATATAGAGAGCTTTCGTGTTCTCTTTGATTGCATTCTCAAAATTGGAAAGAACAAGCGGATCCACGAAGGTCGTCTCGATGCCGTAATCCACCAGCGTGTGGGCGAGCAGGTTGTAGGTGCCGCCGTAGATGTTCTTTGCGGCAACGATATGATCTCCTGAGAGAGCGACATTTTCAATTGCGTAGGTGATGGCAGCGGCGCCGGAGCTGACGGACAGGGCAGCGATGCCTCCGTGCAGGGCTGCGATGCGCTGCTCGAAAATGTCCTCGGTCGGGTTCGTGAGGCGGCCGTAAATGTTGCCCGCATCCTTAAGGGCGAAGCGGTCGGCGGCGTGCCGGCTGTTCCTGAATACGAACGAAGAGGTCTGATAAATCGGCACTGCCCTCGAATCGGTGGCGTGATCGTAATCTTCCTGACCTACGTGAAGCTG
The DNA here is from genome assembly GCA_045112915.1 of Lachnospiraceae bacterium. Lineage (GTDB taxonomy): Bacteria > Bacillota > Clostridia > Lachnospirales > Lachnospiraceae > Chordicoccus. The sequence continues at coordinate 26,171 of JBGUIK010000051.1, forward strand.
CTTGGTCTCGAATCTCCATGATTTTGCTGTTTCCTGTGTAATTTTAGCCATTTTTTCTCTCTCCTTATATATTCTGCCGTCAGGGCTAATAATCCTGATCTCGCTGCCGGTCTATCGGCGCAGGATTCGGACCGACGATACTTTTTGCCCGAATCCCTGCGTATATACGTGTGCCTGACGGTGTGCTTTCATTTAATAGTGTTATCTGATTATTCTTATCATCTGATCTGATTCGCTTCACATTCGGGGATATGCCGTGATCTCGAACCATCGTTTAAATTTTATGCTTTTCATAATGCCTCCTTTGCTTGTCTAGTATTTTACTAGGAAATCAAAAATAGTGTTAATACGGAAAAAGACTATCTTGGTATAAGTTGAACCTATAATTATTTGAGGGTGCTCCTTGTCCAGGGTATTGATTCGGTGAACGTAACGTTGTTTTATTCGGGAATGTGAGACGTGTTGATTTAAATATGGCAGCAGTTCAGACAGGCTGTTCTTGTTATGCGTAACCGGCGCAGGGCATTCATCTTCGTGAGAAAAACATTGTCGGTCCGACCGAGAGATCGAAAGATGCGCAGCATCTTGCTGGCTCGCAGGGCAGGACCGACGTTTTTCGATGAAGATGAATGCCCTGCGCCGATCTATGGGACTTCGGTACAGCCCGTCTGAACTGCCTCTAAACAAGCCTTCAAACAAGCCTTCAAACAAATTATGAAAAACTGAAAAACCCTGTTGACAAAACAAAATGTTTTTAATATAATAATCAAGCGTTGTGCGAGAGCAAAATGACGCCGAGGCGACGGGGTGTGGCTCAGCTTGGCTAGAGCGCCTGGTTTGGGACCAGGAAGCCGCAGGTTCGAATCCTGTCACCCCGATTTAAGTTTTATATTTATACTTCGTTTGCGGGTGTAGTTCAGTGGTAGAACACCAGCCTTCCAAGCTGGACATGTGGGTTCGATTCCCATCACCCGCTTTCGTCTCATACGAGGCGTCTGGCGGCTATGTGCCTGTAGCTCAGCTGGATAGAGCAACGGCCTTCTAAGCCGTGTGTCGGGAGTTCGAGTCTCTTCAGGCACGTCGTATGGTGGGTATGGCGCAGTTGGTTAGCGCGCCAGATTGTGGCTCTGGAGGCCGTGGGTTCGAGTCCCACTATCCACCTTTAGCAGCAAAGTTCTGCAGAACTTTGGTGATCGATGGGCTATCGCCAAGGGGTAAGGCACAGCACTTTGACTGCTGCATTCGTTGGTTCGAATCCAACTAGCCCAGTTACGGAGCATTAGCTCAGGTGGTAGAGCACTTGACTTTTAATCAAGTTGTCCGGGGTTCGAGTCCCCGATGCTTCACGAGAAATCATTTCCGGAAATACCATGAAGGTGTTTCCGGATTTTTGTTTTCTGAAAGAGAGTTAATACAGGAAACTGTGACGTTCGTTGAACGAAAAGGGAGGATAAAATGAACAAACTGGCAGTCTTTTTCCCGGGCATCGGTTACACACCCGACAAGCCTCTCATGTATTTCAGCAGGCGGATCGCGGCGGCTCACGGCTGCGATGTTCTGATCATGGATTACAAAGGTTTTCCGCCGAAGATCATGGGTGACCGGGGAAGGATGGAGCAGTCATTTCGGATCGCGCTGGAGCAGGCGATAGATAAGCTGTCAGGTACTGACCTCTGTGCCTATGATGATATCTTATTTATCGGAAAGAGCATCGGGACCGCGGTCGCCGCTGAAATTGCTTCGGAGAGTCCGGCGCGGGATCGGATCAGGATGGTCCTCTATACTCCGCTTGAAGAGACATTTGCATTTGATTTCGGAGACGCAATAGCATTCACGGGCGATGCGGATCCCTGGGTCGGGAAGGAGAAGAGCCGCATCTGCGGCATCTGCGAAAGTCGGGGGATTTCCTGCTCGCTGATCCCGTGCGCAAATCATTCGCTCGAGAGCGGAGATGTATTTACAGATATGAAGGAACTTTATAAGATCATGCAGGAGACGGAGCGCTTTATTGAGCGGAGGTGAAAGTTCAGACAGGCTGCGCTCATAATTAGCTTCCGGAAAAAGTGCATCCATCTTCGTTAGAAAAACATTGCTTGGTGGCAGCCTGCCTGAACTGTCACAGCCATTTAATCACGCGAAAAGAACCGTCCCTGATCGGTGATTTTTTTAGTGCTATCTTCACAACATTGTTGTATAATAATTTAGAATATAACTTATCTTCAACAAGCTCCGAATCCGGAGCGAATATTCGGACTATGCATTCACGTGAGTTTTTGATACTGCTGAAAAGAAGCCTTATGATAAGGCTTTTTTGAGTGCATCTTCGTTTTCTTTAGGAGGATGTTTATGAACATTATTATAGTAGGGTGCGGCAAAGTAGGCTCTACAATAGCAAAGCAGCTCTGCAATGAGGGGTATGATGTCACCGTCATTGACAACAACCCCAACAAACTCCGCGCCGTCTCGGACGGCATGGACGCTATGGCTATGGTCGGCGACGGAACGAGCTACACGACTCTCAAGGAGGCGGGGATAGAATCCGCCGATGTTCTGATCGCAGTCACTGACTCGGATGAGAAGAATCTTCTGTGCTGTGTGATCGGCAAGAGGACCGGCAATCTTGCGGCGATCGCGAGAGTAAGAAATCCTGTCTACAGCAACGAGAGAGACTTTCTTCAGAAAGGCTTCGGTCTGGCCATGCTCATCAATCCCGAGAGCGCCGGAGCGGAGGAGATGGGGCGCATTTTCAGATTTCCGTCAGCCATCGACATTGAGACGTTTGCAAAGGGCAAAATCGAGCTTCTGACAGTGCGCATTCCGGAGAAGAGTCTTATGGTCGGCAACCCGCTGACCTATATTCACCAAAAGCTCCGCACGGATGTCCTTGTTGCTGTCGTGAGGAGAAAGGGTCAGGTCATCATCCCGTCCGGTGATTTCGTGATCGAGGCGGGCGATCTTGTGTCAGTTATCGCGGAACATGAGCAGGCACACGAGTTTTTCAGAAAAATCGGTATCGAGACGCATCGGGTGCGCGACGTCATGATCATTGGCGGAGGTAAGATGACATATTACATGGCGAAAAATCTGGCTGCCAGCGGTATCGGGATCAAGATCATCGAGAAGGATCTTAAGCGCAGCGAAGTGCTGAGCGAGCTGCTGCCGGATGCCGAGATCATCTGCGGCGACGGTACCGACGAGGATCTTCTCCTCGAGGAGGGAATCGAAAAAGTCGACGGCGTAGCGGCGGTGACCGGTATGGATGAACAGAATATCATGCTGACCCTCTTTGCCCGGAGCCAGTCTGAGAACGTCAAGACCGTGACCAAGGTCGGCAAGCTGTCCTTCACAAAGGTCATAGACAGTCTGGATCTCGGATCTGTTGTCAATCCGAAGGAGACGACAGCGGAGTATATTATTCAGTTCGTCCGCTCCATGCGGGCTTCTATGGGAAGCAACGTAGAAAACCTCTACAAGATAGCCAACGGCGAAGCCGAAGCTATTGAATTCCACGTCACTGAAAAAACAAGGGCTGTCAGCATTCCGCTGGTCAAGCTGAATACCAAGAAGAACATACTGATAGGAAAGATTTTCAGGAACGGGCGCGCGTTCACCCCTACCGGACATGATTCCATTGAAGTCGGTGACTCTGTCATCCTTGTTGTCCTCAGCAAGGACAAGATCAGGGATCTGGATGATATTCTTGCTTATTAAGGAGGAGTCCGGGTCATGAATTACGGAATGGTCATTTATATTCTTGGATGGATCCTGAAGATTGAAAGTGTTATGCTTCTGCTCCCATGCATCGTCGCTGTTATTTACCGCGAATCTGCAGGTATATCTTTCCTGATTACTGCCGTCATAGCACTCGTAATCGGCACACTTATGTCGCTCAGGAAGCCGACGCGCACGAAAGTGTATGGCCGCGACGGCTTTGTCACTGTAGCCCTGGCCTGGCTGGTAATGTCGCTGATCGGCGGGCTCCCGTTCACCCTGAACGGAGATATACCGTCTTATCTCGACGCGGTATTTGAGACTGTATCAGGTTTCACGACGACAGGAGCTTCTATCCTCACAGCGGTCGAACCGCTCAACAAATGCAGTCTCTTCTGGAGGAGCTTCACTCACTGGGTCGGAGGCATGGGAATATTCGTCTTCATGCTGGCCGTCGTTCCCCTTCTTGGCGGGTCGACATTTAATCTTATGAAAGCGGAGAGCCCAGGCCCGGTCGTGGGCAAGTTCGTTCCCAGGGTCGGAGACACAGCAAAAATCCTCTATACAATTTATTTTATTATCACTGTGACAGAGTTCATACTGCTGGCCGCATTCGGGATGCCTGTCTTTGAGGCGCTGTGCCACACATTCGGCACGGTGGGAACCGGCGGCTTTGGCGTCAAGAATGACAGCTACATGAGCTACTCCGCATCATTGCAGATCATAACGACGGTTTTCATGATCGCCTGCGGTATCAATTTTCAGTTTTATTTTTACCTTGTCGCTAAAAAGCTGAAGCTCGCGTTCGGAATGACAGAAGTGAGAGCATACATCTCCCTTGTCCTTATATCAATCGTGATCATTACAATCAATATCTCCGGCATGTACGGTTTCGGCGAATCGCTGCGCCATGCAGCTTTCCAGGTCGGCACGATCATCACCACGACGGGATACGCGACGGCCGATTTTGACAAATGGCCGGAACTCACCAAGACGCTGTTGGTCCTCCTTATGATCATCGGTGCCTGTGCGGGTTCGACCGGCGGCGGTATGAAGGTATCCCGATTTGTTATCGTATTTAAGACGATCCAGAAGGAAGTCGACAATATTATCCACCCGCGGTGGATCAAAAAAATCCAGTTCGACGGTGCTTCCGTGGCTCACGAGACCATCCGGAACACGAACGTTTTTATCGCGATATATTTTACTATTTTCCTTTTATCCACACTTTTAGTATCAGTTGACAATTTTGATTTTACGACAAACTTCACAGCAGTAGCCGCGACGTTGAATAACATAGGTCCGGGTCTGAATCTCGTAGGTCCCACCGGCAACTATTCGTTCTTCTCTCCGCTGACCAAGTGCGTACTTATATTCGATATGCTGGCAGGGCGTCTCGAGATTTTCCCGATGCTGCTCCTTCTGACCCCGCGCAGCTGGAAGAGATATAATTAGAAAAGGAAATATTTATGCCAAATATTATGACAAAAGAAAGGTATCAGAGTCTTCCTGTAAAGACCCTCAGAGAACTTGCGAAAGCCCGCGGTATCAGAGGAATGTCCACGCAGAAAAAAGCCGTCATCATAGATGCGATGCTTGAACTCGATGCCAGAGAGGCAGCAGCGGAAGAGGCCGCTGCCTCCGAAGCTAAGGCGGTATCACAGGATATCGCCTGCGAAGATCAGATGATGAACAGTCGGGAAGACGATACTGCATCTGTCGGCACAACTTCGGAGAGTATTCAGACTCCGCCGCAAAAACGCGTTCATAAAACAGAAGAGACGGAACAGGCTCCGTCATATGAGGCAGCAAAGGCAGAGCCTTCTGCCGGAGAAGAAAAGCGTGAGGAGAAGCGTGACAAATCCGTGTATGTCCCGGGCGCAATTCCGGGTGATCAGGGTAATACCGTGCGCGGACTTCTGGAGATCATGACGGACGGGTTCGGGTTCCTCCGCAGCGCGAATTTCCTTCCCGGCGAGGAGGACGTCTATGTCTCTCCGTCCCAGATCAGGCGCTTCAATCTGAAAACGGGCGACATGGTCGAGGGCAACAAGAGAGAAAAAGCGCAGGGCGAAAAGTACGGCGCGCTGATTTATGTGTCCCGCGTGAATGACCGGCCGGCAGATGAAGCAAGGCGCAGACTTACATTTGAAAACATGACTCCGATTTTCCCGAACCGGCGTATCCGTCTGGAGCGTCAGGACGGATCCCGCGCAACAAGGATCGTCGACCTAATTTCTCCGATCGGCTATGGGCAGCGCGGAATGATCGTCTCTCCCCCGAAGGCTGGAAAGACAACTTTGCTGAAAGATATTGCCAAGTCGATCCTCACGGCGAATCCGAATACATATCTTATTATTCTGCTCATCGACGAGCGGCCTGAGGAAGTCACCGACATGAAGGAATCGGTGAAGGGGAAACACGTAGAGATTCTTTACTCCACATTTGACGAGACTCCGGAACATCACAAGCGCGTCTCCGAGATGGTCATCGAGCGGGCGAAGCGGCTTGTCGAGCAGAAGGAGGATGTCATCATTCTTCTGGATTCTATCACGCGCCTTGCAAGAGCCTATAACATTATTGTAGCGCCGAGCGGCAGAACACTGTCAGGCGGTCTTGACCCGACAGCTCTCTATATGCCGAAGCGATTCTTCGGCGCGGCGCGCAATATGCGGGAGGGTGGAAGCCTTACCATTCTCGCGACTGCGCTGGTCGATACCGGCAGCAAAATGGACGACGTTGTCTACGAGGAGTTCAAGGGTACAGGCAACATGGAACTGATCCTCGACCGTAAACTTCAGGAGAGAAGAATGTTCCCTGCGATCGATATAATTAAATCCGGCACCAGGAGAGAGGATCTTCTCCTTTCGCCCCGCGAGCGCAGGGCTGTCGATATCATGAGAAGACGCATGAACGGCCTGAAGGCAGAGGATGCGGTCGAGACTATAATCGATGAGTTCACCAGATTACCGACCAATGAGATGGTGGTCGACCAGATTCTTGCAAAATGGAAGTAAATCCTGTAAAAAGAGTACTTGCATATGAATCTTAACTATGTTAAAATCATTTTTGCTGTCTTATATGAAAAAGGCGAATAAGAAAACTACGTAAAAGTTTTTATAAAGAGGTGAAAAAGATGAAGGAAGGATTACATCCGAATTACTACCAGGCTACAGTGACCTGCAACTGCGGAAATACCTTTACTGTAGGCTCAACAAAGAAAGAGATCCACGTTGAAATCTGCTCCAAGTGCCATCCGTTCTACACAGGCCAGCAGAAGGCTGCCAAGGCTCGCGGACGTATCGAGAGATTCAACAAGAAATACAATCTGGGCAAGTAATAGAGGTCATAACAGAGAGTATCGGGGACGGCAGGTATGCTGTCCCCTTCTTTATATCGTCTCAGCGTAACGCCCGCTTCAGGGCAGTGCGGAAAAAGACGAAAACAAATGTCATTAGGAGAATAACTTGCAGAAATCATCAAATATCGGCGGTCAGGCAGTCATGGAAGGCATCATGATGCGCAACGGCGACAGATACTCTGTTGCGGTGCGGAAGCCCGACGGTCAGATCGAAGTCAAGGAAGAACCCTATAAGAGTATCTGTCCCGTCAAGGGAATCTACAATATTCCGATCCTGCGCGGCGCAATCGCGTTTATCGATTCAATGGTCGTGGGAACATCATCCCTCATGTGGTCGGCAGAGTTTGCCGCGGAGGATGAGGAAGAAAACGATGAGCCCCGTGATGAGGCCAAGGAAGCCAGAGAGTGGAAGATCGTCATGACGCTGACGGTCATCTTTTCCGTATGTTTTTCAGTCGGTCTCTTCATGATCCTGCCCTATGCGCTTGCATCAATATTGAGGCGTTTGGGCACGAGTGAGGTGCTGGTGTCATTTGCGGAAGCACTTCTTCGCCTGGCGATATTTGCGCTGTACATGTTCCTTATATCCAGAATGAAGGATATACAGAGAGTTTTCGCGTACCACGGCGCGGAGCACAAATGCATCAACTGCATTGAGAACGGCTGGGACCTCACGGTGGAGAATGTCATGAAAGCCTCGAGGCGGCATAAGAGGTGCGGCACGAGCTTCCTTCTTATCGTTGTTGTGATCTCCGTCATCTGTTTCCTGTTCGTCGGCTTTTTGGGCCTTCGGTCACCGCTGCAGAGAATTCTGTCCCGAATTATCCTGATCCCTGTCATCGCGGGCATTTCTTTTGAGTTCCTGCGCCTGGCGGGTTCCAGCGACAACCCTGTGGTCTGCAGTCTGGCGAAGCCGGGTCTCGCGCTTCAGGGACTGGTCACGCGGGAGCCGGATGAGAAAATGGTGGAGGTCGCCATCTGTGCCGTCGAAAAGGTCTTTGACTGGAGAAAGTGGCAGGGAAAGCAGTAATATGAACTCGTCTTTTGAACTCAGAATGTGCGGGAACTATTATGAACTTGTACACGAGGGGGAGAAGCTTCTAACTTCGGCGGGATGTCCTGAACCCGCCGCGGACGCCAGGCTCCTCCTCTTTTTTGTCATGGGCTGGAATCTCACAGATTATGCCCTGCGGGGAGGACAGCCGTGTGAGAACGATAAGGCAGAAAGGTTTCTGCACCTTATTGAAAGACGGATGGCCAGGGAGCCGGTGCAGTATATTACAGGAACAGCTTCGTTTTTCGGCTATGATTTTCATGTCACGCCCGACGTGCTTATTCCGAGGTTCGATACGGAGACCCTAGTGGAGGCGGTCCTGCCGCATATAAAAAGCGGGGACAGGATCCTCGATATGTGCACCGGCAGCGGTTGTATAGCAATCACGATTTTTCTTATGTCTGCAAATGCAGGGAAGACCGTCTCTGTCACCGCCTCCGACATTTCCGTGGCAGCCCTTGACGTGGCAAGGGAGAACGCTGCCGCGCTCGGTGCTCAAATAAGAGCGGTTCGAAGTGATTTGTTCGAACGTATTCTGGGTACTTATGATATAATAACCGTGAACCCTCCCTATATTGAGACAGAGGTCATTGGGACGCTGGATCCCGAAGTCCGGCTATTCGAGCCTCATCTGGCTCTTGACGGCAGCGATGACGGACTTGCTTTCTACCGCAGAATAGTAAGGGAAGCCGGAGATTACCTTGCCCCGCGGGGGCTTCTTGCCCTCGAGATCGGCTTTGATCAGTCAGAGGCAGTGGAAGAACTTATGAGAGCGGAATCCTTCGCGAATGTAAGCACGGTGCGTGATCTTTGCGGAAACGCAAGATGCGTACTCGGGTACGCAGCAGAGAATGCGGCGCCTGCCGCCTGCGGTCTGGAGAATATATGATAGATAAACTGGAAAAAATATTGCACAGGCAGGAGGAGATCCTGAGGGAACTTTCCTCGCCGGAGGTCCTTGCTGACAGCACAAGGATGACTGCTCTCATGAAGGAGCAGGCTTTGCTTGCCCCTGTCACGGAAGCTTATGAGGCCTATCGCAAGGCATGTCTTACCGAGGAGGAGTCGGAGTCACTGCTCCTTACCGAGACAGATCCGGAGATGAGGGAGATGCTCCGGGAAGAGCTTGTGCAGTCTAAAAAAGACAAAGAAGAACTTGATGAGAAGATACGGATCCTTCTTCTTCCCAAGGATCCCAATGACCAGAGAAATGTCATTGTGGAGATCAGGGCCGGAGCGGGCGGAGATGAGGCAGCTCTTTTTGCCTCGGAGATATATCGGATGTACGCAAGATATGCCGATATGAGAGGATGGCGCACGGAGATGATCTCGCTGAACGAAAACGGTCTCGGCGGCTTCAAGGAGTGTACGTTCATGATCAGCGGCACCGGAGCATTCGAGCGCCTAAAGTACGAGAGCGGGACTCATCGTGTTCAGAGAGTTCCGGAGACGGAGAGCGGGGGAAGAATTCATACTTCGACAGTGACGGTCGCAGTCCTTCCGGAGGCGGAGGAGGTCGATGTGGAGATCGACATGAAAGACTGCCGCTTCGACGTCTTTCGCGCAACAGGCAATGGCGGTCAGTGTGTCAACACGACGGACTCTGCAGTCCGGCTTACCCATATTCCGACAGGCATAGTCATTTCATGCCAGGATGAAAAGTCCCAGCTGAAGAACAGGGCAAAAGCCCTGAAAGTCCTTCGCGCCAGATTGTATGATCTGAAGCAGAAGGAAGAACACGACAAGAGAGCGGATCTTCGCAGAAGCCAGGTCGGCACCGGTGATCGCTCGGAAAAAATCAGAACTTATAATTTCGGTCAGGGCAGAGTGACCGACCACAGAATTCATCTGACTCTGCATAAAATTGACAGCATACTGAACGGCGATCTTGATGAAATCATTGACAGTCTGACTGCGCAGGATCAGGCTATGAGACTTGCGGCAGCGGACGGCAGCCATACAGCCTGAGGTGATATAAGGCCTTTCCTGCGGCTGGCTGCAGGGGGCAGAAGCTTTAAACACAACGACCATTTTAAGGAGAGGGTAATGATGAGGAAAACAGCATTAGTCATTCTTGCGGCAGGTATAGGAAGCCGCTTCGGAGGTGGAATCAAGCAGCTTGCGCCGGTGGGACCGAGCGGAGAAATTATCATGGATTATTCGATCCACGACGCCATAGCGGCAGGCTTTGACAAAGTCGTTTTCATCATCCGCAGGGATATCGAGGAAGATTTCAGGCGGATCATCGGGGACCGGATAGAGAAACTCATCCCGGTCGAGTACGCGTTCCAGGATATAAACGATCTCCCGGAGGGGTTCAGCGTGCCGGAAGGCAGGACAAAACCGTGGGGTACAGGACAGGCAGTTCTGGCTGCCAGAGATGTAATTAAGGAGCCGTTCGTAGTCATCAACGCGGATGATTATTATGGAAAGAACGGATTTATCGCCATGCACGATGCTCTCGTAAGCGCGTCGGAAAGCGGCGATACGGAGGAAATTTATCTTGCCGGATTTATCCTTAAGAATACTCTGTCCGACAACGGGGGCGTTACACGCGGCATCTGCAGTCAGGATGCAGATGGAAATCTGACAGGCATTCAAGAGACAAAGAACATAATACGTACCGACAGCGGAAGCGGAGCGGCAACGATGACGGATGAAGGACTGGTCGATGTCGATGCTGACAGTCTGGTATCTATGAATATGTGGGGGCTTATGCCCACGTTCGTCGATAAGCTTCGCGAAGGATTCCCGAAGTTCCTCGCCGGAATCAAAGAAGGGGATATAAAAGCCGAGTATCTTCTGCCGATCATTATCGACGGCATGCTTAGGGAGGGAATAGCCCGTGTCCATGTGCTGCGCACCGAGGACAAGTGGTTCGGCGTGACATATCGCGAGGATAAGGATTCGGTTCGGGACGCATTTGCAGAACTTGTAAAGAACGGTGTATATGAGTCACCGCTCAACAGCTGATACCCGGAGGCTTCTCATTGAAATTGAAAAAGAAACTATATGTCATAGCCATTGTCATGGCTGCTCTTATGACCGGCTGCGCGCGCGGAGACGCGAAGTCGGTCTATACGGAAGCGTCTACCAAGCTCGTATCGGGCTCTTATGAGGAGGCTGAGGCCGGATTTAAGAAGGTCATCGAGAGCGGCTATTATCTTGCTTACGCTTATCGCGGTCTCGGACTTACGCAGATGTCTACCAGCAACTACGCGGAGGCATGCATCGCTTTCGAGCGTGCGCTTTTAAATGTTGACGGACAGGGAGCGGATTTCACTAAGGATGTGAACCTATACCTGGCTTTCTGCAGACAGAGGCACGGTGAGACGGACAAGACGATGGAGATTTACAACAGCATACTTGCCCGTGAGACGGACCCGGATGTCCTTTTTCTCCGGGGCAGGCTGAACATGGAGCTGGGAAATGAGACGGCGGCAGCGTCGGACTTTGACAAGGCGGCAACGCTGAGCGGAGATTACGACTTATACATCAATATCTATCAGGCCTATGCTTCCCACGGCAAGAGAGCTGACGGCAGTGATTACCTCGAGCGCGCGCTGAAGATCGTCAACACTTCTCAGGCCGACTACTATAATAAGGGCCTCGTCAATTACTATCTGCAGAATTATGACGACGCAAAGGCGTACCTGATCCAGGCGCTCGACGAGGATCCTGAGGATTCCGGATCGATTCTGCTGCTGGGAAGAGTGTATCTGGCTCTCAATGACGTGGCAGATGCAAGGGCTATGTTCAACGAATACGTCGACGATCCCTCGACGGCACCCGCAGCTTACAACGGGCTTGCGCTGTGCGATATGGAAGATGACGATTATGAAAAGGCACTTGCAAATGTAGAGAAGGGCCTCGAATACGGCAACAGCACTGCCAACCGCGGCCTGCTCTTTAATGAAATTATTATATACGAGCACCGCAGGGACTGGGCGATGGCCAAGGCAAAATCGGCAGCCTACATCGCTATGTATCCGGCTGACGAGGCCGGTCTTCGCGAAAACGAATTCCTTTCGACACGGTGATAAGCAGGAGGGGATATATGATAGAAACTGCCCGGAAAGAAGAACGGGTCCTTCTTGTCGCTGTACAGCTGGGTGACGAGTGGGAGACACAGGAGTCGCTGGATGAACTGGCAGAACTTGTGCGCACCGCAGGCGGAATTGTGGTCGGACGGATCACCCAGGCGAGGGAGCGCATTCATCCCGGCACTTATATAGGAAAAGGAAAAATCGAGGAGGTCGCCGCGCTCATTGAGATGCAGGATATCTCGTCAGTAGTCATGGACGATGAGCTGACCCCCGCCCAGTATAATAATCTGACTGATGCGCTTTCCGTCAAGGTGGTGGACAGAACGATGCTGATCCTCGATATATTTGCACAGAGAGCGAGCACTGCCGAGGGCAAAATCCAGGTCGAGCTTGCCCAGCTGCGCTACAGGTCAGCCAGACTGGTGGGACTCGGAAAGTCAATGTCACGCCTTGGCGGCGGTATCGGAACGAGAGGTCCCGGTGAGAAAAAACTGGAGATGGACAGGCGGCTCATCGGAAAGCGGATCTCGGTCCTCAGAGAGGAACTGGCGGAAGTCGTCCGGCACCGGGAACTCATAAGGTCCGGCCGCAAAAAAGGCAAGACCCCGCCTGTGGCAGCAATCGTAGGCTATACCAATGCCGGGAAATCGACACTGCTCAACTATCTGACGGATGCCGGTGTCCTTGCCGAGGATGAACTTTTTGCTACGCTCGACCCCACGACGAGAGCTGTGCTTCTGCCGTGCGGCAGTGAGATACTGCTCACTGACACGGTAGGTTTTATACGCAAGCTGCCTCATCACCTGATTGAAGCATTTCGAAGTACCCTTGAGGAGGTCGTGTACGCGGACCTTATTATTCACGTGGCTGACGCTTCGAATCCGAGGATGGACACGCAGATGGCTGTCGTCTATGAGACACTGAGTGATCTCGGGGCAGGCGTGAAGCCTGTCTATACATTGTTCAACAAGATCGATCTTCTCGAGAATCGTGAAGGTCATCACCTGTGGGATTCCCGCGCGGAGAAGACATACTGTATTTCCGCAAAGACAGGGGAAGGCATAGAAGCATTCAGTGAAGGTCTCTCCGAATTTATCCTGCAGGGACAGATACTCTATGAAGAGACAATACCTTATTCTAAAGCCGGCCTCATCGCGCGGATTCGCAGCGTAGGCCAGCTCATGACGGAGGAATATCGGGAGGACGGAATCTATGTGAAAGCTCTGGTGCCGTCCTCGCTGTATGGAAAGCTCCTGGCGGAAGTTTAACTGTTTTCCTGACAAGACTTATTCCCTGACCGGCGAATAGCCGGTGGGGAAATAAGTCGTGTCGGGAAAATTTTTTTGTGGAGAAAGATATGACACACGTTCTGGTATTCGAGCGGGAATTGATATCGAAAGTCCATAAAACGAAATGAGCAAAAATGCGCAAATGCTCATCGGCTTATCCGTGAAAAGTACGCAAACATGCGCAAAATAGGGATTTTTGTCACATGCAAAGCTCAGTTTTTGAACGCTTTTCACAAAAAACAGGTTCAAATTTTAGGGATTATTCATGCTCATAAATGATTGAATTTGACTGCGAATAATGCTATTATTTATAAAGGTTTAATAAATGTAAAGTGTTCGTGAAGTTTGTGAGGGCGGCCGTGACTAAAGGAGACCGGCCGATCAAGGAGATAGTATGCTGACAGAAGAGAGATGGGCTTCGATTCTGGACATCGTGGAGAGGGAGAAGGCGGTGTCTGTTCCCGAACTTGAAGCAGTGCTCGGCGTATCTGCCTCGACGATCCGAAGGGACCTGACTCAACTTAACAGGATGGGAAAGCTGGTCAAGGTCCATGGGGGAGCGACCAGTATTGAGACCCAGTATGTGGGCAAAGACATCACCATGGAAGAAAAGTATTCCATGAACAATGAGGAGAAGCAGATCATCGGGAGATATGCGGCCGGCCTCATCGGACCGGATGATTTTGTTTACATTGACGCCGGAACAACAACGGAATGTCTGGTCGATAATATCCGTGAGATGAGGGCTACGTATGTCACCAATTCTCTGACGCATGCCTTAAAGCTTATCCATAAAGGATGCAGGACCTTCCTGCCGGGAGGCGAAGTCAAGAAGACCACGGAAGCGATCATCGGGGGAGATGCCCTTAAGTATGTCTCAAGACTTCATTTTACCATCGGATTCTGGGGAACGAACGGTGTGACTTATGAGACAGGATTCACAACGCCCGACCCGAGTGAAGCACTGATCAAGCAGCTTTCTATGGAACAGTGCACGAACAGGTATATTTTATGTGACCGGAGTAAGTTCTCTGTGGTGTCGCCGATTACATTTGCAGCATTCGACACAGCCACGATAATCACGGGAAAACTGACGGACAGTAAATATAAAAAATATGAAAACATAGTGGAGGTGACAAAATGATTTACACAGTAACATTTAACCCGTCGCTGGACTACATCATCAGAGTCGAGAACCTTCGCCTGGGTGTGATCAATCGTACATACTACGAGAACATCCTTCCGGGAGGCAAGGGAATCAACGTCTCTATCGTTCTGAAGAACATGGGACATGAGAGCTGCGCACTCGGCTTCATGGCAGGTTTCACAGGTCGTGAAATTGCAGCGAGACTTGCCACGTACGGTGTAGATTCTGACTTCATCGAGGTTTCTGAAGGACTCTCCAGAATCAATGTCAAAGTGAAATCCAACGAAGAGTCCGAGATCAACGGTCAGGGACCGAAGATCACGGATGAGAACATTGAGGCTCTCTACGAGCAGCTCGATAAGCTTCAGGCCGGTGACATTCTGATCATCTCCGGCAGCGTGCCGAACACTCTTCCGGGCGACATGTATGAGCGCATTATGTCAAGACTTGAAGGCAAGGGCATAGACATCGTAGTTGACGCTGAAAAGGATCTGCTGGTCAACGTTCTTAAGTATCATCCGTTCCTGATCAAACCGAATAACCATGAGCTCGGTGATATCTACGGCGTTACACTGAAGACAAAGGATGAAGTCGTCCCGTACGCGAAGAAGCTGCAGGAAGAAGGCGCACGCAATGTCCTGATCTCCATGGCAGGCGAAGGCGCAGTATTCATTTCCGAGAAGGGCGACGTCATGAAGAGCGAGGCTCCGAAGGGCACAGTTGTGAACTCTGTCGGCGCAGGCGACTCCATGGTCGCAGGCTTCGTAACAGGCATGATCGAATCTAACGATTACATGACAGCTTTCCGTATGGGTCTGTGCACAGGCTCCGCCAGCGCATTCTCTCCGGACCTTGCGACAAGACCGGAAGTAGAAGCACTGCTTGAGAAACTTCCGCCGATCGAATAAAGCGGAAAGAGCCGGCATGACCGGCTGAGCTGCCGATTCCGGCAGACGGATGACGCGGCTGTCACAAGAAAAATCCGGAGTTTCAAGTAAGGAGCACCGTATTTTTATATCATCAGGAGGAGTTACTCCTGGAACAAAAGCCCCTTGAGGGGGATATGAGGAGGTTTGGGTATGAGAATTAGAGATTTGCTGAAACCGGAAGGCATTAAGCTCGGCGGAAGCGCAACAAGCAAGATGGATGCCATCAACCAGATGGTAGACCTCATGTACAAAGAGGGCAACATCTCTGACAAAGAGAAGTATAAAGCTGCCGTCATTGCACGTGAAAAAGAGAGCACAACTGGTATCGGCGATGGCATCGCTATCCCGCACGCAAAGACAGACGCTGTCAAGGCTCCGGGCCTTGCAGCCATGACACTCCCGGAAGGTGTTGACTATGAGGCACCGGACGGAGAGCCGTCCAACATCATTTTCCTTATCGCGGCTCCGAACACGAAAGAGAACGTTCATCTGGAAGTTCTTTCCCGTCTTTCCATGCTGCTCATGGATGATGATTTCACAGATTCTCTGAGAGGCGCTAAGTCCGTAGACGAGTTCCTTTCCATCATCGACAAGGCAGAGGGCGAGAAGCTCGCTGATGAGGAAGCCAAGGAAGCTGCCGCAGCATCCGGCGTATCCCAGGGCTATGACATCCTTGCAATCACAGCCTGCCCGACAGGTATCGCTCATACCTACATGGCAGCTGAAGCTCTCGAGAAGAAAGCAACAGAGATGGGTCTCAAGCTGAAGGCAGAGACACAGGGCTCCGTCGGTGCGAAGAACGTTCTGACCGCTCAGGAAATCGCTGATGCCAAGGGCATCATCATTGCTGCTGACAAGACAATCGATCTGGCACGTTTCGGCGGCAAGAGAGTCTATCAGACATCTGTTTCTGCCGGTATCAACAAGCCGGAAGAACTGATCAACAAGATCATCAACAACGAAGCACCTATCCTTGACGGAACAGCTCCTGCAGCATCCGCTTCAGACGGCGAAGGCCAGGGCATCGGCGCTTCCTTCTACAAGTACCTCATGAACGGTGTTTCCCACATGCTTCCGTTCGTTGTCGGCGGTGGTATCCTGATCGCGATCGCATTCCTGATCGACGGATTCCTTGCTCCGAACGCGGGTGCTGACTTCGGTTCCGCAACACCGGCAGCTCACTTCTTCAAGCAGGTCGGCGGCGACGCATTCGGCTTCATGCTCCCGATCCTTGCAGGTTACATCGCAATGGCAATCGCTGACAGACCCGGTCTTGCAGTCGGTTTCGTAGGCGGTACTCTTGCAAATGCCGGCTACAGCTGGGGCTGGCTCGGCGGCGGCGCTGCTGTCGGCGGCGGCTTCCTCGGCGCTCTGTTCGCAGGTTTCGCGGCAGGCTTCTTTGTCAAGTGGCTCGAAGGCGCTTGCGATGCTCTTCCGGATTCTCTTGAAGGCATCAAGCCCGTCCTTCTGTACCCGCTGATCGGTATCCTTGCTATCGGCATTATCATGTTCACAGTCAACCCGATCTTCGCATGGATCAACACAGCGATGACCAATGTCCTGAACGGCATGGGAACATCCAACCTTGTTCTCCTCGGAGCTATCGTCGGCGGCATGATGTCCATCGACATGGGCGGCCCGTTCAACAAGGCAGCTTACGTTTTCGGTACAGCTATGCTGGCTGAGGGCACAGACGCAGGTAAGATCATCATGGCTTCCGTCATGGTCGGCGGTATGGTTCCTCCGCTCGTAATCGCTCTTTCCACAACTATCTTTAAGAATAAGTGGTCTGAGGCTGATAAGAAGGCCGGTCTTGTAAACTATATCATGGGTCTTTCCTTCATCTCCGAAGGTGCTATCCCGTACGCAGCAGCTGATCCGGGACATGTCATTCCGTCCTGCATCATCGGTTCCGCAGTCGCAGGCGCTCTTTCCGCAATGTTCGGATGCGCAAGCCCGGCTCCGCACGGCGGCTTCTGGGTAATCGCGATCATCACGAACCCGATCATGTATTTCGTAGCGCTTGCAGTTGGTTCTATTATTGGCTGCCTGATCCTTTCCTTCTGGAAGAAGCCGTACGAGGGCTGATTCTGATTCCAGGGTAACAGACGGTATATGTCAGTGGCTCAATTTCCACTGACATATACGTTCACATGCATTTTCTAAAAAGTGTGTGAAAAACATGCGCAGATACTATCATTATTGGATACTTTTGTGCTATAATTCAGTTTAGGCAGAACAGTCTGGAAGCAGTCCGGGTCAGGGCAATCAAGGCTGTTGAATATTTTGATAAGGAGATCAATCTTATGAAGTCATTTAGCTATGTAATCACAGATCCTGAAGGCATCCATGCTCGTCCGGCAGGCGAACTTGTAAAGCAGTGCAAGTCCTATGCAAGCAAGATCACTATCATCAAGGATGGCAAGTCAGCTAATGCCGCTAAGATCCTTGCAGTCATGAGCCTTGGCGTAAAGAAGGGCCATGAGGTTACTTTCCAGATCGAGGGTGCTGACGAAGACAAGGCTGCTGCTGAGATCGAAGCTTTCATGAAAGCTAATCTGTAAAGAGAAGCACATTCTTAAATAGCGAAACGACCGGGGCTGCCGCACGTATGTGCGGCAGCCTTTTCACTCATATCGGAACTGAAAAATGGAAAATAAAAAAGATTTTAATAAGTCCGATCTGTCGGTCTTTGTATCATATATAATCCCGCACAAAAAGCTCTTTGCGATTGATATGTTTTTATCGATCCTCATTGCGGGCGTTGATCTCACATTTCCGTTCATCACAAGAAAAGCGATGAATGAGCTGCTTCCGCACAAGCTGTACTCCGCTTTCTTTGCTGTCATGGGTATCATTCTTCTGGCCTATATTCTCCGTGCAGTATTTCAGTATTACATCACTGTCATCGGGCATGGATACGGTACGCTGGTGGAGGCGGATATGAGGGCGGATATATTTGCCCACATGCAGAAGCTTTCATTCAGCTTCTTTGACAGAAATCGGACCGGCGTGCTTCTCGGCAGAGTCACCAATGATCTCTTCGAAATTGTTGAGCTCGCCCATCACGGACCGGAGAACATCCTCACGTGCACGCTGACGATTATCGGCGCGATTACCATTCTGCTATTCATCAACCCGAAGTTGACCATCGTCCTCATTGTACTGCTGCCTCTCACTATCTTTTACTCAATGCGGCAGCGGCTCAGTATGAGGAATGCCAATAAAGAAGTCAAGAAAAAGACTGGCGAGATCAATGCAGCGATTGAGAGCGGGATTTCAGGGATCCGGACGTCAAAGGCATTTGCAAATGAAAGCGTCGAAGAAGACAAATTCAATCTCGCAAATGAGAATTTCAAGAAGAGCAGGGTAGGATACTACAAGGCTATGGGACGCTTCATGGGGGGAATGGAAGCGGCAATCAGTCTCATGCAGGTGTCTGTCATTGCTGTCGGCGGCGCCATGATAATGAACGGCGAGCTGGATATTGTGGATCTTCTGACCTTTACGCTGTATGTCTCTACCTTCACATCACCCGTACGCAAGCTGACTCAGTTCATGGAGATCTATACGTCGGGAACGGCGGGATTTTCTCGGTTCCTTGAGATCATGCGCACCGAACCTGAGATCAAAGACGCGCCGGACGCGGTGGAGCTTCATGATGCGCGCGGCAGGATTACATATGAGAATGTGAGCTTCCATTATAAGGATGGCACGGATGTCCTGCGAAATGTCAGTGTAAATGTCGAACCGGGTCAGACGCTTGCTCTTGTCGGCTCGTCTGGAGGAGGCAAGACGACGATGTGTCATCTTCTTCCGAGGTTTTATGATGTGTCGAGCGGATCTGTGAAGATCGATGGTATTGATGTGAAAAAGATCACGCAGGAGAGCCTTAGGAAGAATATCGGCATTATTCAGCAGGATGTTTTTATGTTCGCGGGAACGGTCATGGAGAATATTCGGTACGGCAGACCCGACGCGTCGGATAAGGATGTGATCAACGCCGCGATCAAGGCGGAGATCCACGAGGAAATCATGTCTTTTCCCGATGGCTATTATACCTATGTAGGAGAGCGCGGCGTCGTCCTTTCGGGCGGGCAGAAGCAGAGAATTTCCATAGCCCGTATATTCCTCAAGGAGCCTCCGATCCTGATCCTTGATGAGGCTACGTCAGCCCTTGATTCCGTGACGGAGCGCCGTATTCAGGAGAGCCTGGATCTTCTGAGCCATGGCAGAACCTGCATCGTCATAGCGCACAGACTGTCCACTGTAAGGAATGCGGATCAGATAGCTGTCATTGAGAATCAGGGGATCTCTGAGATCGGGACGAGGAAGGAGCTGCTTGCGCGCGGCGGTGTATATGCATCGCTCGAGAGGGCGCAGGAGATTGGAGACTTTCCTGTATAATTCAAGTCTCGCCCGCGAGACTTGGCGCGGGATTCGGCTCAGTGTTAGCTGACATCTTCCAAACAAAATACCTGCATATCCACGCTGAGATATAGAATTGAGCATTCAAAGAGAATAGTATTCGGTAAAGAATCCGAGACTCCGCTGAAATGCAGCAGGAATCTCGGAGTTCTTTATTATTGTAGAAAATGTGTTATACTAAAAGGAGCTTGAACGAGGACCGGAGGCTTATATGTATTGTGGAAACTGCGGTGCGGAAATCACCGATAAAGACGCTTACTGCCCCTATTGCGGAGTGATGAACGTGCGGGCGGCAGAGACGGAATATATGGAGAAGCTCGAAGATATCCGGGAGAACACGGAAAAGCTCGGTGATGAGGGCGGCAGACACACGAAGAGGGAGATACGGCGGGTCGGCAAATTCGCTGCCTTTGTACTTATCATTGTTGCCGTTTTTGTCACGGGGCTCTTTGCGTTCAGCTGGGCTATGGATCACGTGTTTTTCGGAAGCGGGCGTGACGCACGAGACGAGGCAGCCTTCAAGGAGAAGTATTTTCCCAAACTGGAAGAGCTGTATGCTTCAGGAGATATGGACGCGACGTGTGATTACATGAATGAGATCGGCGGTGAGGACGGGGCCGAGGTCCTTATGATGTGGCCGCACTATAAGTATGTGTCTTACTACTCGGACTACCGCTTTATACAGGAAGTGCCGGGGACGGAGCTTAATAGTGATTTCTGGAACCGTAAATACGGAGACGTTCTTTATGCCGGAATTGAGCTTATTTATCAGGCCGGATACTTCGGTCAAAAGAAGATGAGCGCCGGGGAGACAGAAAAAGTTAAGGAGTATGCCGCTGAGGCGGAGGATATATTTGCCGAATACTTCTCACTCGACAAAGCAGAACTCGACGAGATTTATCATAGCTGTACAGATGAAGAAGGCTATGTCTACTATACAAAGATACAGGAATGGGCTAAAAAGACGGGAGGTGCGAAATGAAGTGTCCTAAATGCGGCGCGCCGCTTAGAATGGAAGAAAAATTCTGTACTTACTGCGGTGCCCCCAACACGCTGGCAGCCAAACATCAGGCCGATATGGACCACTACGAGCGCGAGTTTGCCGAGACGCAGCAGGAAGTGCTGAAAAAGAGCCGGAAGGCAGGATCGCTGGCTGCCATGCTGGTGGTGCTCGTTATCATGATCGTTCTCAACATTGCTGCCGGTTTTATTTCCGCAAATGCCTGGCAGATCAAGTATGACAGGCGGAAACAGCAGTCTGCAAAACATGCCGGGGAGCATATTGCAGCCATGGAAAGGATGATCGAGGAAAAAGACTATATCTCGGTCAGGGATTATTATTATGGCAACGACATGGCTGACGGCGAAACTTTTGAGGCCTACAGCGCGATCGTACACTATGCCGGAAATCTTGAAGACCTGTACGGCACCCTGTGTAATTTTGATGCTTACAGCTTCTGGCAGTCGGATTCTCTGAACTCCAGCCGGATAACGTATCTGGCTTCTGACATAATATCACTGTATGAGGATCCGAGAACCAGCTATTACCGGGATGAGGCGGTCACAGACGATAAGATCGCTGTCATCGAGGACATACGTCATCAGGCGGAAGGCCTGCTCGTTGCGTATGCCGGGTTTGATAAGGAAGAGGTCGGCGAGCTGAAGAATATGTCGAAAGCAAGGATCGAAGAAAAGGTCAGGGAAAATCTGGAGGCTGTCTTCGAAGAAAAGAGAGAGGCGGAGGAAGCTGAAAAAGCTGCCAGGGCTTCGGAGGCGGAGAGTTTTTCCGTGGAGGCTTTTATTGAGCAGGTACAGGGAGGTGCAGGCGTATGAGAAAGAAGAGAACAGGCGTCAGCGTCGGTACGATCCTTTATGTGGTCCTGCTTGTGATCCTGTCCCTGGTCCTGGTGATTCAGATTTCCTATATAGCATCGGAACTCAGAGACAACAGGTATGATTATTCGGCTGATGAGGACGATTATATAAGAATGACCACGTATGAAAATTATTACCGTATTCTCGATGAGGCGACTGATGACAGCCGGCTCGGTAAAAAGCATACAGAAGTCGAGCAGGAGATCCGGGCTCTCGGGTTTTATTACGAGGCGGCTACTCTGTACAAAGCGTATCTGGCTATTGATGACAGCAATTCCGCGGCGCAGCAGAAAGCCCGGATGGACAGATTTAAGGAGGAAGCCGGATCCTACATGTCTGAGACAGGCAATATCGACAAGCTGCTCGGCATCAGCTGAGAGATAGAAAAAACAGTCAAAGAAAAGAGGGACTGACGCCGTTATGGCTCAGTCCCTCTTGCCGTTATCAAATGAGAGTGCAGGGATCCGATCAGGAGTTCTGTCAGCTGATTCCGCGCCGGGATTCGGATTACTGCAGGTTGGTCTTCGTCTCCTGAAGCTTCAGTGCACGGACCTTCAGCGGCAGACCGAAGAGAGTGATGAAGCCGTCCGCGTCATGGTGGTCATACATGTCGCCTGTCGTGAAGGAAGCGAGAGATTCGCTGTAGAGGCTGTACGGGGAAGTCGTGCCGGCCTTGATGATGTTGCCCTTGTAGAGCTTGAACCTGACTTCGCCTGTCACATACTCCTGTGTGGATTTTGCAAATGCAATCAGCGCGTCGCAAAGCGGCGTATACCATTTGCCTTCATAGACGACCTGAGCAAGCTTGTCGCCTACGGTCTTCTTGAATTCCATTGTAGCACGGTCGAGGACGAGCTCCTCAAGCTGCTTGTGAGCTTCCATGAGGATTGTGCCTCCCGGTGTCTCATAGACGCCGCGGGACTTCATGCCGACGACGCGGTTCTCAACGATGTCAACGATGCCGATACCGTTCTCGCCGCCGATCTTGTTCAGCGTGCGGATGATGTCAGCGACCTTCATCTGCTTTCCGTTGACGGATGTCGGGATGCCCTTTTCAAACGTCATAGTGATCTCTGTCTCCTTATCCGGAGCCTTCTGCGGAGAGACGGAGAGGACGAGCATATGCTCATAATTCGGAGCCAGGGACGGATCTTCGAGCTCGAGACCTTCGTGGCTGATGTGCCACAGGTTGCGGTCACGGCTGTAGCTCTGGGAGTGGTCGAACGGAAGATCGATGCCGTGAGCTTTGCAGTACGCGATTTCGTCGTCGCGGGACTTCATTGTCCAGAGATCCGTCATACGCCACGGGGCGATGACTTTGATATCCGGAGCAAGGGCTTTGATGCCCAGCTCGAAGCGGATCTGATCGTTGCCCTTGCCTGTAGCTCCGTGGCAGATCGCGACAGCGCCTTCCTTGCGCGCGATCTCGACCAGCTTCTTTACGATAGCGGGGCGGGCCATGGATGTGCCGAGCAGGTATTTATTTTCATAGACAGCGCCTGCCTGAACACAGGGCATGATGAAGTTCTCGGCAAAATCATCATTGATGTCCTCGATATATAATTTGGCAGCTCCGGAAAGCTGTGCCCTCTCGGAGAGACCGTCCAGCTCACTCCCCTGTCCGCAGTCTACGCAGCAGCAGATGACTTCGTATCCGAATGTCTCTTTAAGCCACGGGATGACAGCTGTCGTGTCCAGACCGCCTGAGTAGGCAAGTACCACTTTCTCTTTGCTCATAATAAAATCCTCCTGGTATTTAGTACAAATGGGACCGTATGTCGGTATCTTTACATTGTATATGATTTTTCGCGTAATGCAAATCTTTTTCTTTGCGACCCTGCAACGAGATATACTATACACCTTATGCATCCATTATGCAAGTACCTGCATAAAATTCAGAAATATGTTGCATAATATGCAAAGTAAATGTATAATTATGCAAATAATAATGAGGTTTACTTTTTTGGGGTGTTGATATATTATTTATAAGGTTCGGACAGATAGAAAATGTGCCGTAAAAATATCTGAGGAGGGCATATGAAAGTTATAGACGGCGGTATTACATCCGCAAAAGGTTTTTTTGCCGCAGGCGGCGCGGCAGGCATCAAAAAGAACGGAAGCGCTGATATGGCGATGATATATTCGGAAGTTCCAGCTGAGGCAGCAGGTACATTCACGACCAATGTGGTCAAGGCAGCTCCGGTCATCTGGGACCGGGATATAGTAAAATCCGGCGGTCTTGTGCAGGCGGTCGTAATCAATTCAGGTGTTGCAAATGCATGCACCGGCCAGCTCGGTCTCTCCTACTGCAGAAAGACAGCGGAGGCAGCAGCGCAGAGCTTCGGCATCGATCCGCTTGAAGTCCTGGTCGCGTCTACCGGTGTCATCGGTCAGCAGATCCCGATCGATAAGATCACAGCAGGCTGCGGCATGCTGAAAGAAAAGCTCGGCTCTGCGCGTGAGGATGGGCTTTCATGCGCGAAAGCCATCATGACTACAGACACTGTATCCAAGGAAGCTGCCTGCGAGATCACCCTGTCTGACGGAACGACGGTGACGATCGGCGGCTGCTGCAAGGGCTCAGGCATGATTCATCCGAATATGTGCACGATGCTCTGCTTCATCGGAACCGATGCGGCTATATCCAAGAGAATGCTTCAGAAAGCGCTCTCAGATGTTGTCCCCGAGACGTTCAATATGGTCTCCGTTGACGGCGATACGTCTACCAATGACACATGTATCCTGATGGCCAACGGTCTGGCCGGCAATGCGGACATTATTTCAGAGGATGAGGATTATAAGGTTTTCCATGACGCACTCCATGCTGTCATGACATCTCTGGCCAAGCAGATGGCAAGGGACGGCGAGGGCGCTACCTGCCTCTTTGAGGTGAAGGTCGTAAACGCTGACACGAAGGAGAACGCGCGTATACTTGCCCGTTCAGTCGTGTCATCTTCTCTCACTAAGGCTGCAATCTATGGCCACGACGCGAACTGGGGACGTATCCTCTGTGCGCTCGGTTACTCAGGCGCGATGTTCGATCCGGAGAAGGTCGATCTGTATCTTACGAGTGCGGCGGGCGAGCTTAAAATTCTTGAGAACGGTGTTTCGACCGGTTACAGTGAGGAATTTGCAACAAAAATTCTCTCTGAAGACGCAATCACGGCTACCTGCGATATGAAGATGGGCGACGCTTTCGCGGAAGCATGGGGCTGCGACCTCACACACGCATACGTGGATATCAACGCGGACTACCGCTCATAATTGCATTATATGGGGTGTGGCTGCATAAGAATGCGGAGCCCATGGAGGATGCGGCACCAAAAGTGCGGAAGCATTGCGGGCATATAAAGCTAAGGAGGAGAAGAGTATGGCAGAAAATATGGATCTATGGCTGGAAAAGGCGCAGGTACTCATCGAAGCGCTGCCCTATATCCGCGAGTTTAACGGAAAGACGATCGTAGTCAAATACGGTGGATCCGCAATGACGGATTCCCACCTGAAGAAGAGTGTCGTCAAGGATGTGACGCTCCTCAAGCTTGTCGGCATGAAGCCGATCATTGTTCACGGCGGAGGAAAAGAAATCAGCAAGTGGGTCAAACTCTCCGGACAGACACCGGAATTCGTGAACGGTCTCCGCGTGACGGACGCAAAGACCATGGAGATTGCCGAGATGGTGCTTGGCAAGGTCAATAAAGGCCTTGTTCAGTACATGGAAGGAAACGGCATCAAGGCCTGCGGTATCTCCGGCAAGGACGGCGGAACGATGCGCGTTAAGAAAAAAGAACTCGCGGACGGACGCGATATCGGTTTTGTAGGTGAAGTCACAAAAGTCGATACGACCCTGATCAACACACTGCTCGAGAATGACTTCGTTCCAGTCATCTGCCCGATCGGTCTCGGTGAGGAGGACTGCAAGTCGTATAACGTGAATGCCGACGACGCGGCATGCGCAATCGCGACGGCAATGCAGGCGGGCAAGCTCGTATTCCTCAGCGATATAGAGGGCGTATATGAGGATCCGCACGATCCGTCGACACTGATTTCTGAACTGACAATTGATGACGCGGAGAAGTTCATCGCTTCCGGCAATGCAGGCGGCGGAATGCTGCCGAAGCTACAGAACTGCATTGAGGCAATTAAGCAGGGTGTTTCCCGCGTGCACATCCTAGACGGAAGAGTGGAGCACTCGCTGCTTCTTGAGTTCTTCACCGATAAGGGTATCGGAACGGCAATCATTGATGAGGAAGGCAGCCGGTATTATCACGGCGATAAGTAAAATACAGAGAGGTACAAATAATGAATCAGCAGGAGATTATGACCACTGTCGATGAGTATGTGCTGCATACATATAATCGTTTTCCGATTTCCATTGACCGGGGAATGGGAACCCATGTCTGGGACTCAGAAGGCAAGGAATATCTGGATTTTATGGCGGGTATTGCTGTCTATGCCCTCGGCTATCACTATCCGGAATACGACGAAGCACTGAAAGCGCAGATCGATAAAGTGCTCCACACGTCGAACCTCTATTACCACGAACCGCTTGCCCTGGCAGCCAGGGCAGTCGTCGAGTCCACCGGGCTTTCAAAGGTTTTCTTCACTAACAGCGGTGCGGAAGCGATCGAGGGCGCGATCAAGTCCGCGAGGAAATACGCGTGGATGAAGGACGGAAAGAACAACCATGAGATCATCGCGATGAAGAGCTCTTTCCACGGCCGCTCCGTCGGTGCGCTGTCCGTCACCGGCAACGCCCACTATCAGGATCCCTTCAAGCCGCTTATGGGCGGAGTTGTATTTGCGGAATTCAATAACCTGCAGAGTGTTCTGGACCTCGTTAATGACACTACCTGCGCGATTCTTCTCGAGACAGTTCAGGGAGAAGGAGGCATCTATCCGGCAACTCCGGAATTCCTTCAGGGGATCCGCAAGATCTGCG
The DNA here is from genome assembly GCA_045112915.1 of Lachnospiraceae bacterium. Lineage (GTDB taxonomy): Bacteria > Bacillota > Clostridia > Lachnospirales > Lachnospiraceae > Chordicoccus. The sequence goes on from JBGUIK010000051.1 coordinate 52,950, forward strand.
ATGAGAAGGATATTCTGCTGATTCTTGATGAGATCCAGTGCGGTATGGGCCGCACCGGGACTATGTGGGCTTACGAGCAGTACGGAATAAAGCCGGATATCATGACCTGCGCTAAGGCTCTCGGATGCGGTGTTCCGGTCGGAGCATTTGTCCTTAACGAGAAGGCGGCAGCCAAAGGCCTCATGCCGGGTGACCATGGCACGACTTACGGCGGGAATCCGTTCGTCTGCGCTGCTGTCGCGGAGGTCTTCAGTCTGTACGAGAAAATCGGCCTTATCTCACATGTAAAGGAGATTTCGGAGTATCTGGCGGCTTCGCTCGACGCGTTTGCCGAAAAACATGCGTGTGTGACTGCTCATCGCGGTCTCGGTCTTATCCGCGGTCTTGAGTTTACAAAGGAAGTGCCTGTTGGGGAAGTGACAAAGAAAGCGCTTGCGAAAGGACTTCTCATTATCAGCGCCGGATCGAACGTGCTGCGCTTTGTCCCGCCGCTCATCATTTCTAAAGAGGATGTGGATGAGGCGATGGCGATTCTTGAGGAATGCATCTGAACAACCGGGAACGTCTCGCATACAATTAAAGAAAATTCAATATAGAATATATGAATGAAGGGGCTGTCTTTTTGACGGCCCTTTTATGACAGTTCAGGCGGGCTGTTCTCATATTATGTTTCCGGCAGCAAAGCATCCATCTTCGTGAGAAAAACATTGTTGGTCCGACCGAGAGATCGCGTAGGCAGCTTGCTGACTGCGCAAGCTCGCAGGGCAGGACCAACGTTTTTCGATGAAGATGATGTTTGCGCCGGATTCTTGATCTTCGCAGCAGCCCGCCTGAACAGTTACGGCCTTTCACTTCACTCTGCTTAAATTCACAAATCTATCTTGTATTTTGAAAACAGATTCGTTAAAATTATATCGTGCACGTGCCGGTACAGCATTGACTGGAGGTGCACTTATGTTGAGAAAAACTGCGAAATCCATGGCGGCACTTGTCATGGCTTTTCTCTTCTTATGCGGCTGTACGCATAACAGAGAAGAATCCGTAAATACACAGCAGGATATAGCCGAAGATTATTTTGGAACCGAATCCGTATCGGAGGACAAGACATCGGAAGGCGGAGAAGCCGTCTTATCGAGAGGTTCTTCCGACCCGGCAGGTGATGGAGGAACCTCTGATTCGTCTGAACAGAGCGTAGAAGAGACCGGTAATATCTTTATCTATGTCTGCGGCGCGGTCAAAGAACCGGGAGTGTATGTACTGCCGGAAGGTTCACGCGTCTATGAGGCGATCCGAATGGCAGGCGGGATGACGCCGGAAGCCAATGAGGAATTTGTGAACCAGGCGAGGGTACTCGTCGACGGGGAGCAGATCACTGTCTTCACAAAGGAGGAGACGGAGGGGCTGGATCCGAAAGACTTTGACTATGACGTTCCGGCTATGGATCCGGTGTCGCAGGGAAAAATCAATATCAACAAAGCCACGGCGGAGGAACTTACTTCCCTTTCGGGAATCGGTGAAGCCAAAGCACTGGCAATTATCGAGTACAGGGAGACGAACGGCGCATTCCGTGAGACCGCCGATATTATGAAAGTCAGTGGGATCGGGGAAGCGCTTTATAATAAAATCAAGGATGACATTGATGTCAGTTAGGAGTTATAGATGGCACGAAGAGTATTGGTCGTAGATGACGAAAAATTGATTGTTAAGGGCATACGTTTTTCACTGGAGCAGGATGGGTATGAAGTAACATGCGCGTATGACGGCGAGGAGGCTGTACAGTACGCCAAGCAGACGGAGTTCGATATCATATTGCTTGACCTCATGCTTCCTAAGCTCTCAGGCCTGGAGGTCTGCCAGCAGATTCGGGAGTTCTCATCGGTCCCGATTATTATGCTCACCGCCAAAGGTGAGGATATGGATAAGATCCTCGGCCTTGAGTATGGCGCTGATGACTATATTACAAAACCGTTCAATATTCTTGAGGTAAAGGCAAGGATCAAGGCGATTCTTCGCAGGTCCAAGAGGCCGGCGGACGAAAAGGCGCAGACAAAAACTGTCGAGATCGCAGGACTCAGGATGGACTGCGACAGCCGCCGCGTCTATGTGAACGGCAAAGAGATATATCTTACAGCCAAGGAATTTGATGTCCTCGAGCTGCTCGTGTTCAATCCGAACAAGGTCTACAGCCGCGAAAACCTTCTGAACATCGTCTGGGGATATGAATATCCTGGTGATGTCCGCACGGTAGATGTCCATATCCGCCGCCTGCGCGAGAAGATCGAGGAGAACCCGTCGGATCCGAAATATGTTCATACTAAGTGGGGTGTAGGTTATTATTTCCAGAGCTGAAAAACAGCCGAGAGGGATATTTGTCCGGAGCCTTCGATTCCGGTTCATGGTCATTCTGATCCTGATCGGCATTGTACCGTGTATAATCGCGACCAATGTCGTAAGCAGAAGCTACAAAAATCGCGCTGTTTCCTTACGCGAGTCGAGCGTAAAGAACCAGTGCGACATTTTGCGCGCAAATTTAGACTCGGAGGACTATCTGAACAATTTAGATTCCAAGGTAGTCAACAGCGAGCTCGCGCTTCTTTCAAATGTCTATAACGGACGCATTGCCATTATCGACGAAGATTTTAAGGTCGTCACCGATACCTATGACATTGACATAGGTAAGACGTCTGTGTCCAAGGAAGTCATCAATTGCTTTGAGAGTGGCAAGGGAACATCCCAGTATGATGACCGCAATGACTATATTATCATGACATTCCCGATCGAGGTCAAAGGGCAGGTCAAAGGGGTCATGCTCATTTCTGTCTCTACTAACGAGATTGCGCAGAATGCCCGTCTTCTGGAAAACAGAGGTCTGACTGTTACGGTGATCGCGTCACTTGTAATGCTCATTCTCGGCTATATTCTCGCCGGCATCCTTGTCCGGCCGTTCATGAGAGTCACGCATGCCATTGAAGACGTCACAGACGGTTATCAGGATGAGGCGATATCTGTACCGGATTACACCGAAACCATACAGATCACAACAGCTTTTAATCAGATGCTGTCCAGGGTCCGGGCAATGGACAGTTCACGTCAGGACTTTGTCTCCAATGTCTCACATGAGCTCAAGACTCCGCTTACATCCATGAAGGTCCTTGCGGATTCGCTGAACGGACAGGATAATGTGCCTGTCGAGCTGTATAAAGAGTTCATGCAGGACATTACCCAGGAAATTGACAGAATGAACCTTATGATCCAGGATCTTCTCACAATGGTCCGTCTTGATAAGAAGGCGGCCGTGCTCAATATTGAGAAGACCGATGTTGCATGGATCATAGAAGCCATACTTAAGAGATTGAAGCCTATCGCGGATAAAAGAAATATTACCCTCACATTCGAGAAGGTCGTTCCTGTCGTTGCCGAGGTCGATGCCAGCAAGCTGGAGCTTGCTCTCAGCAATCTCATAGAGAATGCGGTAAAATACAATATTGACGACGGATGGGTGAGGGTCAATCTTGATGCCGACCGCAAGTATTTCTACGTGGTGATTTCCGACTCCGGTGTGGGAATTCCCGAGGATGAACAGGAGCATATTTATGAGAGATTCTACAGGGGGGATAAATCTCATTCTACTGAAATCGAGGGTACAGGACTGGGCCTCGCGATTACAAAAAGCGTGATCGTGCTCCTCAGGGGAGTGATCAAGGTGAACAGCAGACCCGGTGAGGGCTCAACATTCCAAGTCCGCATACCGCTCGTAAGACAGACATAATACCTGAAGGAAATCAGATGAAATCTTTAAAAGCATTTGCTGAAAAGTTCATATCACTGGCATTACTTGCATGTATCGCTCTTTCTTTTGGCGCCTGTGGGAGCAGTCAGGAATCGGGCAAGAGTACGTATGCCTACTTTATAGACGAGGACGGAGATTCTCTTGAATCTGAAAAGCTGAATATGCAGGGACTTTCGGGTGAGGAAGCGATCTCATGTGTGCTCAATGCTGTACTTGACGGACCAAAGAACGAGAAATACACGGCGCTTCTGCCGAAAGATACAGAAGCCCTCGGCTACACATTCAAGGATGGACTGGTAACTGTAGACTTTAATGAGAATTACAACACTCTTACAAGACCGCGTGAGGTACTGGCAAGGGCAGGAATTGTACGGATGCTGATGCAGGTCAAGGAAGTGAACGGCGTCGCGTTTACTGTCAAAGGCAAACCGATCAAAAATTCCAAAGGCGAAGAAATCGGTGTCATGACCGCGGACACGTTCATCGAGGATACAGGCCGCCAGATCAACAACTATCAGCACACGTCGATCAATCTTTATTTTGCGACAGAGGATGGCAAGGGACTCAGAAAAGAATCCCGGTCGATTTATTACAGCGCCAGCATGCCACTTGAGTGGGCTGTTGTGGAGCGGTTGGTCGCGGGACCGAAGAGCCGCGGAAGTTATGCTGTCATACCGGCCAACACGCACATAATTTCAGTAGTTTCCTCCGATGGGGTGTGTTATGTGAACCTTGATGAGGCGTTTCGTTCCAAAGTGCTCGCTGTCGATGACCGGGTCACGATCTATGCAATCGTCAACTCACTGATCGAGGACTGCAATGTAAACGCGGTCCAGATTTCGATCGCGGGCGAGACCGATGTTGAATTTGGCAGCGGCATCAGGCTGAATCAGCCGTTCACGGAGGATCGCTCACTCGTCGTAGAGCAGATGGGGGAGAAAGGATAAGTACGGACGGTACAGGAGGATTTCGTGAAAGGACGACCGCTGTCAGTCCTGTGTCTGCTGGCCGTCGGCATTCTGATGATCATAGCCGCCTTGGGGCTGCCGCTCACGGCGGAGCTTCCGTACACGGAGGCGGCGGACTCTTATGCCGAAAAGACCATGTCGGTGACCCTGACCGGTAAAGTCAGACAGTCGGAGATACAGGAAGACTATTCCTATATTTTAATCGGGAACGCGCTCCTTTACGGCAATGAGAGAAACTATAAAATCCATAATGTGAAAGTATATCTGACGACTCCAAAGCGTTATGCTGTGGGGTCGTCTTTGTGTCTTCGGGGAAAACTCAAGCGAATCAAAAGTCCCACGAACCCCGGTGAGTTCGACAGAGAGCTTTACTACCGGATCATGGGCGTGAGGTACACTATGTCGGATCCCCGGATTGCGGTGATGGACGCGGATTTCAATTATCCTCTGGAAATGCTTGCCGGAATCCGGGAAAAACTTAAGGAGCGTGTCCGGCATGTATTTCCGGAGGATGTGAGAGGTATTATTTCTTCGATGCTGATCGGTGATAAATCTATGCTCGATGAGAGGACTAAAGCTATGTTCAGAATCGGTGGCGTTTCACATATGCTGGTAATCAGCGGCCTCCATGTGACTCTGCTCGCTGAAGGCTTATACCGGATTCTTCGGAGGATCCGTTTCCCTGTGAGAAGTAAGGGCAAATGGAGACTCGTCGGAATGGGAGATACCGCATGTGTACTTATCAGTATGAGCATGCTTATCTTTTACGCAGGTATAACAGGTCTTTCAGTCTCCACGACCCGTGCGGTCATCATGTATGGCCTTGTTCTTGGGGCGCGGCTTATGAGGAGGACCTACGATCTTCCGACCGCAATGTCCTTAGCTATGATCCTGCTCCTCTTAGAGAATCCCATGTACCTGTTGTATTCCGGGTTTCAGCTGAGTTTTCTAGCTGTTCTCGGAATTCATCTTGCGCAGGGGAGAGGAAAACTCATGTCAGGAGTTATTCTCATGCTGGTGACCCTTCCGGTCGTTCTGCATTGTTATTATGAGATGCCGCTTTATGGTATATTTATGAATCTGGTTGTCATCCCGTGCATGCCTGTACTGCTAGGTCTTACTTTGATTGGGACGGTATTCGGCTGCGCTGCCGCAACTCCGGCAATTCTGCTCACCAGAGGCCTGCAAATGCTTCTTACAGCTACATCAAGGCTTCCGTTGGCGACTATAATTATGGGCAATCCGGGTGGAGCGCAGACTGTGCTTTATATTAGCGTATTCGTCCTATTCCTTTTCTTGTCTGATAGAGCGAAGACAATAGGAGCCAGATGCAGGGTATTTCTTCTTATTCCGGTAATGATATGGGTCCTCGGTTTTCATGTGAGAACGGGCACGGAGTTTCACTTTCTAGATGTAGGGCAGGGAGAATGTATTGTAATTGAAGTGGATAACGGGACAAATATTGTTGTAGATGGCGGCTCAACGACTGTAAATGATGTGGGAATCTATAGGATCCTGCCCTTCCTTAAGAGTGAAGGAATTCGTCACCTGGATTATCTGGTACTTACCCATATGGACGAAGACCATATAAATGGGATGCGACAGATTCTCACACAGATTGCCTGCCATGAGACGTGTCTCAGAGTGGATACAGTTGTTCTTCCATACATCACAGCCGTGGATGCCTCCTATATAGAGATGGTCGATCTTGCTGAGAAGGCCGATGCTCGAGTTCTTTATGTGTCGGCAGGGGACTCCTTTGGGAGTGGGGATTTGGCGCTGACAGTGCTGGGACCAGATCCCAGTGTAGAGACGAATCCGATCGACGCAAATGCCCAGTGCGTTGTGCTTGCAGCCTCATATCGGGAGTTTGATTGTCTTCTGACTGGCGATATTGTCGGTCCGGGGGAACAAAATTTAATCGGGATTCTTAAGCGAGCGGGGAAAAAGTTCGATGTGCTGGCCGTTTCTCATCATGGCTCGAAGTATTCGACCCCCGAGGAGTTTCTCAAAATAGTCTGGCCGGAAATCAGCATTATTTCCTGCGGGGCTGATAATCGCTATGGGCATCCGCATGCTGAGTTGTTGAGACGTCTTGCCGGGTGTGGGACACGGATTTATCGAACAGATGAGGCCGGGGAAATTGCTGTACGGACAGATGGAGAGCATGTCACGGTCGAGGCATATTGCCATGAAAAGATGTAAAGAGCTTGGTTGACTGTAGTTCTATTCACACATCCTATGCCAGTTTTTTTGTTTAAACAGGCTATGAGATAGTCTCATTCATAAAAAAATATTACATCATTATTCTTAAGATAACAAAATATCTTCGACAAAGTCCTGTTTGTCGAAGATATGAAATAAGGATTCTTGCTGCCAGGGGAAGGCAGAGGACCTTCTAAAGAAGTCAGTACCTAAGAGGTTGAAGGTAATCGCCTATGCCCGTGTATCACGGAAATCGAATAACCTCCTACACTATCTGGCTAGTCAGGTATATCTTATGGCGACTGAGGTAAATGTGATCCATATACGACTCAGACATGAAGGTCTGCAGGAATAATTCCTGCAGGTTTTTTAGCGCTTAGCATTATAAAAAGTGCTTTTTTCAGACCTGAAATGTGAGCTTATTAAAGCGTATATAAGGAAATGTGCTATAATAAGGACTGGTTAATCATTATTCATGGGAGGTATGATGGATGAATAAAAAGTGGAAAAAGTTGATGGCGGTCATCTGTGCTACGGCATTATTACTGATGCTGCCGGCGCTGAGTGTGCTCGCGGATGAACTGCATGAGGATGAGATCTTTGTCTCTATGGCAGAAGATCCAATACAGGAAACGAATGATACAGAACAATCTGATCATGCTTCGGCATTGGCAGGAGTAGAGCCCTCTGAAATCACAACGGTAGAAGGTGATTTATCTGAAGATGCAGATGAAGCAGAGGACATACTGCTTGAAAAGGATGATAGTGCCGACGCATTAGTCGGCGCTTTGGAATCAACCGGAAATAGTACATTAGATAGTTTTATTAACCATTCTTGGTTTACTGCGGGGGTTTACTGGCCGGATGGTCAAACTCCAAAAATGGCCTCGTACCAGTCATGGGGATGCTGCGCATACTGTGCGGATTATGCGAAATATTGTCATGGAATAGACAGCCCGAGAGGAGGTACGTACTTTACCAATATAAATGAAGTTCGTCAGGGTGATGTCCTGATTGTCGGCGATTCTGAGCATTGGTTCGTATGTTTGAAGAGAAGCGGAAACCGTCTTTATGTCGCTGAAGGTAATTTCAGCAGCCATGTAAGAATTGGATGGAACTATACAATTAGCGGGTCTAAATTTGCAGAAGATGGGCGATACTTTAACTGCGGATATCATTTTATGTCAGGTAGTTCCGGTATGTCCAGTGGATATGACCGAGTTCTTCCGGACGGTGATTATTTGATTGTCAGTGCTGCCAATCCCAACTATTATCTGGATATTGAAGGAAGCGCACTGCCGGCAGCTGATGGAAGCAATGTTCATATCTGGAGTCCGAGTACAGACCCTTCTTCCTGGGATGTCTGGAATCTGACATACAGTAATGGCTTTTACACGATTCGACAAAAAGGTACTAACATGGCCCTTGATGTTGTAAACGCAGAATCATCGCCCGGGACGAATATATGGGTATTTCAGTCCAATGGTACGGACGCACAGAAATGGGCAATCTCGTCGTTTGGTGACAAAAAAGGATATCGTATACAGGCAAAGTGCAGTGGTAATTCCCTGGATATAACTGGTGGTACTATTGCAAATGCAACGAATGTGCAGCAATACACTGGGAACGATTCTAATGCACAGCGTTGGCTGTTTATCCCGTATAAACCTTCAAAAACTGTATCCGACGGGCGCTATGTTCTTGTCTCTGCGTTGAATTCAAAAGTGGTATTAAATATTTCAAACCCCACTTTACCCTCGCCCAATGTGCAGATATGGAACGATAGTGCATCAACGAAGGATAATACATTTGACGTAAAATATTTGGATAATGGTTATTATCGTCTTACACATGTAACTACAGGAAAAAGCATTGAAGTGTACAATAGCAGCGTAGATAGTACGGCAAATATACGATTGTACGCAACAGCTGATAACAATAACCAAAAATGGGCAATTATGAAGCTCGGGGACGGTTATATGCTGGTGTCAAAGAACAGTGGTCTCGTTATGGATATTACGGGCGCATCGACAACTGACGGGACAAATGTGCAGCAGTATTATTATAGCGGTTCAAAGGCGCAGCAGTGGAAATTTGTTCGTGCGGAATATACAGTAAGTTATAATGCGAACGGTGGCACCGGAGCCCCGGCGTCACAAACAAAGTATTATCGCAACACTCTGACGCTCTCGTCGACAAAACCTACGAGATCCGGCTATACATTCAAGGGATGGGCAACAACACAGACGGCCTCTTCTGCGGAATATCAGGCCGGCGGAACTTATGTGCAGGACAAGAACATTACGCTGTACGCTGTATGGGAAGTTCGAGAGAATCAGATTTCAAACTGCACGGTTACCCTCTCACCGACAAGCTATACGTACAATGGCAAGGCAAGAAAACCCTCAGTAACAGTAAAAGATGGAACATACACTCTGGTCGCCGGCACGGACTATACAATCGGCTATTCGAATAACACGAACGCAGGCACAGCGACAGTCACCATCACAGGCAAGGGCAATTATACCGAAACGAACAGCGCGACGTTCACAATCAAAAAAGCTGCAGCCAAGCTGACATTCGAAAATGCGTCCGTCTCCAAGACGACAAAGGATGCCGCATTCACGAATCAGCTTACGAAGACGACAGACGGTAACGTGACATTCAAATCAAGCAATACGAACGCTGCCACTGTCAACAGCAGCGGTCTTGTAACGATTACCGGAGCGGGAACAACGACAATAACGGCGACGGCTGCGGCCGGGAAGAACTACAGAGCCGGCAGTGCCAGCTATACCCTGACCGTCAAAGAAGCATCGACGGTAACGGGCGGGTTCTCCGATGTTCAGGATCCGGCGCATCCT
>JBGUIK010000052.1:0-3463 GCA_045112915.1 Lachnospiraceae bacterium
CATTATGTAGAGTGTTTGATAATGGTGAGTCTTTCACAAAAAACCAGCATTCAAGCATCATAACATGAAAAAGACTCACCATTTAATCCTTTGATAGAGTATCCTCTTTATACCATTTGGTAGAAAGGAGGATGTTAATGAAAACATACAAACGTGAATGCATCCAGGAAATTGTGGACCATCTATTATCAGAGCTCGAAAAGGAGGGATTATCGGAACAGACTGTAAAGGGTTATAAATGCGGTTTTTCCTTGTTTCAAAAGTATATCGACAGTACTCATGTCGATGTAATTGACGAAAATGTATGTCTTGATTATATCGAGACCAAAACCGGAAAAAGGCTGGCGGGTCTTCATGAACCAACTGGTGATCCGAGCATATCGAGGCGTATCAGGCCTTTATTTCTGCTCCTAAATCATGAAGATGACGGGTTTTCCTGTCATACTTCTCATAGGACTACTCCTCTTTTTGTTTGCCCTGAAGGTTGGTCGGACGAATATAATGGGTATCTTTCAAGTCTTATGGAAAGAAATCTTAGCAGAACCACCATTAACGATAGAAAAAAGGTAGTAAAAGATTTTATCCTATATCTTTCCGGTAAAGGATTGGAACATTCAGATCTGATTGGACCGGAACATGTAGATTCTTACTTGCTGCAATTCAAAGATAATTCGATAAAATACCGTGCGGCAATCGTATGCGTTATCAAGGATTATCTTGGCTATCTATATGAGCATGAATTCAGTACTACTGATCTCAGATGCTGCATTCCAAAGTTAAGCGTTCCGCGAAGCACCGGCAAACAGCACCTTTGGACAAAAGAAGAGCTTCAGAGAATGTTAAAGGCGGTTGATCGTGAAGACCCGACAGGGAAACGGGATTATGCGATACTCGTACTAACTATTCACACAGGTCTGCGCTCATGCGACGTAAGATGTCTCCGACACAAGGATATTGACTGGGGAAAGAAAACCATGCATATCATCCAGGGGAAGACTGGGGAGCCTGTTGATCTTCCGTTATCCGACACGGCAGGATGGGCTATTATTGATTACCTGAAGAATGGCCGTCCAAAGACAAGCTCGGACAGGATTTTTGTCAGACACAGTTCACCACACGGACCGCTGGGGAGCACCGCAACCATGGACACTGTGTTAACAAAATACATCCTGAAAGCAGGTATTATAGTCAAAAGCGGTGAGCATTACGGAATGCATTCGCTGAGAAAGACTCTCGCAACAAATATGCTTGTTTCAGGTACGGCTCTTCCGGTCATTACCCAGACATTGGGGCATCAAGATCCGAAATCTACAGAGCTTTATCTTAGCACCGACATACAGGGCCTTAAGCAGTGCGCTTTAGATCCGGATGAAGAGTATGGGGAGGCTTCTGTATGAAGGGTTACGAATGGAAAAGTGCGTTGGCGCCAATGATCAAGAAGTACCTTGACATGAAGCATGTGGCCGGGTTCAAATACGCCGGACAGGAAAGATGTCTCCAGCATTTTGATCATTATTACTATTACAGCGGGTATGAGGCTGTTTCATTTACAAAGGACTCTATTATGCCATTCCTGTATAGACAGGATGAGTCAATGTCTTCTTGGTGTATGAAGGAAACTTTGATAATCGATTTCGCTCGTTTTTTAAATGATCGTGGATATAAAGCATATATTCCCGTCCAGAAACATGAATGGAAGAGAACTTCGTATATCCCCCATATTTATACCCGTGACGAACGGATACGTTTTCTGCAGGCTGTAGACACATATCCTGCGGGGCACGGATTATACAGGGATGTTACTGATCCGGTATTGTTCCGTCTTCTGATAGGTACGGGCTGCAGGCTGTCAGAAGTATTGCATCTGCGGAAAGCTGATTATCAACGTGAAACAGGTACTATTACCATCCGTCAGTCTAAAAACGGAACCAGCCGCACTGTGCCGCTCTGCGAATCCCTTCAGAGCAGGATGTGCCAATATATTGATCTTGTTCATAAGGAAGATGAAAACTGTTTTCTGTTCCCAGGAGGAAAAGAGGGTCAGCCGTTGGACATGAGCACGGTATACCGTCGTTTCAGGGACTATCTGTTGATGGCAGACATTCCCCATACTGCAAGCGGCCCTAGGATTCATGACTGGAGGCATACTGCGGCGGTGGAAAATCTGCGCAGATGGTCAGAACAGGGAAAAGACCTGACAATACTTCTGCCGTATCTCTCCGCTTTTCTTGGGCATACAGATTTCAGGGCAACACAGTATTATCTTAGGCTCACAGCTGAAATATATCCGCATCTTGTAAAAAAAATAGAAGATGCCTGTTGGGAGATCATCCCGGAAGGAGGGTTCCGTAATGAAGAATGATGGGACTTTTCCTTATTACGTTACCACCTTTTTTAAAAAATACCTTCCGGGACAAAAAAATCTTAGCAGTAATACAATACACTCGTATTCTGATTCATTCAAGCTCATGCTTATTTTCTGTGAGGAAAAGAAGGGAATCAAGAGTTCACAGTTGAAACTCGAAAATCTGGACAGAGAGCTTGTTATCGAATTCCTTGACTGGCTAGAACAAGAGCGGGGATGCAGGCCGACAACCAGGAACCAGAGACTTATAGCGTTTCGTTCCTTCAGCAGGTATGTTCAAAAAGAATGCCCATCAGAAATGGCAGGATTACAGTCTATTCTTGGGATTTCCTATAAGAAATCCCGAAAAACGGTTGTCCCATATCTCACAGAAAGGCAGATGACGCTGCTGCTTGCACAACCGAAAGGCGATAAATGGGAATCATACAGGGATAAAGTATTGATGTCCACGCTGTATGATACAGGTGCGCGAGTGCAGGAACTCTGTGATATTAAAATGAAAGATGTCCGTTTGGAAAAACCGGCAATAATTACCCTTCACGGAAAAGGAGATAAAGACAGGCAAGTTCCGATCATGGGCAGTACGAAGCTGCTTCTGGAATCCTATATTGAACACTATAAATTCATGCCTGGGATTAGCAAGGGAGAACACTATCTGTTTGTGAACCAACGGAAAGGGAAGCTATCCAGATGGGGCGTCTCTCATATCATCAACAAATACGTGGAATCGGCTGAAAAGGAGGGCATGAATGTCGATTTCCCAATCACTCCGCACGTATTTCGTCATAGTAAGGCCGTACACATGGTTCATGCAGGTATCAACTTGATATATATCCGCGACTTTCTTGGCCATGTAGATTGTTCGACTACTGAAATATATGCAAAGATTGACACTGAACAGAAGAGAAAAGCAATCGAATCAGCCTGTAAAGACATAGCTCCTGAGCAAGAGTATGAAGATTGGACAAAGGACGATGATTTAATGGAATTCCTGAGATCATTATAAAACAAAATGGTGAGTCTTTTTCATGTTATGATGCTTGAATGCTGGTTTTTTGTGAAAGACTCACCATTATCAAACACTCTACATAATGCCGG
>JBGUIK010000053.1:0-12959 GCA_045112915.1 Lachnospiraceae bacterium
CAGGTGAATGCAGTATGTAGTTGTAAACACAGTAACAATGCGGGTTTCCCCGCAGTCGCCGGAAAGCCGGTGAATTATTCAGGATTATAATTAACTAATTATGGCGCAAAGGGGCTCTTTGCGTACTCACTCAAAAGAAAGGAGTAAAAGAATGAAGAAGCAACACGTAAACAGATGGACATCTCTGTGGCTTGCCCTCATTATGGTACTGGTCAGTATCTTAGGACCTGTACCGGCAGTGATGGCACAGGACTTCGAAGCTGCTGAACCTGCATTAGTAGTTGATGCAGCTGCGACAGTGCCGGATGCAGAGATGGCTGAGGAAGAAGCCGCGCAAGTCGAACTTCCCGCTGAAGAAGAGGCTCTTCCGGTCGACGAAGTCGTGGAAGCAGCCGCGGAAGAAATCGTCGGCGCCGGCGGCCTAACTGATTTCTCATCACCTCAGGAAGGCCTCACAATCGATGAGGCGGCAGGCACAGTCACCGTCTCCAACACAGGCGGCGACCACTTCGCTGTCTACAACGGACTTGCTGAGGAGGTGAATTCTTTCACACTGGAGGCTGATGTTCTGTTCAAGCAGGGCCAGCAAATAAATTCCGCAGCCCTGATCTTCGGCTTATCCAGCAAGACTGCTCCGGGTTCTCACTGGAATGGCGCAAATGTTGACTCCGGACGTACCGGAGACGACGCTTTCCGTATGTTTGGTCCCGATCTGAATGAGACCAATTGCGGAAGCTGTGCCGGAGTTGATTTCACGATCCCTGTTCATTTCAAATTAGTAGTCAATGAGAAGGGTGAGTTCACCTACAGCTTCGGCAATAACGGCGTGGAGCCCGGTTCTAAATCCGGCAAGCTCAACTCCTGGGCAGGCGGCTATGTCGGCATTCTGACATGGAATTCCGAGGCTACATTCTCCAATATTACATTTGAAGGTGAATACATTGATACCAGCGGAGACGCTTCCGAGCTTGGCGAAGATCCCCGCTTCAACACCAACCTTACAGGTCTTAAGTCTACGAGCGGTACATGGGAAGTCACGGACGATGGTCTTCGCAGCGATGCCAAGGGACTGGGAGACAGCTTTCTCTTCTCCGCGACCAGCTGCGACAACTTCGTTTTCTCGACCGACGTTAAGTTCATTGATGGCGGCGCGGCTGCACTCATTTTCAGAAACGGGTCTGACTCCAATAACAAGAACTGCTATGCTGTCAACCTGGACGGCGGAAGCAAGAGAGGCAAGTTCTGGAGATGGGTCGACGGACGTGATATAGTTATCGGCAATGACAGAGAGTGCCCGGCATCAAGTGACGGCACATATACTCTGAAGGTCGTCGCATATGACGGATGGGTCTCCTACTATGTCAATGATACACTCATGGCAAGTACCGGTGACTACGTAATTCAGCCGGATGACAGAGGCCAGAACACATGCCTTACAGACGGATATTTCGGACTTCTCAACTGGAACGGCGAGATGGTGTTCCAGAATACTCTCTTTACACCGATCGAAGGTGACTTCAACCCGCTTCTTGAGGACATCACTGTAGAGTCTTCCGGAACTGTTGAAAAGAAAGGTCAGTTCTTCTCTGAGCAGCCGATCTACATTCAGTATGTAGAGAATGATGCTTCCACAGTAGATATCGTAGCTGCACCTGTAAGCACTGCTGCGGAAATAACTGTGATCGGTCCGGACGGCAATGAATATGCTGATGGCAAGGGCGTTCCTGTCGAAGTAGGCGTCAACTATGTCACAGTTCTCAGCACCGTCAAAAATGGCGATGGCGCGGAAGCCACTCTGACATACCGCGTCAATGTACATCGCAGACAGCCTAACGCTATCTACTACAATGAGCCTTACCGCAGTGAATATCACTACTCACTCAAAGACGGCTGGGCTAACGACCCGAACGGTCTTGTATATTACAAGGGCAAATATCACTTCTTCTATCAGTTCTATGACGCAAAACAGTGGGGTCCGATGCACTGGGCACATGCAACCAGCACCGACCTGATCCACTGGGAAGAACAGCCGATCGCATTCTATCCGGATGAGAACGGCGCTATGTTCTCCGGCTGTATGGTCATAGATGATAAAAATGTATCCGGCCTCTTCTCATCTCCGGAAGGCGGTCTTATAGCTCTCATCACCTGCGACGGCAACGGACAGCGCATTAAGCTGGCCTTCAGCGAGGATGAGGGAGAGACATGGACCAAGGTCGACAAGATTGCCGCAGACTGGACGAACGATCCGCTCGGTACCGACGCGTTCCGTGATCCCAAGGTCTTCCACTGGGAGAATAAGTGGTTCATGGTCCTGGCCGGCGGCCCGCTCCGCATTTACTCATCCGACAACCTGCTGGATTGGAAGTGCGAGACACCTTACGGCAATCTCCACACAGAGTGCCCGGATCTCTATCCGATCAAGGCATCTGACGGCAACATCAAGTGGGTACTCTCACGCGGCGGCCGCTTCTACAAAGTCGGTGACTTTAAGGAAGTGGACGGCAAGTGGAAGTTCATCCCGGACAGCGATTATGAAAACAGTGACGGCGTCATGAACTTCGGCAAGGACTTCTATGCCGCTATGACGTTCTATGTACAGGACTTCGGCACAGCTGACAACCCGACACTGCCCGACATTCTTGAAATCAACTGGGCGAACACCTGGGATGACTACTGCAATGCAGTTGCAAATAAAGTCGGCCAGGACTTCAACGGAATCTTCAACATGATCCTCAAAGCAGGTCTCGTTAAGGATGGCGACAAGTATGTCCTGACACAGACCCCGATCGAGAAGTATGAGTCTCTCCGCGGCGATGCAGTCATTGACCTCACGGGTGCGGAAGTTACTGCCGACAATACTCTCCTTGACGACTTTGCCGGCGACAGTTACGAGATCGTATCGACATTCTATCCGGGCTCCGGCACCACAAAGGTTGGCTTCAAGCTTCGTGTTGGCGAGGGTGAATCCACGGATATCATGTATGACATCGAAAATGAGACAATGTCCATCGACCGCAGCAAGTCCGGCATCCAGATTTCCGGACGCTTCAGTGACGTCGACAGCCAGAAGGTTACACCGAATGATGACGGAAGCATCACGATGCACATCTTTATGGACAAGTCAATCGTGGAAGTCTTCACGAAGGATGACACTGCAGTCGGCAGCAACCAGATATTCCCGTCTACTGACAGCCTCGGAGCAAAGATCGTGGCTGAGGGCGGAGACGCAACTGCTGATGTTACGATTTATCCGATGAATACGATCTGGGATAAGGAAACCAGTGACGTTCCTCTGGTAATCACAACCATCAACGATGCAGATAACTTCATGTATGCAGGCGACAAGCTGAATATGAAAGTCACGCTGCTGCCGGTCAACGTCGCTCAGGATGTTGAGTGGACAGTCGAGGACAGCTCTGTAGTCAGTATCGAAGCCAAGGGAGCATCCGCAGTCGTAAGCGGTCTCAAGAAGGGCGAGACGACAGTCACGGCAACTTCTGTAGAAGTTCCGGAACTGTCCAAGACCTTCAACATCAAGGTCGTCGAGAACAACTTTGAGACGAATCTTGAAGACTGGACAGCTGTCAACGGCGTATGGATCGTTGACGACAAGACACTTCACTGCGACAACAGAAGCTCCAACGACTTCTATATGGCGGGCAATCCGATTCCATTTGAAGAATTCACACTGGAGACCAAGGTCAACTATACACGCGGCCTGATCAACATCTTCTTTGCAGGCAACGCCATGAATCCGTTCGACAGACAGGCATACGCGATCCAGCTTGGCGATAGTCCGAATGTCCGCCTGTTCAGATTTGCAGGTGACACAATCACCGAAGGAAACATGGGCAAGACCATCAATGACGGTCAGTATCACGATGTCAAGATTACGAAGGAAAAAGCCAACGTTAAGATCGAGATCGACGGAACTGAGGCTCTGAATGTCGAGATGAATAATCCCGAGTCCTTCTACAACACGAATCCGTACGTGGGCATCGGCCTCTGGGACGGCGCTGTAGATGTTCAGACATTCTATGTCAATGAGATCAAGGAAGAAGTTCCTCCGACACCGACACCTACACCGACTCCGAAGTACAAATTCTCTGACGTTCAGGATCCGACGCATCCGTACTTCAAGGCTATTTACTGGGCTGCTGACAAGGGCATCACAAAGGGATATCCGAATGGCACATTCGGTATCGAAAGCCCCTGCACACGTGGTGAGATGATGATGTTCCTGTGGAGATACGCAGGCCAGCCGGCACCGAAGTGGTCTTCGAAATCACCGTTCAAGGATGTCAAGACGAATCATGCGTTCTACAAGGCAATTCTCTGGGGTTCTCAGAAGGGCATCACCAAGGGCTATCCGAACGGCACATTCGGCATCAACCGCAACGTGAGCCGCGGTGAGGCGATGATGTTCCTGTGGAGACTGAAGGGCAAACCGGCTCCGAAGGCAGCCGCGAAATCACCGTTCAGTGATGTTCCGAAGACCCATGCATTCTATAATGCAATTCTCTGGGGTTCTCAGAAGAAGGTAACGACCGGCTACACATCCGGCCCGAACAAAGGAAAGTTTATGATCAATCAGAACTGCTCACGCGGTCAGATCGTGACATTCCTTTACAGAGCAAGGTAAAATTGCTCACGTAGTGAGGTTAAGACATCACTTATCAGAGCGAAATAAATAGCTCATGTGGAGAGGTCGTAACATGCCTTTGCAGAGATCATACTAAACTCCTATTTTCATTGCCTGACACTTGAGTGTGCCGGGGAGAGGGGGCTGCCGCACCAGCGGCGGCCCTTTTTTTGGGCGTTGGGGAGGGGCAGTCATCAAAGGTCAAAGCGGGGCTTGCTGACTGCCCGAGTGGGAAGAGGGCAGTCGCTATCATTGAAATCATCTTATATCGACTGAAGGCAAGAAAGAAGGTGGGCAGTCATCAAAGGTCAACGCGGGGATTGCTGACTGCCCGAGTGGGAAGAGGGCAGTTGCTATCATTGAAATCATCTTATATCGACTGAAGGCAAGAAAGAAGGTGGGCAGTCATCAAAGGTCAAAGCGGGGGTCATTGACTGTTAGGGTGGCAAGAAGGGCAGTCGCTAACAAAGAAATCATCTTTTATCGACTGAAGGCAAGAAAGAAGGCGGGCAGTCATGAAAGGTCAAAGCGGGGGTCGTTGACTGCCCGAGTGGTATGGCGGGCAGTCGCAATCGATGAAATCATCTTTATTGACTGAAGGCAAGAAAGAAGGTGGGCAGTCATCAAAGGTCAAAGCGGGGGACGCAGACTGCCCGGGTGGTGAGTCGGGCAGTCGCAAACAATGAAATCAACCATAAACAACTGAAGGCAAGAAAGCAGGCGTTCAGTCATCAAAGTTCAAAACGTGGTTTCGTGACTGCCCGAGTGACAAAGAGGGCAGTTGCTATTAAAGAAATCATCTTTTATCAACTGCTGGATTAAACATGATATAAGCAAGGCTTACCATCAACTCTTATCAGAATCAACAAAAGAGACTGCTTTAAAGCTTCATAATTTCATAGTGCGGGCAGTAGCTTTAGCCAAGGATGAGCTAGTATGACTGCCTATGGAATATAATTCAAGCCTTGTTTAGCACTGCATATACGCATTTCTTCGCAAGATCGACTGCCGACTCATAGATTGGTCAGTGTAAAAGATAGAAATATTAAAAAGAGACTGCTACAGCAATGAATGATATGCTCCTTAAGAGATTATGATTGTCTTTTCTTTACTATCGGCATTTAAATCCGGCATTTAAAGCCTTTGGGCTTGGTCTCTCGAAGATTGAACGTGGTTCGACTATATGGTAAAATTTTACAGGGTCAAGAATATATAATTAGCTGCGGTAAATGATATTGAATTGACTGCGGCTAAAAATCCTGAATTTATTGTGATAAGCGATAGTGAAACCTGATGTTCACAACCGTAACGTCGGAGGATTTATGAGCAAAGTTCATTCAATCGAGGAACTGAATCAAAAATGCGCCGAAAAGAATATGCCTCTCGAGAAGATGCGCTTTTTCATCGGCGAGAACAGGAAAGAGCCGAAGTGCTTCGGTGTCTATCTGGACGAGAGCACCGGAAACTGGGTCGTATATAAGAACAAGGCGGACGGCTCGAGGGCTGTTCGATATGAAGGCCCTGATGAAGCAAGGGCTGCCCAGGAAATATGGAACAAGATCGGGGATGAGGTGAAGCATCGAAAAGACATGCACGCAAGTCCTTACGATGAGTCTGTACTCCGGGAAATTTATGGGCAGAGTGAGACAAAGCCCCCCGTCTGGGGAGGTATGTTCAAGGTAGGAGCCGGTGGAGCGCCAGAAAATAAGCTCGATGGAGTGTCCGAAGAAGAACTCGGTGAAATGCCGGATAACGAGCATAGAAGAGAGCCTGCAGGAGAGCCTGGAAAAGAGTCTGCAGGAGAGCCGGTAAAAGAACATGCAGGAGCTATGGGAAAAGAGCCCGGAGGAGCATCAGGAAGCGTACAAAAAAGTGTGCCAAGTAAAGTATCAGGAAGTGCGGCAAGAAGAGCCTCAAGAAGATCTTCAAGAAGAGGCTCCGGAGGTGTCCTTGGAGGAATTCTCGGGATCTTTAAAGACACATTTTCTTTTATATGGAATGAGTTTGTGCTGGTGCATCCGTTCGCATCACTCTTTTTTGCTCTCGTCGGCGCAAGCCTTTTTCTTGAGTTTGTATTTCCATCTCCTCAAAATGGGTATTATAAGGTCCAGGATACTGTATATTATTACCTTGAAGACCAATGGTATATGTATGATGACTCCGGTGACTGGGTGACATCTTATGTGGATCTGGACGATCCTGAAGATTATTATCTGGGAGATTTCTATTCGGAGGAGTACGGAACCGAGGCTTTCGAGGGCACGGAGTATTACGGGCACTATCTCGAAGAAGAGAGAAAAAAAGAGAAGGAACGCGAAAATCGAGATAATGACGATTATGACAATGATTACGACGATGATGATTATGACTACGATTATGACGACTGGGATGCGGATGATACCGACTGGGATACAGACTGGTGAGACAATCTAAATGAACAGCAGCCGTGGGCATAGACAAACAGAAGGACCGCAGGTTAGGCACAGCCAATAAGAAGAACAGCAGGTCAGGCACAGCCCATTAGAAGGACAAGCAAGGCTGACAACTGCCGGCTGAAAGAATAGTTTCAAGATGAACAAATGAAACTGGAAAAAGGGGATTTCGTAATGGACAACGCAAAAAAGAAGCATGGATTTTTATGGTGGATCGGAATGATTCTTCTGTGGATCTTTCTGTTCCCTGCCATGCTGTTGGTGTTTTTGGTAAGAACGAAGAAGCTGCCGGTATTTGTAAAAATTCCGCTGATCTTAATTCACATGGTTCTGTGGTCAACCGTCTTTCTGGCTATAGCTCTCTGGGATCCGGAACCGCCGGTCATAGAGACGCATGAGGTGACCGCCAATTACAATACACCGATTAAGCTGGAAAGTCTTGCTTCAATCACGGATAATAAAGACGAAGCTCCCACAATGGCCATCACAAACTGTGACCCGAAAGCTGGCACGATCAGCAAGGACGGTAAGACAGTCACTTTCAGCAAAGTGGGAAAATTCACAGTTCGCGTGGAGGGAAGTGACACTGCTGCAAATGCAGTCAGCGCCGACATCCCAGTCACCATCACCGATGGAACCCCGCCTGTAATCGAAGCCAACAAGACACAATTCCCTGTTCTTGAGGCTGTCCCGGTGACGGATATTGGGAAGGTGAGTGACGAGATTGACGAGGCGCCGACATTTGCAATCAATAAATGTGAAGGCAAAGCTGAAGTTGCCGAGGATGGTCAGTCAGTCACGTTCAAGGAGTCGGGCGAATACACAGTCGGACTAAAGGCTGCGGATGCATCTGCAAATGAGTGCTCGAAAGAAATCAAAGTAGAAGCCCGCAATACGATCGCGCCCGAAATCAAACTTTCCGAGAAGGAAATCAGCATTGCCGATACGGACGCAAACACAGACTTTGCCGGATACGCCAAAGCCTCCAGCAGCGTTTACGGAGACCTGACCAAGGACATCAAGATTGATTCTTCCACTGTAAAATATGGCACGCCCGGAAAATATACCGTCAAATTCACGGTCAAGGACAAGGACGGAAATGAGGACAGCGAGGCGCTCACCGTCATTATAAAGGATACGACAGCGCCCGAGCTCCAGGGCGTCACGCCGGAGTTCACGATCACCGAGGGGGATGCTGCACCGGATTATCTGAACGGCCTTTCCGCCAGCGACGGAGTTGACGGAGACATGACAAGCAAAGTCGTGGTCGATGATTCAGGCGTTGACTACGCTGTGCCGGGAACATATCTCGTTCTTTTCTCAGTTATCGATGCAGCCGGCAATGTTACTCAGCAGGAGGCGTCGGTTACTGTCAATGCGAAGCCGGTAGAGCAGCCTGTTGAACAGCCGGTGACGCGGAGTGCCGTGAATGAGGAGTCGAAACAGGAGACTGCGGCTCAGTCGGGTCAGGAGACCGGGTCAGGGGCTGTGACACGGCAGGTGCAGGAACCTGAACCGGAGACCACATATGTCCTTAATACGAATACAGGTAAGTTCCATTATCCTCATTGTGGAAGCGTAAGCACGATCAAGGATAAAAACAGGATGGATGTGACCTGGAGTCGGGATGAGGTAATAGCAAGGGGGTATGATCCCTGTAAGAGATGCAATCCATGAGAATCATTCAGTCAAAAGGGCTGCCGCACAATCTGCGGCAGCCTTAATTTGTCTGATGGTGAATCAGGAAAGGTTCGTTTTGCGTGGATTTTGCCACGCGAGAGCCGTCCCCGAATCGCTATTGTTTACTCAGCGTCCGGAAAGCCGTGACTGCCAGGTCGATCGCGAGCACGACCAGCACGACGGCAAGCCCCGCCTGAATCATACTCCACATATCGCCGGCCTTGAGCTTGGCCATGATCGTCTGGACCAGAGATGTCAGCGTGACGATCAGCATGAACACCATCGGGATGTAGAACATCTTGTTATTACGGCCGATGGAGCCGAGCCATGCGCAGACGGCAAGCAGCCCGAGCGCCGCAAGCAGCTGGTTGGCAGCGCCGAACAGCGGCCAGATCTTGGAATAGCCGGTCAGGCCGAGCGCCACGCCGAGGACGACCGTAATGGCGGTAGATACGTACGGATTAGCCAGCACGCCCCTCACCCCGGTCGCGTCCTTCGGAGTCTCGCCCTCATTCAGCCAGAACTCCTGGAACATGTAGCGAGCCAGTCTGGTAGCTGTGTCGAGCGAAGTCAGGCAGAAGACGGAGACGGCGAGGACGAGCATTTGATAAATAATGCCCTGAACAGCCTCGTTCGTGAAAGATCCGAGCATTCGTGAAAGTCCTGTTGCAAATACAATCGTCGGACTTCCAAGCTTCAACTCCTCCGCCGGAACATTGACGTCGTTCCAAATATAGGCGACAGCGCAGAGTGCCAGCACAGCCACAATACACTCGATGAGCATGGCACCGTAACCGATCGGCATGGAGTCATTTTCATTATCGATCTGCTTGGCGGTCGTTCCGGAGGAAACCAGCGAATGGAAGCCGGAAATAGCGCCGCACGCGATTGTGACGAAGAGCGCCGGGAAGACAGTGCCGCTTGTGAAGAGGCCGTTTCCGGTCGCAGTGAAACCGGTAAATGCCGGCATGGACGTCGAACCTGTGCCGGTCAACGCTGCACCGATGACAGAAATAACTGCCACGATGATCATAAAATAGAGCAGGAAAGAGCTCAGGTAATCGCGAGGCTGCAACAGGATCCACACCGGAGTGACCGACGCGACCAGAATGTAAAAACCAAGGACATACATCCAGGTCTTGTAGCTCATGGAAATCGGATGCCAGTTGAGGCCGATGAAGACGATCAGAACGATGCCAACGCACCCGATGACGGAAGCGAGACCGACATTCATATTATTCCTGTAAACGAGGACGCCGAACACGATGGCCAGCACAATAAAGAGAACAGAGATGATCGCCGTGGAGAGGTTGGCATCGAGATTTGCACCTTCAAGCGCGACGCCCGCTGCGTTCGTGTTTCCGAATGTGGAAGCGACGATGGATGCAAATGCCGCCACGACCAACAGCAGCGTCAGCCAAGCAAATGTAAGGAACAGCCGCTTTGCCTTCTGTCCCATAGTGTCGCGGATGACCTCGCCGATGGACTGGCCGCGATTTCGAATAGACGCGAACAGCGCTCCGAAATCATGTACGCCGCCGAAGAAAATGCCGCCGCCGACGACCCAGAGGAGCACCGGCACCCAGCCGAAAATTGCTGCCTGGATCGGCCCGTTGATCGGTCCTGCGCCTGCAATAGAAGAGAAATGATGTCCCATGAGGACCGGGGCTTTGGCCGGAACGTAATCCATGCCGTCGGTGAGCTCGTGGGAAGGAGTCTTTCTGGACGGATCCACGCCCCACTCTTTGGCGAGCCATCGACCGTAGAACAGATAGCCGCAGGCGAGGAGCACAAGGCTGATTAATAATACTACTAAGATATTCATATATCTCCCTCCTTGTCAGGGGTTCTTGGCGTGAAAGCCCCTGTTATATATATTGAACACCTGCCTGGCCGAACGGTTGCCGTAAACGGTTTCCGCGCTCAAGTCCACGCAGATGATACGCCCTTCGGTTCTGCCTCTCACGGTGAAGAGGTAGTTTTTGTTGAAATGGTATTTTTTGACGGAAAAAATTACATTTGCAGAAGGAGAGGTCTCCGAAATAATACATACGGTGACGTAGGAGACCATGTGATCCTTCTCAGGATACTTCCCGCCCTTTCTGACATACACGTTTTCCATGTGGTTTTCTATGAGATCGCGCGCTTCCGCGAGCGTCTCTTCAGTGCATTTATCGACCTGCATGAACACGATGTGCTCGTACATCCGCGCGGACCAGAGGTTGACCTTCTGGGTCACGAGGAACTTCTCGCTCAAAGAAAAAAAGTATCCATAGGCTGGATACTCTTTGGCGTTTATGGCAACAGGTCGGTAAATGTCAAAAGACCCGGAAAGAATTCCGAGCATCTTCTCCAGATAATATGATGATTGCATTTAAATACCCCATTGTATTTGCAAATATTCAATTTCAGCGTCAGAGCTGTAAGATTCCCCGCATCCCTTTTGGACAGTGTAAACAGCGATATGCCGCCACGTTTACACTTTAAAGCGGGAAAATATCATGATGCAGATAAATATAGCACAATGGATTTAATAATTCAATTCATTTATATAAAATAATTGTTTTTTGAACCTTTTTTCCAATCCGGCGGCGAAGCATTGCCGCACAGGTATCCATCTGTTATTTTTACAGGAACTAAGCATCAGCGAAACCAGCCCACACTAATGGCACCCTTAGATTGTGCAGCTCATGAGGATGGCAGTCGCACACAATGAAATCATCTAAATCGACTGAAGGCAAGAAAGAAGGCGGGCAGTCACCATAGGCCGAAGCGGGGCATGTTGACTGAGCGGCTTAGGAGGATGGCAGTCGTATGCAATGAAATCATCTAAATCGACTGAAGGCAAGAAAGAAGGCGGGCAGTCATCATAGGTCGAAGCGGGGCTAGTTGACTGAACGATTGATGAGGATGGCAGTCGCATTAAATGAAATCATCTAAATCGACTGAAGGCAAGAAAGTTGTCGGGCAGTCATCAAAGGTCAAAGCGGGGCTTGCTGACTGAACGGTTGGTGAAAAGGGCAGTAGACTTTATTGAAATGACATAAAATCAAGTGTAGGCAAAAATCTGATATAAGAAGGGTATACCGTGGTCTGATGTCAAAATCGATAAAAGCGACTGCTTTTAAGTCGTGAATTTCATTGGTCGAGCAGCAGACTTAGCCAAAAGCGAGCTGAAGTGACTGCTTGAGGTATAAGCCATCACCTTCTTATGGCACTGCACATGAAAGCAATTTAGCAAGATCGACTGCCGGCTTTCGTTTATGGCACTGCACATGAATGAAACTTATCAAGATCGACTGCCGGCTACCCCTGAGCCCTGAAAGTGTCTGATGATTGAACCGGATTCACGTATATGGTAGAATTTTAGAAATGAATCAAGAACACCTCGGCACTCTTGCCGCGACGTGCGAGGCGCGAGAGGATTTCCCGATGAGCACGAATGCGATTCACCGGGCAGTACGAAAAATTCAAACAACCAGCATCATTTAGATAAAGGAGAACCAGACCATGCAGAACATATTACTCGTCATCGATATGCAAAACGATTTCATCGACGGCGCCCTCGGCACCAAAGAAGCCGTGGCCATCGTCCCGGCGGTCAAAGCAAAACTTGAGAACTTCGACGGGACAGTGCTGTTCACCAGGGATACTCACGAGACCTGCTATATGGAGACTCAGGAAGGCAAAAACCTCCCGGTTCCACATTGCATCCGCGGGACAGAAGGATGGCAGATCCGCCCGGAGCTTGATGCCCTGCGAAAGACCGAGGCAATCGACAAGCCTACTTTCGGATCAAAAGAGCTAGGTACCATTCTGACAGAGATGAACGAGAAGGATGAGATCGGCAGCATCACCCTGATTGGACTTTGCACAGATATATGCGTTATTTCGAATGCCATGCTTGTCAAGGCATTTCTGCCGGAAGTCCCGATCATCGTTGACTCCGCCTGCTGCGCCGGCGTGACTCCGGAGAGCCATGAGAACGCGCTGAAAGCTATGCAGGTGTGCCAGATCAAGGTGGTGTAAGCCCGTAAATGGGCGAATCGATTGGAACGTTGTAATCTGCTGCTTAGTGCGGTTAATGGCATGTGATAAGGATGGCTGTGAAGGAGACTAGTATAACATCCGACAATTAACTGGACGTTTTTAACGATAGTGTATCTACGATGATTTCCTCTGAGACATCGATGTCATCAAGG
>JBGUIK010000054.1:0-5618 GCA_045112915.1 Lachnospiraceae bacterium
CGCAGATGTTTTAGTCCGGCCGCCTAAAGCGGCCCTGCGGCGTGAGCCGCATATGGAAGCACGTGGATTTATCCATGTGAGCTTCACAGTTATAAAATGTCATTAGATTTGTCAAAAGATGTTTAAGCTTAACACAGCCATAGTAGTTATTATAGATCTGTTTTATTGGTATGCTAAGATTTAGCTTGAGGCATTGATTCGTATTTGATGAGTTAAATATACTTAAGATAATAAAAAGAATGTCTCAATCGTAAATGACAGTGAGGTGATTTCAGCCATGATGTATAGATATATGACATTGAGTGACGGTACGGAAATAGCTCACTCAGAAATGAAAGACAATGACCGCGTTAAGGTATATATTGAAAAGCCCGTCTATGGAGGCTTCCACCATGCTACTTGCTGGCTGCCTGATTATGATTGGCAGGATATCGTCGGATTCACTGAAGAGGAGCAGAGACGTCTGAAAGAATTTGTAGAAGCCAATGCTCATCTCATAATTGAGTTTTCCCAGGAAGGGGGTTCCTCATGCAAATGCGACTCAGATATGGATCACTCGTAAAGGGAAAGCATTGCTCTGCAACAATAATTCAAAGATTCCGCCCAGACAGCTGCGCAAATTAATGCGCATGATTGAAGCCAATAGCTCTGAAATTATTGATGCATGGTTTGATTATTTTGACGAGGGCAGGTATTTTTGCTGATGCTATTTTAATGCTAAAAATTTTTGATAATCAGTATTATACAAGAAATAGTATGGCATTATGCCCGGATTTAATGTCGATTTATATCAGAAATGCCGCAAAATAAAGCCAACCGGATTCGCGAAGGCAGCCATAAAGTCGGTTCAGGCCGTGTCGCTTCCGTCATCGAATAATCTCGAAACAGCCTGAGTATATCAGGTAAATCAAGATTAAAGGAATCCCCGTCACTTTCAGGTGGCGGGGATTTTTACGTTGGTTGATGCTAATTTTTCCAAGAGAATACAAGCGAGAGATGTGTCGTGACTATTTGTATTCTGCAAAGAGATAACCGACATTTAACATAGTACGAAGGCTAAGATTCGCAACTTTATGCGATTTTCTTGTATAAGAAAGTACAGCGTGTTAAGATATATTTTGTTGATTTTAATAATTATTTGAAAAAATGAGGATTAATCATGTCAGTATCTTACAAAAGGCTTTGGACCCTGCTGATTGAAAGAAACATAAGTAAGGCAGAACTCCGAAAAAGAGCGCAGGTCGCGCCTAATACAATGACCAGGCTCGTTAAAAATGAGCCTGTGTCACTTGAAGTACTAGGAAAGTTCTGTCAAGTCTTGAATGCTGACTTTGGGGACATCATCGAATATATACCGGAAAAGAATGAGGGGGAAGAACAATGAGTCTCAGCGCAAATGTAAACGAAAAAGCCGGCCTCATCTGGGCCATCGCCGATAAACTGACAGGCGTGTATAAGCCGCATGAATATGGGGAGGTCATCCTGCCCCTCACGGTCATCCGCCGCTTCGACTGTATCCTTGCCGAAAAGAAAGATGCGGTCCTTGCAAAGTATGAGCAGGTGAAGAACCTGCCGATGAAAGACATTCTACTTCGGAATATTTCCGGCTTTGCTTTCTATAATGTCAGCAAATATACATTTGAACGCCTCCTCGATGATCCGGATCATATTGAAGAGAACTTTCGCGACTACCTGAATGGTTTCTCTGAAAATGTCCGCGAGATCATCGAAAAATTCAAGTTCGATGGCCACATCACGACGATGGCAAATAAGAACATCCTCTACATCGTCATCAAGGAGTTCACCTCACCGAAAGCAAATCTTCACCCGGATGTAATCTCCAATCTAGAGATGGGATATATCTTCGAGGAGATTATCCGTCGTTTTTCTGAAGCACACAACGAGGATGCCGGGCAGCACTATACCCCCAGGGAAGTCATACAGCTCATGGTCAACATCCTTTTTTATGACGACAACGATGTCCTGTCCGGAAATAATGTTGTGAAGACAATCTACGACCCTGCCTGCGGAACCGGAGGTATGCTTTCGGTTGCGGAGGAATATTTGCACAGGCTCAATGCATCTACTGAAATCATGGGGTTCGGTCAGGAAATCAATGACCAGACATTTGCCATTTGCAAGGCGGACATGCTGATCAAGGGCAATAACGCCGACTTCATCAAGGATGGAAACACGCTCTCCGACGATCAGTTCGAGGGCCAGACATTTGACTATATTTTAAGCAATCCACCGTTTGGTCGAGAGTGGAAAAATGAGAAGCCGAAGGTCGAGGCGGAGGCGAAGAGGGGATTTGCAGGACGCTTCGGGCCGGGCCTGCCGGCAGCCAGCGACGGTCAGATGCTCTTCCTTCTGACGGCAATTTCAAAAATGAAAGACAGGAGCAAGGGCGGCAGCCGCATTGCCATTATTCACAACGGCTCTCCGTTGTTCACCGGTGATGCTGGCAGCGGTCCGTCCGAGATCCGCAGATATATTCTTGAGAATGATCTGCTGGAGGCAATCGTCGCTCTGCCGAATGATATCTTCTACAACACGGGGATTGCGACCTATATCTGGGTCCTCTCGAACAAGAAGGCAGGCACCAGGCGCGAGGGCAAGGTGCAGCTCATCAATGCAAATAATCTCTATGAGAAGCGCAGGAAATCCCTCGGCAATAAACGGAACGATATACCGGAGTCAGCCATTCAGGAGATCACGAAGCTGTACGGCGATTTTGCTGAGTCTGAGATTTGCAAGATTTTTGTAAATGAAGACTTCGGCTACACCAAGATCGTGGTCGAGAGACCGCTCAGAGATGCAAATGGCGAGCTGATTCTCAAGAAAGGCAGGAAGCAGGCGGATTCTGCGATCAGGGATACGGAGAATGTGCCGCTGACTGAGGATATAGAGGAGTACTTTGCGCGGGAGGTGCTGCCATTTGCACCGGATGCGTGGATCGATAAGAAGAAATCGAAGGTGGGGTATGAGATTCCGTTCACTCGTTATTTCTACAAGTACGAGGCACCAAGGCCGTCCAGCGAGATCATGGCGGAGATTCTGGAGCTGGAGAAGGAGCTGTCCGGAAGTCTGGAGGAGGTGTTTGAGCTGTGAGAGAGATGAAGGATAGTGGGGTGGAATGGATTGGGGAGATACCTGAGGAATGGATGATAGGAAAGACTATTTATGCTCTCCAAATGCCAATTACTGATGGTCCACATGAAACGCCGGATTTGTTTGATGAGGGGGTTCCATTTGTTTCTGCTGAAGCTGTTTCTTGCGGGAACGGACACATAGATTTTGATCATATAAGAGGATATATTTCTCATGAGTTTTATAAGGAATGTTGTAAGAAATATATTCCCAGGGTAAAAGATATCTATATGATAAAGTCTGGTGCGACCACAGGTAAAGTAGCACTTGTGGAGGAAAAACGGCTGTTTACTATCTGGTCACCCCTTGCTGTTTTTCGGTGCGAAGAAGAAATATGTTATTATAAATATTTGTTTTACTTTCTTCAATCGGATGCTTATCAGAAACAGATAGAAAATAAATGGACATACGGTACGCAACAAAATATTGGGATGCGTATGTTAGAAAAATTACTAATATGCTTTCCGCCAATAAAAGAGCAGGTCAGAATAGCAAAGTACTTGGATGAAAAGTGTACTAGAATTGACGTAGTGATTGAAAAGCAACAGTCTATTATTGAGAAGCTAAAGGAATACAAATCGTCTATTATCAATGAAGCTGTTACCAAGGGATTGAACAGAAATGTTAGGGTGAGGAAAAGCGGTCATAGGTGGATTGAGGACATTCCTGAATATTGGGAAATGGTCTATGCAAAAAAAATATTTGCCCAGAGAAAAGATAGAGCATACGATACAGATGAGCAGCTAACATCATCACAAAAGTACGGCATAATATCACAAAAGACTTTTATGGAACTCGAAGGCCGTCAGGTCATGCAAGTGTTAAAAGGGGAAGAAATACTAAAGCACGTTGAAAAAGGCGATTTTGTCATCAGTATGAGAAGTTTTCAAGGGGGGCTAGAATACAGTAAGGTTACAGGTAAAATTAGTTCTGCATATGTAATGCTCATACCAAATCAAGAGTTTATATATGACAATTATTATAAGTGGTTGTTCAAGTCAAAAAAGTATATCTCGGCTCTTCAGGGAACCTCAAATTTAATAAGAGATGGGCAGGCACTGAGGTTTTCTAATTTTATACAAGTATACTTGCCAAATCCTAGTATTGCCGAACAGAAGGATATAGCGGATTACTTAGATAAAAAGTGTCCCAAAATTGATGATGCGATTAGTAAGCGCATATCATTAGTAAATAAACTTATTGAGTATAAGAAGTCTCTGATTTATGAAGTAGTGACTGGCAAAAGGGAGTTACAATGAAGTCAAATAGAGGCGCCGTAAGAAAAGTGGCAACTATCTCAGTTGCTATTTGCTGTATCATATTCCTCGTAGATTGCGTTAATATTTTGCAAGTGTTTGGGATTGGTATCAAAAATATAAATTGGGATTTAGAAAGTGTTGTCGTGAGTACAATACTGGCCATAACCCTATATTGTATTACCTACATCTTGATCGATAGCTATAATGTAAAGCGTCAGCAAAATCAAAGAAAGTGCGCGCTTTTTTTAATGAAGTCTATTTATGAAGCTTGTCTTCAGAATATTACTTTCTTGGATAATAGCGATATAAAAGAGTCTATAATAAAAAAGATGGATTTCGATAAGCTTTCAACTGCAGATGATCCAGATATGAAATTTAAAAATATGCCTTTTGAGAGTGAGAATATGATATTTGATTATATTCGAGATGGAGTAATTACTGTAGAAGAGTTTAAATCATATCTTGATATTAAGGAAAAATATAATAGCTATATTACGATGTCTTTGATATTCTTTGATGCGCCTTATACTTGGGAGTTATCCCGAGCTAAAGCTGTAGATATGCTTAATGAAAAGATTAAAAATATTTCAGAAGATAATTGATTACATAGATATAATGTGAGGGGTTCTATGTCCGATTTTGATATTAAAGAAAAACGCTTCGAACAAGATATCGAAGAATATTTGATTACTTACGGGGGCTACCAGAAAGGCAACCCCCTTGCCTTCGACCGCAAACTCGCCCTCGACCGCGCCACATTTGTCTCCTTCATCAAAACGAGCCAGCCCGCGCAGTGGAAGCGATATGAGAAGATTTACGGCGGCGACAGTGAGACAAAGATCGTTGAGCGCTTTAACCGGGAGGTGAAAATGACCTCCCTACTGAATGTGCTCCGCCACGGCTTTACGGACCGAGGTATCAAGTTCCGTGCGGTCTTCTGGAAACCTGAGACCGGTCTCAATCCTGCGACGATTGCCCAGTATGATGCCAATGTCCTACACTGCACCCGTCAGCTCCATTACTCCCTTCAGAATGAGAACAGCATCGATATCGTCCTGTTCCTGAATGGCATCCCCGTTGTCTCCATGGAGTTGAAGTGCCAGTTCACGGGTCAGGATGCTACAAATGCCATCTCCCAGTACAAGTTCGACCGCGCCGGCAGGGATGCTATATTTGCATTTAAAGAGCGTGTCCTGGTCCACTTTGCCG
>JBGUIK010000055.1:0-17144 GCA_045112915.1 Lachnospiraceae bacterium
GACGGCGTGAAATTCATTTCCGCCACCGATGGTTCCTCCTATGATGAGGCAAGCCGTACCGTGACCTGGACCGTAAATGTTCCTGCGACTACACAGGCCTCTGTTGCGGTCCGTGTGGAGATCCTGAAGGAGGCTGAGGATACAATCCTTAAAAACCATGCAACCGTCTCTGTTGATGAGGCACAGAAGGACACCAATGAAGTGCAGACACCGGTCATCCCGACCCCGAAGAAGGATGCCGTGTCCGAACCCGGCGGGCCGTCCATCAATACCTTCCCGGTCCAGATCGGCGAGAACCTCTTCTACACCGTGACCTGGAAGAACCCAGCCGATACTGCAAAGACAGCAGTCATTACCGATAAGCTGCCGGAAGGCGTGAAGTTCGTATCCGCCGATCAGGAAGGCGTTTACAGCGAGGCGGATCACACCGTTACCTGGAACATGATTACTGACGCTCATACGGAAGGCACTGTTACCGTAAAAGTGAAGGTCCTTGCTTCTGCGGCCGGCACTGAGCTGAACAACCAGGCCCGCGTCGGCATGGATGAAGCGGATATCACGACCGTAACGGACAATGGCGGTGATGATGACGATACCACGACCAACTTTGTAGCGGTCAAAACTGTTGTCAACGCCGAAGGTACGGAGATCGACAGGCAGGTCGTTGCGGTGGATGACCTTGTCACTTACCACATCCCGTACCAGAACTACAGCAAAAATACCCGCACGATCACCATCACGGATGTTCTCCCGCAGGATGTCACCTACGTGGAAGCCTCCGAGGGCGGAAACGTGCAGAGCATCGTTCACGGACAGACGGTGATCTGGATGCTGGAAGCAGCGCCGAAGACAGACGGCGAAGTCTGGGTAACTGTGAAAGTCACAAAGGCGCTCAAGGGCCAAGCGTTTGCCAACAGCGCGATGCTGGAGGTGAAGGACCAGGAGACCGGCCAGACAAAGATGGCTGTCACCAACCAGGTCATCAATTATGTGCTGGATGATGTCGTGAAGGAAGTCCTTTCCGAGAACGGCAGAAAGAATCTGGAAGGCGAAAAGGTCAAGGGTGGAAGGACGCTCCTGTACCGTGTCATCTTTAAGAATCCGGCCACGACCGAGCGCACCTTTACCGTCACTGACGAGCTGCCGGAGGGCGTGACCTTCGTGTCCGCTGAAAATGAAGGCACCTACGATGAGGCGGCAAAAACCATCACCTGGACCGTAAATCTTGCTTCCGGAAAGAGCCAGACCGTCAGCTTCCTCGTCACCGTGGATAAGACGGCTGACTGTGATTTCATCCAGAACGTGGCAAAGGTCCATGTGAATGAGACCGATGCCGACAGCAATCCGGTGAAGGTCTATGTGAAGGGTGATAAGAGCACCGATCCTGAGAATCAGGAGCCGAAGGATGACCCGAATCCGGACGACCAGAAACCTGATGACGGCAGGCCGGCTGATGATCCGAAGACGGATGACGGAACCCCTGCGGACGATCCGAAGACTGAGGATACCACTCCGAAGGATGACGATAAGATCCCTGCGGATGACACAGAGAAGCAGGATGATCAGAAGCCTGTTATCACGCCGACCGAGACAGATGATAAGAAGGATACAACGACACCGATACAGGATTCTTCAAAATCCGATGACGATACGAAGAAAACCACTGTGACGGACAATACCGGAAGCAATGACGATTCCGGCAAAGGGCAGTCCACACCGGACAGCGACGGAAAGGGCCAGTCTACTCAGACGACCGCTCCGAAGACC
This sequence comes from Lachnospiraceae bacterium, assembly GCA_045112915.1. Lineage (GTDB taxonomy): Bacteria > Bacillota > Clostridia > Lachnospirales > Lachnospiraceae > Chordicoccus. The sequence goes on from JBGUIK010000055.1 coordinate 1,768, forward strand.
GGCGATGAGTCTAATGTCACTCTGTGGGTTGTCCTGATGCTTGCTGCAGTCTGCGCAGCCGGCGGACTTGGTATCTTCGCGGTTCGGAAAGGACGCAGAAGGCGCTGATATGAGATCCGGTTTAAGATTGACCGCGGTTTTTCTGGCAGTGATCTGCCTGGGAGCTGCGGCTTTCCTTGGCTGGAAGATCCTGCAGACCGAGCATGAGTACCAAGCCGGGATCAATGCCTATGACCGGATCGCAGAGATCGCGGGCGGTGCAGACGGCACTGGTAATGAAAGCCACGAGGGGCCGGGCGGAATCCCGGCCTCTGTTGGCCTTGCTGAAACTCAGAGTGACAGTCAAACAGAGAATCCTGATGAAGTATCTCAAGAGGAAGCAGACGAGTCGGAAAGCTGTTTTCATGAGACCACCGACGATAGATCCGGGTCTGGCAATCAGAGGTCTGCGGATCTGTCAAAACCAGCGAACCTGCCGGAGATCAATTTCAGGGCACTTCAGGAGGTAAATCCTGATGTGATCGGCTGGATCTACAGCCCGGATACAACCATCAATTACCCTGTCGTACAGGGCGATGACAATGCCTATTACCTGAAGCATCTGGCAGACAGGACGGAGAACCGCAACGGCTGTCCATTCCTGGATGTTCAGAACAGGCCTGACTTCACCGATGACAATTCCGTCATCTACGGACATCACATGCAGAACGGGACCATGTTCGCCGGCATCTCCTGGTACGAAGACCAGAGCTATTATGACGAGCACCCGGTCATGTATCTGATGACGCCGTCAGCAACGTTCCGGATCGAGCTCTTTTCCGGTTATATCACCACTATGGACTCTTCTGCTTATATGCAGAACTTCGGCAGCGTCCGGGAACACACAGACTGGCTGAAGGAAGTGAGCGGCAGATCTGACTTCAGAGCAAACCTGGAGATCTCGGCTTACGACAGGGTCCTCACCCTTTCCACCTGCGCTTACCGGTTTGAGAATGCCAGGTATGTGCTGCACGGGAAGCTGGTGAAGCTCAGATGAGGCGGCGGAAGCTGCCTCGGTACATAGTCTATCAAAAAATTGATTTGATATGTCGCTTGCGGATGACACCTTTGAACGATTTCCTGTTTTCCTCTTGATTTAGCTGGTTTTTTAAAGTATATTGCAAGTAATATCACTTGAAACGAGGGATCGATTATGATGAACCGCATGAATAAAGCAGATGCAGCATTTGCAGCACGGGCAGCCGAAGGCGCGCGTGTTATTCTTGATGCTGTATTTGCCGGAGAAGGCGGATCCTTGAATCGATCATGTATAAGTTCAAAATTCTGATGGACTGACAATAAACATATTCGATTTCAGAACCGCCTTACAGAAAAACTGTTGGGCGGTTTTTTGTATGAAAGGGAGACAATTATGATGAATCGCATGACCAAAACAGCAGCAAATTCTGCAGCACGGGCAGCCGAAAGCGCACGTGCTTCTTGGCGTGCAGCAAAAGATATTGCAGGTGGACCGCCGGGTCACACAGCCATCTGATTGCAGAGGATAAAGCGACAATGATCAGGTAACCGGGGCCGCCTTGCAGAAGCCATTCTGTAAAGCGGCTCTTATTTTTTAAAATCTAAGGATTCAATCATCATTTTACAAAGGAGGAACTGACATGGGGGCAGGAAATTTAAACTGAATTTCAAGCTGATTCAAAACAGAGAGATCGGTACGGTCGTGAATGGCCAGCGGAACCGGATCGGAAAGTTGGAGAAAACGATATTTGACCGTAAGGAAGATCAATATCGATTTACTTTTGAGAACGGGTACACACTCGTGATACAAAGACCGATTTTCTTCCAGCATACCCTGGTGAGACTTGAGGAGGATTGCGTTTATTTTGAATTCAGTCCGGAACCGATATTGTCGGGTATATTTACGTATTGCCTGTTTGAAACGTATGGATTTCCCTTGGAATTTGCCGTTGATGAAATGGAGCGGAACGGTATGTCTGTTGATGAGATCGGCTATCACGTAATGGAAGAACTGAGTCGCGCACGAAACAAAAATACATATAAAGACAAGAGTGCATTTGGATGAGGAGAAAGCGAATGAAAAAAATGACATTGCTACTCCCGGGTAGTTTTATGAATTACCGGGAAATTGAGGAAGATATGCGGGAGGAATACCTTGCAGCAATTGAAACCGGGTTGTTCCGGACAATGCTGTTTAATTATGATGAATGGCTTGCAGGAGATGGCCTCCGAATACGATTGGATGGGATAATCTCGAATCCCATAGTTTATCGGGGCTGGATGCTGAAACCGAATGAGTATGAGAAGCTTTATTCAGATCTGGAAACGCAGGGCATTCAACTGATTACATCCCCGAAGGAATACCAGAACCTGCACTTGTTTCCGAATGTCTACCCGGACATAAAAGCGGATACCGCAGGCATGATGATATTTGAAGACCGTAACGTCGATGTGGAGGCAGTAAAAAGGTGCTCTCAAAGTTTATGGTCAAGGACAGTGTGAAGTCAGTAAAAGGAACGGAGTTTCCTGCGTTTTTCGATAGTTCCGTGACGCAGCAGGAATTCCGGACAGCCGGATTACACCTGCACGCCGTCCGAGCACCTTATTAACAAATATTCAGGCTTGAAGAGTCCGTATTACACAATAGATTATGCTGAACTGTCAGATGGGACATGGAGAATTATTGAAGCCGGTGACGGAAGCGTATCCGGACTGTCCCCAAAGCAGGATGCAGCAGCATATTTCAGGGCATTATATCAGGCAGTAAAGGATGTGAAATTATGAGAGTATATATCAAAACAGATATGAATGGATTTCCTGAAACAGAGACCGACTACACGGCTTGGCAGGGGTTTCAGGAACTGGGATTTAAGCCCATTTTCTATTCGACAGAGAAAGAGTTAACGTACTGCAGGCCGGATGACCTGATTGTCGGCGGGGTTTCTACAATTACCAGAAAAATGAACGAGTATGGCATTCAAATATCCGAGTACGATTATCCGGAAGAACTGTCCGGGTTTCTGGGCCGCAAAGTCTGGAATGATACGTTGGAAGGGATCCTGTCGAAACAGGAACAATGGCCTGTGTTTGTGAAACCTGTTAAGGATAAAGTATTTGTAGGATTTGTGCTGCGTTCGGAGAAAGATGTACCAAGGCGAAGGCGAGCGAAATCCGATGAGCCGGTGCTGTGCAGTGAACTCGTCAACTTCACTACTGAATGGCGTGCCTTTATTCGATATGGAAATATCTGGGATGTTCGTCCTTATAGAGGGGATTGGCGCAATCACTTTGATTCGGAGGTATTAGAAAAGGCGGTCAGGTCTTTTAAAAGTGCACCTGCCGGATATGCAATGGATATCGGCACAACGGAGAAGGGCCAGACATTGCTGGTAGAGATCAATGATGGGTTCGCACTTGGCTGCTATGGGGCTGATCCGATCCAATACGCAAAGCTTCTGTCGGCCAGATGGTGTGAACTGGCCGGAATTCATGATGACTGTGATATTTATCTGGAGGCTGTTGATTGGAAGAAACAGAAGCAGCTTGCCAGACAAAGGGAAGAATGAGGCATCTTCTTACATAGCGTCTGTGACCAATCATCACAGGCGCTAACTTTATGTCTTCCGGAGGTTTATCAATGGTGCTCTTCAGAAAGGCAGCACCGTCGGACGCGGACGCCGCAGTATCAAGTATGTCAATGAAAAAGGCGGAAGTCCTGCTACACAGGCCGGTTTGCTTCTCCGGAAACAGATCAAAGCGCAGATGCAGGAAGCGGCCAGGTTCCAGAAGAGTTTCAACGACATGACGGTCGAGCTGATGGAGCGCAACGGCTTCACAGTTGGAAGACTTGCAGACGAGACCGGTCTTTCGGAAGATACGGTCAAGAATCTCCGGAACCGGCCGAATATCATCTTCCCGATCCAGGAGATCGTTGCCGTCTGCATCGCAATGCATCTTCCTCCGGATATCAGTATGGAGTATATCCGCATTAGCCCGTCCAAGTTCCAGACGACGGTAGAGATGAAGCTGTATGAATATGCTCTGATTCAGTGGTATGTGCGTCCAGTGGCCGAAGTGAACCGGCTGCTGGTTGAGGCGGAGGTTCAGCCACTCACGAATCTGGTGGAAGGGTTCGATAAGAATGGGTGGAAGGTCGCGAATTAAATGAAACAAAAATGTTGGAAACCATGATCCCTGAATAGTTGAGGCGTCATTGCGGAAACTATTCAGGGATCTTTTTCAATGAAAAATCCATAATTCGAATTTTCAAACCTATATCCGAGAGGATATCTCGAATATATTGACGAAATAAGCATATTGAGATATAATAACGCTGTAAAATCATATCCTAGAGATGGAGGAACACGCCATGCTGTGCCAGTTTTCAGTAAAGAATTATAAGAGTATAAGAGATGAAATAACATTTGATATGCAGGCGGCCGCTATTTCTGAGCATACAGATCGGGTAATCAAAGACAGCGATGAGCAATTGTTTTTGCCTGTTTCGGCTATCTATGGTCCGAATGGCGGCGGAAAGTCTAATGTCCTGGAGGCATTGCAGGCACTTGGGACAATGGTCTTAAGGCCGGTTCATGCAACAAAACAAAACAGAGCTGCTGATTATAAGTTCAACAGATATCCGGTTAAGCCGTTTGTCTTCTCTGAAGAAGGGAAGAATAATCCGACTGAATTTGAGATATTCTTCAGAACAAAAATTGCCGAATACAGATATGTCCTTCGTATCAAAGAGGATATCGTTGTGTATGAAAGTCTTGACAGGGTTAAGCTGGAAACAGGCAGGAAATCAGCACTATTTCTGCGCAAAGGGGAAGAAATCAGTTTAAGAGGCGTATTCGCCAGATTAAAGATCAGTGACGGCCTGTCACAAAGTCTTCCGCTGCTCTCATATCTTGGCATTACTTACATGAATAATGACGTTGTTAAGGATGTTATCGACTGGTTTGAATATGGCATTGATTTTCTGAATTATGGGAATCCGCTGGAAGAACTTCGGACGGCGATTGCTTCTTCAGACGAAATCAAAAAACTGGTCCTCGATATGATCAGAGAAATGGATCTCGATATTGAAGATTTCCGAGTTGAAGAAAGAGAGAACAATCAAATAGAAGTTTTCACACAGCATAATGTGGATGGGTATAAAGCAGAGCTTACCCTGTCTGAAGAATCCAGCGGAACAAAGAAGCTGTTTGGTCTGCTTCCATTTATTGCCAAAAGTCTGGTTTGCGGATCAACACTCGTAATCGATGAACTGGATGCCAAGATCCATCCGGTGCTTCTTCGCTATGTCATCATGCTGTTTAACAACATGGAGATAAATAGGCATGGCGCTCAGCTGGTTTTCACTTCCCACGATCTTTCTACAATGAACAGTGAAGTGTTCAGGCGCGATGAAATCTGGTTCGTTGCCAAAGGAAACAATCAGAACTCAAAGCTGTATTCTCTGGTAGAATTCAAAACCGGAAATGGCGAGGTTGTTCGCAAAGACGCCAAATATGATAAGCAGTATCTTGAAGGTAAGTACGGCGCAGATCCGTATCTGAGAAAAATCATAGATTGGAGTGTGGTGAATGCCTAGAAAAATCGGAACGGAAAACTGGAGAAAGAAGCGCCGCCAGGAACATCTGGAAATGAAGGAGTACAGATATTACATCTTCTGTGAGGGAGAACAGACAGAGCCGCGCTACTTCGGTGGATTCAAAAAACTGATTGAAGATAATCCTATTTATCGCGACATGGTTTTGATCCAGATTGAACCATGCGGCGCAGAAACAATGCGTGTGATCGGTCAGGCTGAACGGTATGTCAAAGAGAATCAGATTACCAAGGGTCAGATCTGGTGCGTCTATGATAAAGACAGTTTCCCCGCTCAGAACTTTAACGGGGTTGTAAGCCGTGCCGAGTCTCTGAACAAAGAGAACCCATTGGTGCAGTATCATGCAGCGTGGAGCAATGAATGCATAGAGTTTTGGTTCATGCTGCATTTTGCTTACTACACGTCGAACAATCATCGGACGGAATACGTACGCTTTCTCAATGAAAGATACGCTCAGCTTGGACTGGGTAAATATAAGAAAAACGCCGCCAACACATTCGATATACTGATGACACACGGGAATCCAAAACTGGCAGTCAGGTATGCCAAGAGGATTATTAAAGAACATAAAGGTCTTTCTCCGACAGATATTGCACCGGGTACCAAGGTTTACGAATTGGTAGAGGAACTGGCAAAATATTTGCCGGAGGAATCAAAAAAGCATTTTATTGACTAACCGAGGAGGATTAATTTGCAGAGAAAAACAGGAGTCCATTTTTATATTAACATTGCGAATTTTGATGATGTTGCTGAGAAGGAAGAAGCGGCAACCCAAGAGGTAAAACACTCCATACATGAGCTGGATACATTCTTCAGTTCTGTAGAGGCATATGGCCTGAAACATTATCCGGGATTGTTCAGAGTCGAAAAGATTACTGGATCACGTCTTCACATGTACGTAGTAAATGACAGCGTTCCCAAGACATTTGAAATCGTTGCGGCTGTCACAAAGTATGCCTTCGAATTGGCAGGGCATCTGAACACCAATGTGTCAAAATATAAAACTCTTCTCCCATTCTGTATACATGCCGGAGCATGTTATGGTCCGTTCTATGAGTTTGAATTCAAACGCAAAGATGCGGACGAAATGACTACAATTGGATTCGCGGCGAACTATGCTGCAAAACTGCAGAATATGGCAGGTCCGACTCGTGTTCTGATTTCTGAAAATATATATGATTCTTTAACTGCAGATCAGAAGAAATGCTTTAGCAGGATAACATCAACAGCGATAAGAAAATATGATCAGATGTGCTGCTATGATGCTGAAATTGCTAAGCTTCCTGTAAGATACAATTTCAAAAGAGATTTTGAAAGAGCTGTAGAAATAGCGAGAAAAGTTGATTTACAGGACATGTATTTCCGGTCTGCAAATCAGCCTTTGAACTACAGAGATCTTTCCAAAACAGAGTGTAAGAAAATTAACGGAATACCACTGTTTGCAGATGTCAGGGACTTTACCTCTCAGTTTGACGAAGATGGTGCCAACTTAGAAGAAATGGCTGAGAAGACTCAAAGTATTCTTACGGCTATGTATGATGTTGTTGAAGAAAGAAACGGCATTCATGTTCAGTTCCAGGGTGACCGGGAGATGGCGCTGTTCCATGATTACGGGGATTACTCATGCGTTGTGGATGCAGTGATTGCAGGCCTTAAGATAATCGACGCTGTCAAGGGATATCAAGTATCTGTTGGTGTCGGTCAGTCTATCGGAAAACTGTTTGCGGCTAAAATAGGAGCCAGAGGTGAGAAAGACAATATCCTGTTAGGAAGAACCGTTGGAGAGGCTGATAAAAATGAAGACGAGTATGCGGAGAAGAACCAGCTGGTATTATCAGCAGATTTATACGAGAAGTTAAAGCAGAAAGACAACAGTCTGTCATCATTGTTCAAAAAGAAAGATGGCGGAGTTTATTATACCGAGTCAGGCTATCGTGGATATCTTTCGCTGGAATCACGTAAGCAGCTAAAGCATGATAATGCCCAAAACAACTACAATAAAGCCTGGGGGACATTTGTTGACAGAAATAGAGAGTGCAAGAGAATACGTCGAAGATGTTTTTGCAGACATTCAGCAGGCCAGGGAGACGTACCCATTCATTGAAGCAACATTACTACCGACAGTGGATCCAGTGCCAATACAATTGAAGGTTGCAGCAGTTAATAAATCTCTTCTCGAACGAACACATGCCAAACGTGAAGACTTTGCTGGCCCGTATTCCAGGGAGCTTGAGATTATCGTTCCTTTTGATTATAAGAAGGCTGGCTGTAAAGTTTATGGAGGAAAGTGGATCGATACAAAACTGGTCAAGGAAGAGTATCAACATTTCAACGATAAACGGAAAGATGGTTGTTATCTGTTCTGTGTCGGTGTTCCGGAGTCATTTCCGCAAATGGAGAATGTAATACTGGAAAATATAAGAACATCATGGAGAAGGAGCACGGCATTACCATGCACCGGACGACCGTACCGGGCGATATCGAGATGCTGAAGGCGGCCGGCTTCGATGTCCACGCCAGACGGTCGCGTCAGAACAAATACTATCTGGAGAACAGCAATTTTGAGCTTCCGGAGTTGAAGATCCTGATCGATGCGGTGGAATCTTCCAAGTTCATTACGGAGAAGAAAAGTCGGCTGCTTGTGGAGAAGCTTCTGAAGCTGACCAGCGAAGCAAGCGCGGCAAAGCTCAAGAGAAATCTGCATACTTCCGGCCGGGTCAGATCCGCAAATGAGAAGGGCTATTACATCGTTGATGCCATCAACGAAGCGATCAATGCCGGAAAGCAAATTTCCTTCTACTACACCGACTTTGACGGCAGGAAGAAGCAGTTCCTGCGGAACGAAGGCAAGCCATATATTGTCAGCCCGTACACCATGATCTGGAACGGTGACTATTACTATCTGGTCGGCTGGAACCATGAGCAGGAAGAGACCAGAACCTACCGTGTGGACCGGATCCTCAAAACGCCGGATATTCTGAACGAAGACTCGCAGCCGGTGCCGGAGGACTTCGATGTAGCCCGTTATACCCGGGAAGTCTTCCGCATGTACGACAACGAAGAGCCACAGGAAGTGACGCTCCTCTGTGCGAACGATGTCATGAAGGGTGTTCTGGACAAGTTCGGTATGGACATCACCGCCAAGAAAGCAGATCCGGAGCATTTCCGGACGAAAGTGAAGGTCTGTACCTCTCCCACTTTCTACAGTTGGGTGTTTCAGTGGGGAGGAAAAGTTCGGATCGAAGGACCGGAGGAAGCAGTGACGGAGTATAGGGAGATGGCGCGAAAGACGCTGGATCCTTAAGACGGTCGAGCCTATTAGAATGATTTGACAGATAATGGTATAAATGGTTTCTATGAGTAGGAGACGAAGTTATATGAATCGTCCGGGTATGGCAAAACACTCAGAAAGCTCATTTAATGAAGCAGACGCTATAAGATTATTGGCTGATCTCTTAGAATCAGAGCACACAATTAAAACCTTTTTTAAGGAAAATGATAGAACACCGAATCTTGATGGCTTTTTTGAGCTTGTTGGGAATGACGGCGATCCAAAGAAGCAGTTTATAGTACAAATTAAAAAGACAAAAGCATTAGAATGTGCGACAAGTGGAAAGTATAGAGGGAAATATGTATATGATTTAGAAACAGCCTTTCTTTACTATGTAAAAGCTAAAGTCGCAGAAAATCCGGCTATATATTTTGTCGTAGACATAGATAATAATCGAGTATTTTACATCTATCTCTCAGACGCATTGCTTATGCAGTTAAATTTCGAGGGGCATAATACTATTCGATTTGGGTTCGATAAGAAAAATATTATAAGTAATCTTTCTTTATTCTATGAGGAATTAGATGAAATAGCGACACAGCGTAACAAAAAATTTGTTTATAAAACAGAAGAGGAAATAGCAATAATGCAAGAGGCTGTCGAGTATTTAAATTCGCTATTGGATTCAGATTTTAAGAAAATAAAGGATCATATTTTTCCGGGGCTTTGGCGATTTGGTATTGGCATGACACAATCGGATCAGTTTGAAATCAGACATTACTCGCAAGAACTGAAAGAGGAAAGCATATATCATCCAGAAAAAACCAATATGTTTTGCTTATATCCACAATACAAGGGAAAGCTTGATCCAGGAGTAAGTGAATTTAGAGGGGATGGATATTTTAGAAAATTTGACTGCATAGGAAAACAGACCCCTATGGAGTATATAAAAGAAAATCTTGGAAAGATTATCAAAGATTTTTGTCAAGATCCACCGTATGATCTACTCCCGGATATCGTATTGGTAGAACTAACATATAATCATGCTCTACAAATTCATCATTATTTTGCTGACGATGAGGTTTTAAAACCGTCAGAATGTCTTTCAGAAACAATCATGCTTTTCAGATATATTGATCATTTGATATTTGAAGAACCGGATTCGGAAAAAGAAAAAGATTTCAAAATGCGTATTTTGAAAGACATGAGAAGAATAATTCCCACATTATATTATGACGGCATTCGTTGTTTCCTTTACCAAGGAATATGTGATGCGTTGGAATTAAAATGTGAGGGTATTAACATCAATCATCGAAGAGAGCGGCTGTTTAACTAAAGAATATTAAAATATAGGAGTTGCCGTGAGAATCATCATCTCCCCGGCCAAGCAAATGCGGGTAGACACGGATTCATTTACCTGCACGGAACTGCCGGTCTACACTGACCGTGCAGAGATCCTGAAGGACTGGATCCGGAGTCTCTCCTATGAGGAGCAGAAAAGGCTCTGGGCCTGCAATGATAAGATCGCCCGGCAAAACGCCGAGCGATTCGCACATATGGACCTTACGAAAAATCTGACGCCTGCCCTGCTGGCGTATGATGGTATTCAATATACCTACATGGCGCCGGCGGTATTTGAGGATGGCCAGTTTGACTATGTACAGGAACACCTGCGGATCCTGTCCAGTTTTTATGGTGTGGTGAAGCCACTGGACGGCGTGGTTCCGTATCGTTTGGAAATGCAGGCAAAGGCAACGGTCGACGGCCATAAGAATCTGTATGATTTCTGGGGCGACAGCCTGTCTCGGGAAGTCATGGATGAAAGTCGTATCCTCATCAATCTGGCTTCGAAGGAATATTCGAAATGCATTGAGAAGTATCTCCAGCCAGAGGACCGTTATATTACCTGCGTCTTTGGTGAGCTTGAGGGCGGTCGTATCGTCCAAAAAGGCGTTTACGCCAAGATGGCCCGTGGTGAAATGGTCTGGTTTATGGCCAGTATTCATGCAGAAGAGCCGGAGCAGATCAAAGCGTTTGACTGGAGCGGCTATCATTTTGACGAAGACCGCTCTTCCGCTGATGAATATGTCTTTATCCGGACAGAGATTCCCGGGAAGCCGCCGCGGAGGTGACTACATTTGAGTGAAGCGTTTGTAAAAATAGACCTGCATGGTCTGCGGCAGGAGGAAGCGATGAAGGTCATCGACAAGGCCATTGCGTCCGCAGGACCTGCAACCTACCAGCTGCAGTTGATCCACGGATATAACAGAGGCACCAGTCTCCGGTCCATGATCTATGACTGGTACCGATACGAGCCTAAGGTGATGAGGATCATTCCCGGCGATAATCCGGGTATTACCATACTTGTACTGAAGGAGCTGTACTGATCGTGGGAAGGAAGAAACAGGTAAAAAACGAGGCGGCCCATGTCGATCCGTACCCTGATATGGATGGCGAATTTGCCTATATTGCAGGGTATACACCCGGTGGCGCACCATACGGAGTGAGGTGGGAGGATGTCGGCATTGATTCCGAACTACCTTTTGAAGAGAAAGTCCGGCTGTATATGGAACAGACGAATGATCGGGCAGATATGTTACCTCTGGATGATGCGGAGGAATTGCCTTTTGACTGATCAGATACGTTATTAAGATGGAGGAACCTACGTATGAGAGGCACACCCGGTGTAAATGAGAAGGACTGGAAGCTGTTCCGGAGCAGGATTCCGGACTGGCAGGAAGCTTATATGGACAGGCTGAATCATGAATATATTGAACTGCTCAGCGGCGAAGGGAATCCTTCGGATAAATTCTGGGCACTGGAGGAACGGATCCGCCAGGATAAGAAAGACAGTGGTGTTCAGTCTGAAATGAGCCGTTCTAACATGAAATTCATCCTGATAGATCTCCTGGATGAAGGCGCAATCACTGCAGCAGATTTGGATGGATTCAGTGATGATCTGCGGAATTCGCTGCTCACTTACATAGAACTCAGGAAGAGACGTGAGGACAAATAAAATGCTGGAAACAAAAAGACTGACCCTGCGCCGCTGGGAAGAAAGCGACGCGGAAAATTTATATGAATATGCCAAAGACTCGGATGTCGGCCCAATCGCCGGATGGCCGCCACACCAGAGCGTCGCTGAAAGTCGGGATGTGATTCGGAATGTCTTCAATGGAGCGGAAGCCTATGCCGTATGCCTGAAAAAAGATGGAAAGGCTATCGGCGCGATCGAACTCAAGCTGAACGGCTATACCGATATGACCGAGCGGGACGATGAATGCGAACTTGGCTATTGGCTCGGGAAGCCCTTCTGGGGACAGGGAATTATGCCCGAAGCAGCCAGAGAAATGCTTCGTCATGCCTTCAAGGATCTGGGCATGCAGAAGGTCTGGTGTGGCTATTATGACGGAAATATCAAATCAAAGCGTGTGCAGGAAAAATGCGGATTCCGCTATCAGTGGACCACAAAGGGCGTGGATGTTCCTCTGATGCACGAGAAACGGACTGGCCATGTGAACCTGATGACAAAGGACATGTGGCTTCAGCAGGAAGAAGCTGATAATAGATGAAGATCATGATAAGCGCCTGTCTGGCAGGTGAAAATTGTAAATATAACGGCGGAAATAACCGGAATGGAAAGGTCCTGCATCTGATAGCAGAAAATGAAGTCATTAAAGTCTGCCCAGAGCAGATGGGTGGTCTTCCTACTCCGCGTGTGCCGTCGGAAATCAGAGACGGTGTGGTCACCTCTAGGGATGGCCGGAACGTGGACGCAGAATTTCGTGCCGGTGCAGCGAAGTGTCTGGAAATCGCCATGCGTGAAAAGCCGAATCTCATCGTTCTTCAGTCCCGGAGTCCCAGCTGCGGTGTGAAGCAGCGCTATGATGGGACATTTACCGGAACACTGGTAGATGGGGAGGGCGTGACTGCACAGCTTCTGATGGAGAACGGATTTAAGTGCGTGGATGTGGAGGATCTGTAAATGAGTAAAAGAAGATCGATTTTTATCATTATGGCAGCTCTTCTCCTTCTTCTTACAGCCTGCTCCTCCGGCGGTCAGGTCATGGACGGCGAGGACATGGTCCGCAGCTATACGCAGATCTCGCAGGATGAAGCAAAACAGATGATGCAGCAGGACGATGGCCATGTCATCGTCGACGTCCGGAGGTCGGATGAATTCGCGGCCGGGCATATTCCCGGAGCCATCTGTATCCCGAATGAAACCATCGGATCGGATCAGCCGGAAGAACTTCCGGATCTTGCTCAGGTCATCCTGGTGTACTGCCGCAGCGGAAACCGCAGCAAGCAGGCCGCGCAGAAGCTTTTTGATATGGGCTACACGAACGTCTATGAGTTCGGCGGTATCATTGACTGGACCGGAGAAGTTGTAACGGAAACGCAGGATGCAGACAGTTCTCAGGAAAGCGAGTCGGAAACACAGGATACAGATTCCCCGCAGGAAAGTGAGCCGGAAGCGCAGATGACAGACGAGGAGAAAACAGATATGAAATTGAAGATCGGAGACGCGGAAGTCCCTGTGACCTGGGAAGAAAATGAATCCGTAGATGCCCTGGCGGCACTGGCTGCAGAAGGGCCGCTGACCATTCAGCTGTCCATGTACGGAGGCTTCGAGCAGGTTGGGCCGATCGGTCAGAGCATCATAAGTGATGATCAGCAGACGACCACACAGGCCGGTGATGTCGTCCTGTATTCCGGTGATCAGATCGTCGTCTTTTACGGCTCCAATTCCTGGGCTTATACCCGGCTGGGCCATGTGGACCTGTCTCAGAAAGAGATGGAGGATCTGCTTGGAAACGGTGATGTCATGCTGACACTTCAGATGGGAGGATCACGATGAAAGTATTGATCTTAAACGGAAGTCCCAGGCCAAAGGGCAATACAAAACAGATGATAAAAGCCTTTTGTGAAGGCCTTGAAACTGCCGGTCATGAATATGGCGTATATGATGTCTGTAAGATGAATATCCATGGCTGTCTTGCCTGCGAGTACTGCCACACCAAAGGAAACGGCCAGTGCGTGCAGAAGGACGACATGCAGTATGTTTATGGGCAGCTGCAGGAGGCAGAGATGCTGGTGATTGCTTCGCCAATCTACTACCACGGCCTTTCCGGCCAGCTGAAATGCGTCATCGACCGCTTTTATGCGGCGGCATATCCGAATAAGCCGGCGAAGCTGAAGAAAGTTGCAATGTTCCTGAGCTCCGGTGATCCGGATATGTATGACGGTGCTCTTTTCTCTTATCAGGGAGATTTTCTGGATTATCTGCAGCTGGAAGGCATGGGGGTATTTACCACAAATGGCTATGATCCAGGCGTGTCGGAGGCGAAGCTGGAAGAACTGAGGGCGTTTGGAGCGTCTCTATAGTAAAAGAGAAGGAGCCATGTATCCGGAACTTACAGCTCCGAAAAGAGAGTATTTAAACCGGACAATTTTGTCTGACCATACGAAATACGGCATTTGGTCGCTTTGTGTCGTGTTATTTCAGATGTTCCGGGCGTATTCTGCGGTTGGAAAGGAGGGAAAGGCTTGGACCAGAAAAAAATCGGAAGCTTCCTGCGGGAGCTTCGGAAGGAACAAGGAATCACTCAGGAACAATTTGCAGAGAAGCTGGGTGTATCAGCGAGAACCATTTCCCGCTGGGAGACCGGGAATAATATGCCTGATATCAGTCTGCTCTCAGAGATCGCCGATTATTACGATGTCGGTATTCCTGAGATTATTGCAGGAGAAAGGAAAAGCGACGAAATGAACGAGGAAGTAAAAGAAGTGGCGGATGCCATGTCGGATTATGCCGGTGAAGAAAAAGCAAAGCTGGTAAAGAGCATTAGGAATCTCAGCATCATTGGTCTTATTGCACTGATTATCTATATGGTGCTGGGGGAGACCGCTGCTTATGAACGGAATACCCTGTTCCGGTATGCTTATGGATATTCTGAAGCATTGATATATGTTACGGTCGTCATGTTCCCTTTGTATACGACGGGATTGCTGAGCAGACTTCGGATAAGAAATACCGGAAGGAGCCGTATCCCGGGGCCGGTCTTAAAAGTAATGGCCTTCATCGCAGCATTTGCTGTAGCCGCTCTGATAAGGATCGTGTTATCAAAGATCTTTGGGTGATCTGCCGAACTGGGCGTCGGATAAGAAGTGTTCCAGAGATGGTTCGAGAACAGCAAATATTGTCGAGTTTTAAAGACAAGAAACTGAAAATTCGGCGCAGATCCAGGCGGGTTGTCGGTCGCGACTGACAGCCCGTTTTAAATTGCGATTTTTCTCTTGCGCGACGAACATATGTTTGATATGATGGGCTCACAGGAAACGAAAGCAGCCTGCTCACGATAGAAATCAAAACACTTGGAGGTGCCCTATGCGACACAAAGACCCGGAACTGATGAAAAAGATCAGGACTTATATTGGCGAATTCTATATCGAACACGACCGTACGCCTTC
>JBGUIK010000056.1:0-29092 GCA_045112915.1 Lachnospiraceae bacterium
GAGAGACCAAAAAGCTTTAGCTTTTTTGGCTCGCAGGGTAGTGACCAGCGCTTTTCGATGAAGATGATGTTTGCGACGTATCTCAGAACCTGAACAGCCTGTCTGAACTGTTACAGAAGCGCCGCGTATTTCATGTGATGCCGTTCAGGTCGGTATACAGGTCTCTTGCGTAGGAATCTGTCATGCCGGAAATGGAATCCGTCGCGAGAAGAAGCCGGTAATAGAGCTTTTCCTCATCGGTCTTTCCCCTCACGGACCAGGCGTAAATCTGCTTGTAATTCTCCGAGATCAGGGACAGGAACTTCTCTTCCATGAGCCCGGGAGGAGTCTCGCGGTCATACTGGAGGACCGAAGGCACCAGCTTGTTAAGCAGATAAGTCAGTATATTGTTGGCTGCTATCTCTGTCTTGTAGATGGACATGGATGTGAAGGCGTAGTCGTAGGCTATGCTTTTCAGCGCCTGAAGAAGTACAGCTTCCTTCGAGTCGCAGATGAGTTCCCGCTCAAAATGTCCTTCCATGATGGAATGATAATTTGCTACAAAACCTTCCGCTGCCGCGAGCAGAAGCACGCTCTGCATTTCAGCAAGCCAGGTCATGAGCGCGTACTCGCCGGGGCTGACGTATTCTCCGGACATTCCCATGTCGTGGACGTTGCCGCCGAAGGCGGTCGTGTAGCCGCTCCCTTTCAGGCTGTCCATGTAGGAACCGAGCTCACCCCAGTGGGCGTTATTGGTCTTCGGCTTTTTTGTGGATTTTTTTTCGCTCCTGCCCTGAGCTGCCCGTGAGTATATCTCATCCAGTTCTTCAATAAAATCCTTGTCGACTTTGCGCTTCCAGAGTTCGGCAGTGAATGTGGGATAATCGAAGAATCCCTTCTTGAACGCGTCCTCAATGTCGGCAGTGGCATAGGCTATGTCATCTGCCGCCTCGAGAATGAAAGTCAGCGGATTGCGCCTGCCATTTGTTCCGGTAATCTTCTGAACACGTAAAAACAGCTCCTCCTCAGACTTGAAATACCCCATTTTTTTGTCACTAATCGAAGAAGATCCGGGATTCATCGATGTCGAAGATCTCGGGTATTTGATCATAGTAGACAGAAGGGAATATGTAAGGTTCATGCCGCAGCCATTTTCAGAGAAATGAAGTTTGGACACCAGACGAAGCCCCTGCGCGTTACCTTCAAAGTGAAGAAAATCATTGAGCTCCTGCTCGGTCAGAATCTCCGCTACAGGCTTTCCTCCCATCTGAAGGCGGGGCAGATGCTTCACGAACCACTCTCTTATCGCCTCCTCACCGAAATGACCGAATGGCGGGTTGCCTATATCATGAATAAGCCCGGCGCACTCAATTACCTCCGTGATGGCTTTTTCGGTCTCAAGAGTGAAATCAGGATCAATTCTCTGATCAATGATGCGCTCGGAAATATTTTGGGCGAGAGATCTGCCGACGGAGGAGACTTCCAGACTATGGGTGAGCCTTGTCCTTATAAAATCGCTTTTATCGAGAGGAAATACCTGGGTCTTATCCTGCAGACGCCTAAGGGACGCGCTGCTGATGATCTTGTGGTAATCCTTTTCGAACTCCGAGCGAAGATCAGCCCTGGCCCGGATGCCTTCTTCACTGCCCGATCTCTTTGTACTTAAAAGTTGTTTCCACTGCATAATGATTCTCCACGACAGGATATTTCGGGTCTGCCCGCTTTGCCAAAGCACTTGATCAGACGAACATGAGCCGTATCGCGTCCCTGTAAATAGATTTGGCTATTTCCCGGCTTGTCTCATCCTGACCCGCAAAGTTTTCCATCATGACGCCGGAGTTTATTTCGAGGACCTTCAAACCCTCATTTGTAAGCGCTACGTCAATGGATGCAAATCTGACCCCGAGACAAATTGCGACCTCAGCCACGATATCTTCAATCTCTTTCTTAAGAGGACCGTCCGCAAGCAGTTCTGCCCTCGCGCCGAGGCCAAGATTATGTTTCCATCCGAGAAGTATCCGCTCTCCTTTCGCGGGTATCCGATCAGCTCGTCCAAGATCGGGAATATCCTCTGTGTTTAGATTGCTGCCGGATACATGGCGGATAAAAAGTTCGGCAACAGTGCTTGTACCGTCGCCGGTGAGATGAGGTCTCCTCTTCACATAGACCAGTCGGGCGGCGCCGTCCAGCATAATCGTGCGATACTCATTTTCGATTTCATAAAAAGGAGAAGCCGCAAGATATCCGGATTTTTCAAATACTGTGTGAACGGCGGTCTCGAGCTCGTAAGCATTACTGACCTTGAAGACACGGTCACCGCCTGTCCCGTCATTTGGCTTGATGACAAGCGTGCCTTTCTCCCGAAGGAGCTTAATCAGCTGAGCCCAGCAGCCGGTCTTACCGACAAATTTCTGCTCACCCGGAGACGCAAAGAGCCGGTGCTCTATGTTCGGAATACCGTGGGCAGTCATGATTTCACTGGCTGCCGCTTTATCGCAGCAGATGGAGTTGACCGAGGCCGGATTAAGTCCGAACTGATATCCGAGGATATAGCGTATTCTGCCGTTCTTAGTCAGTTCAAAGATCCAGTCAAATGAATAGGATTTGAGGGAGATCTGCTCCTCTTCACATATCTCTTTGATTATTTTTACGAAGTTCGATTCTGAGTTAGTCATTCAGGATACTCCGAGTATTTTCTTTACTTCCGCAGGCATGTCACAGGCATCGACCACTGTCTTGTGGCGGACCGGCGCTGTGCGGATATCTGTGATCGCGTACGGCTCCGGAGTAGCTGAAAGCTCAGAAAGAATGTCGATCAGCTCGAAATCCGTTCTGCCGGCAAGTTTATCAGGCGCAATAGCACTTATAACTGAGACGGCGAATTTGAACGGGCTTGCAGTGGACGCGATGACAGTCGGAGTTGTGTCACCGGTATCTTTGGCATATGCGCGGTAGACTGCATTTGCAATACCTGTATGTGTGTCTATTACATAACCTGTCTTCTCGTAGAGAGCCCTGATGCCGGCAAAGTTTTCTTCCTCAGTTGCGAAGCCGCCATAGAAATCATCGAGCTGCGCTTTCATGTCATCCGTTATATCGTACTTTCCGTCACTCGACAGTTCCTTCATGAACTCTGCTGTCTTTGCGGGGTCGTTTCCGCAGACGCGGTAGATCAGTCTCTCAAGATTGCTGGATATAAGGATATCCATTGACGGCGAGCTGGTCAGGATGAAATCGCGCTTTCTGTCATACTCTCCTGTCCGGAAAAAGTCGAAGAGGACCTTATTCTCGTTGGATGCGCAGATCAGCTTATTGACCGGAAGACCCATCTGCTTTGCATAGTATGCCGCAAGGATGTTGCCGAAATTACCGGTCGGGACTGTGATATTGATCTTGTCGCCCTCGGCAATCTCACCTGATCTGAGTAACTGGCAGTAGGCATAGACATAATAGACGATCTGCGGAACAAGGCGGCCCACGTTGATCGAGTTGGCTGAACTGAACTGGAAGCCTTTATCGGCGAGTTCAGCCTGCATCTCCTTATCGTTGAACATTTTCTTGACTGCAGTCTGCGCATCGTCAAAGTTGCCGTTTATCGCGACGACATATGTGTTGGCCCCGCGCTGGGTAGCCATCTGCAGTCTCTGGATATTCGATACACCGCCGTGCGGATAGAAAACAATGATCTTTGTGCCGGGAACATCAGCAAATCCCGCCATAGCTGCCTTGCCCGTATCACCGGAGGTGGCTGTAAGTATGACGATATCACGGGTCACGCCGTTCTTTCTGGCGGACGTTACCATGAGGTGAGGGAGAATAGAGAGAGCCATATCCTTGAATGCGATCGTCGCTCCGTGGAAGAGCTCAAGATAATATGCTCCGTCCTTTTTTACGAGCGGCGCGATAGCTTCCGTGTCGAACTTTGCGTCGTAGGCGCTGGTGATGCAGTGCCAAAGTTCGTCTTCCGTGAAATCCGTGAGGAACTTGCTCATGATGTCATACGCAAGTTCCTGATAGGACATGCCGGCAAGCTCGGAAAGGGACTTGTCGATCTGCGGAATCTCGTTCGGAACGTAAAGTCCGCCGTCGGGTGAAAGACCCGTCAGGATAGCCCTGGATGCTGTGACAGTTTCAGCATTGCCTCGTGTGCTTTTGTAATAAACTGACATAATAATTCTCTCCTTATATCGTCTCCGGAGCCGATATCGACCATCTCCCGGATTCTTCTTATTCGTCTGATGCCGCCATACTACGCAATTCATCTGAAGTGAGATACGGGAACACTTCAGCCTCTGTTTCGCCGTAGCGCATAAGCACCCGCTCCGCTCCTGCTGCGACCGCCGAGGGGATTTCTGTCTCGGGAGTCAGTATACCTTCTTCCGAAACAGTGTAAACTCTGATAAACGTTTTGCCGTTCTTGACACCGGATGCATACATCCTGTTATCGTCAAAAGTCAGAGACACGGTCTGGCCTAACCGGTCCATCGAAAAAATGTCCCGCGACTCAAAGGCTTTGCCCTCATCGTCAATCGCGACATAGCTGCCTGATTCTGCGCTGATGACACACACATCGCCCGCGGAGGTAACACATACCACATTACCCCCGGGTGTGAATGCCGGCTGAACAGATAAATCACCGCAGTTTGTTTCATGAGCAAATGCAGCTTTCGCAAGATCCAGCACGCCGATTGCATTATTGGATCCCTTAAAAAGCGCATAGCGACCGTCCGCGGAGAACGCGTCAGGCAGCGTATTAAGAGCCGGCAGTTCTTCTGCCGCCACATCAAGTTTTGATGCAAGCTCATCACTTTCAAGTGTCTTGCCTGAAGCAAGCTCGGTGACGTAGGCTTTCAGTGTCAGGGCACCTGCATCGTCACTCACGTTTATACTGTATACAAGATATTTCGCGTCCGGTGACATTCTGCAGTACTCAATGGTCGATTTCTTGGCGTCCAGACCGGCTGTGTCGCAGATTTCCTTCGCTGAAAGCGTGCGGCTTACTGTCACTGTTTCCGAGTCAATGAGCCACAGTTCCTGTCCGTCTTCCGAAGCGACCAGTATATATCGATCGCCCCACGATCTGATTTCCGCTTTCTGCATAGCGACAGCGCCTGTCAGCTGTACACGCTCTCTGTTCTCGGTCGATGTATCATAGATCATCAGGTACCTGCCTGATGCATCTAAATGACACAGCTTGTTTCCGCAAAATACAGCGTCCGCACCCGCTGAAACCGGACATATATTCTGATAGAGCCGTTTGCCGTCTTCGGTTCTGTAAAGACGCAGATACCTCTGTCCCGAAATAACAGCGTATGCTCCGTCCCTGCTGAACGCTGCCCTGTTCCACATAATTTCATCAGAATCGGACAGAGGAATTCCGCTTTTTGCCACATTTCCTGCCATTGTGTAGATAAAAATGCTGTTCTCGGCAGAAACATAATACCTGTTTTTGATCTTCGATACTGTTTTTATATCTGAAACTCCGAGCCCGTAATGACGCTTTCCCTGAATGACAGACCCGTCAGTTGTTATGAGCATAGTCGGACGCTGCCCCTTGGGCTCTATATAGATAAAGTCGTCGGTGTCGATTGTCGCGCCGATCTCCTGCCCTGTCTGAGAACCGAGTGTAAGGGCACACTGACTGAGAGCAACGATAATATAAGTGTTATCACCGTCAGTATAAGTGCAAAGTCTCGGGTCATCCGTCGGCTCACCGTTTCCGTGTATTCTCCAGGATGTGGACGCATAAGGCA
Source organism: Lachnospiraceae bacterium (assembly GCA_045112915.1). GTDB lineage: Bacteria > Bacillota > Clostridia > Lachnospirales > Lachnospiraceae > Chordicoccus. The sequence goes on from JBGUIK010000056.1 coordinate 5,733, forward strand.
GTGTCCTCTTTCGGATAGACCACTCTACAGTTTCCGGTTCCTCATCGAGTTCGTCTCTCTCTGCTATATCAATTGCGCTGCCGGCAGCATCTCCGTCTTCTGAGTCATTATCACTTTCGCCGTCATCGTTCTCATAAGAACCGTCAGGGCTTTGTGAATCGGGTATCGATTCCGAATACTGAAGCAGCGATTCATTGTCGATCCACCGAGATATCATACGATATCCGCTGTCGCTGCCCTCGTTGTAAATGGCAGTCACTTCACGCACAATCTCTGAAGTCTGATGGGACTCTGCGGTCTCTTCAGATTCATTCGTGTTATCTTCATATTCGGAGACGTGGATTTCGGCATTATCAGGTGCAAATGAAATATCACCGAGACTATAAATCCTTGAAAAATAGCGCTCGTTTCGATTCTCGGAATCAGAAAGAAGACCGTTCATGAGGAGATAGGATCTGTCGTCAGACAAAGCAATATCATATATGACGGCTGACTTATAGTTTCTCTCTTCCGTAAGCAGATCTGTCGGACGGATATAATTGACCTCCAGACTGTTAACAGAAAGAACATATATATCATGTCGGATAGATGTCACGACAGTCTGCTCTGTGATCTGACTACTGTCATCCCAGTCATCGTTATCATCCCAGTCGTCATCATCGTCCCATTCATCATCGTCCCAGTCGTTCTGCTGATTTTGTGTCGTCACCGTCTGGGTCTCTACATCGGGATTTTGAGATATGGCATATATTGTTTCGGTACTTGAATCGTACTGCCAAATGCAGTTTTCATACGGGAACTGCCATTTCCAGAGCTGCATGCCGGATGTGTAATCAAAGCAGTAAAAATACCCGTTGTCCTCGAGAAGGATTCTGTTCTGCCCGATGAGCAGAGCTCCATCATATGAAGTGTTTGTATACGTGGTCAGCAGTTCTCCGTCTGACATGCGCCAAACGTAGTATCTTCCGTCAGCGTCGGAAGCCGCGCAGACATCTTCAGCTTCGTTACAGATAAGGTCATCTCCGGCAAGCCCCTGCATAGGGAAACTGTTCGTCATAACGAGGGCTTTTTCATCCGGGGATCCGTAGACCATAAGCTGCTGCTCAAGTGCCGAGCGCTCCTCTACCGCGGAAGTCTCCCGGGCAGCAGTCTGTTCTGTCTGTATATTATTCAGTCTCATATTGAGTATAAAAACAGACGCAAGCGAGATAACGGCGACCGCGCCTGTCACTATGAGCCCAAGCTGAAGCAGCGGCACTTTATATTTGTCCCATCTCATTGCTTAACCCTCATAAATCGTAATTTCCGAGATACAGCAGTCGTGCGTCTGTCCGAGATAAACGTCGTCAATGGTGAACTGAATATCAGATGCTTTTATCGGTTCTGAGAATTCAATATACTGGAGAACCATCTCGTCTTCAAAGTCGAGCTTATAAGAGTTTCCGCCGACATCGACAGTCATTGTCATCGGGCGGTTATTTGCGTAATAGCGGTTCTCGCTTCTCCAGTTGCCTAAAGCCAGCTTGACATAACGGACGTTCGCCTCTGAGAAGTAAAATTCTATCCGCTCGCCGTAGCCTTCACCCTCAGTGCCCTCCTGCCAGGATGATTCTGTATAGCCATCGCAGGCAGCATACGGGGAATTGTCGATGTCATCGCTCTGATAAAGCTCAGAAGTGGCCTGCGCGTCGTTTATGTTGATGTATCCCGTGTTGCTCAGGCCATCCGGCATGGAGCTTGTGACCCTGGCCTGAATTTCCAGAGCCTGCTCTGCCGGCGCTGAGATCTTCGCGTATATTTCCCAGAGTACGAAGCAGATCATCATCAGCGCAGCGCATTCCAGAATGAAAGCTATGAACATACCGGCGCCCGGTCCGTCACTTCTGACATCTTCTCTGGCCATATGTCCCTCCCTAAATACTTAATTCCGCCGGTAAAGGCGGGGGCATCGCCCACTAAAGATATTACCACATAGAAACTATCCGGGCAATGAACGAAGAGTCACTCATCTCCGAAAATATCGTCTGTAAGATCGGCCGGAACATCTTCACTGCCCAGATTGTCTTCAGACAGGATAACTCGCACATCATCCTTTCCGCCCGCGTCTTCCGCCTTTTCGATACCCACTATTTTTTCGAGATCACCGGCGACAGAGGGAATTCCGTTCACGATCACGGCACCGTCGACCGGGATCACGATGTAGGTCACGCCGTCGATGACACGGGTCTTTATGAACGAAGCTCTGTCGAAAGGGATTTTTATTGTAGCCGAATCCGTGGACACAACGACGCTGTTCTCCCTGAGCGCAGGAATCGTGAGGGGAATATCGCCGATAATATCATCGTATATTTCATCAAAATTTTCAGTATCAGCTCCGATCCTCTCAGCCAGTTTGAGCGCGTCGTTCTTCTCAAGGACACTTACATTCTCAGCTTCAAGCATAGCAAGGTCTTCCTGTATCGCGGCGGCGGATTCCATCTTGACATTGAGGGAATCCATCAGAGTATTGAAGGCATCTTTCTGCATACTCGCCGTCACGGGAAGTTCGGCATCAAAAAATTCGGCGAAAAGCTCGCCTGATATTTCCTTTTTGGACCGGTAGAGGACCTCGTTCAGATCGCCGATCCTGTCGTTGAACGAAGGGTAGAGAAAGCCTTCGGATGGCGCGCCGATGGTCCAGCGGCGTGACAGCTCGGTGACGCCCTCCCCGTCGTTGTAGCCCAGTGCGGCCTTTGAGAGCTGGGCAGGGCAGATGGAAAAAAGGAGACTCTGGTAGACTACATCCCCGTCCTCGAGCTTTTTTCTGTCAGATGACATGGCCGGCACATCGTAAGTGATGCGGGCAAGCATCGCATAGTAGGGATCGGTATGCTTATATGAACTGATTATGTGTCCGGCGAACTCTTCGAGCAGTTCAGTGTCTTCTTCCTCCATATGCCTTAGAGCAAAGAGCTTTTCGGACTGGGACGAGAGGGGTACAGAAAAAAGTTCTCTGCCCTGAGTCCCTGCCAGTGCCTTTTTAATATTGTCCTTGTGCCTGAACATTTCGTCTTCGTCGAAGGACAGGAATTTTCTGAATGATTCCCAGCACAGCTCGTTGTCCGGACTCACATAAAAACCATATATCCAGTCAATCGGAGGATCGTTCTTTCGCAAAACTTTTCTTATTTCCGCAAGATTACTTTTATCCATATAAATCTCCATTCCTTATCATGTATCTTTCAAACAATCGTCAGAACGTGTATATCGGGAAAAAAACAAATCAGCTGCCACATTTTCATGCGACAGCTGATCCCTATCGGGGCAGCGAGATTTGAACTCGCGACCTCACGGCCCCCAGCCGTGCGCGCTACCAAGCTACGCCATACCCCGTAACCACTACATTATGAAATAAATCTCCATGGATGTCAAGCTCTTTTTTATACCTTGCGCTGTGCGCTATTGTTGCAGAACCTGATAACAGACTGTCCGGATCTCTTCATCGTCGGAGAACACAATGCCTTCCGGGAATGACATGTTTTTCGGTCCTCTGAATGGTTTTCCAAAGGTATCATCGAATGTATCTGCGCCATACTCGGAAGTTATGGAATTCTCAATCTCATCAAGCGCTTTGAGGATACGGTCACTGTTAGTCATGATAAAGACAGTCATGATCATCGCAAGAATGAGGCCGATGACTGAAGTACAGAGCGCGGCAGTCCCAAGACCCTTATCTTTTTTCCCGCGTATGACTTTGACAGCGGTAAATACACCTATGATCGCGACAGGGATAATAAAAATCATCATCCAGAAAAACAGGATCGAGACAATGCCCAGTATAAGAGAAATAATCGCCAGGGAACTGCCGGCTTCTCTTTTCTCCGGCACGCTCACGGAGACCTTGTCCGAATACCCCGGCTGATAAGAATAGTTCATATGACTATTCGTATCTTTGGAGCGCGGAGCAGTTACACCGTGCATGCGCCTGAAAGCTTCGCGCTGCCTGTAAGCTCTCTCTCTGATGCTCTGCAGATCATATTCAGTTGTCGGGGTAACTTCATTTTCATTCATGATATTAATTCAAGTATTGATAACTTGTAAGGAGATATAACCGAATACTGTGCTTCTGAATTATTAAAAAGTATTTTACATCATTGATAAAAATTGTCAATGCCGGCTATGGACCGGGCGCTCATGAGTTAATGTTTTTTCGCTTCCGTGAGCGCAGGAGAAACGCGATTACTACTCCTGCCAGGGTATTAGCGGCTGTCCAGAAAGCGGCACCTGACTCATCACCGGTCCCGGCCCCTATGGCCTTTTTAAAGGCTCTGTCCTGCGATGTCTCATCCTGAGTTGTCTCTGACATTGCGTAACGGGATGCGGCAAACCCGGTTCCGCTGTAATTTCCATTATTTCCCTGATAGGAACCTCCTGAAAGAATAGAGGTTCCGCCTGAAACACTGTAAACTGATTTTGACGTAGTCGGCAGGTCAAGGGAGGCTTTCGGTTCCAGAGTAAGATCATAGATCCATTCGTTGTGATCCGTCATCGGTATAGTCAGTAAAAATGAGGCTGATGCTTTATGTCCGGGTGACGGGGAAGTTTCAACTACCCGATATCTTCCGAGTTTCATGTCGCGGATCTTCAAAATTCCGTCCCGATTTGTCGTATCAGTATAAGTCGTAAGGTCGCTGCTGTCATCTGTTTTATAGAATGTGAACTCAGCTCCCTCCACCGGAGTCCTTGCATCCACGTCGTCAAAATATCTGATTGTCACTGACCCTCTCTTTCCCGTATCGACCGTCTTGTCCGCAAACACAGTCTGAGGAAAGATGCCGCATGTAATAGCAATTACCATGTTGATACATATGATACAGTTTTTAAAACTCTTCACTACATACTCCTTTCCTGCTTTATCCTGCAGAAAGCTTTATGGACGTGCATCGTGTAAAATGCAGTCTCAGCTGCGAATAAAAGAAACATTCCGGTCATGTATAATACTGATCTTGCATATTCTCTTTGGCGTGCAATCATGAGATCAGCGGCGCAAGATCTCCTTTCATCGTTATGTCTCACTCCTCTGACGAGCAGCCTGTGAGTATTGATACCGTAGGGGACGCAGGTCATGAGAGTGATCATGTCCGATCCTTCGGTGATTGAGAGAGCCGCTGCCTCTGACGGAAGGCATGTCGTAGTTTTATCGACTATGTAAGTATGCTTTTCTCCCAATACATAAATGTTGATTGCGTCCCCCGACTGCAGAAGGGGCAGATTGGTAAATAATTCTCTGTCGGCAATTCCTGAGTGAGCCGCTATTACTGAATGGGTGGAAGGTCCACCGACCGGCAGTGATGTCCCATGCACGTGGCCGGCTGCATCGCGAAGAAGAACTGTACCGGTTCCGTGTCCCACCGGAAGCAGGACATGTATTGACGGAATTTCAATGACACACATCATGCCGTTCGGTCCGCTCAGTAAGTCGTCATATTCCGGATCGATGTAAGAGTCCTCATACACGAATCCCTGTCTCCTCTGAATTGCGTATATATTCATATTATAGCTGCGTGCTTTATCCAGCTCATTTTGAAGGGAGGTCCTTTCTTTGGACAGATCTTCATCAGATACTACATTGCAGGAACCGGCATTCCCGGACATGGCTGTATCGCAGAGAAGACCGAATGCGGCAGCATTTTCATATGTTCTGATGATAAACGGTCTCTCCAATACGATAGTTCCTGCCAGAATAAGAATGAAACCGGTCAGGATCATCAGCTCAGTCTTTATAGTCTGCAACTTTTCCTTCCTCAATTAAATCTGCGACGCGATGTTTTGGCCGCGCGCAAGATCATCAGACTGCCGATCGCTATCAGTAGTGCCGATAGGCCTATAACTGTCATAAGGCCTTTGCCGCCCGTATGTACCAGGTCAATAGACTTTCTGTTTTGAACGTCAACGGAGAGATTTCTGTTCCTTATGATGATTTCAACTGACTCTCCGAGAAGACTGTATTCGGGAACAGTCTCCTCTTCTGTCAGATTGTACGTTCCGTTCGCAAGCCCCTTCAGGATAAGAATACCTGTCGAATCATTCGGTGACACAAGCGCTGTCTGTTCATTCTCCTCATCATCGCCTGCAGTATGATAGACACCGTCAGATTCTTTTACAAACAGCATTTTTTCTTTACCGTCCGAGAGACTGAATCTGACATCGCTGTAATGATCCCTTGCCGGAGAAAATGATTTCCTGACAGTCAGCATATATGTATAAACAGTGGCCGGCCCTGAAACAACTTTAATGTCCTTGGAATGATCTGTTCCGTAGAGAAGAGACGCGGTATTCGCATTGCCCGGATGCGCTATGACCGCGTCTTCGTCAATGCGGGCACTGTAACTGACAAAAATATGGGATTCCCGCTCTGATTCGCGCAGCCTGGCAAGTCCCTTTTTTGTGAAGGTGATTCTGATAAGTCTTTTGTCCGGTGAAGTTTCAAGTTTGTAATCGGAGTTCATGGTGAGCGGATCGGCTGTATCATCGCTCTCACCGGCAGTCAGACTGATATCTCCCGCATATGTAAGGCCGGGGTCCATCACGTCTTCAATCACATAGAGACGGTTCCGTATTGATCCGGATAATTTCGGAACATCAGCAGTGACAGCGAATTTCACTGTGTCACCGATACAGGCTGTCACGCTGCTCTCGTTCTTTTCGCCGATGATCTCGCCTATATCATTCTTTTCCGGGACAACGATCGCCTTTTGTACAGAGACCGATCTGCTCTTTGGGTAGACAGTGATATCATAGAGCCATATCTCGCCAGGAGAGTAATGCATATTCCCGATACTCATCTCCGAAATGTTTGTCCGGGGCAGCGCAATGCAGAACGGATCGCATGGGACGCACCCATAAGGGCTCATCGTTTCGGCAAAAAGATATACTCCCTGCGACAGCCCTTCGGCCCGTGTCACGCCTTCTTCATCCGTGTCAGGAAGACGTGTACCGTATTTGGCGGTAAATTCTGTGACAGAGGAAGCTGAGACGGAACTTGCCGAATCAATTAAATCTTTGATCTCGCTCACCTGAAAGCTCCTGTCGAAATCAGGTGATGAGATGACTTTCAGCTGCGAAAGCAGGTCAGCCAGCCCGGGTGACATTCCTGCGCATCGGACAGGACCGATATCTCCGGGTGAATCAGTCTGCGACAGATCCAGATCCGCAATCTTTATAAAGCTAAAACCCACGTCGCTCACCGGAACGGCACCGTCCGGCAGCAGCCCTTCAGCCTCTTTTCTGTTTCCGTCTATACGTACCGCGGCATCGCCGTTATTGCTGACGTATTCCTGAATTGTCACGCTGCAGGTCCTTGTGTGGTCGATAAAGCCTTCCGTGTATTTAACATCTCCGTTCTCCGCCCTGACAGTTGAGACTCCTGCCATCAGGACAAAAAGACCCGCAAAAAGCGCAAAAGTCTCCCTGCCTACATACATAGCATTATTCCTTTCCGCACAGACACGCTGTGTCAAATTGTAAGAATTTGGGAAAAAATAGCCGAATGGCCGGGAATGATGTTTTAAGTGTAGCAGTCCTTATTCCTTCTTTCAAGTAAAAAGAGACCCGCCGGAAAAAGTCCGTAATATTCTGCCATTTTCGTGGTAGGAAGTTACGATTTATTGTAGTACAATATATGTTCTGAGGACCTTCCCCTGTGCCGGGGGCATCGACCCGGCAATTGTCGGATCGCTTAAAGGAGCTTCCTTGAAAATGACTGATCAGATAAGGAAAAATATCATGTTCACATATAATCTGCCTGATAAATATTTAAAAATAAACGCGTCGACCCTCAAATGGATCGCATGCGTCACAATGCTCATCGACCACTCCGCGCTTGCGATTCTTTATCATGCCATCTTGGTTCCGAACGCGCCGATTGCTTACGGAACAGAGCTCTACACGATTTACAGGATTTACAGGTTAATGCGCGGGATCGGGCGTGCGGCATTCCCGATATACTGCTTCTTCATCGTGCAGGGATATCTTCACACAAGAAATGTAAAAAAATACGCTTTGCGCCTTCTCGCCTTCGGAATTGTGTCAGAAATTCCATTCAACTACCTGGTCACAATGAAAGCGAGAAGTCTTGAGTATCAAAATGTATACTTTACTCTTCTCATTGGTCTTCTTCTCATCTGGGCATGGGATTACCTCAGTCAGAAGAAAATGGAGCTTGTGCAGATCGGTCTCGCAGTCGTCCTGTGTCTGGCTGCTGAGTATCTGCATACTGATTACGGCTGGCAGGGACCCGCGCTTATTCTTTTCTTCTTCTTAATGAACAAATGGCGCGTCCCGCAGTGTGTGCTGGGCAGCGCCATCCTATACAATGAATATCCCTGGGTCTTATTGGGATACATTCCTATGCTGTTCTATAACGGTGAACGCGGAAGGCAGTGGAAATACTTCTTTTACGCCTTCTATCCAGTCCATTTAGTTCTTCTCCATCTGATTGCCATCAACATTCACTATGCAGGCTGAACGATGAAAAGAAGCGGTGGCGCGCCTAATGCGGCAGCCCTCTCCTTTATAAACTGTTTTTGATTTTTTCTGCACAGGATACGATCCACTCATGAAGCAGAGATTTCTCGCTGTCGGAGAGAGACCATATCCACTTGTCATATTCGAGCTCCGGCTTCCAGTCAACGGAAATATCAAGGAGAGGCGGATTCTCAAAGAGACAAGCATCGTCAAGAGGCTTTGCATCCCACCGGGAGGCAAAGCTCTTATATCTTTTGACGCGTTCTTTCACGCATTCATCAAGAGTTTCAAGGGCTCCTGCGTAAACCAGTGACAGTTCTTCGTCATCACATATCCGGCTGCGTTTCAGTCTTACTTGTGTGTACCACGCTTTAAGCGCGTAAAGCTGGGCAAGATACATGGTGTTGCATTCACGTACCTGGCGCACATGTTTTTCCGACGGTATGGAATTATTGTAGGAGAACGCCTTCTCAAAGCTGATTCTCTCACCTGAATACATGGTCTCATCCGGAACTGACTTGCGTACGACCTGCCCGGCAACTGTCATGGCGCCGAACCCGATTTCCTTGGGTCCCACGATACCGCTCATTCCGCCAAGGAAGATGGGCGGCTTGTCGAGGAATACACCCTCAGTGACAGTTCCGATCAGAGAAGGCGTTGCCTTGTCACCGGTTTCTCCCCAGGGTGTAAAGTTGAAGTGGATAAAGCCGCTGCCGACTTCAGTGTGGACCTTGCGGGAAAGACCGCCTGAAAGAAGAGCGTCACAGAAGTTAATAAGAGAGCCCATTGTCACGCCGTACATCATGATAGTCTGTTTGAGACCCACCGCATGGGCTGTATTGGCCTCCTCCTCAAGGAGTGTGCCTCCGCGGAAATGGCAGTTGGCCCCGGCTTTGGCCCGCGGGAGAAGTGTGCATTCGGTGACGTATCCGCTGGCTATGGATGCGTCCCTTCCGATAACAGAGCTGTTTACTGCAGCGGGACCTTCAGTGCCGATTTTTGCGCCGGACCCAATGAGCGTGCGGCTTCCGGTAATACGTGTGCCCGGGTATAAAATACACCCCGGATAAATTCTGTTAAGATCAACATCGGGCGAAACGTAGACCTGTCTTTTGTCGATTATTTTCACTCCCTTGTCTTCGAGGGCTTTTAAAGTAGTTTCAATACTGTTATTCATAGAGCGCTCCTTTTACTATACTATTGTTTTTCGAGAGCATATAAGCCTCAAAGTCTTGCAGATACTTCAAGTTCTTTTTAATGTTCTGAATTGTACCACACAGCACAGTGTGTTTACAAGGTCGAATCCCCCTTGTTTTATCTATCTTGATCCCTGCTTCCCGGAAGCTGCTTTAGGCCGTCCGGCGGATGTGCTTCCGCTGCTTTTTGACGCGGTTCCGGATGACCGCCTGCCAGTCTTTTTATAAAACTGTGCCGCATAGTCATAACACTTTTTAAGCTCCGTCTGATTTCGAAGATCTTTTACCGCGTTTGTCCTTCTTGCGACAAATCCATTCAGTTTTTCCATATACTCTTCTTCGGAAATCGTTCCCTGAGCTACCCCGGTCAGACCCTTTTCCCAGCTTGCGGTAAGTTCGGCGTTCAGAAGCGGTCTGATCGACGCGTTAACTGTGTCGTAGACCATCTCTCCCAGAAGCTCGGGCGTTATGACCTGAGTTTTTTTATTGAGGGCAAGATATTCGATAGTCACCAGCTTTTTGAGAATTTCAGCTCTTGTCGCGGAAGTGCCTATTCCGGAACCCTTGATTTGCTCACGAAGGTTCTCATCCTCAATGAGCTGACCGGCATTTTCCATTGCGAGGATAATTGATCCGGACGTATATCTCTTGGGCGGTGACGTCTCCCCTTCTTTTATGGTCAGTGAATCAACGGGCAAATGCGCGCCTTTCTTCAACCTGGAAATATCCACGCCGGGTGCTATTTCTGTATCTTCTCCGGAATCATCGGACGTTTTACCGCCTTTTGCGGCGGACTTGTCTCCGCCCGTGACTTTCAGCCAGCCCTCTTTCACCAGCACTCTGGAATTGGCAAAGAAGCTTTCACGACCGAGCCTTATTGTTATCGAGGTCTTGTCATATTCAGCCGGCGGATAAAAAATCGCAAGAAATCGTCTGCATATGGTCTCATAGACTCGGCGCGCTGTCTGAGACAGTGAATTTAAGTTTTGAAGACCCTGTCCGGTCGGAATGATCGCGTAGTGGTCTGTGATTGCTTTATCATTGGTATAGCGCGTGCTTCCGATTTTTTTCCATGAATCCCCCGAAAGAACTTCAGCCGCGAAGTCGCCTATGGAGTGAGCACTGTCCTGGCCGGCACCCAGTTTAGTGAGGCCGCTCAGGTTCCGGTTAATTTCTTTTGCGACTGCACTTGAGAGAACTCGGGCATCTGTTCTCGGATACGTGGTGAGCTTTTTCTCGTACAGTTCCTGCGCGACCTGCAGAGTCTGGTCCGGCGAGATTTTGAACATGCGTGAACAGTCGTTTTGAAGCTCCGCCAGGTTGTAGAGCATCGGCGGGTTCTTCTTTTCCCTGCGTCTTGTGATACCAGCCACTATACCTTCATAGGGATCGACCATTTTCAGCTTTGCTATAAGGGCTTCCGCATCTTCCCTCTTTCGGAATCCGTTCTCCTTATAGAGAAGCGGGGAGAGATTAAACTCATTTGACTCCAGAGCTTTCTCCGTATTCCCGGGAGGTGTTGTACCTTGTCCCGAAGACGTACCGCCGGCGGTTCCTGATTTCTGTGCGTCTGGAGCTGCAGATGGGGAGCCTATATAATACTCGCTCGGAGGAACAGCCCTCCACTCTGCCTCAATGCCGCCGAACACGCCGATCACCCGGTAAAACGGTGTCTTAACGAAATTGCGTATCTCGCGCTCACGGCGAACTACCATGCCGAGCACGCATGTCATTACACGGCCTACTGATACGGCTTTCCACTTTCCGCCCAGATAATCAGTGATTCCGCTTCCGTACTTAAGGGTCAGTACACGCGAGAAGTTGATTCCCATAAGGTAGTCTTCTTTGGCTCGGAGATACGCAGAGTCGCTGAGGTTATTGTAGGCTTCGAGCGGCTTCGCTTCGCGTATTCCGCGGGATATTTCCTCGTCCGTAAAGGAGTCGATCCACACGCGTCTTCTGTCCTTATGCCTTACACAGGCCGGCGACATCATTTCGACCAGCCGGTAAATATACTCTCCTTCACGTCCGGAGTCGGTACAGACATAGATCGTTCCCACATCATCACGGGCAAGAAGGCCGCTCACAATGCTGAACTGCTTACTCACAGAGGGAATGATCTCATACTTGAATTGTTCCGGCAGGAAAGGAAGATTATTGAGGCTCCATTTTTTGTACTTCATATCGTATTTTTCCGGGTAGCTCATAGTCACCAGGTGACCTACGCACCAGGTGACGACATAATCATCGGACTCAATGTAGCCGTCCCTCCTCGGACCGTTAACTTTGAGAGCTCGTGCAAATTCCTGAGCAACGCTCGGTTTTTCCGCGATAAAAAGTGATTTCAATTGGATTCATCTCCTTAATTGCAAATAGGGCTTTTGCCGCCGGATCAGCAGCATAAGCCCTGTATTTACTGAGTTTCGAATAAAGATATATGTCGGCTGCCGCTTAGAGAAGCGGGCTTTCCGACTAAGAATGATTATTTTGCCTTTATATAGCCGAGAGCTGTCAGCATCTCCGCGCTCTCAACGGCGCCGCCTGCCGCGCCGCGCAGTGTATTGTGAGAGAGGCCTACGAACTTAAAATCAAAGATATTGTCTTCGCGGAGACGACCGATGGTCACGCCCATGCCGCCCTCATAGTTCACATCTTCGAGCACCTGCGGACGGTTGTCCTCCTCGCGGTACTGGACGAACTGCTTCGGAGCGTGCGGAAGCTCGTATTTCTGCGGCAGACCCTTGAAGTTCACGATCCTGTCGATGAGCTCTTCTTTGGTCGGCTTTTTCGCGAAGCTGATGGAGACTGTAGCCGTATGGCCGTTAAGTACCGGAACACGGATACACTGAGCGGAAATTACCGGGCTTTCGGCCTTGACGATCTCGCCGCCCTCGATGTGGCCGAGGACCTTCAGCGGCTCCTGCTCGGACTTCTCTTCTTCACCGCCGATATACGGGATAATGTTGCCGACCATCTCCGGCCAGTCCTTGAAAGTCTTTCCTGCGCCTGAGATTGCCTGGTATGTGGAGACGACGACCTTGGTCGGCTCGAACTCTTTCCATGCGGCAAGGCACGGGATGTAGCTCTGGATCGAGCAGTTCGGCTTGACGGCGATGAATCCGCGTGTCGTGCCGAGACGCTTTTTCTGTGCTTCGATGATTTCATAGTGCTGCGGATTGATTTCCGGAATGACCATCGGGACATCCGGTGTCCAGCGGTGAGCGCTGTTGTTGGAGACGACCGGTGTCTCTGTCTTTGCGTACTTTTCCTCGATAGCACGGATCTCGTCTTTTTTCATGTTGACTGCCGAGAACACGAAATCGACCTGGGATGTCACATCTTCGACCTCATCAATGTTTTTGACGATCATGTCCTTAACGAATTCCGGCATCGGGGTATCCATCTTCCACTTGTCACCGACTGCTTCGGCATAAGTCTTGCCTGCGCTCCGGCTGCTGGCCGCAAGGACCTCTATCTCATACCACGGATGGTCAGCAAGAAGTGTGATAAAACGCTGGCCGACCATGCCTGTTGCTCCAAGAATGCCTACTCTGAGTTTTTCTGCCATAATAATATCCTCCTCGTCGAATTCGACATACATAACACTTTAATCTTATAAAGCTTTAAAGTCAAGTGTCATTTGCCAATTAACGATTTTGATGCATCCTCAATAAAGCGCTGTGATGCGGCGATTTCTTCCGACATTGCGCCGGGGGCACCCTTTGTAGTTCTCTGCTCGACACATGTACCGAGAGAAATTGCCTCATAAATGTCATCGTCGAATACATCGCACTCAGCCTTCCACTCGTCAAGGGTGAGGTCATCCATCGCAATTCCCTTTTTAATGCATGTAAGTACCAGCCTGCCGATGATGCTGTGGGCATCCCTGAACGGAACGCCCTTCTTGACAAGATAATCGGCTGCGTCCGTGGCGTTCGTGAATCCGCCGCGTGCAGAATCTGCCATCCGGTCTGTGTTGAAGGTCGTGGACGCGAGCATACCCGCCATGAGATGTATGCAGCTCTTAGTTGTGTCGATGGCGTCGAACGTCATCTCCTTATCCTCCTGCATATCTTTATTATACGCAAGCGGAATGCCTTTCATGACAGTCAGCATGGTCGTGAGAGCTCCGTAGACCCTGCCGGTCTTGCCGCGGATAAGCTCTGCGATGTCCGGATTCTTTTTCTGCGGCATGATGCTGCTGCCGGTCGCGTACGTGTCATCAAGCTCAATAAATCTGTACTCATTGCTGTTCCAGATGATCATCTCCTCGCTCAGTCTGGAAAGATGCATCATGATTGTCGCCAGAGCGCTCAAAAGCTCAATCACATAATCTCTGTCGGAGACACCGTCCATCGAGTTATCGCATGCCCTGTCAAAGCCGAGAAGTTTTGCGGTGTATTCCCGGTCGAGCGGGTAAGTCGTTCCCGCAAGGGCGCCGCTGCCGAGCGGACATACATTCATTCTCTGCCTGATCGAGCGGATCCTCTCAAAGTCTCTTCTGAACATCTCAAAATACGCTCCGAAGTGGTGAGCGAGCGTGACCGGCTGTGCTTTCTGCAAATGTGTAAAGCCCGGCATATACGTATGCTCATTCTCCTTCATGATGCCGCAGATCGTGCTCAGCAGAGCGAGCAGCAGTTCTGACATCTCATCGATTTCATCTCTCACGTAGAGTCTCATGTCGAGGGCGACCTGATCATTGCGGCTTCTGCCGGTATGAAGTTTTTTACCCGCGTCGCCGATGCGCTCTGTCAGGACCGCCTCAACGAAAGAGTGAATATCTTCGTATGTGCTCCCGATTGCGAGAACGCCTTCATCGACATCCTTCTCAATGGCGGAAAGCCCGCTTAGAATCTGATCTCTCTCGGCTTCGGTCAGGATCTGCTGCTTTGCGAGCATTTGCACGTGAGCGCGGCTGCCGCGAACGTCCTGATGGAAGAATTTCTGATCAAACCCGATTGACTGATTGAAATTGTAAACAAGCCGGTCAGTTTCCTTTGTGAAGCGACCACCCCATAACTTGGCCATATTGAACCTCCTAGTGTATTGATTCGCGCGTAAGGATCTAAATCCTGCGATCTCCGTCACGCTGTCTTGCCTGCGCTTCTCTCTTTGAGAACACGCACCCGCAATAATTCTGCCTGTATAATCCGTATTCCGAGGACAGTTCCGTGGACCTTAGGAAACCGCCCTTTTTCTTAAAGTCCGAGGGCAGCCAGACGGTACCTGTTTCCTCGGCGACCCGAAATCCGATCTCGTTAAGTTTCTGAGCGTTTTTCAGGGGACTGATCGTGAGGGTCGTGGTGAAATAATCGAACCTTCCTTTAGCGGCATATTCCGCCGCCTCCCGTATTCGGAGTTCATAGCACTTAAAACAGCGCTCTCCGCCCTCGGGACAGCTCTCGAGGCCTCTGGAAATCTCCCAGAATTTCTGCGGTTCATAAGTACCCCTTATAAATGTGACCGGATGCAGATGCGGCTGCTTTGAAATCAGTCTCGAAAGTTCCTCCTCACGGTGCCTGTATTCTGCCTCATCGGTGATATTCGGATTGTAGTAGAGGTCTGTGATCTCAAAGTACGAAGACAGATATTCAAGGCAGTAGGAACTGCACGGCGCGCAGCAGCTGTGCAGGAGAAGGGTCGGAACACGCTTCTCTTTTGAGTTTATTTCAATAATCTTTTCCAGCTCTCGCTGATAATTTATCTTGTTCATGAGTGTCTGCAGCCCCGATTGCACCGGGATATTTCCGGTTAAAATTTTCTATAGCCTGTCTCAAAATCCACCTGGTTGATCAGTTCACCGCCGCTGAGGAAGGCGCTGAGATTTCTGCAGGCAATCTCGACGATCCGGTCATACGTATGTCTTAAGTGATAGAAGCCGCTGATATGCGGGGTGAGAATGAGATTCGGGCAATCCCACATAACACTGTCCTTTGGCAGCGGCTCAGGGTCCGTGACATCGATGCAGGCACCGGCAATCATATGATTCTTCAGCGCTTCCGCAAGGACTTCGGTCTCAATAAGATTTCCGCGTCCGATGTTGGCAAGCACGGCAGTTTTTTTCATGCGTCCGATTCTCTCCCTGTCGAACAGGTGATATGTCTCTTTAGTGGCCGGCAGAGCGCAGGCGACAAAATCCGCCTCGGGAAGGAAACGGTCGATATCCTCCATCGTGCCTGAAGCTGCCATATAATCAGCCGGTTCAACTTTATGCCGGCGGATTCCGATGACACGGCTTCCGAGAGCGGACATTCTCCTGCCGAACTCTGTCCCGATATCTCCTGCCCCGATTACAAGAGTCGTTGAACCGTATATACCCGTGACTTCACCTTCGTCATGCCAGATATGATTCTTCCTGTTCTCCTCATACATGTTCAGCTTCTTTATCAGCATAAGTATCTGGGCAAGCATATGTTCAGCGAGCGCTACGCCGTAAGCGCCGGTCGAGTTGCAGAGGATCGTGTCCGGAGACAGAACACCGGGGACACAGTATTCATTCGATCCCGCGGAATTCAGCTGGAGAAATTTCAGTCTGGGGGAAGCTTTGATCTTGCCTGTCGGCACGTTGCCGATAATGATATCGGACGCGGCGATCATTTCCTCAGTGACATTGGGGTTTTGCACGCAGATGAACTCTGCTTCCGGCGCGGCAGCTCGAAAGCCTGCCATTTCTTTCTCGGTGACAGGGATTGTAATCAGGATCTGCATAAATGCTCCTTCCAAATATATAAAAATTTTGATAAAATATGGAACGCATGTAAATTTACAAGGGATTATAACACATTGCAAATATGTTTGGAAAGGCGGAACAACAAATGAATTATCTTGAACGTACCCGCGAATTTTTCAGAAACGACCATTACGCTACAGACGCGACCGGTATTGTCATTGAAAAGGCAGAGGACGGGTATTCGGAAATCTCCCTGACGATCGATGCAAGGCACCAGAACGGGATCGGACAGGTGATGGGGGCGGTGTATTCGACTATGGTCGATTTTTCATTTGCAGTCGCCTCCAACTTCGACAGACCAATGACAGTCACGCTCCAGTCTTCTATCACATTTATGAATGCATGCCGGGGCGACACTCTCCATGCGTCATGCAGACGCGCAAATGAAGGCGGCCGCACATGCTTCTATGATGTCCATGTAAAAGACAACCTGGGCACACAGATCGTGCAGGCGACCGTCACCGGCTACAAGCTTGCTTCCAACTTTACGCACCCTATGAGCGAAGGTGAGGATCCTTACCGTGAGCAGCAGCTGTTACTTGACCGGGCGATGAGCGCATCTGCCAGGTAAAGCATTGCAGACTCCGTTCATTTCTTAGTCACAAAGGGGCTGACGCCTTAATGCGTCAGCCCCTCTTTCTTCAATGAGACTGTTGCTAAAACAGATGCGGTAAGTTCAATTACTTATTTCCAGCAGGTAACATCCGGATCATTGATTCCGATGTTTTTGGCGTGGAACTCTGGATTCTTTCCTGCCGCCCTCTGCTTCTCATAATCTTTCAGAGCGTCTATCGCGAAATTACCGAGGATCACGCATGCCGGCAGATTGATAATGGTCATGCCGCCCATGGCGATATCGGCGATTGCCCATACAGCTTCCATCTTGAGCAGCGCGCCGACAAAAATGACAACAACACAGCCTGCATAGAAGATTTTCATGAATCCCTCACCCGGCATATTTTTATTATTGAGGAACGCAAGGGCGTTGTCGCAATAGTACAGGTTGCCGAGCAGCGTTGTGAACGCGAAGAGGACCATGGCCACTGTGATGAAGATCGGGCCTATGCCTCCGAACACAGAAGAAATCGCGTTCTGAACATAAGGAGCACCGGCTACTTCCGGCGTATGAGCAACACCGGTGCTGAGGCACATGAGCGCTGTGGCTGTGCAAAGGAGCATTGTGTCGATATAGACGGAAATTGTCTGAACGAGACCCTGCTTGGACGGATGTGATACATCTGCAGCCGCGGAGGCATTCGGTGCCGAACCGACGCCGGCCTCATTCGAGAAAAGACCTCTCTTGATACCGAGGACCATACAGGATCCGGAAATACCGCCGAAAATCGCTTTGAAATTGAAGGCGTCAGCTAAGATCTCAGCGAACATGGCCGGAATATGTGTGATATTAAGGACAATCACAATGAGGGAGACAATGACGTAGAAAAGTCCCATTACCGGAACGATGATCTCGGTGATATGGACAATTCTCTTGCCGCCTCCGAACAGGCAGTAGCCTGTGAGCGCTGCAAGAATACCGCCGACGATAGCTGGAGTCATACTATTGTACCAGCTGTATGCCGCAAATGTAGACTGAAGATTATACGAGCACAGCAGATTAAATCCGAATGCGTATGTCAGAATCAGGAATACTGAGAACAGACAGGCGGGGATGCGTGAGTGCATGGCCTTTTCGATATAATAGGCAGGACCGCCGTAAAAGCCGCCGTTCGTATCATGCTTCTTGAAAATCTGGGCGAGTGTACTCTCCATATAGGCGGAGGCTGCTCCGATGATACACATTACCCACATCCAGAATACTGCGCCGGCACCGCCGAGGCAGATCGCGGTCGATACGCCGACAATGTTGCCCGTGCCTACACGGGAAGCGGTGGATACCATCAGGGCCTGGAACGAGGAAACACTCTTGCCGTCCTCGTTCTTCGGCGGCTCCATGACGAGTCCGCATGCGTGTTTGAAGAGACGGATCTGTACGAAATTCGTCCTGACTGTGAAATAGAGACCGGCTGCAGCCATTATGATGATCAGAATCGGTGCGTACATGATGTCGTCGATCTTGTTGAGTATGTCAGTTATTGTCATTTTAATACCCTCTCCTTTGGATTATGGCAATTGGATACACTGAAAGACCGATTCGTTTACAGATGCATTTCCAAAGTACCTGATATGATATACTAACATACGAGGGTTTTTTGTGTCAATTTGTTATCACTGTAAAACAGTAAAGCATTTTAGAACATAGGCAGTCCATGCGGGCTGTTACCTAATTACAAAATTCGGCGCAAACAACATCTTCATCGAAAAACGTCGGTCCTGTCCTGCGAGCTTAGGAAATGCTCATGCATTTCCTGATCTCTCGGTCGGACCGACAATGTTTTTCTCACGAAGATGGTTGTCTGCGCCGAAATCGCATCAAAAAGAACAGCACGCATGTACTGCCGCGAAAACGAACGGGACTGTCGCATGAAGCGACAGTCCCGAATGAGTATTGGACTGTTATTCTTTGATTTATTTCTTTCTTGCAGCCCTGCGTCTCTGCAGCTCGGAGACGACGATGGCACAGGAGGAGTCGCCGGTAATATTGACGACAGTACGTCCCATATCGAAGATACGGTCGACACCTGCGACGAGAGCGATACCTTCGACCGGGAGGCCTACAGACTGAAGTACCATAGCAAGCATGACCATACCTGCGCCCGGCACACCCGCTGTTCCTATGGATGCGAGGGTTGCTGTGAGAACGATTGTCAGCATCTGTGAGAATGTCATGTTGATACCGTAGCACGACGCGATGAATACCGCGCAGACACCCTGGTAAATTGCTGTTCCGTCCATGTTGATGGTTGCTCCGAGCGGCAGAACGAAGGAAGTGACTTCCTTGTCAGCGCCGAGCTTTTGAGCGCACTCCATGTTGAGCGGCAGAGTTCCGACTGAAGACGCGGATGAGAATGCGAAAATGATTGCCGGCATCATTCCCTTAAAGAACTCTATCGGGCTCTTTCTGGCAAGTGTGGAGACTGTCAGCGAGTAGACAGCTACAGCGTGCACGATGTAGCAGAGGTAAGCGACCAGAAGGACCTTGGCGAGAGATCCGAGGACCGCGGGTCCGTTCTCTGCCACTACCGGGCAGAGGAGACAGAAGACACCGATCGGAGAAAGCTTGAGGATCATTTCCATTGCTTTCATGCAGATATCATTTGCAACATTGACAAAAGTGAATTCGAGCTCGTCATTATTCTCAGAAATCAGAATCAGCGCAAAGCCGACAATGAGAGAAGCGACGATGATCTGGAGCATATTAGCGTCTACGAACGGGGCGATGAAGTTGGACGGGAATATGCCCACAAGCGTATCCATGAAATTGACAGATGTCGCTGACGGCTCATAAGAAAGATCTGCGGTGGACAGGATCGGAAAGATACCCTTCAGCATGTTCGCGAAGAAGAGGCCGATAGCTACAGCGAATGCTGTAGTGCACATATAGTAGACGACCGTAGTGCCGCCGATCGCGCCTACCTTCTTGATGTCTTTCATGGATACGACGCCTGCCATGATGGAGAAGAATACCAGAGGGCAGACGACCCATTTGATGAGGTTTAAGAATATCGTACCGAAGGGCTTGATATAGCTGGTCGCAAATTGCGGAGCGCCTGTCAGAGCAATGCCTGCGATAATAGCAAGTACAAGCGCTATAAAAATCTGTGTGGACAGTGCCAGTTTTTTCTTTTCTTTCATAAATCTCCCTCCATTCGCTTTAATTGCCCACTTTGACAAAATGGATATTTTCTTGAAGATTATATCACATTTTTTGGTAAAATCCACCTAAATATGTACATATACATCTATATATTGTATTTTTTAACTGAAATCGGACAGCTTGTCACCTTATTATGAGTGAAAAGCTGTCCGTCTATGTGATTACATATATATGTGAGTCTGAATACATTTATGGAGCGTCATGATTGTGCCTGCACCGCTGTCATTGCGGCAGTATGAACGATGTCCAGGACTGTACAGCCGCGGGAGAGATCGTTACAGGGTTTGTTGAGACCCTGGAGAACAGCGAAGCAGTCCGCTTTGCCGATGCGCTGCGTGATCTTGTAGCCGATGTTGCCCGCCTGAAGATCCGGGAAAATAAGGACGTTGGCCCGTCCTGCGACAGGGCTGCCTTTTGCCTTTATCTCTCCTATTTCAGGCACAAGCGCTGCATCGAACTGCAGCTCTCCGTCCAGAAGAAGGTCAGGTGCAAGTTCGTGAGCGATCCGGACCGCCTTCTGAACTTTTGATACAGACTCATGCTTAGCGCTTCCCTTTGTTGAGAAAGACAGCATGGCAACGCGAGGTTCTTCAAATCCGCATAACCTTTTGGCTGTATCGGCAGCAGCTATCGCTATATAGGCGAGCTCTTCGGCGGTCGGGCAAGGCATGACGACACAGTCTGCGTATACAAGAAGTCCGTCCTCTCCGAGACTCTTATCCGGACAATCCATGAGGAAGCTCGAGGAGACGACCTTCATCTCAGGTCTGGTCTTTATGATCTGCAGAGCGGGGCGAAGCATATCGCCTGTCGTGCTGACTGCGCCTGATACAAGTCCGTCAGCATCCCCCGACTTGACCATCATGATGCCGTAATACATTGGATCAAGGCACAGTTTTTCAGCATCGGCCCGTGTCACACCCTTGTTCTTGCGGATTTCATAGAGGGCATCCACGTACTCATAAAACTTGCTGCCGGAAAGAGGATTTATGATTGTTATTCCCGCAAGGTCGGCACCGAGCTTGCCTGAGATATCCAGAATTTCTTCCGGATCGCCCAGGAGGATAGGTTTTGCTATCCTTTCTTGCATAAGTTTCTCTGCGGCAAGAATCGTGCGCTCTTCGTTTCCTTCCGGAAAAGCTATAGTTTTCACGTCTGATTTTGCCTTGGCTATTACTCTCTCTATCATACTCATATGCCATACCCCATTCTCATCTGGTTATTTATCGAAAAATCGAAACTTAAACGAGATCTGTCCCCTCAAAACCGTTCCACACATTTTCTCCGGAGTATTTATGCGGGACCAGCTCGCCTCGAAGAGCCTTAAGGGTCGGAAGTGCCATCGCCTCCTGCTCCATTTCGCCCGGATAAGCGCTTATCGGCGCGATGAATCCGCAGCGTTTTTCTATTGTTTCCTGTATATCGGCAAATCTGAGCAGCCCGCCTGTCAGCAAAATTCCGTCGACCTTTCCGCAGAGCACGGTACTCATCTCACCGATCATTTTGCAGATCTGATAAATCATCGTATTCCACACAAGGCACGCTTTCCTGTCTCCCTGCTCGACAAGCCTGTGAATATCATCAGAATTGGATGTGCCGAAATACTGAACAAATCCTCCCGATCTTGCGCAGGCAAGACGAATTTCGTCATGCGTATGCGTCTCGAGATAATCGAGAAGCTGAAGCACGGGAAGAGATCCGATTCTGGTCGGCGTGAATGCTCCTTCACCGTCTGCCCCCATGTTTCCGTCGACCATGCGGCCGTGATCGTGCGCGCTGACTGTGATGCCGCCGTCAATGTGGGCGACGATAAAATTGCAGTCCTCATATTTTTTTCCCATCTTATCGGCATGATACTGCGCGACAGCTTTCTGGTTGAGGACGTGCGAGTGAGATGTGCGGTAAATTCCTTTGATTCCGGTGAGTCTTGCATAATCGCAGTATTCATCTACGTTCGTCGGATTCAGAGTGTACGCCGGTTTACTGTATTTTTGCGCGAACTTCCATGCCAGCATAACGCCGAGCTTGGCAGGATGCTCAGAGCCTCCGACTGCAGCTTCTGTGTCATCGTAAAGCTTCTGGTCAATGATCGTAAGACCGCCCGGCTGAGTGCAGGCACTGCCGCCGCGTCCTGCAAATGCGTCTATATCGGCCGGATCTATATTCTCTTCCTCCAGCATGCGCATAATAACATCATACCTGAACGGAAGCTGTTTATTTACATGAGGATATTTCAGAAGTTCCGGTGCGTCGTGGAATAGGTTCTTCTCGAAAAGCAGCTCTTCGTCCAGAAAGAGGCTCACTTTCGTTGATGTGGAGCCCGGATTTATAACCAATATCTTCTTTTTGTCAGACATAATAAGTCTCCTCGCTTATTTCTTTATGAATCATTATTTAACAATTTTCATCTTCTTTTGTCAATCCTCATATATTGAAAATGCTGGAGCGCTGCGCAGCTGACATAAAAAAAAACGGACGGTCTTTCGGCCGTCCGTCGCTATGCGTCAATACTCCGTCGGAAGATCGGAGGTGATATCGTAGATCTCTTTAAAAAGTTCTTTGTCCGCCTCGCTTTTTATCAGCATGATCTCCTCGAACCTGCCCGTTCTTTTGTCCTTGAAACCGGCTACTGTCTCGCCGGTGCATATGCTTGCATGCAGGATGGGCTTCATATTTTCCCTGTCGTAAGATTTTTTCTCAATCCTCTTCTTCTTCCGGCCAAACATCATTTACCCCCAGTTCTGCGACGCCCTCGTCGATAAAATCCTGATCCACCTCACATACATGCGGCTCTGTGGAAACATCTGCGGCAGCGCCGTTATTCTCTGCTGTTTCATCGACTTTATTTCCTCTTGTCTCTTCTGCATCGATATAGCCCATGTCATGAAGAAATGCCTGATAGTCCGGTGTATCATAGCGGCTCTCATGTTCGATAAAATCACGGTCCGGTTCATCGACAGGATGAAGCTGCATGATTTCTTCATCATCGCCGGCTTTCTTTTTAGAGAACAGACCCGTAACAAAATTTTTGATTTTTCCCATGATCGTCACCTCCGAATAACATTAATCCTGAATAATTCACCGGCTTTCCGGCGACTGCGGGGAAACCCGCATTGTTACTGTGTTTACAACTACATACTGCATTCACCTG
>JBGUIK010000057.1:0-16346 GCA_045112915.1 Lachnospiraceae bacterium
GAGAGACCAAAAAGCTTTAGCTTTTTTGGCTCGCAGGGTAGTGACCAGCGCTTTTCGATGAAGATGATGTTTGCGACGTATCTCAGACCCGAAGCAGCCTGTCTGAACTGTTACAGATGCGGATAGCCGCCTGTCGTGGATGCTTATGTGGGTGTGGAAAAGTTCGTGAGCCGGCTGTATAATGCTCATGACGGCGTATGACATGCCGGCTTTGGAGGTAAATATCAATGAACTGTTATGAACTGTATTTTGAAAAAGAATACCCGGTGCCCGCGGAGGATGAGGCCGTTCTTGTAAAACTGGCGGAAGCCTTTGAGGATGCGGCCGCAGGCATCCTGCCCGAAAAATGGATCTCGGACGGGGCGGCGGCAAAAGAAATCAAGGAGAGTCAGTTAGACAAGTATCTCATCGCGTCGGCTGAGGGATGGGATCCTTCACATGAATATGTCCGAATCTACTACTGGTACGACACCTATGTGGATTACGATATGTACGAGCATTCAGTCGGTTCTGAACTTATTCTGTATAAAGACGGCCGTGTATTTGATCTGGGCGGAAAGTGGTATAATTACCTGCGCGATATAGTGGCTGGCAAGGCATATCCGGTGGGAACTATCGGCAGGACTGATCTGAACAGCGAGACCGGGATCGCGGACCTCACAGCAGAAATTATGCATATCGTCAACGACGAAGTGCAGCTTAGGTTCTGAGAATTGCAGCCTTACGGCAGGAAAAGTGCCCGAAGGCCTGCGGAGCGCGGCAAAAACGCCTAGGTGTTCCTGCTAATTTCAGCGGGAACTGGGGATTTAAAAAGCCGGTACAATGATATATAATAAAAAAGTACGAAGGTGCGGAAGGCTTTACTATGCGGGCACCGCACGGCGCAGCAAATGAGCAGCAGCATACAAAACCGAGATGACTATATGTTTTGTAAGGAGGACACACACTATGAGCGAGAGAATCAATCTTTCTGTACCGGCACGCGGGAAAGCCCATCTGACATTTGACGTCGGGAAAGAACAGCCGCTTGATATCACCCTGATCTATACGCAGGATATCACAGGAACTTTTCTTCCCCAGTTCCGCGCGTTCACTGAGATCGAGAATCCGGTATGTACGATAGTTCTGCCGATTATTTCAGAAGACCGAAACTATCTTATTGTATCCAAGAAAGAGTTGACATACATCATCGATGAGACGACGAAGGAACTCTATGTATGTGAGGATGGAGCGGCAGATCTCATTCTGACATGCATCGATGACTTTGAAGCCAGCGACCATGACTGGGCTAACTTTGATATCGTAGATGATGCCTCTAATATCGGTTACGCGAGAGACGTCGCGAACAGGATCGCGCTCATTCACTCTTCGGTCACAGACATTCGTCCGTACTTCCTGAGAAATTAATGTTGGATATTGAGTCGTTTTACGAGACGGTTCAGCATTGTGTGACATACACATAACTGCTGGACCGCTTTTCTTGATAATGGACTGCAACAATTAAAGATACACAGTTGTATTAAAGTTGAGGAGCAGATATGACACTGGCCATTCCGTGGAATGACAACAGCATAGGGAGGATATATCGGCTGCTCTTTGCCGCTTTCGCGTTCGAGCCGAGGAAAGAGGCCGGAGCGGGCGAAGGAGCAAATGAGACAGCAGCAAGGCTCATGGATCAGTACGGCGACAGCATTCTCCGGTTCGCTTACTCCTATCTCCACAATATGTCCGATGCGGAGGAGATTCTTCAGGATACGATGCTGGCTTATTTGGTGAATCAGCCGGCATTTGCAAATGACGCCCACGCCAAAGCCTGGCTCTTCCGCGTTGCCGGAAATCTGAGCAAGAACAAAATCCGGTACAATAGTTATCGGAACCACGATGAGCTCATGGAGGAGCTGGTCTCGGAGGAGAAGGAGGATCTCAGATTTGTCTGGGAAGCTGTCAGTCAGCTTCCGGAGAATTACCGGGAGGTCATTCATCTGTTCTATCAGGAAGGATTCACGACGGCGGAAATTGCTGACGTTCTGGGCCGCAGAGAGGTGACGGTCAGGTCGGATCTTTCAAGGGCGCGAAAAAAGCTGAAGGAAATTCTGAAGGAGGCGTATGACTTTGAGTAAAAAGTACAATGAGATCATGGACAAAGTCGTCGTCACCGATGAGATGCGTAGCCGCGTTCTCAGAGAAATCAGCAACGCTGATCCTGAAAGGCTGGCGGCATATAAGATGGACACTGACGGGGATCTGTCCAAAGCATTCTCCGGCAGAAGAAGATACCCGGCGTCAAAAATCCTTGCCGGTCTGGCTGTGGCCTGTGCGCTTATTCTGATCGCGGGTATAATAAGGATCAGTCTGCCGGTCATGAGTCCTTCAACAGCCGGTGGCACGTCATATGAGGAAGCGACAGAGTTTTCGGCGGAAGGGGCTGAAGCTGATACGATGGTCGGGAATCAGGATACGGGAGGCCAGACAGCGCTGCAGAGCAGCGAGAAGACTGACGAGGCCGCGGCCAACGGAGCGGTAGAAGCGGCAGGCAGCGGGGCTGCAGGCGCAAAAGGAGAAGCAGGCGGTGAAAATTCCGGTGCGAAGGCAGAAGCGGCAGGCGGTGGGGCTGCAGGTCCTGCGGCGGACGAGACCGGTAATGAGGCAACGGCAGAAGAAGCCGCAAGTGACCGTGCGGACATGCCTGTGCGTCTTGGCGAGCCGGAGATACGAAAAATCGTTGAAGAATATATCGGTCCGGAACATCAAATTGCTGAGACTACAGCAAAGGAAAGTACTCTCATTTATACGGTGTCGGATGTACAGACGGGTGAAGTGTATTCGTATATTCGAATCGATGTCGTAAGCGGAAGTGTGGAGATTGAGGATGCGCAGACAAAAGAAGTATCCATATGTACTTTCCGCGATTTGACAGGTCAATAAAATAAAAGCTTTTTTGGCATGCCGTATGACTCTATATATTACAAATTGCTTTGATCAGGATACAAATTACTTTGATATGTGATACAAATTACTTGGGAAATAGAGTACAGGGAGAAAAAATCCAAAAAAAGAAGGCCGCTATGAGGGGTTGCGGCCTTCCGGGGATGCCGGTGAACCGGCATTGAAAAAGTGAGTGCTTCTCAGCACAATTGTATGATAGCATATAAAAATGAACAAACTATGAACATTAGAGAAAAATTTGAAAAATCGTAAATATTTTTTCCAGAGGTGAGTTATGAAAGAATCTGCGGTCATTACACTGAAAAAGGGAGAGGGCAGACTTCTCAAATCCGGAGGAGCATGGATCTTTGACAATGAGATCGCCGATATAGAGGGAAGCTTTCTCAATGGAGATGTCGTGAATGTCAGAGACTTTGACGGCTATCCCATGGGAAAGGGTGTCATCAATATGAATTCGAAGATCCGTGTGCGGATGCTGACCAGAGATAAGGATACAGAGATCGACAGTGAGTTTCTCACGAAAAGACTGAGAGATGCCTGGAACTATCGCAGGAAGACTGTCGATACCGGAAGCTGCCGCATCGTCTTTGGCGACGCGGATTTCCTGCCGGGTATCACGATCGACAAGTATGAGGATATACTGGTCATCGAGTCTCTGTCTCTGGGCATGGACCGGATGAAAGAACGTATTTTGGATATTCTGATCGGGATCCTGGCTGAGGACGGTATTAAAATTCGCGGAATTTATGAGCGAAGCGATGCCAAAGAGAGGCTCAAAGAAGGAATGGAGAGAAAAAAGGGATTTATCGGTCAGCCCTTTGACACTCAGGTCCCGATTACGGAGAATGGTGTTCATTATCTTGTCGATGTGGCGGAAGGTCAGAAGACCGGATTTTTCCTCGACCAGAAATATAACCGCGCAGCCATCCGGCCTGTGTGCCGCGGTGCTAAGGTGCTGGACTGCTTTACGCACACGGGATCATTTGCGCTTAATGCCGCTCTGGCGGGAGCCGAAAGCGTTCTTGCGGTCGATGCGTCGGAGACGGCCCTTCGCCAGGCAATCCGCAATGCGGAGCTGAATGGATTTGCTTATGAAGCCGGAAGGGCGTCGCAGGATGCACAGGCAGGAAATTCAGGTACGGGCAGAGTGATTCCGGAGGATGCGCTGACAGGACGTTTTATGACAAATGAATCCGGCACAAAACTCGGTTTCATGACCGCAGATCTCGTAGAGCTTCTGCCGCAGATGGAGAAAGAGGGAATACAGTATGATGTCGTTATATTGGATCCGCCTGCATTTGCAAAATCGAGGCAGAATGTAAAGAATGCAGAGAAGGGCTACCGGAAAATCAACCGTGCGGGCATGCGGCTGGTAAAAGATGGCGGCTTCCTCGCGACCTGCACCTGTTCCCATTTTATGACGCGGGAGCTCTTTGAGAAGATGGTGCATGAGGCAGCCCGCGAGGCCCACGTGCGCCTCCGTCAGGTCGAGGCCAGGACGCAGGCGCCGGACCACCCTATTTTGTGGTCGGCGGCGGAGAGCTCGTATCTCAAGTTCTACATCTTCCAGGTAGTGAAAGAAAAATAACACAGACAGTGCAGCAGTTCAGACGGGCTGTTCACTGATATTCGTTTCCGGCAGCAAAGCATCCATCTTCGTGAGAAAAACATTGCGGGTCCGACTGAGAGATCAGCAATGTGTAAACATTGCTAAGCTCGAGGAAAGGACCTGCGTTTTTCGATGAAGATGATGTTTGCGCCGGTTATTGAACTTCGGAGCAGCCCGTCTGAACTGCTATCGGATCGTCCGTTTTATGCATACTTTTTTGCTAAAGGTGGATAAATACGGCTTTATTTGGTAAAATGAGGATGTTGTATATGCGCGAACGGGCATATGCAGCATCCTTTTCTAAGTTCGCTATAGTGAGGTAAAACAGAATGTCTACTTATGAAGATGCTTACAAAAAACTCGCCGGGTGCGGTCAGACTCACCTCCTGAAATTTTACGATGAACTCAGCAGTGAAAAGAAAGCGGCTCTGTGCGAACAGATCATGGCTACGGATTTTTCGGTCGCGGACGCACTCTCCCACGAGGCGGAGAACACCGCCCGGGGTGAGCTTCAGCCTCTTAAGACCATGCAGATCCCGGAAATCGATGAGCACAGAGATGAGTTTTTAGAGTGCGGGATGGAAGCTATCCGCGCCGGAAAAATGGCAGCCGTGCTCCTTGCAGGAGGCATGGGTACACGCCTCGGAAGCCCCGATCCGAAAGGCATGTATGACATAGGCATATCAAGACGGGTCTATATATTCGAGCGTCTGGTGACGAATCTCCTCGCAGTGACAAGAAAAGCGAAACAGTGGATCCATCTTCTCATCATGACGAGTGACAAGAATGACGAAAAGACCCGCGAGTTTTTCAAAAAGAATGATTTCTTCGGATACAATCCGGCATATGTTCAGTTCTTTGTGCAGGACATGGCTCCGACAGTCGGCTTTGACGGGAAAGTCCTGCTGGAAAGCAAAGATAGAATTTCTACATCACCGAACGGGAACGGCGGCTGGTTCTCTTCAATGGTGCGGTGCGGGCTGATTGACTACCTGAAGGAGGACGGCGTTGAGTGGCTGAACGTGTTCGGCGTTGACAATGTCCTGCAGTACATATGTGATCCGGTCTTCATCGGAGCAACGATTAAGTCCGGCTGCGCCTCAGGTTCAAAGGTCGTCCGGAAGACGTCTCCGGATGAGAAAGTCGGCGTCATGTGTCTCGAGGACGGCAAGACGGCTGTCGTTGAGTACTCGGAAATGACAGACGAGATTCGGAACGCGAAGGATGAAGATGGAAACTATCTATTCTACTACGGTGTCATTTTGAATTACCTCTTCCGCGTTGACGCGCTGGAAAAGGTGATGGATGAGAAAATGACGTATCACATCGCGCGAAAAAAGATTGCCTGCATTGACGGGGATGGCAATGCGATTGAGCCGGAAGATGTCAATGGCTGTAAGTTCGAACTCTTCATTTTCGACCTTCTGCGCGATATTCCCGGATGCCTGCCGTTTGAAGTGGTCCGGGAGAGTGAATTTGCACCTGTAAAAAATAAGACAGGCGCAGACTCCGTGGAGAGTGCCAGACGACTTCTCCTCATGAACGGAGTGAAATTATAAGTATTTAAGAAAGGAACAGTATGGAAACAGAAGACAGAAAACTTGCCCTTCTGATTGATTCGGACAATGTGTCCTCCAAGTATCTGAACGGCATTTTCGATGAGCTGTCCCAGTATGGAATTATCACATACAGACGTATCTACGGCGACTTCACGTCCCAGCTCAACGCGCGCTGGAGCGAGAAGCTCCTTGAGAAATCCATCATACCGATCCAGCAGTTCTCCAACACTAGCGGGAAGAACGCGACGGATTCAGCCCTGATTATCGACGCGATGGATCTTCTCTATACGTCCAATGTGGACGGCTTCTGCATCGTCTCCTCCGACAGTGACTTTACCAGGCTGGCAAGCCGTCTGAGAGAGTCCGGTAAAATCGTCATCGGCATGGGAGAGAAGAAGACGCCGGATTCATTCCGCGCGGCCTGCACGATTTTCACTGAGCTTGAAAATCTGGTCGAGACCGAGCAGAATGTCAGCTCAACGGATAAGGAGGCCATTGAGGCCGATATCATCAATATCATTACTATGAATGACAACAAGGGGAAGATCACAGGTTCAGGTGAAATCGGCAGCAAGCTGCAGAATAAGTACCCGGATTTCGACATTCGTACATTCGGCTACAGCCAGCTGAGCAAGTTCCTGGAGGACATGCCGGCGATCGAGGTGACAAAGGCCAACAATCAGGTGACGGTCAGCCTCAGGGAGGAGAAGACCGACGAGGAGATGGTCATCGCGGATATTGTCGAGATTGTCTCAAAGCGGGCAAAGCCGATTGCTCTGGCGACACTCGGCCAGGAGATCCGGCGGAGGCACCGGGGCTTCAATGTCAAGATCTACGGTTACAGCCAGCTGTACAAGTTCATTGACAGTATACCGGAGCTGCAGGTCAAGGGAGATAAGACGGACCGAAAGGTGAGCCTCAGAAAGTCTCGAAAATAATTTTATAGTTCTGCCGACAGGGAAAATCGAAAAGTCTTATCGTATAGGAGAACGAAAAAGCCTGTCCGATAAAAAACAGAGGCTGTCGCAGTAAGGTGTATCAACGCTTCCATAAGCGGAGATATCATCTGCTGCAACAGCCTCTTTTTGCTGTCTGAATTAACACTAACGACGTTTCAAGCGCTGAAAAAGCACAATCTCCGTCATTTTGGATTTTTACTCGCCGATGTCGGCCGGTGGGGAGTGAGACGCCGCTTAATAATCAAGCTCCTCGAACTCAAGCCCGTCATCTGACATGGATTTAATGATTGCGAGAGACTTCAGATTGATGCCGCGGGCACGGAGATCCTTGCCGCCTTCCTGGAAGCCTTTTTCGATGACGATGCCGACGCCCTCGAGAATCGCGCCGGATTTTTCGATGATTTCAATGAGACCGCGGGCTGCACAGCCATTTGCAAGAAAATCGTCGATGACGAGCACATGCTCGCCTTCGTTCAGATACCTCTTAGTGAGAATGACGTCGTAAGTCTTATTATGTGTGTAGGATTTAACTTTGGCGGTGTACTGGTCGCCGTCAAGGTTGATGCTCTTTGCTTTCTTGGCAAATACTACCGGAACCCCGAAGTACTGGGCTGTAATGCAGGCGATGCCGATGCCGGATGCCTCGATCGTGAGGATCTTATCCACCTGCCTGTCAGCAAAAATGCGCTTAAACTCTTTGCCGATCTCGTTGATGAACGGGATATCCATCTGGTGGTTCAGGAAACTGTCTACTTTCAGGATGTGGCCGGGGCGGACCTGACCGTCTTTCAGAATTCTCTCTTCGAGTGCCTTCATAAGTGCCTCCATTTCAATAATATGATTCCCTCAGGAAAGTAATTTCAATATTAACCCCTTGTGCCGTAAAAAACAACTAAAAGATGTTATAATAAGCGCATGAGTGAAAAGAATGATACTGTGAGTACAAAACCTGAACTGATCCGAATCTCAGTGCGCTCTCTTGTGGAGTTTATTTTGCGGAGCGGCGATATTGATAACAGGACCGGCAGCGGGGTCGATCCGGAGGCTATGCTGGCGGGAGGACGGGTTCACAGGAAGATCCAGAAAGGAAAAGCAGGTGATTACCGTGCCGAGGTACCGCTCGCTATGGAGACGGACCGCGGCGATTTTGTGCTGCGCGTTGAGGGCAGGGCGGACGGGATTTTTACGGATACACACCCGTCAAAATCCAAAGTAGATGTCCTTGACAAGTTTACTGAAGATACGGTTCTTGGAGACAGGGACGTAGAAGGTGATGATGGCGGAACGAGGCTTTGTGATGGCGGAACGGGGCTCTGTGATGACAGACCGAGACTCTGTGTGGATGAGATAAAAGGGATCTATATGGATGTCAGGGAACTCACTGAGCCGCAGGAGGTCCACCTGGCTCAGGCAAAGTGCTATGCGGCTATTCTTTTTATCACGGACTTTGATGCATGGTATGCTTCGCTGCCGGATGATACAGAGCCGGAACACGATCGCGAACGCATAGGTGTCCGCATGACTTACGTTGACCTTGAACACGATGACAGAATCAACATGTTTGACTTTGACTATGGCAGGGAGGAACTGCTCGACTGGTTCAATTCTATTGTGGGGAGATACTGTGTATGGTGCCATCATCACATCGACCACAAGAGAAAGAGGGATGCCTCAATGGGGCCGCTCACCTTTCCCTTTGAATACAGAACCGGTCAGAAAAATCTTGTTTCATCGGTCTATCGCACAATTCTCGGGAAGCAGGAGCTTTTCCTCATGGCGCCAACCGGTGTCGGAAAGACTCTGTCTGTCGTTTACCCCTCGGTCCGGGCTGTAGGTCAGGGCTATGCAGATATGATTTTCTATCTGACAGCTAAAAATCAGACACTGACAGTGGGGGCGGAGGCATTCAGGATTCTTGCGGATCGGGGGCTTATTATGAAGACGATCGTGCTCACTTCCAAGGAGAAGATCTGTCCGATGAACGAACCGTCATGTAATCCGGACGACTGTCCGTATGCAAGAGGTCATTTTGACCGTGTAAATGATGCCGTATTTGATCTGCTTGAAAAGAAGGATTATTTTGACCACGACGTGATTCTGGATCAGGCTAAAGAGCGGCATGTCTGTCCATTTGAAATGAGCCTCGACGTGGCCAGCTGGTGTGACGCGGTCCTTTGTGATTATAATTATGTGTTTGATCCTAAAGCTCATCTCCGCAGATTTTTCGGAGAGGGAAAGAAGGGTGATTATATATTTCTTGTTGATGAAGCCCACAATCTGGTGGATCGGGCAAGGGAAATGTATTCTGCCTGTATCGTGAAGGAGGATGTGCTTGCTGCCAAAAAGATCGTGAAGAATGTCAGCAGGTCGGCAGCGAGAGCACTTGAAAGGCTCAATAAGGAGCTTCTGGCCGTAAAAAAGGAACTTCTCTTAGTGGATGGCAGAAACCCATATCTTGTCCTCACGGACAGCCAGGTCCAGGGGCGGATCCAGAACGAAGCCCTGCGGGATGGCACTGCCTTAGGCCGGATCAAGAACGAAGCACTCCGGGCTTTCGGTGAGCTGCAGATCCTGTTCAAGGAGCAGAGAGATGCCTCTTTCAGGGAAGAACTTCTGGATTTCTATTTTGAGATATCTGATTTCGTATCCACTTTCGAAGGGATGGATGATGACTATGTGGTTTATGCGGACTTCAATGAGGAAGAACACCTCTCTTTGAATCTTTTCTGCGTAAATCCTGCAAGAAACCTGCAGAGTATGATAGATCGGGGCAGGAGCGCAGTCTTTTTCTCCGCGACTTTACTGCCGGTCGACTACTATAAGAAGCTTTTTACGACCCGGGAGGAGACGTATGCGGTCTACGCGAGGAGCCCATTTGCAAGCGAACAGAAAGTTGTCATCGTAGGCAGCGATGTCAGCACAAGGTACAGGTCCCGCGGGACTTCCATGTATCGGAAGATCGCAAGATATATTCACGATACGGCAATGGCTAGACGGGGGAATTATATGGCCTTTTTCCCGTCATACAAGTTCATGACCGAGGTGCTTTCAATATATCGTATAGAATTCGATGAACCGGATATAAATTGGGTCGCGCAAAGCCGGTATATGAATGAGATGGACAGGGAAATCTTCCTGGAAAATTTCTATGAAGATCCGGAGATGACCATGGTCGGCTTCTGCGTGATGGGCGGCGTGTTCGCGGAGGGAATCGACCTCGTCGGGTCACGGCTCATCGGAGCGGTCGTGGTCGGCTGCGGGCTGCCCCAGGTCGGCACAAGGACGGAGCTGCTGCGAACCTATTATGAGGAGAAGACAGGAGACGGGTTTAATTACGCTTATCTTTACCCCGGCATGAACAAGGTGCTGCAGTCTGCCGGCAGGGTGATCAGGACCGATCAGGACCGGGGAGTCATCGTGCTCCTCGATGACAGGTTCCTTACTGCGGACTGCCTTCGCATGTTCCCGCGAGAGTGGACAGAGTATGTCCCTTGCAGGGTGGACCAGGTGAGGGCGGTGCTGGATCGGTTCTGGGAGAGTGTGTGATGTGCCTGCGTATCTTTGTGAGATTTAGCAAGATAAAGGCAGATTAGCTGCCTTTTGCCAATTTCGCCTTCAAGAGCTTGCTAAAAGTATATGTGTCTTGTGTAAATGCCACATAAAAGGACCGGCGGGTGCCGGGATAATCTATTTGCCAAATAAGAGAAGCTTGTGTTATATATAAATGGAATATTTCATGTGTTATGAAACAGTAGTTCCGGCTCAAAGAAGCGAGCGAATCAATAACACTATTCCCCGCTCCCAAGGAGCGAGTGAATCACCACCAGAGCCTCAAGGGGATACAAAGCATGTCCCCCGAGACACATACATACACAACTGAAATCAGGAGGAGACAAAATGGTCAGAAGAGTATACGTGGAGAAGAAGCCTGAATTCGCCGTCCAGGCACACGATCTCCTGCACGAAGCAAAGCATTATCTGCACATAGAAGGTGTGGAGGATGTTAGGGTCTTTATCCGCTATGATGTAGAAGATATAACAGATGAGACGTTTGAGAAGGCTGCGCGCACTGTGTTTGCAGAGCCGCCCGTTGATGATATTTATGAAGGACAGCTCCCGGAGGAGGAGAGACCGCACCGTGTCTTTTCCGTTGAGTACCTGCCGGGTCAGTTCGATCAGAGAGCGGACTCCGCAGAGCAGTGCATCCGCTTCCTGAATGAGAAGGAGAATTCCCGTGTCCATTCCGCGACGACCTATATGCTCATCGGTGAGATCTCCGATGAGGATTTTGAGAAGTTCGTCAAGGACAGAATCAATCCGGTCGACTCACGCCAGACGGATGAGACCGTGCCGGAGACACTTGCGGCTGTCTATCCGGAGCCGGATGATGTTCAGGTTTTTGCAAATTTCCGCTCAATGAACCTCACGGATCTCGAAGAGCTGTATAATTCCCTGAATCTTGCGATGACA
The DNA here is from genome assembly GCA_045112915.1 of Lachnospiraceae bacterium. Taxonomy (GTDB): domain Bacteria; phylum Bacillota; class Clostridia; order Lachnospirales; family Lachnospiraceae; genus Chordicoccus. Next base: position 11,544 of record JBGUIK010000057.1, read on the forward strand.
TTTGCGGACTTCAAGTTCATCCGTAAATATTTCAAGGACGAGGAGAAGCGCAACCCCACGATCACTGAGATCCGCGTGCTCGACACATACTGGTCCGATCACTGCCGCCACACGACATTCCAGACAGAACTTAAAGATGTTGAGTTCGGCGAGGGCGACATGAAGAAGCCCCTTGAGGATACTTTCAAGCAGTATCTGGCTGACCGCGATGCCCTCTATGCCGGAAGAAGCGACAAGTTCGTCTGCCTTATGGACCTTGCACTCCTCGGAGCCAAGAAGCTGAAGGCGGAAGGAAAACTTGACGATCAGGAAGAATCTGATGAGATCAACGCTTGCTCCATCGTTGTTCCTGTCGATGTCGACGGGAAAGAAGAGGAGTGGCTCATCAATTTCAAGAATGAGACCCACAACCATCCGACAGAAATCGAGCCGTTCGGCGGCGCGGCTACCTGCCTCGGCGGCGCGATCCGCGATCCGCTTTCCGGCAGAACGTATGTCTACCAGGCGATGCGCGTGACCGGCGCGGCCGACCCGACACGTCCGCAGTCCGAGACACTGAAGGGCAAGCTCCCGCAGAAGAAGATCGTTCAGGAAGCAGCTCACGGTTACAGCTCCTACGGCAACCAGATCGGTCTTGCTACGGGTCTTGTAAAAGAAATCTACCATCCGGATTATGTCGCGAAGCGCATGGAGATCGGCGCAGTCATCGCGGCAGCTCCGAGATCTGCTGTTATCCGCGAGAATTCCGATCCGGGCGATGTTATCATCCTGCTCGGCGGACGCACAGGACGCGACGGCATCGGCGGCGCGACCGGATCCTCAAAAGTACACACCGAAGAGTCCACACTGGTCTGCGGCGCTGAGGTCCAGAAGGGCAACGCGCCGACAGAGCGCAAGCTTCAGAGACTCTTCAGAAGGACAGATGCCGCCCACCTGATCAAGAAGTGCAACGACTTCGGCGCCGGCGGTGTCTCCGTTGCAATCGGTGAGCTGGCAAGAGGCCTTGATATTGATCTTGACAAGGTCCCGAAGAAGTATGCCGGTCTCGACGGCACGGAAATCGCCATCTCCGAGTCCCAGGAGAGAATGGCTGTTGTCGTCGACAAGAAAGATGCAAAGCAGTTCATGGAATATGCCCATGAGGAAAATCTCGAATCGGTCATCGTGGCCACTGTCACGGAGTCCCCGAGACTGGTCATGCACTGGAGAGGAAAGACGATCGTTGATATCTCCCGCGACTTCCTTGATACCAACGGAGCTCATCAGGAGGCATCCGTCAAAGTTGACGTTCCGAACTTTGCCGACAGCGAGCTGAATCAGAATCCGTTCGTTCCGTCCGATGTCAATGACTCTGAAGGTATCAGGAACACATGGCTGAATACCCTCGCTGACCTCAACGTCTGCTCACAGAGAGGCCTCGTCGAGAGATTTGACGCGTCAATCGGAGCAGGCACTGTCACCATGCCGTACGGCGGTCAGTATCAGCTGACCGAGACACAGGCCATGGCGGCCAAGGTTCCGGTCCTTGATGGAAAGACAGAGACTGTTACACTTATGAGCTACGGCTATGACCCGTACCTTATGAAGTGGAGCCCGTATCACGGAGCAGCCTGGGCGGTCACAACATCCGTCGCCAAGATCGCGGCAGCGGGCGGCGACGTATCGAAGATCCGCTTCACATTCCAGGAGTATTTCCGCAGGATGACAGAGGATCCGTCCCGCTGGAGTCAGCCATTTGCAGCTCTTCTCGGCGCTTATGCTGCCCAGATCGGCTTCGGACTTCCGTCGATCGGCGGTAAGGATTCCATGTCGGGTACATTTGAACACATCGACGTTCCGCCGACACTCGTATCCTTCGCGGTCGATGTAGCTAAACTCGGTGATATTGTTACACCTGAATTCAAGAAAGCCGGCAGCAAGATCGTCTGGATCCGCGTGCCGCGCGATGAGTATCAGCTCCCGGTCTACAGCGGCGTTCTTGATGTATACGCAAAAGTCCGTGAGGACATGAAAGCCGGCCGCATCATTTCCGCTTATGCGCTGGAGCGCCACGGCATAGCCGAGGCAGTCAGCAAGATGGCGTTCGGCAACAGGCTTGGCGTCAAGATCGAGCATGATCTTGATCCGAGAGATTTCTTCTCACCGGCATACGGTGACCTTCTCGTCGAGGTGGCTGACGGTCAGGTCGGAAATCTTGCATCTTCCTACAGGGTGATCGGCGAGGTCACATGTGATGACACATTCCGCTACGGCAACGCTGCCATCGCTCTCGATGAAGCTCTCGGCAGCTGGATGGGCACGCTTGAAGGTGTCTTCAAGACACGCACGACAGACGACAGATCCGAGGTCGAATCTGAGGTCTATGACGGCGGCAGTGTATACATTTGCAAGAACAAAGTGGCAAAACCGCACGTATTTATCCCGGTCATGCCCGGAACCAACTGCGAGTATGATTCCACTAAGGCGTTCGAGCGCGCGGGCGCAACGGTCACAACGACTGTATTTAAGAATCTCACGGCCGAGGATATCCGTGAGTCAGTGAAGGAATTCGAGAAGCAGATCGAGCAGGCTCAGATCATCATGTTCCCGGGCGGATTCTCCGCGGGCGATGAGCCGGACGGCTCCGCGAAATTCTTCGCGACAGCTTTCCAGAACGCTGCCATCAAGGAGGCGGTCATGAAGCTGCTTGGTGAGCGCGATGGTCTTGCGCTCGGCGTATGCAACGGCTTCCAGGCTCTCATAAAGCTCGGTCTTGTGCCCTACGGCGAGATCGTCGGCCAGCAGGCGGATTCCCCGACGCTGACATACAATACGATCGGCCGCCACATTTCACACATGGTCTACACGAAGGTCATGACGAACAAGTCTCCGTGGCTTCAGCTTGCGGAACTTGGCGGTGTCTATGTCAACCCGGCTTCCCATGGCGAAGGCCGATTCGTAGCACCGAAGGAGTGGATCGACAGACTGTTTGCAAATGGTCAGGTCGCCACCCAGTACTGCGATCCGTTCGGCAATGTCTCCATGGATGAGGAGTGGAATGTCAACGGTTCCTACGCCGCGATCGAAGGTATCACATCTCCGGACGGCCGCGTGTTCGGCAAAATGGCGCATGTGGAGCGCCGCGACGACGGTGTCGCCATCAATATTTACGGCGAGCAGGATCTTAAGATCTTTGAGGCTGGTGTGAAGTACTTCGGATAATCCGAGATTGAGGGGGTTTGGTGAATAGTTTTGTCAGCCGGCGCTGTACTTATGTGCTGCGCTTATGTCCTGCAAACATGACTAAAATAATAAGATAATCAAAAATCCCTCTCCCGCAACTTGGAGGGGGATTTTTTTCAGAACAATGTCAGAGGCACAGGGAGCTATTCGAGCTGGTGCTGTGACCGCTCCTCTCCACATAGCCCATCTTATGCAGAACCGCGCCCGGCTGGTCGGTTATGCCCGGAGGCGAGGCATGAAAATTTAGTTCCGCCACATACCGATTTGTGGTACAATTAGTGAAAATTACTCCAGATCAGTGGAACGGTGAGATGATGGAGAAAAAGATCATCAGTGCCATCACTGATAGCCGTGAGTGAGACTTGAATTTCAATTATCCCTGCCCTCCATCCGTTCGTATAAAACGGTGTAGCTAAAACAAGAATTCTCTAAAAAGACCATAATAATAAAATCCCGAAAGGAACACGACATGAACAAAATCGCTTTTATTCTCCGGGAATCACAGACAGCAAGATTTTTTATCCCGGCGGGCATCATGATCATTATCTTCAGCGTTATCTTTTTCAATGCCAGCGTACAGAATAAAAACTATATAAAGACTGAATCCACGGTCACGAACGTGGTGATGGACGAAGAAGCACATACAGATGCCAACGGCGACCACGTCGACGCATCCTACACCGTGACAGTGAAATACACTGTCGACGGAAAAGAATACGAGGCAGATCTCAGCGGTCTTTCTGAGTATAAGGAAGGCGACAAAATGACGATCTACTATAACCCCGATGATCCCAGCCTGATCACACAGACGAAGAGCCTCATTATTCCTCTGATTATGGCTGCGGCGGGAATTGCGGCATTTATATTCGGAATCATAAGCGGTATGGGCGCTTTAAAAAGATATAATAAACTTAAAGACCAGGAAAGGGAGTGGACAAATGGCTAAATATTTACTGAAACCGGTTCTTAATACCGTCAAGCAGGCTTTTTATCTTGAAGACGAGGGCGGCAAGACAGTCTACGAAGGAAAAATGACGAAGTTTTCACTGTTTGGTGCGTCTCCATTTGAATTTGCCAATCACGTAACAGGCAAGACCGAAGTTCACAAGGTCGGTAAGACCGTTACCGTAGAGTCGGGCGGAAACGATATCATCAGTTTCCTGTCAAAGAGATCGTATTTCAAATACGATGACAAGAAAATCTGGGACTATCTGCATGATCAGGGTGTCCGGATCGACACCGGTCTTGCGGGCAACAAGCTTGGCATGCGCTATGATGTGACTTTTAAGGGAGCGCCTCTCGCAACGATCGCGACATCTTCACCGAGCGGAAAATCATTTATCACGACAGGCCTTTACTATGATGTGATCTGCGAAGAAAAAGATCTCGACCTGGTCTTCCTGGTCGCTTTTTCAATCGCAAGAACAGACCAGAATCTGTACAGCTGATTCAAATGCGGAAGAACCTTTACAATAAAGGAATCTTCCGCATTTTGTTGTGTCACAGACAAAAATAAACCCCCTGCTATGCAGGGGGATGAAAGATCTTCAGATTAAAGAAAGAGCTCCTGTGCTAGTATAA
>JBGUIK010000058.1:0-76188 GCA_045112915.1 Lachnospiraceae bacterium
GGAGTGATTTTATAAAGGAACGCTGTTCAGGACAGATGGATACTGAAACATATACACCCGAAAATCCAGGGGAGCTGCCGGCCTGATGCCGCGGCTTCCCCGATAGCCGTTGCCAACTTTACGAACGGATGATTATTCATCGCTTACGCAGTGTCTCCTCCCTTTGAAGACATGCCGGCTGTGTTTTTGTATTATTTGCAAAACCTTTGTTTGCATCTTGACAGATTTGGCCCTCGGACTGCATTGTTGGCATAGAAAGCAGTTGCTTTCATTGAAATCATCTTTTTCGACTGAAGGCAGGATTGAAGGTTGTCAGTCATCTATGGTCAAGCGGCGTTTGTTGACTGCCCGGGTGGTAAGGATGGCAGTAACTTACGCTGAAATCAGCTTTAATCGACTGAAGGCAAGAATGAAGGCTGTCAGTCATCAATGGTCAATACGGCATGCGATGACTGCTCGAGTGGTATCGAGGGCAGTAGCTTTTGGTGAAATCAGCTTTTTTGACTGAAGGCAAGAATTGAAGTCAGTCAGTCATCAATGGTCCATACGGCGTACGAAGACTGCCCAGATGGCATTGAAGGCAGTTGCTTTCGCTAAAACCACCTTTTGTCTACTGCGGGTTCAAACCTGATATAAGTAAGTCTTACCATCATCCAATAACCGAATCAAAAAAAGTGACTGCTCCTGAGCTTCATAATTCTTTGTGCGAGCAGGAGATTAAGCTAAAAATGAGCTGATGTTACTGCTTATGGAGTATTGATTTGAACTCATAGGGCACTGCACATGTGCTTAATTCCGCAAGATTGACTGCTGGCTTTTTTATTTCAAGATTTGGCAGTTGCACATAGACTTCCTTGGCTTAAAAGACCGCCATCATTCTTCAACGCAAGATATTTGTGACGCAAGTCAACGAGGAATGCGCAAAATCATCCTTAACATGGGTTTAAAGCCTGCGCTCTGGAGTGAGCCTACGGTTGATTGCAGAGCTACGCAGTGGAAAACGCACAAGTGCGCCGCATAGCTCGCGCAATCAGAAATCGTGATTTATAATCAGTTCTTTTATTAAGCTGCCGGAGCTAGTGCTGTATCTTCGGCGACTGACTCATCAGCTGCCGATTCTCCCCAGGTTTCCGGCACGACTTTATTAGCCCCCTTTTTATAAATCGTGGCAAAATCGTTCTTCATAGAGACGGTCCAGAGGCCGATTTTCTCACAGTCTTTCGCGAACTTTTCCGCTGTCACGAGATTTCCGTAATCACGATCCAGATCGTCGCAGAGGAGCATGTAGCCCCTGCCGCCGTTCTGGACCGCGTACTGTGCCATAGCCAGGTCGCCGGAGCTGTTGCCGAAGACGAGAACGGGCGGTTTGCCGATTTCATTTACGATTGAGATGACTTTGGCCATCTTTTGGTTCTTATCGACGACTTGTCCTTCCAGAAGGACCTGATCGTCCATCTTGTAAGTATAGCTTTTGGCTTTCTCATCTCCCTGGCCGGTCGCTGCCATCGAGTATGTGCTTCCGATGATTCGCTCTGACGGGATCCACTCATCGAGGGTTCCCTCGATCAGCTCGCGGACCATAGCGCGCTCGGAGCCGCTGCTGATGAACACCTTGAAGCCGTGCTCCGCAAGGTACTGCACAAGAGCAGTCATAGGCATATAAAAGCCTTCCCCGTAGGTCATTCCCTCAAAACCCCAGACCGGCTCTTTCATAAAGCTGCGGACATACTCGCGATACTCATCCACTGTCATACCCTTAAAGGAATCGGATAGGCTGGCGGAAGTCGATATGTCCGTATCAGGCTGCGGGAGCCCTTTCATGTAGGCTTCCTCTGACGCCTCCGCATAAGCGAGGAGCTCCGGATCTGCCTGATATGTGTCGTCGTGGAGTACGCGGTGGAGCAGGAGAGTCTCGTCGAAATATGTTGGGAACAGCTCCCCGTAGAGCGTGCCGTCAAAATCAAAGACAGCGATACGGTCTTCTTCGGGGACGAAGATTTCCGAAGACTCGTTCGAGACTGCGCCTACGTAGGAGGCGATTGACTTCATGACCTCGGAGTCTTCAGTCCAATATGGGATAACAGTTTCACCTATCTTTCCGGCATCGTCCGTTGTTTCGGAACCTTCGCCGGGCTCTGTGACAGCTTCCGATGATTCTGCCGAATCAGTCTTTGCGTTTGTTTCGATAGTGGAGGCGGTCACGCTCTGGTCGGTATTGTCCGGAGTTACCTGCGGAACGCCGCCCGCCTGTCCGCAGGCTGTGAATATGATCATACAGATGGATAAAAGTGCTCTCAGTCGTTTTTTCATGGTTAGCCCCCTTATTTTCACTTGGCAGTTGTCAGAATCTTTTTACATATCTTGTTTTTTCGAAACCTTATTTACGTTATTATAACATGTCAAAAGAATTGTAGCCAACACCGGGGTTCACCGGACCTCATGCGCTTTCTCCACCGCCGCGGTGTTGGGGGTTCAGCCACACTTCTATACTGCAAAAAGAGAACCATTCAGGTTCTCTTTTTGCAGTAGCGAGAGGGGGATTTATTTCAATCCACGCACCCGGTGTGGGGTGCGACGCGTCCCAATCAACAGAGGCCGCCCAGTCCTGATTTCAATCCACGCACCCCGTGTGGGGTGCGACTCGGCTCCCGATCTGGCTCTGCAGCTTCCTTACATTTCAATCCACGCACCCCGTGTGGGGTGCGACCTGTCTCGCCCAGTTTCAGTCATTGATAATAGGTATTTCAATCCACGCACCCCGTGTGGGGTGCGACTAAGCGGGGGAAGCTATGGAAAGTATAATCAGAGATTTCAATCCACGCACCCCGTGTGGGGTGCGACGACGACAGAGATCGTCTTTTATGATGACGGGGATATTTCAATCCACGCACCCCGTGTGGGGTGCGACTATGAGCACGGTCGCTAAGAGGGTCAAAACTAAGATTTCAATCCACGCACCCCGTGTGGGGTGCGACTGGCGTGATCGTCGCAGGTGTGTTCCACAAGTCATTTCAATCCACGCACCCCGTGTGGGGTGCGACTCTCTGCCTTCTCGACTTCTGCGGCAATCTGTCCATTTCAATCCACGCACCCCGTGTGGGGTGCGACCAAGCGTATGAGCGTTTCAGATTAGGTTTAACTATTTCAATCCACGCACCCCGTGTGGGGTGCGACGCAGCCTCAAAAGCATATTCTACAACAAAGAAAAATTTCAATCCACGCACCCCGTGTGGGGTGCGACCGTTGCTGATCTCGGGCACCGTGTATTTGTTGGATTTCAATCCACGCACCCCGTGTGGGGTGCGACGACGATTTTGTCATCTGCTCACCATTTCTCATAGTATTTCAATCCACGCACCCCGTGTGGGGTGCGACAGATCCAGTCCGCAACCATTCCTCATTAACAGAATTTCAATCCACGCACCCCGTGTGGGGTGCGACCCATACGTCCAGCGGGTTCTCCATGCCGTTTTCGAATTTCAATCCACGCACCCCGTGTGGGGTGCGACTGATAACGACGTATTTGTAACGCTGACATACAAATTTCAATCCACGCACCCCGTGTGGGGTGCGACGATCGTCAAACACTACCACTTTCCAGACATATCCATTTCAATCCACGCACCCCGTGTGGGGTGCGACCGCAAACGCAACTAAAACATTTGATGATTTAAAAATTTCAATCCACGCACCCCGTGTGGGGTGCGACTCTATCAATTGCCCTTGTTGCCGTCGTATGACGATTTCAATCCACGCACCCCGTGTGGGGTGCGACATTCTCCGTAAGGGATACGGCAGTGCACTCCCTGATTTCAATCCACGCACCCCGTGTGGGGTGCGACCCGTCTCCCAAGCAGTAGAGCCGGCTCTTGTCAGATTTCAATCCACGCACCCCGTGTGGGGTGCGACAGAACGGGATCACCCACAAATTCATTTACAAATATTTCAATCCACGCACCCTGTGTGGGGTGCGACGTTATCATCAAAAGCACTCCAAAACTTGCAAGATTTCAATCCACGCACCCCGTGTGGGGTGCGACAGATTCGACATGACCGTGCAAGCCACTGGCCTTATTTCAATCCACGCACCCCGTGTGGGGTGCGACCGTGCCGGAGATAGTCCGGGAGCTCAATATCACAATTTCAATCCACGCACCCCGTGTGGGGTGCGACGTATCTTCTAAACGATGATAGCCCGGATCTGAGAATTTCAATCCACGCACCCCGTGTGGGGTGCGACAATCTCGGCTTTTATAACATGGACTGTATAGAGGATTTCAATCCACGCACCCCGTGTGGGGTGCGACTCACAGCAGGCGTTCATTAGCGGGCTGGACCGTATTTCAATCCACGCACCCCGTGTGGGGTGCGACGCATGACGATTCCAAGAAGGGCAACCGCACCTTCATTTCAATCCACGCACCCCGTGTGGGGTGCGACGTTTCCGACAGCCGCTTTGCAAGGTTCGGTATGATTTCAATCCACGCACCCCGTGTGGGGTGCGACTAAAATGAACGTTTTTGCGACATCGCAACGAAAATTTCAATCCACGCACCCCGTGTGGGGTGCGACTTTGCGGCATAGTCAATAAATCTTTTCTGCGCCATTTCAATCCACGCACCCCGTGTGGGGTGCGACGATGATGACGGGGTGCCGCCGGACGGGTCGATTGCCATTTCAATCCACGCTCCCCGTGTGGGGTGCGACGAGCTTGTGGCGTTCATCAAGAGCAATTACGATATTTCAATCCACGCACCCCGTGTGGGGTGCGACGTTCTCCTTTCCGCATAAACGCAATATTGGTAGTCATTTCAATCCACGCACCCCGTGTGGGGTGCGACCGTACTCGATTACTTCCATCGGCATCTGATCAGCATTTCAATCCACGCACCCCGTGTGGGGTGCGACGGATTGCAAACACTTCAATGGCTCCCTCGTAGAAGATTTCAATCCACGCACCCCGTGTGGGGTGCGACGCCGGCGCTATGACAGGAGTCTTTTCTCTGAAAATTTCAATCCACGCACCCCGTGTGGGGTGCGACACCGCTACTAAGTCTATCTGTTGATGGTATTAATATTTCAATCCACGCACCCCGTGTGGGGTGCGACTCATTCGGCCGTCAGAAGACATCTCTATCTCTTCCATTTCAATCCACGCACCCCGTGTGGGGTGCGACGATGGTCGACGACGTGGGCGATTCCTGCACAATATTTCAATCCACGCACCCCGTGTGGGGTGCGACCTGCCGCTGCTGTTGCCGCGATGAGCCCACCGCTATTTCAATCCACGCACCCCGTGTGGGGTGCGACCAGCCGCGCCGCCGCAGTTCCTGAGCGCTTCGCTATTTCAATCCACGCACCCCGTGTGGGGTGCGACGAGTTCACTCCTCTCCTGATGCAACGTAAGGTCATTTCAATCCACGCACCCCGTGTGGGGTGCGACTATGACCAGCTCAACGCGAGGGTGAAGTCCCTTGAAATTTCAATCCACGCACCCCGTGTGGGGTGCGACCCATCTGATACCTCTGGTCTGCAAGTGATTGCGATTTCAATCCACGCACCCCGTGTGGGGTGCGACTTTTACTCCTTTTTTAAGAATATAAGTATATAAATGCATTTCAATCCACGCACCCCGTGTGGGGTGCGACAGGAAGAGATTTACGGAGAGTTTGGCACGATGTACATTTCAATCCACGCACCCCGTGTGGGGTGCGACAGCAAACATTGACAAAATTTTATATGAATTATCAGCAATGTTTACAAAAATAACGTTCTTAGTTATAAAGGTGGGTGTCCCTACAGCGCAAGATTGACGATAATCGTCGTTATTTAATGCGCGAACCACCTACTATTTTCATGTTTACTACGGGTTCGCGTTATAGAACCAGAGCATCACGGGCATCATAGCCTTTCTTAGCACCATAATGTTCAATTTTGTCCTTATAGCTGTTTCCAAGTTTGTAGAATCTTAAGCTGTCTACTTTAGGATCCATCAATTCACAGAGAGCTGCTTTCAGCATGCGATATTGTGCGGCGTCAACTGAACATTCGAACACGGAGTTTTGTACTCTTTGTCCATAATTGACACATTGCTTGGCAATCTTTCTAAGTCTTCGTTGACCGGCGGCATTTTCTGTGTTGACATCATAAGTGATTACAACGAGCATGTTTTATCACCTCCACAGAAAAGGTGGGTATCCATCGAGATCTTCCCGCAAATATCGTGCTAGAAGCATCGCCTGTGCATAGGGGATTAATCCCCATTCCATTTTCTCTTTGAGATATGGATGCATGATTTTTTCTTTCTTCTTTACTTGCCATTCTTTTTGCACCTTTTTCCGCCCGTCGTTCGTCAACAGGACAGATCCATTTTCCTGAAGAATGAAATCAGATTGATCAACAATTTTGTTGTTGATCAATGTCAGTACAAAGCGGTCTGCCATACAAGGCCTTAATTCTTCCATAAGATCCTGAGCTAAAGACGTTCTTCCTGGTCGGTCACGATGCATAAAACCAACATATGAATCCAGACCGACGGTTTCTAAAGCGGAGGCACAACTGCTGCCAAGCATAGTATATGCATAAGATAACAGAGCATTGACATTATCTAAGGGCGGACGGCGATTTCTTCCATGGTAATAAAAAGATTCTTTTGAAGTAAGGATCAGATCGTCGAAAACACTAAAATATTGTGAGGCACTTTTGCCTTCTATGCCACGAAGAGATTCCAAATCATTTGCTTGAAGCACTTCCTCCAGTTGTGTTTTCAGATAATCTGATATTTTGGATAGAGCATCAATATCAAGTTTTAAAGCATGATCTCTCTTTGCCCTTTCTATTACCTGTCTTGAGTTTCTTATTTTACCAAATATAAAATTTCTGGCGATTTTACAACTTTCTTTCTCGGAATCTGCAAAGCGATATTGTTTGCGCCTCAGAAGCACATTTCCACGACTCATACCACATGTCCTTGCAAGAAATCTTCCACTGGGAGAGCAAAAGACTAAATCAATTCCTTTATCAGCACATTTTCCCATTAATGCAGGAGATGCTCCGGAATAAGAAAAGATATAGATAGCGTCCAGAATATGTAAAGGAAAACGAGCCAGGGTATCATCTTTTTGCTTAACTACGACGTTTTCCCCATCTAATGATGCATACGCATTTTCTATTGTGATAAATAAAGAGTTTAGCAAAACTTTCATTTCGTTTTACCCTATTTTAACGAGTCCTTCATATACTCATCTACCGACTGCATACTTACAAGTACAGGGAGACAAATGTCTTTCAGTGAACAGGAATTGCATTCTTTCTTGGGTTTTGTTTTTGGCGTATAGCCCCTGGAATACAATTGATGCATTTCTTCAACTGCCTGAGATACTGTTATGCGTAAGTCCTGGGTGAATAAAACTCGTTCACGCCTTCGGGGCTCTCCATAGTAAAGAGCCCCCTCGGGTATCGTACAACAAAGCATTTCTTCTAGGCACATGGCCTGAGCACATAGTTGTGCTTTATCAAAAATGTCATTTTTAGGCTTACCGCGTTTATACTCAACCGGGTATGGTTTCCATAAACCGTTGGTTTTTGCTAATGAAATACCAGTTTCGTCCGCATGAAACTCAACCGCGTCGCACTCACCGGAAAGTCCAAGTGTCGCAGAATGGACACGCAAAGCACGAACCGTGATGATATCACCACGTGAAGATCTGAAACCGCTGTCATGTGTGTTCTTGTGCATAATAATTCCATCAGCCGTCTGGTAGTTATCTGCCCACTGCTGTTCAATATGGATTAAGGCCCATTGCCTGCGGCAGAATAGGAAATGCTGTATTCCGGATAGTTGCAAATAATCCTCTTCTTTATATTCCATTGATTATCTCCGGCTCGAGTCCGGGAAGTTCGTTTACAACGTATTCGTAATCATTAATGCTCGTAGGAATAGTGTCCTCGTTTAAGCAACGAACTTCTACAGAGCGATGTACGTTGGCGGAGGAATACTGACCATCTTTGCAATTATGTTTAAACCAATAAAGTTTGAGGACTTCCATGGAACCTTCTGGTCTTGAGGATGAAGCATCATTAACAAACAGTGTTCGGAGGCATTCTTTAATGACATCTGCGTCTTCTTCTGAAAAGCCTGTTTTCGTAGCTAACTGAACGTTGATACTTCCCTTTATTTTATAAATGCCAAAGCGCACATAATGCTTCATGCCCATAGTATCGGATGATTTTTTTTCGTTTGGTTCACTGTTTACACTTTTTGTAATCTGCAATGACTCAATTTCTATAGGTGAAACACTAACGGCCTGATGGATAGAAACTGGTCCTCTAACACCAACAGAAACTCCGTTTTTCTCAGAGGATTTGAATGCAAATACCTGACCAAAGGATTTCACATCCATCCATGTTTTGCAGGCTGTAGTTGCATATGTTTCACGATCCTTGATTTTTCCAAGCGTTGCCGTGGCACGTTCACTCAGACTATTAAAACCATCGGTTTGTCTGTCATCTGATTGCACAAAAATGCTGTATCCCAGATCCTGCATTCTGTTTCGGATTTTGCGCTTTATACATACATCCGATATTTCACCATATCCATCATAATCTGTTCTGGGGCGGTTTCCATTTAACGGATCACCATTTGAATTTGCTCTGGTTACGGAGATAAACATTACAAAATCTATTTTATTCTTCAGAAGACTCATTTTTTTCCTCCTTGTCTTTTTTCGAATACAATTCGTTTCTCTGCAGATAATATCCTATTAAGTAAGTATCTTTTAAAGGCTTATTCCATTCCTTCTCCGGTTCATTGTTGATGATGTCGATAATCTGTCCGAGTAGACGTTTATAATACACTCTCTGAGCAGGCTTTAACTTTGGCATATAAGCTTTATCCATCTGCATATTCAACAAGTTTGCATATTTCATCGGTTCTTTACAGAACACAGACTGGAGACGCATAGCATTGGATGTCCTTTTGTCGTCGGTTGAATCAAACGTATCCGTTTCGATTTTCTCCATCACTGCAAGAAGCCTGCCGAATTGATAGCTCCTATCCTGCTTTTGCGGGTTCAAAGCCATTTCAATTTCCTCCTTTCCATAATCGAAATACACTTTTTTTATAACAGCGCAAGCTGTTGATAACACTTTTCTATATGTCTTTTTATCACTATAGATATGTGGCGAGGAAGCACGTTGCACCAGTTGATGCTCAAGATCTCGTGGAAATTTGGCACATTCAATGCGGCATGCCATTAAGCGCTGTACCTGTTGTTCTAATAATTTGTCCTTGACATATAAAATGACTTTGCCATTTTCTGAGCGCTCGACTCCATAGGCACATTCAACAATCTGCTTTAGCGAGGGGGATTCTTGTATGTTTTGGTATGTGAAGAACCATTGGCAATGCAAGTCCCAGTTATAGAGTCTGTCCAAAAAATCAGATGTTAGTAGTTCGTTATAATAGGTGACGGATAATCTGCCTGTTGTGGCTGCATCGAAAGAAGCTATGACGGTTGTGCTGTTGGCATTGTCGCTTAATTGTTCTTTCCAGCCAATCAGTGTTTTATACAAATCTTTTTGATAACTGATATTTACTACATTTATTTCTGTTTTCTGGAGACGACGCAGAGGCTTTAATGGGGACGGAACTTTGAGCCCCTCCGGATTCCAACATAGAAAGGCTCTGGAAGACTTATTGCCAAGGACAACTCCTTGATTTGCAGCAATCCAGTGCAGTGCATTGTGTGCTTGTTGCGACACTTCATATCCCACAGTTGCGGCTTGCCAATCTTGGTCGAATCTGCCTCTATAAGTGAATCCGCTGTCGTCATTGGCGGAGATTAGTTTAGCATTGCCGTTATTTGCGATTATTCCCTTCGGATAATTATGTACAGGGGCAGTCTCTTCTCCTGATATCATACATAATACAGGCGCTTCTCGTATTTTATAGTGTCTGTAATACTGGGTGTAGTCATCAAATAGCGTTTTATCAGTCCAACAGGGACCGCTGTTTTCTCCGACACCAAGAACAATCCATCTTATAAGATCCTTTTCATTTTTGGTATGACCGTTCTCCTCCAGCTTTATGATTTTGCTTTTTACCAAATCAGTAAGAATTGTCCCGCCATTAACATAACGATAGATGGGAGCAAGCTTAATGTTTGCATAATCCGAATCAATCCAGTCTTGAAGCTGCTGCAAATACGCTTCCCGCTTTCGTGTATTGTAGGGAACAAGATACCCAAGTTGTTCTGCTAAAGGGTGTGGACAGGGATCCTTTCCACTTGTCCTGCCAGAAGACTTCTCGGTCACAGGAATTATGATTTTTTCTCTGTTTTTATCCAGAGAAGTAGCTGATATGAATTCGCCTTTTTCATTGATAGTTATTTCGATCTTAGCTTTTGTTGTCAGATGAGAAACTGGAGCCAAAGGCTCTTGATTTTCAACCACTTTTCCTACATCTGCATAATGTGATTCATATGTTTTATATGCTTGTTGAAGCAATCCCAAATCAAGTCACCTCCTCGAATTCGTTTAGTCCTGTAAAGTTGATGTGATTATCAAATGATTTCATGGGCATTTCCCGAAGGACCTTATGAACAGGACATTTTTCGGGGGGCAGGAAATCAATAATACCGTTTTTCATGACTGGATACCAGAAGTTTGCGGTCATATGGTTTTCGGTTTCAGATGAGTAGGCTTCGTCTGCATATGTTATGCCATGATACATCAGACCAAATCCAAGCTCCTGAATACCATCGTAGGCTCCTGTTCCGGTTCCGAAAACACATGGTGCCACATAGCCCTGACACTCACGAGTTCCCAGGAAAATGTCTCTTCTACCGCCTTTTATGATAGATCGCTTCGCTATTTCATAATGTTTGTTCTCTATGCGATCATGTTTGAGTTCTGGCCGGTTTTCATTCCATATAAAGTGTGCTCTGACTTGATATGCACAGTCTTTCAAGTAGGTATAGTAAGAGAGGTCGTTTCCACCGGAGTATTTAATAGGTCTTATGCCTTTTACTTCGGTCTGTATTGGCTTCATAACGCGAACTTTGTCGATGACCCATATTAAAGTTGGCTTCCAGTAGACCGAAGCCATAATTCCTTTTAGTGATTCATACGTAGGAACCTGATAGCTGAATTTCTCGCCACCGACTCTCGTTAAAGGATCTGAAAAAAGTGCATAGTCTCCGCTTACTTGAAACTCCACAATATTCGGATATCTCATCTTCATATGCTAACCTCCAAATATCCATAGTTTTTATCTTCATCGATGACGCCGATATAGTCGTCATAGAATTGTGGTTGAAGTACAGTTGCTTTATCGTCCAGTATTTTATACAGGGCTCCTAATTTTTCCAGTTTATTAAGCTGATAGGAATACAAAGAAACGGTGTATTGTTTTGCTTTTTCTAAGGCGTCCGAGACAAAATGATCATTCCATCTAGCCTTTTCGGAATTCAAATCGTTGATGATTTGAATTCCTTCTTTATAGGGAACGATGACATCAGTGTTTTCTGTATCGAATACTTTAAATTCTAATCCTGCCGAAGAGAATGCTTGTTTAAAATAATATAATTGATTTTCTTCTCGATGACCTGAATATTGCTCGTTAGAGGATAGAAGATTGTAAAGAGTCTCTTTATTGGGTAGACAATATTCTTGATAGCCTATGCCGAAGCTATTGAAATATTGCTTGTAGTAATGCTTGATAGATTCTTCGCTGTCTAGGTTTTCTTGGAATTTGGAGCTATTCTTTTTAAATTCTGTCAGGAGACTTTCGGTTGCCATTTTTGACGCTTTGATTTCTTTGAGCCGATTAAGGTTTTCGTCAAGACATGAGAGGATATAGACGTCTCCGGCATTCTTGCTTTCACCATTTCTGTTACATCTTCCAGCAGTCTGAACAACGCTGTCCATGCCTGCACAAAACCTGATGGCTCTTTCGAAAGATATGTGTACGCCTGCTTCAATTACCTGCGTTGAGATGCATATTACTTTGCGAGAGGCCAGAGAGTTTGCTGCGTTGCTGTTTTTAATTTCTTCCAGTGCTGTTTTCATCTCGTTCAGAATATCCCGACGGTGTTGAATACACATCGAAGCAGATAAATGGAATTTATCGCATCCGTCGATGCAAATATGATCAAAGAGATATGAGGCCTCATTTTTCTTGTTGCAGACAATCAGTAGACTATTGCAGCCGTTGAGTAAAGTTTGAACTAATGCGGGGGTATCTTCTAATGAGCAACTGTCTAATGAACTAATCGTTGTGCGACGGAATAGCTCCCGGATTTCCTTGCCGCAACATACAATATCCCCAGAGATGTTTTTCAGCGGGAAACGATTGCCTTCAAAAGTTGGTTGTGTGGCTGAAGATAACACAATGGTTGCTTTGCATACTGTCTGAAGAAAATTCATAGCAGAGTTAAATAGTGACAGCATCTTTACTGGCACAGTCTGTACTTCGTCAATGACGATGATGCTTTCGCATAACGCATGCAGTCTGCGAACAGAGGACATTTTACCTGAAAACAAAGTGTTCAGGAATTGAACCATGGTAGTGATAATGATAGGAGAGTGCCAGGTTTCAGTATAGTATTCCCATTTGTCATACTCCTCCGTGCTTTCGGTAGGGTGTATGATGTTGGAGTGATGTTCGAGGATTATGGCATCATTGTTGACAAATTTTCTTATTTCAGCTGCATTCTGGTCGAGGATGCTGAGCAAAGGGGTAACAAAGATAATCCGTTTTTTATCATGTTCTTTAGCATGAGCAAGCGCAAATCGTAAGGAACTCAGTGTTTTGCCCGCACCGGTAGGCAGGTTGAGTCGATAGATACCTGATTCCTTTAGTGAGGAATCTCGACACATTCCTGAAAGGAGACTTCTTGCTTTTTCTATTTCTGTCTGACACGGAAGCAAGGCGAGTTGTTTTTCCACTTGAGTTAAGGTATCATTCCATAAATCTCTGGTTGCAAGGATTTCGAACTGTGGTTTTCCTGCATAGAATTCAGAAGTATCTCTTCGATCTCCTTCAACAACTGCCGATAATACAAGTCTTGCAAGTAATCCTAAATAAAAAAAATATTCCTGATTGCGATCATTGTCATCTTGTGACTGGTAGTTATCGAACAGCTCATCAAGCACAGACAGTATAGTATCTATTTCGTTGGCCGACTTATAAAATAGTTTTTCAATATCGGATGAAGAGTAATAAATGCTGAAGAAATTATCCTTTGCTTCATGGTAGGATATTCCTTCTTTGTTTTGTCTATGGTCGAAACCGTTTTTATGGTCTTCATTAACACAATCAAAGAGACCATGATGAGCTCCGATGGCGTAGGCAATAATCTCGCTTGTCAGAAGCTCAATGGGGTTGTCGAGATTAGAGTGAAATTTTTCCAAAATGTATCTAACGCCGGCAAAAGTATGATTGACGCTCCCGCGCCTCGCTTTCAGACCATTAGTCGCATCATCTAAATATTTCTGAAACGCCAGCGTGAATTTCCCGAAATCATGCATCATACCAGTTAAAAACGCCGTGCTTCCTAGACCAACAGAAAGGAGACTGTTTTGGGCATAAATTGCAGTGTGGTCGCAGTGATCCTGACATGTCTGGTCAATTCTATTTCCACTATCATCCAGTTTAGTGTGTGCCAGAAAGAGAGTCATGTCGTCCTCCGAAATATGTATTGCCACTTTTTTGTGAGATGGGTAAAATGTAATAGTCAACTTTTGTAGTTTTAAAAAGTTGGGGATTGAAAAATTTATATTTATGCGGTAGGCGAAAGCATCTTTTATGGAAGATGCTTTTGCTTATCAAGTTATCAAGAATAGTGTTAACCCTCATACGACTTATTATAGGTTGGCATAAGATAAATGTCAATATAGATTCATTTATATTTAAGCGGTAATATCTAAAGATAGCCTTGAATCATACAGGACTTTTCACAGATGATATCATATTTTCTATACACTATAGTGATGGGATGGATAAAGCGGCGAAATACAAAGCATTTAACTGATAAGAATATGTTGCATTTAATTACTAATAATTCCCACACCGAAAAGGTGTGTTGTTCATTGAAAACTCAATAATGTAGGCAATTAAAAAGGTATAGAGTGCCTGTCTTTGGTATTTTTCATCGATGAACTGGCGGATATCACATTCGGGGAATCCTTCCAGATCATTATGACGGATCCGATAGAGAGTGTCTGTGTCATTTTTAAGCCAACGGAAGAACAGTTAGCCGTTTGTAGGCCGACACCCGGAATACATCCGTAATTCGCTGGTCAAAGCGGCATTGACTGTCAGAAATTCTATCTGATTGCCTGTATTATTGAGTTTTCAAAGATCTAAGCTTATTTATGGTATGGGAATTATTAGTTAATTACTTAAGGAACAAGATGAGTTGATTTTTAGACAAAGAAAAACCCCGATTTGCGCTTATTATGCGTTTATCAGGGTTTTGTAGCATAGCGAGAGGGGGATTTGAACCCTCGACACCGCGGGTATGAACCGCGTGCTCTAGCCAGCTGAGCTATCTCGCCATATTTAATTTGCGCTGTTTTTTCAACGCTTGATTATTATACAATCCTATGCCATAAGTGTCAAGCATGAATTTGTAAAATCTTCACACAGTTTTAGTTTTAGTTACAGTTTTAGTTACCGATGACAGTTCAGTCAGGCTGCTCATGAATTACGTTATCGGCAGCAAAACATCCATCTTCGTGAGAAAAACACCGGTTACTGGGAGTGCCAATGCAGCCTGTCTGAACTGTTTCGTGTAGTTTTATTATTGATAATATGTGAACGCGTCCTTCCCGGCACCCTCCGCATAGGCGGTTAGGTTCATGCAGCACAGAGCACGTCCGGTCGCCTTGCCGGTACGAAGCCCGATCCCGGCACACCCGAGGTCAATGTTCACAATGTGGTGCTCTTCATCGATGAAGGCCGCGAGAGGTTCAGGATTCTCGGAGATGAACTGGACCGGGACGTGGCCGATCACGTGGAGCCGGCTGTCTTTTTGATATTTGCTCTTCGGGACGTACTCCCACATGCGCCAGGGAGAATTCCAGACGGTATCGAAAGCGTCCTTGTAAGAGATATCTTTAAAGAGCACGCTGCCTATTTCAGCGATGAAATCCGAATGGCTGAGGAGGTAGCGCGTATCCGCGATGGGAAGCTCGACCTGCAGAGCCATTCCTCCGAGATAATCCAGAATTGCTTTCTGTGTGTCCTTAGACTCTTTGTTAAAAGCGTTTCTTGTCACGGTCCCGCCATTCGAGCCGTGTAGCCAGTAGTTTTCTTTTTCCGGGTACCGGTAGTTCGTGTACATCATGAGTTCATGATTTCCGAGGAGGCAGATGATATTGTCCCGGCTCATAATATCGAGAAGCATGGGAATACTATCAGGGCCTCTGTCTATGACATCGCCGACTATGTAGAGAAGATCGTCATCCGAGAAGCGGATGTCCTTCAGCATTTTCTGAAAAAGCCCGTACTGGCCGTGGATATCACTGCATGCGTAAATATTCATAAAGATAATCCTTTCTAATGAGCGGAGCATTGGTCGCAATGAACACGCGACCGGTACCAGCGTGGACCGGCCTTATTCAGGTAAGGCCGGCAAGAGTCGCATAGTTTTTTGCGGAGTTTTGCACATTTTCAATCTCTTCCGCAGTCAACGGACGTTTCACTCGGGCAGGGCTTCCGAGTATGAGGGAACCCTCCGGAAAACATTTGCCCTGCGTGACCAGAGAGCCGGCGCCTACGATGGAGTTCTTTCCGATTTGAGCTCTGTCCAGAATGATGGATCCCATACCGATGAGAACATTGTCTTCAATCGTGCAGCCGTGGATGATGGCTCCGTGGCCGACTGTGACATTGTCGCCGATCACGGTAGACGTGTTTTTGCTGACATGGATCATGACCAGGTCCTGGATATTGGTATTGCTTCCGATGCAGATAGCTCCCTCGTCGCCTCGAAGGACGGCGTTGTACCAGATACTGCTGCCGGATTTTATGTTGACATCACCGATGATCTGGGCTCCCGGGGCAATAAAAACGTTGGAATCGATATTCATGGGGCAGATGGTTCCTTTCAAAGTCATAGTTTATTGTATCACATATGTAATATTTTATCAGCCGCAGACATGACGTTTGCGGCTGATTGTTGTATAATCTGATGCATGTAATTGAGGAGGATAATATGAGACTCGATTTTCTTAATTTGCCGGATGAAAAGATGCAAGAAATGGAGTATGCCCTGCAGCGTGGTGAGAAAGACAATGGTCTTGCGTTCACGGTTCTTGAGAAGGACCACTGTGAGGCAGTCATGCCGGTGCTTCCGGAGCATTTGAACTTATACGACATGGTCTATGGCGGCTGTCTCTTCAACCTGATGGACATTGTCGCTGGTGTTGCAAATATCTGCGGCGGCGGTCTCGGTCCCACCGTCTCCGGTAATATTGAGTATGTGAGCGGGACCCGCGGTGTGAAGGAACTTCGCTGCACAGGTCTGGTGCGCCGAGCCGGCAGGACCTTCTCCTACATTGACACAGAAGTGGTCGGAGATGACGGCAGGCTTCTGTGTAAAGGCTCGTTCATCTATTATAATAACCCGTGAATTTCCAGCAGTCTGCTAAGCGTCAGGATGTCCGTGCCGCAGTTCTTTATATCTTCCCCGAAAAAGGCTGAGGCATCCGCGGCAGTGACAGTCCTTTCATGCTTTGTTCCATCCGCAGTGTAGACGAATGTCACATGATCGAGATTTTCGATGAGACCTACAATGATCCGCCCGGAGGTGTCCATGTTCTGCTCCTTCTGAGCGAGCTTTTCGTCAGGAATAGGATCAGACAGGAGTATTCTCCAGCCGTAGGGCTCCTTAGCAGTCTCCAGCTCATTCGTGAAGGGACCGATGTAAGTGGAGAGATTCAGCGCATTTGCAAGACGGTTGTTGGCAGACATATCACCGACATAGCTGTGGTGTGCGGTAAACAGATCCGAAGCGAGCGGAGACACGGTCTCGCCCTCCGACCAGACGATGCGGTCACCGAGCCAGACATCACGGATGGTCTCGGAAGCGGTAAAACTTGTCCCGAGGCTTCCTGTGTGGAACGGGCTGACGGCGACAGCCCGGGCACGTACGGTAACCACGCCGTTCTCCTCGTCAAAACTCAGTTTTGATATGGCGGAGGCGCTGTCTGCGGGAACT
The DNA here is from genome assembly GCA_045112915.1 of Lachnospiraceae bacterium. GTDB lineage: Bacteria > Bacillota > Clostridia > Lachnospirales > Lachnospiraceae > Chordicoccus. The sequence goes on from JBGUIK010000058.1 coordinate 17,226, forward strand.
GCCACAAAATCGAGCTGCCGATCACTCACTGTGAGATTTTCTGCAGTCCAGTTCGAGTAATTAGCACTTCCTATAAAGAAAGTCCTTGCGAGCAGGACTCCGAGTACGATGAGAACTGCGCCGGCAATGCTTCCAAGAACGATCCTGCGGTTCCGCTTCCTGTTTTTTCTGAGAAAGTCGATCTCACCCTGTTCCCTGAATTTTTCTTCTTCCCCGGTCAGAGACCCGGTCATCGAGCCGTAAACTTTACGGCACTCTTCACATCCTTCAAGATGGTCTCTCACAATGCGGTTCGTGACTTCGCTCGTAAGCTCGTCAATATAGGACGGGAGCAGATCCCGAACTACTTCACATGGAATTTTCTGACTCATTGTTCCACATCCTTTCTAAGCTTTTCTTTTGCGCGGAAAAAGGTTACCCGCGCCCAGTTTTCGGATTTTCCGTGGATTTCACCGATATTTGCAAATGAAAGATCCCCGAACACCCTTAGATACACCACCTCGCGGGAGGGCTCCGGCAGTCCGTGTATCAGCCGAATGAGGTCAAGCCGATTCATTTCACCAAGGACTTCCTCCTCCGAGGAAGGCCGGGACCCTATAGAATCCGGGAGCTCCTCGGCGGTCGGATTTTTGCGACGGTAGGCAAGGAGCACGTTTCGGGCAATCGCGCAGAGCCAGGTCGACACTTTGCAGCTCCCATCGAAGCGGTCAATGCTTCGAATCGCCTGGAAGAATGTCTCCTGTGTCAGTTCTTCCGCTATATAAGAGTCGTGCGTCTTTGTGAGCAGGAACCCGTACACGACCTTTGCGTACTGCTGGTATATTTCTTCCATCGACATCGGCTTCTCACCTCCTTTCTTTTCGGTTCTGTCAGTTAATGCAAAGCGATGGACTTTCGTTACAGGTTTTTTGAAATTTTATCAGATTTCTTTTGGCTTTATGCCTTCTGTAAAAATGTAAGCGGCTGCCGCATAGATGCAGGCCTCACATATAGCAGACGTTTGTTGCAAATGACTGCTTTATGTCTGGCACCGTCTAATGCGGCAGCCTCTATTTGATTTTTCTTTTAGAATCACAGCAGTGGAGCCACGAGCCTTGCCAGACCTCCTGTCAGGCGTACAAGGAACTTCTCGTTATTGATATCGTCCAATGTGACCTGGTGACAGCGCGAAAGAGTCTTCGTGAAATCATCTTCGATGTCAGATATGCAGTCTGTGCCGTACATATACGTTGCGCACTCAAAGTGGTGGTAGAGGCTTCTGTAGTCGAGATTGATCGTTCCGACAACAGCTTTTACGTCGTCAGAGACGAAGACTTTAGCATGAACGAAGCCCGGAGTGTAGAGATAGATCTTTACGCCTGAAGAGAGCAGAGTCCTGAAATATCTCTTTGCCAGATTGTACACCATTTTTTTGTCGGGGATTCCCGGCAGGATCAGTTTGACGTCGATGCCTCGCTCCGCGGCGTACTTGAGGGCCATGAGGAGTTCATCGTCGAGGATCAGGTAGGGCGACATGATGTGGACATAATTGTTTGCCCTGTTCAGAATGCTCATGTAAACTTTTTCGCCCACTTTGTCGTCATCGAACGGGTTGTCAGCGTAGGGAATGACGTAGCCTTTGGCTAAGGAGCAGGGCTCCGTCGGCACATCTAAATATCTGGAATAATCAGCGTCCGGGCCGAGGATCTCCCACATGTTGAGGAACATGAGAGTCAGATTTTTGACCGCCGGCCCCTTGATGCGGATTGCTGTGTCCTTCCAGTGACCGAAACGAACGGTCTCATTGACATATTCGTCCGCTATATTTACGCCGCCGTTGAAGCCGACCTTGCCGTCAATGACCAGAATTTTCCTGTGGTCGCGGTAATTGTAATGTGTCGAGACAAAGGGGGTGAGAGGAGAGAACATCTTTGACTTGATGCCTATACCCTCCAGCATTTCCGGGTAGTTGTAGGGCAACGTAGAAAATGCGCACATGCCGTCGTACATGACGCGGACCTCTACTCCCTCGGCAGCCTTGCGCTTCAGAATAGCGAGGATCGTCCCCCACATTTTTCCTTCATCAATAATGAAGTATTCCATGAAAATGAAATGCTTTGCCTTCTCGAGCTCGATCAGCATGTCTTTCCACTTGTCTTCCCCGAGAGGGTAGTAGGTGACCTCGTTGCCCTGTGTCACAGGGTAGGTCCCGGACCGGTTCAGGTAGGTGACCAGATCCCGCGTCTCAGGGCTGTCGGCCTCCAGATTGCTTATCACATCATTATCCTGAGTAAGGTCGTTTTTGTGCTCCTTTAACAGTTTTTTATGTCCTTCTCTTATAGCAGCGCTCCCAAGCGACGATCTCGTAAAGAGATAAAACAGCGCTCCGAAAACGGAGGTGACCGCAATGACCAGTATCCACGTGGACTTCGCGGATGAATCCATCTCCGAATTCACAAGATAAACTATGACAATGACGTTGAACAGGATGATGCCGGCACTGATATGAGCGATGAGACCTGCGAACCAGTTCATCACTGAGAGTGCGGTCAGTACCGCAAGAGCGAAGAGGATTATTATGACTCCGGTGCGGCTGAATATCAGAGAAAGTAGTCCCCTCCGCTTCTTTTTTATAAGATGAATCTCTTTTTCCATAAAGTACCTCAGGTGATGAATGCCTCTATATCTTCGTCGACTCCCGTAAAATGAGCTCCGTCGGCACGTAGACTGTTCTGGGTTCGCGGGTCTTATCAGCTATACGGTTCAGTATGAGCTCGGAAGCTATATCGCCCATGACCTGTGTATGAATATGTACAGTAGTTACAGCCGGCGCGTGATAGCGTGATTCCGGAGAATCATCAAACCCCATGACAAGTATATCGGCGGGGCAGTATATATCCATGCGCCTCAGGGAACTGATGAGGTTTATGGCGATAAAGTCATTTGCGCAGATAAATGCGTCGGGAAGCTTTGAAAAGTTCTGCAGGGAACTGTAGAGCATGTCAGCATAAGTGACGTAGTTGGCCGGCTGCAGCTGCATTTTGGAGGGTGGAAAAGCGGGAATAGAGTACTTCTCGGCAGGCTCCAGTCCGAAAAGCGCGGCAGCGGTGATGCAGGCGCTTGCCCGCTCGAAAAAAGAGCGGCAATGGAGCATATCACCTACAAACCCGACGGATTTTTTACCCTTTTCCGCAATCTGTGAGACAAAGGAATAGATTCCAGCCTGATTTTCCATGAAAAGTGTGTCCGCCATGAGGGGCGGCCGACCCGGTTTTACAGGGGTATCAATAAAGAGAAGAGGAATGGGGAGGGAACACAGCATTTCGCAATATTCGTAGTTGAAAAGTTCCATGCAGAAAATGGCTGCGACTTTATCGGGGCTGAAGCTGCCCGGCAGACGAAGATCCATGAGCTCACTCTGCGTCACACGATAAAAGGTCAGGCTGTACCCGCATGATGAAAGATTCTGCTGTATACGATCAATCGTAGTCACCGCAAAGTGCGAGCCTCCCGGTATATAGCAGGTAAGCATGGCAATCTCTTTCTTGTCGGATGCGATCGGAATCGCATGCGGCATAGCGCTGCCTGTCGAATTTTTATAACCCATCTCTGCTGCCTTGCGGAGAATGAGATCCTTTGTAGATTCAGCAATCACACCGGTATTATTAAATGCCTTTGAGACAGTGTTTCTGGATAGTCCCAGTGAATCGGCAATATCCTGCATAGTCACGCGCCCTGACATGTAGCTTCCTCCTGTTGCCTAAGATGCACGATGCCTGTTAGCTACTTAAAATTATACAAAAATGACAAATAATAGTCAAATGCAACAAAAAAACGGACGCTTTACATTTTGTGAAAATTGTAAAAATGACAGTGTAAAATTATGTACAAATAGCAAATTGACGAATGTCAGAGTTACAAATATAATGTAACAGAAAATGTAAAAATAAGTTTTACATATGTAACAATTATATTGTGACAGACGGGTAAAAAGGCATGGCGAGCATAGAACTGACTGCTTCAGGGCAGATCAAGAGCGAACATGGCGAGGATGGTATGGCAGAAGAACGCCCGATGTTCCATCTCACCCCATATTGCGGACGGGCAAGTGGTCCGAATGACTTTTTCTTTTATAAAGACGAATATCATCTGTTTTATCAATACAATCCCTATGATCTGTGCTGTGATCCTACGCATGTGGGGCATGCGGTAAGCAGCACATTATTTGACTGGAGACATCTGCCCGCAGAAATGGGTGCCGGCATCGATCATGTTAACCATGAAGAACCGGTGATTGATATCAGCGCAAGATTTGGCAGCATGTACGAATGCCCGGATTTTTTTGAGCTTAGCGGTACGTGGGTCCTTCTCTTAAGTCCGAAGGAGATGAAGTCCTGCGAGCCGGACGACCATAGCGGCAGCGCTGCAATTTTCGGCGATTATGACCGTGAGAGCGGGATATTTACACCCCACCTGAATCAGCCGATCGACTACGGAACTGATTTTTGTTTCCCCCGGACTCTGCTGACTTCCGACGGGAGAAGAATTCTGATTGCGTGTATGCAGAATCGGTATATCCGTTCTGATCGGGAAAGAACCGGGCAGTGGGCAGGTCAGATGACCATACCCAGAGAGCTGTCCGTGACGGACGGCAGGCTCTGCCAGAATCCTGCGCGGGAACTTGAACAGTATTACACAAATATCTTGACATATAAAAATGTGCCGGTCTCCGATGAAGTATTCCTCTATGGCATGGAGGGCAGCTGTATGGACATCGAGATCAATGTGAGACCGGTGCCGGATGAGCCTCTCTACAGAAAATTCGCGGTGTGCCTCACTGCTGATGAGGAAAAATACAGTTCAATCTATTTCAGTCCCGAAGACGGGATGGTCAAAATTGGCCGCAAGCATTCCGGATCTCCCGAAAGAATCACACATCATTGCGGATGTCTGGTCGAAGAGAGTATGGATGGGAACATAAAATTTCGGATCATTTTGGACAGATTCAGTTCTGAAGTGTTCATTAATGACGGCAGATATGTTGTGTCGACAGTGATTCCGACCAGGCTTTCAGCGGAAAAGATTGTTTTCCGCACGGAGGGGAAGTCAGCCATTGATGTGACTAAGCGGGATATCCATATCTGAGGCATTTTAAGGTCTTGCGCGTGTTCTGTTTCAGGGAGGCATTCGGACAGAAGGCATAGGCGATGCAGCCCTGCAATATGCGTGCCGGACCGCTTGGTGCCGATGATGCGGGTCATTTCCGGTTATGCAGCGGTAATCATTAATCAGCCGGAATCCAAAAACAATTCGGACCGGCAATCCAAGGGCGAGAGCCCGGAAAGGGAGGAATCATGAAGAGAAACATCAAGAAAGTCGTAACAACAGTGGTCGCGGCTGTTCTGACAGCAGGCCTTATGGCAGGCTGCGGAGGAGGCGGTGCTTCCGGCGGATCATCGGACAGCGGTACAAACATCACAGTCTTCAACTCAAAGATGGAGATCCAGAGCCAGCTTGAGGAGAAGGCAGCGGAGTATTCCGAGGAGAAGGGAGTAGGCGTTGAAGTTTACTACTCCAGCGACACCGTAGCAGCTCATCTTGCAACCAGATATTCTTCCAACGAGCCGTATACTCTTTCCATGGTCGATGCCAAGGACATCTACTCACTCGCGGAAGAGCACGCAGTGGACCTTACCGGCGAGGAATGGGTAGCTAACACAACACAGGCTATCTCTATCGGTGACAAGGTTTACGGATTCCCGGTCTGTATCGAAGCCCGCGGCATCATCTACAACGCTGACGCGATTGAAGCTGCTACCGGTGAAGCTTTCGATCCGAAGTCCATCAAGACAACAGAAGACTTCCAGGCCATCATCGACAAGCTCATCGCAGGCGGCATGGCAGCTCCGACAGGCGTCATGAAAGAGGACTGGTCTCTGGCAGCTCACTTCCTTGCTGAGGTCTATGAGCAGCATGATGACCCGGATGCATTCATCGCAGGTATCCAGGATGGATCTATCAAGCTTATCGACGATGAGAAGTTCAACGCTCTGATGGATACATTTGATGTTCTTAAAGACAACAACTACGCTAAGGATGCTGCTATCTCCGCAGAGCGCGAGATCACAGAGCAGAAGCTGGCTGAAGGCGAGATCGCTTTCATGTACGGCGGCAACTGGGACTGGGCTGTCATCAATGCATATGATTACTCAGAGAACATGGGCATGATGCCGGTTCCGAACAACAGCGGCGACGGAACAAATGAGAAGCTGGTCGGCGGCGGATCAAAGTATTTCTTCATCGATTCGTCCGACAAGACAACTCCGGAGCAGGTCCAGGCAGCTAAGGACTTCCTTAACTGGCTCGCAAATGACGAAGAAGGCCAGGCTTTCCTTGTCAATGACTGCGCTCTTGTTCCTGCATACTCCAATAACGAGCTTCCGGTAGCGGATCCGCTCGGCAAATCTGTCAAGGAATACACCGACGCAGATGCTCTGATTGCAAACTACAATTACCTTCCGGATGATCACTATTCAGTATGCGGCGCTTCTATGCAGAAGTATCTCGCAGGCGAAATCGATCGTGCAGGTCTGGCTGATGAGATCACAAAGTACTGGTCAACAGCACAGGTAGGCGCTCACTGATTCTATAATAAGGGCAAATCCAAACAATAACATGCAGGGATCCCGGATCTCCGGCGATCCCTGTGTGCTACTTAGAGGAGGATTCAATGAATAAAAATACGCTCTCCTATAAGGTGAAGCAGTTCCTGATGTTCGCGGGACCTGCGGCTGTCCTTTTCTGCGCGGTCGTCATCATACCGTTTGTATATGGTATTTACCTGACATTTACGAGCTGGGACGGCATCTCAAAGACAAAGCCGTTAGTGGGTGGTGCCAACTACGCTGCGGCATTTGCTGACACAGACTACTGGCATGCGCTCGGACGCACAGCCATCTATTCTATTTTCGCGGTCATATTGATCAATATTATTGCGTTCTTCCTGGCATATCTTGTCACCAGCGGTGTCAAGGGACAGAACTTCTTCCGCGCAGGTTTCTTCATCCCGAACCTGATCGGCGGTATCGTCCTCGGTTATGTCTGGAAATTCGTTTTTAACCGTGCCTTTGTTGCGGTTGCGAGCGCAATCTCACGCGGCAACGCTTCATCCCTGCTTGCAACATCGGGAGGAGCTATGTTCTGCCTCATCCTGGTTGCCGTCTGGCAGTACGCAGGCTACATGATGCTTATCTACGTCGCCGGTTTCATGAGTGTCTCAGACGCGCTCAAGGAAGCAGCTCTGATCGATGGATGTACACCGGCACAGGCCATGTGGAATGTCACGATTCCGCTTATGCGCGCGTCTTTTGTACAGTGTATATTCCTGTCCATCACAAGATGCTTCGTCGTGTACGATGTTAACCTGTCCTTGACCAACGGCGAACCGTACGGATCATCCGTCATGGCCGCTATGCACGTCTACAGGCAGGCTTTCACGTACAAGAATTATGGTCTCGGTCAGGCCGAGGCTCTGATCCTGTTCGTGATCTGCGCCGTTGTCGGTATCACGCAGGTCTACATCGGTAAGAAAGGGGAGGTGGCCGCATAATGACTGATAATGAAAAAGCCGCAAGAAAAAAGAAGATAATGCATGCAGTCATGTGGGTCGTGCTGCTCCTTCTGTTCCTCTGCTTCGTTGCGCCGTTTATTCTTGTCGTTATCAACGTTTTTAAGACCAAGGCGGATATCACTTCCAATCCGCTCGCCCTGATCGGCAAGCACGGCTTCACGATGAAGAACTTCCCGGAAGCAATGAAGAAAATGAATTTCTGGCGTGTTTTCGGCAACTCAGCCATCATAACGATTACGTCAACGATCCTGACGATTCTCGTTTCCTCCATGGCTTCATTTGTCATTGTCAGAAATCAGAAATGGCCGGCATGCGCGCTGATGTTCTCAGCGATGGTCGCTTCCATGGTCATTCCTTTCCAGGTCCTCATGGTTCCCCTCGTATCCGTATACGGCGGAACATTCGGCGTCCTGAACCACAGACTCACACTGATCCTGATGCACGTCGGTTTCTCGGTGTCGATGGCGACATTCATGTTTCACGGATCTATTCACACGAATATTCCTCTGGAACTCGAGGAAGCCGCTCTGATCGACGGCTGTACGCGCTGGCAGACATACTGGCAGATCGTATTCCCGCTTCTTAAGCCCACGATCGCAACTGTAGCGATTATCGACGCTATGGCGTTCTGGAACGATTACCTCCTTCCCAGCCTTGTGCTCACCAAGAAGGAGCTCTACACGATCCCGATCGCGACCCAGGCTTTCTACGGAACATACTCCACGGATATCGGTCTGGTCATGGCAGCCCTGCTTCTCGCTATGCTGCCGATCCTGATCCTCTATGTCTTCCTGCAGCGCTACATCGTTGAAGGTGTCACATCCGGTGCCGTTAAGGGCTGATGTGTGTTTGCATAATGTTTTGAGAGACCGCTTCGGCGGTCTCTTTTTTGGCTCACCGGCATTATGCGACAACATTGAGATCATTGGCGTCAAACGTGGCATCAGCATGAATTAGACAGTATAATAAAAGAGAAATAAAACTATGAAGACAAAGCAAGCGATCCGTCCGGATCCTCCCTGATGACCGTTCATCATAACAGCAGCGGACGTGTGAAATTGGCATCTCCCCATCATACCAGGCAATACTGCTTTGAAGGACATGGTCGCAAGGCGATACTCTTCGGAAGTTTTAGCAATCATCTATTTGTAATCATAAGGAGGACATCTCATGGCACTCATAAGTATTATTCAGGATTTTCATCCGCTCAATAACGCGAAACTCCTTGATACGGCTGAAAAGCTGCGTCCGATCCTGCACCACCAGATCGTGGAGCCGGTCGGAGCCTTCGTTTTGAAGGACAGATACAGCCCGGAGGCTGAGGAAATAGAAATGCACCGTGTTCATCACCTTGCTATGGGAAAGGGAGAGAACCTGTGCCTTGATTTCGGTACGCATGTGGTAGGGAATGTTACCCTTGAGTTCACTTACACCGGAAGCCATCCGGACGCGCCTGCCTATCTGAAGCTGAAATTTGCAGAAACATATAAAGAGCTGGCGGAAAACTCCGAGGACTACAGCGGCTGGATCTCACGGAGCTGGATCCAGGAGGAATACATCCACGTCGACGTGCTTCCCGCCGTGGTGGAGCTTCCGAGGCGGCACGCGTTTAGATATCTGAAGATCACGACGATGGATACGTCCGTCAAATATAAGCTTGTCGTCCGCAATGCCGAGTGCAAGACAGTGACTTCCGCTGACATGCGGAAGCTGACTCCCTGTACACATCCGGACCCGTTTCTTCAGAAAATGGATGAGATCAGTCTGCGGACTCTGAAAAACTGCATGCAGGACGTCTTTGAGGATGGTCCGAAGCGCGACCAGCGCCTCTGGATGGGTGACCTGCGTCTTCAGGCACTGGCAAATTACTGCACGTTCCGCAACTATGACCTCGTCCGCAGGTGCCTGTATCTCTTTGCCGGCAGCCGGTTCCCGGACGGAAGAATAGCGGCCTGCCTGTTCACTAAACCCACGGTCGAGGCCGACGATACCTGGCTTTTCGACTATTCGCTGTTTTTTGTCGTCGCTCTCGAGGAATATATGCAGCAGACGAACGATGAGGATACGCTGAAAGACCTCTACGACATCGCGATGCAGCAGATCGAGATAACTCTTCGCTATCTTGAGTTTGACGGAACTATTGAAAAGCAAAGGGCTGCAAATGCATTCCTTGACTGGAACGAGGAAATGGACAAGAGCGCAGGGGCACTCGCGGTCCTGATTTATGCGCTGCGCTATGCGAGAAGACTTGCGAGAAGAAAGAATGACTGGTCTCAGTCATCATGGCTTGATGAACAACTTGAAAGACTGAAGAGAGTAGCCAGAACGGCTTATTATGATGAAGAAAGGAAATGCTTTGTCTCCGGCGGTGAGGCATCTGTTATCACACAGACCTGGATGGTGCTTGCCGATGTCCTGCATCCGGATGAGGCCAGAGCACTGATGGATCGGTCGGAGGAGTTTTTCGACTGCTTCCCGATGAAGACTCCCTATATGCATCACTATTATGTGAGCGCGCTGCTTCGCGTCGGTCTTAAGGAGAAAGCACTCGATCATATGAAGGCCTACTGGGGAAGCATGATGGAGGCCGGTGCCGATACATTCTGGGAAGCCTGGGATCCGGAGCATCCGGATGACTCCCCCTACGGCGGTGCTATCATCAACAGCTACTGCCATGCGTGGAGCTGTACGCCGACATACCTGATCCGCAGCTGGTTCACCGGGGAAAAGCATTCAGATGATCGTCTTTAAAATATGATTGAGCCCATCACCTTTGCGCTGGGATCTCAGCCTCCAAAACTAAAGCGGCCCGTCCATTTAATTGGACGGGCTGCTCTTACGCCGGGCAAGGGGTTTTTCGCTCGGGTGCGTAAGCAAAGTTAGTTGAATAATTATTGTAGCCGGGCACTTCCGAAAAACCGGGTGGTTCCTGATGCCGATATATACATCTATGTATGTGATATTCTTTTGAAACCACTATTATAATACTCTTTAAGGTCTTTATATTTCAAGGTATTATGTAAAATTCATTGTACAAAATTGGAAACAGTTTGTCACATATAATAGTGTGCAAAAAATTTGTCTGCAATATAAATGAAAAAGTCCCTCCGCATCGTGCCGCATAACGCAGCCGCGAAACGGAGGGAACTTTATGAACCTCAGGAGAGGGCAAGGTCACCTGCCTTGACCCATCCGATGCGGCCGAGCGCAGCGTTGATGAGCGGGCAGAGGATCGCCGGCAGAATGAAGCTGATCATAATCAGACCGATCCAGTCGGAAGCTGTGATGGCAGTCTTTGTGCCCTGTGCAATATCATTGAGCCAGCCTGTATAGACGCCGATCTGACCGACCAGACCGCAGGTCCCCATGCCGGAGCTGACCGCCGCGCCGTTCATCTGAAGATGGAAAACACAGGTGGCGATCGGACCGGTGATCATACTTGTGATGCAGGGAGCGATCCAGATGCGGGGGTTCTTGACGATATTGCCCATCTGCAGCATGGATGTGCCGATTCCCTGGGAGACGAGACCGCCCCATTTGTTCTCGGGGAAGGACATGACTGCGAATCCGACCATCTGCGCGCAGCATCCTGCAACGGCAGCGCCGCCCGCGAGGCCGGTAAGGCCGAGGGCTGCGCAGATAGCAGCCGAGGAAATCGGCAGAGTCAGGGCTACGCCGACGACAAGAGATACCAGCATGCCCATGAGGAACGGCTGCAGCTCTGTTGCCCACATGATGAAATCGCCTACATGCATTGCGGCTGTGCCGAGGGCGGGAGCCCACCATGCGGAGAGCGCGACACCCACTCCGATGGTCACGAGCGGGGTGACAAGAATATCTACTCTTGTCTCCTTTGAGACCATTTTGCCGATTTCCGATGCGATGATGGCGATGAAGAGGACTGCCAGCGGACCGCCGGCACCGCCGAGGGCGTTGGAGGCGAATCCGACTGTGATCAGTGAGAACAGAACGAGCGGCGGACAGTGGAGGGCAGATCCGATGGAGACTGCCATTGCGGGACCGCTCATTGCTGTAGCCAGACCGCCTACTGTATATTCAGCTCCTGCTACGGTTGCTACCGGAGTCGTGAGGAAACCAATGTGGAACTGAGAACCGATCGTGTTGATGATGGTCCCGATGAGCAATGAGCAGAAGAGACCCTGTGCCATTGCGCCGAGCGCGTCGATCAGGTAGCGTTTGACAGAGATCTCAATGTCCTTGCGCTTAAGGAATGCTTTGAGTTTATCCATGATCAGTTTCCTCCTTTTTAGAAAACAGACGTATTGTTCTGTGCTTTTACCCTGCTTTTGTCAACAGATGTATTTACTACTGACAAGACACATGTATACACTAAAACACGCCGACTGTCAAGTGGTTTGAAAAAAGTCCGCTGTTTTCCACAAACGCAGGGTTGATCAAGGCATAATTTCGCATCTTTTCGATACAATGCTGCAGCAGTTCAGACAGGCTTATCTTGCGATTCGCTACCGGCAGCAAAGCATCCATCTTCGTGAGATACGCACGCAAAGTGACAGAGGGGCGATCCTGTGGTATAATACCGGCAGTGAAGAGGAGTGATAGTATGGATAAGAAAAAGCTTACATTGGAGGTCATAAAGCGACTTGCCGCGGAATACCCGGACGCGAACTGTACTTTGGATTATGACGAAGCCTGGAAGCTGCTTGTCAGCGTGCGGCTGGCAGCCCAGTGTACTGACGCCAGGGTCAATGTGATCGTCGAAGATTTGTATAAAAAGTACCCGGACGTGAATGCGCTTGCGGAAGCGACCCCTGAAGAGATCGAGGAGATTGTCCGCCCCTGCGGCCTTGGCAGGAGCAAAGCCAGGGATATCAGCGCCTGCATGAGGATTTTGCGGGATGAGTATCAGGGGAAGGTGCCGGATTCCTTTGATGAACTGCTGAAGCTGCCCGGTGTGGGGAGAAAGAGCGCCAATCTCATTATGGGAGACGTCTTCGGCAAGCCGGCCATAGTGACGGACACCCATTGCATACGGCTCTCGAACCGTATTGGTCTTGTTGACGGTATAAAGGATCCGAAGAAGGTCGAGATGGCCCTTTGGAAAATTGTACCTCCGGAGGAGGGAAATGCTCTCTGTCACAGGTTCGTGCTGCACGGCAGGGAGGTGTGCACGGCAAGGACGAAACCGTACTGTGACAGGTGCTGCCTTTCTGACATCTGCGCTAAGAATATCTGATCCGGGTGAAAAAACGATCCGGGGAGCCGAAGATACGATTTCAGTTCAGAAATTCCCGCAGAGAGCACAGCGACGAGCGAACAGCAGAGGTCCCGGGAAGAATCAGACATAAGAAAAAGAGACCCTTGCAGGTCTCTCTCTCTTATTCTTAATGAGGGGGGAGATAGTGAGTGGTTGTTTCTCTATCTGATGAATACTATACAGGTTAAATGTGAAACGAATTTGTACGTGACCTGAAAAAAATATAAAATTTATAAAGTAAAAATAAAAATTTTGAGAGGAAATTCTAAAAAGCGGATTCAGCTGCTTTTTTTACATGCTTTTTATAGGCATGACCGGAAACATATGCGATAATGTGGAAGGCATCCTTGCGCCGCGCATGCCGCGGCAGGAACGCTGAGGCGTTTTTGAAACAGAAATACAGCCGCGCCGCGATGGTGCAGCATGAAAGAGGTATTTTATGGATTTATTTCAGTCAGTAGGATTTATGCTTCTGTTTATCTCGGTCGTCATGATCATGGGAGGAATAAACTTCATCATCCAACCGATCTTTTTCTATAAAGTCAGGGATGAGGCAGTCTTCGAGAAGCCGGTCAGAAACAAAAAAGCCATAGGGAAAGAGACAGAGAGAAGACAGCTGCTGTTCAAGATAAAAGTCCACGGAGTGGAAGCGCCCGGAGTATCGGAGGATAAGTTCAGTGTCAAGGACGCGCAGGCATATGTGCCGGGAGAGACGTACACGATATGGAAGCACATTTATCACCCTGACACCTTCAGGATCAACAGATACAAGGGTGTCGGGAAGGCTATTTTGATGATTCCGGTCGGAGTCGTCTGCCTTGCGCTTACCGTACTTGCATTTGGAAGATGACCCTGCGCAGGATCTGCGGACGGTAAGCAGATGGTGAAACGGCAGATTCAAGTCTCGCTCGCGGGATTTGGCGCCGGATTCGTGTCAGCAGTTCAAGTCTCGCTCGCAAGACTTGGCGCGGGATTCGGGTCAGCGTCAGCTGACTTCTTCCAAACCGAATCCCTGCGCATCCTCGCGGAGCGTATATCTCAGTGGGGGATTGACACCCGCCACTGAGACTGGTTAGTTACCCACCGCCTAAAGAGGCGGGGGTCATCTCACACTGAGATATAATTCAGTCAGATGGACAGTGACGAACGGAGGTGCATATGATCAATTATTCGGCAGACAAAGAAAAGCAGTATCACATTCAGACGGCCCCCGGTGAGGTCGGTGAGATCGTCATCCTTCCGGGCGATCCGAAGAGATGCGCAAAAATCGCAAAGTATTTTGACGATCCTCAATTCATTGCGGATAACAGGGAGTATATCACCTACACAGGCACGGTTGCGGGGAAAAGAGTTTCTGTCACGTCGACCGGCATCGGCGGACCATCCGCTGCCATCGCTCTCGAGGAGCTTATCAAATGCGGCGCGCATACATTTATCCGCGTAGGTACATGCGGCGGTATGCAGACGGACGTGAAGAGCGGCGATGTCATCGTAGCGACAGCGGCTGTGCGTATGGACGGCACAAGCCGCGAGTATGCTCCGATCGAGTATCCGGCGGCAGCGGATTTTGAGGTGACGTCCGCCCTTGTCCGTGCGGCGAAGACTCTCGGTGCCCCGTATCATGTCGGTGTCGTGCAGTGCAAGGACGCTTTCTACGGACAGCATGAGCCGGAGAAGATGCCGGTATCCTATGAACTTATGAATAAGTGGGATGCCTGGGTCAGGATGGGGTGTCTCGGTTCAGAGATGGAAAGTTCGACTCTCTTTATTGCGGGTGCTGCCAGACATGTCCGCGTTGGCGCGATCATGCTGGTCATGGCCAATCAGGAGCGAGCAAAACTGGGACTCGAAAACCCGGTAGTGCGCGATACTGACCTATGCATAAGGGTCGCGATAGAAGCGATAAAAGATCTGTAGAGGAATTTGAATTTCGTCAGCCTGCGCTGACCCGGTTCCGTGCCAGGCCCTGCGCGGAACCTGAACAACTCAGAAATTTGGGAAAATGCATGATCAGTCCGGAGATCATGGTTAGATATGAAAGGAGGAGATTATGGCTCATTACGCACACACACCTACCCCGCACAACTCAGCGATGCCGGGAGACTTCGCAAAGACATGTCTTTTGCCCGGAGATCCGCTGAGGGCGAAATTTATCGCTGAAAACTTTCTTGACAACGCGCGCCTCGTGAACGGTGTCCGGAATATCCTGGGATATACCGGAACCTATAAGGGTAAAGAAGTTTCAGTCATGGGCAGCGGAATGGGAATGCCCTCCATAGGCATTTACTCATTTGAACTCTTTAATTACTATGGATGTGAGAACCTGATACGCATCGGCTCGGCAGGGTCGATCAATGAGAACGTCCACATCAACGACATAGTAGTGGCTGAGGGAGCAAGCACGACCTCCTCCTGGCAGGATCAGTATTGTCTGAACGGACACTTTTCAGCGATCGCGTCCTGGGATCTTCTCTATAAATGCGCGCAGACCGCTGAGAGGATCGGCACGGACATCGTTGTCGGCAACTGCCTTTCCGAAGACGTATTCTACAACATGGACAGGGATGTTCCCGCTATATGGAGCAAGATGGGCATCATTTGCCTCGAGATGGAAGCGGCGGCTCTCTATATGAACGCAGCCCGTTGGAACAAGAAAGCTCTCGCCATTTTCACAATTTCCGATGAAATCTATTCCGGCAGGGAACTGAGTGCCGAGGACCGTCAGAAGACCTTTACGAAGATGATGGAGCTGGCTCTCGAGACAGCTATCTGATACGGTCTTGCCCGTCATGATCAGGGAGACATTATATGAACGAACAGGTCAAAAAGGAAATGGTGGCCGAAGCCTTCAAAATGCTGGAGTATTCGTATGCCCCCTACAGCCGTTTTAAAGTCGGCGCTGCTCTTTTAAGCGCCAATGGCATGCTGTACGGAGGATGCAACATTGAAAATGCCGCTTACGGCCCCTCGAACTGCGCGGAGAGGACTGCGGTCTTCCGCGCGGTCGCCTGCGGCGATCGGGATTTTACAGCCATCTGTGTTGTCGGCGGAAAGGAAGGCGAAGTCGTGGATTTCTGTCCGCCATGCGGTGTCTGCCGACAGGTGCTCAGGGAATTCTGCGATCCGGATACATTCACGGTGATTCTCGCAAAATCTCCCGAAGAAACAAAAGAGCTCACCCTGGGTGAGCTGCTTCCGCTTAGTTTCGGCAAAGAGAATCTGTAAGATCAAGCGTTTTCAATCAACGGTGACTCGAATTCAAGAGCGGCGGCGATCTCATTCCACTCGGCTATGACGGAGACCGGGACCTCGATGAGGTCTCGGTTCTTAAAGGCAGCGGACACGCTGCCTGTGTAAGTGCGGGCGGTGCCTTCATTTTCAAATGCTGGATCGACACCGTATGGAGCCGGCACCCCAGTATCGCCCGTTTTTTGCGCAAATTCAATAAGGAGCGGTGAGAGATCTTTTCGGTCTCCGAAGTGTCCCGGATCCACAGCGAGAAAGCTGTGGGTTATTTTTGCGTCTGCGTTATCCTCATATACGGCTTCCCTGACCACGGCAGCAAGGCCGTGGGCGGCTGCGACTTTCTCGTAGAGTCTGAGCCGCCGGACCGGCAGGAGCCCGCGTACAAGGACCATGCCGACCCCTTCGGTCGCCGCGGTCTCACATGCGCACTCCACTGCCAGAAGACATGTGAGATGAGGCTCGGTGCGGGATCCGTCAATCATCACTGAACGGCGTTTTTTCCCCGCACGGACCGGCAGCGCTCTCGGATCTATGAGGCCGGATGTGACCCGGTCAAAAAGAACCGAGACAGCCTGAAAGTCGGATGAAGCCAGTATGATCTCCGACAGGGTCCGTCTTCTGGCGGCATCAAAGTCGAGCTTTGCGAGTACGGTCGTATAGAAATTCCGGAGTTCTCCGGCGGTTATTTTGATCGTGTTTTCCATAGTCACCTCACAGATTATGATTTATCGGAACCGCTGCGCGAACCCGATCATGTCAAGCGGTAAGTCCTAGCAATCATAACGCATCTTTGAGTGTTAGTAAACAGGTCTTTGCGCGGACCGCATTTGAGGAAGCGAAAATACGTCCTTGTGTCCGACGGATCCGCAGATAAACATAAATAAATTTATCCAAACGCAAATTAACTGTTGCGTTACACCGCTTTAAAGTGGTAAAATCATCCAGTACTTATATCAGACAGATGTGAAAAAGTATAGACTTCTGCGACTGCCTGAGTACTTAATAGAGAGGAGCAATTATTATGAGCAAATATTTCTCTCCGGAGAGGGAGACCGCTTCCCGGGAACAGATCATTGAATGGCAGAACGCAGGCCTTGTCGACTGCGTTAAAAGAGTATGGGACAATGTTCCCTACTATCGGAAGAAGATGGAAAAGAAGGGTGTTACCCCCGATGACATAAAAGGCATCGAGGATCTTCACAAGCTTCCGTTCCTCACAAAGGATGACCTCCGTGACGCGTATCCGTACGGGCTTTTAGCCAGACCGCTCTCTGACTGTGTCCGCATCCACAGTACTTCGGGAACCACGGGACGACGGGTCGTCGCTTTCTATACACAGAACGATATTGATCTGTGGGATGAGTGCTGCGCGCGCGCACTGACCGCTGCCGGCGCGACAGAAGACGATGTTGTGCAGGTCAGCTACGGTTACGGCCTTTTCACGGGCGGTTTCGGCCTCAACGGCGGCTCTCATAAGGTGGGCTGCCTGACACTGCCCATGTCTTCAGGAAATACGGACCGTCAGATCCAGTTCATGACGGACCTCGGCGCGACAGTTCTGTGCTGCACACCTTCGTACGCGGCATATCTGGGCGAATCTATTCATGAGAGAGGGGTCCGCGATATGATCCATCTCAAAGCCGGCATTTTCGGCGCTGAAGCCTGGACGGAAGAAATGCGGCGCGATATTGAGCAGACTCTCGGCATCAAAGCCTATGATATTTACGGTCTGACCGAGATTTCAGGTCCCGGCGTCGCGTTCGAGTGCGAAAATCAGAACGGTATGCATATCAATGAGGACTATTTTATTGTTGAAGTCATTGATCCCAAGACAGGGGAAGTGCTTCCGGACGGAGAGAAGGGTGAGCTCGTATTTACCGCATTTGCCAAGGAAGCGTTCCCGCTTCTCCGCTATCGCACAAAAGATATCTGCATCCTGTCCAGAGAGAAGTGTTCCTGCGGACGTACATTTGTAAAGATGACGAAGCCGCTCGGCCGCTCTGACGACATGCTTATTGTCAAGGGCGTCAACGTATTCCCGTCCCAGATCGAGACTGTCCTCCTGAACCATGGCTATGCAGCCAACTATCAGATTATCGTAGATCGTCATAAGAACAGCGATTCGCTGGAAGTCCGCGTGGAGATGACTCCGGAGATGTTCTCCGATGAGCTGTCCAAGGTCTCCGCGAAGGAGAGAGAGCTTGTCGCCGGGCTCAAGTCCATGCTGGGTATCCATGCGGATGTCAAGCTTGTCACTCCGAAGAGCATTGTCCGCTCCGAAGGAAAAGCTGTCCGCGTTATTGACAAACGCAACCTTTATAAAGGATAATAATTACACACACCTTTTAAGGAGGTAAATACTATGACGACAAAGCAGATATCTGTATTTCTTGAAAACAGACCGGGAACGCTTGCCGAGTTCTGCAAAGTCCTGCAGAAGAATAATATCGATATGCGGGCCATGTGTGTGGCTGACGCAATGGATTTCGGTATTGCGCGTGTCATCGTGGATAATGTCTATGATACCGTTACAGTTCTGAAGGATGAGGGCTATGTGTGTCAGATTACCAAGGTCCTCACGGTTGAGATGGAAGACCGGCCGGGCGCCCTGTCCGATATTCTTGCGCTGCTCGGCGAACAGAACATTAATCTGGAGTATACATATGCCTTCCTCACCCGCGAGAAGGACAAGGCTTATCTCGTCATCAAGGTCGCTGACAACGCCGCTGCTGCCGACATTCTCAAAAAGAACGGCGTCAAAGTCATCTGCCAGGATGAGCTCGAGAAGATTTTCGGAGATTAATCAAAAGTTTGCGCAAAATACAAAGACGAGGGACTGCTGCTTTGCGGCAGTCCCTCTCTTTTGTCGTTCAGGTCTCGCTCGCGAGGCTGGCCGAAATTGTGACAGTTCGGACAGGCTGCAGCGGAGTATCAGAATCCGGCGCAAACATCATCTTCATCGAAAAACGTATATCCTTCCCTACGAGCCTGCAACACGCTACGCATGTTGCGGTCTCTCAGTCGGATATACAATGTTTTTCTCACGAAGAAGGATGCTTTGCTGCCGGTAACGCAACATGAGAACAGCCTGTCTGAACTGTCAAGCGAAATATGGGGCAGCGACGGCTGAAATAAAAATCGGACTTCACAAACCTGACACAAAGTGCCATTATGATACAGTGGGTTATAAAGGAGGAAGAGCGCTTTGATTGAAGTGAGAAACCTTACAAAAAAATACGGAGATCACATCGCGGTCGATCATCTGAGCTTTAAAGTAGATGAAGGTCAGGTATACGGTTTTCTGGGACCGAACGGTGCAGGAAAGTCCACGACAATGAATATCATGACAGGATATCTGGCCGCTACCGAGGGCGATGTCATTATAAACGGCTACAACATCCTTGAGGAGCCGGAAAAAGCCAAGAGAACGATCGGCTATCTGCCCGAGATTCCCCCGCTGTATCCAGATATGACGGTGCGGGAATATCTGACATTTGCGGCGGAGCTGAAGAAGGTCCCGCGGAAGGAAGTAAAACTTGCGGTGGTCCACGCCATGCAGGAGCTTTCCATTATGGACGCCGCGGACAGGCTGATCCGTCATCTCTCGAAGGGATACAAACAGAGAGTCGGTTTTGCCCAGGCTATCATAGGAGATCCTGAGACTCTCATACTGGATGAGCCGACGGTCGGACTTGACCCGAAGCAGATCATCGAGATCCGGGAGCTCATAAAGTCCCTCGGCAGACGGCACACGGTCATATTGAGTTCTCATATTCTCGCTGAGGTCAGCGAGATCTGTGACACTGTGCTCATCATGTCCCGCGGCCGCCTTGTTGCGCTGGATTCCCCCGAGAATCTTGCCAAAAAGAGTGCAGGTGCCTCTGTCACTATTACATCCCCTGCCACTGCGGATGAGATGCGGTCTGCCCTGGAAAATCTGGAACATGTTACCGGGATGGACTTCGCCGATGACGGCGTGGGCACTGTCACAGCGCTTGTGACTTTTGACGGTGAGGAAGACCCGAGAAAGGATATCATTAAAGCCCTCAGTGCCGGCGGATGCGCCTACTACAGCGTGGATGTGCAGCGGGCAAGTCTTGAGGATATTTTCCTTGAGCTTACGGACAGTGAAGACGATGATTTCGATGACACGGAGGACGACCTGACAGAAGATACTGAGTCACAGGGCAGTGCGGATTCTTCGAAGACGCAGGAAGAGACGGTTTCTGATGATCAGGAGCCGGAGAGCTGTGGATCTGATTCTGCTGCGGATACCGAACAGTCTGAGACACAGGAAGAAGCAGACAGCGGAGAAGAAGCAGGCAGCGGGGAGGAAGCAGGCAGCGGGGAGAAAGCGGAATGAGAGCTATTTATAAAAAAGAAATAAAGAGCTACGCCACATCCATGTCCGGACCAATCGCGGTGGCGGTCATGCTTCTGGTCGTCGGCTACATGTTCAGATACTATAATCTGTCCTACGGGACAGCTTCACTGGTATATACGGTTTTTAACTCTAATCTGATTTTTTATATTGTCGTCCCGGTCCTGACCATGCGCACATTCACGGACGAACGTCGTCAGAAGACCGACCAGCTGCTGCTCACGGCACCGGTATCGCTTATCGATATTGTGCTCGGCAAGTACTTTGCGCTCATCACGGTATTCGCCATGCCGATCCTTGTGATGTGCGTCCTTCCCCTCATTCTGATCCCGCTTGGCGGCGGTGAGATGATGGGTACGGCTTACCTGTCGATCCTGGTCTTTTTTGCGATGGGCTGCGCGTACCTCTCCTGCGGCATGTTCATCTCATCGCTGACAGACAACCTGATCATCTCCGCGATCGGAGGAATTCTTTTTGTGTTCGCGACCATGATTATTCACAATGCGTATTCTATGGTCTCGGCATCGAACTTTGCCTCTCTGATATTCTTTATCGTTCTGGCGGTTCTTCTGGGGATCCTCGTCTATGTGATGACAAGATTTTACTGGGCATCGCTGGGGGTGATTCTTGTGTGCGCGCTGGCTGCATTTGCAGCGTTCATGGTGAATCCGGACTGGTTCGGCGGCAAGTCTGAAAAGATTTTGTCGGTATTCGACTTTTTCTCGCATTTTGAATCATTCGCGTACGGTTCTTTCAGTATCCCGGATCTTCTTTACTTTGTGTCTGTGTCGATCGTTGGCATCGTGCTGACCATAGCGCGGATCCAGAAGAGAAGATGGTCGTAAGGAGGCTGCATGAAGAAAAAAATAGATATGAAAACTCTTACCAACGGTTCCTACTCGATGGCTCTGACGGCCATCATTATTGCGGCAATCGTCCTGGTCAATCTTATTGTGGGAGCGCTGCCTGCGGATGTGACGAAGTTTGACACCTCCTATAACAAGCTGTTCACGATCGGCGATACGACCCGTGAGGTCCTTGCGGGCCTCAGTGATGGCGTCACGCTGAATTTCATAACGAAGATCGGTTCCGAGGACGAACGCATTGAAAAGCTGCTCGAATCCTATGACGCGGCCTCAGAGCGTGTGAAGGTCAAAAAGGTAGATCTTGTGGCAGATCCGACATTCGCGAAAGAGTATACGGATGCAAATGTCCCGTCGGGCAGCGTCATTGTCACTTCCGGCGATAAGTCAAAAGTGATTGATTACAACAGTATCTACGTCACTGATTACACGAACTACAAGTCGTCCTTTGACGGGGAAGGACAGATCACGTCGGCGATCGCCTATGTGGCTGCGGAAAATTCAGGAAAAGTGTGCTACACGGCAGGACACGGTGAGATCGCGCTCTCAGCGGAGATGACGGATACGCTTGAGAAGGCCAATATAACCGCCTCCGAGCTGAATCTGCTCAGCTCCCAGATCCCCGGTGACTGCGAAGCCCTTATTATATTCGCGCCGGGCAGCGATTTTACCTCGGATGAGGCGGAAAAGGTCAAAAAGTATCTTGAAAATGGCGGTCACGCTATGATCGTCACATTGGCAACAAGCACGGAGATGCCCAATCTGGCCGGCATCCTTAAGGTTTACGGCGTGAGCGCGGTCAACGGATATGTCCTGGAAGGCGATCCGGATTATTACACTGAGATACCGTACCTGCTTCTTCCGGTGGCATCGACCTCCTCACAGGTGACAGCTTCGGTGGCGGGGACGAACCTGCTCTACGGGTTCGCTCAGGGGATCGAGACGGCAGAGAGCGATGACCTGAATGTCGTCGTGACGCCTCTCTTTACGACGTCTGCTAAAGCTTTCAGCAAATTCCTGATGTCCCAGACGATGGAAAAAGAGAACGGTGAGCCGGAAGGACCCTTCACATTGGCAGTCCAGATCGAGGAGAACCGCTCTGTGGGATCTATCGGGGAGGCTGATATTGACCTCGAGGGTGACGACAAAGAAGAAAAGACAGAGGGGAGCGGGCTGACCAAGATTCTATACTATACATCTCCATGCCTTTTCAGCTCGGATGCCCTGTCATCCCTGCTTCAGATGTACACGGAGATGCCTGCCGGCAATATGAAGCTTTTTGCCGACTCTGTCACCTACCTCACGGATAAGGAAATGACAGTGTCGATTGAAGCAAAGTCGATGGATGAGCCGAGACTGACTGTCTCGGAAGGCAAACAGACGCTGCTCGGCAACACGCTTATGTTCGGCCTCCCTGCCGCAGTCCTTATCGCGGGAATCGCGGTGACAGTCAGGAGACGCAGAAGATAAGATTTTGATAACACGCGGCAGAGTCTGCGTGTTATCTTTTTGGAGGAACAATGATGAAGAAAAAAATGACTGCACTCCTCTTTGCGCTCGGCGTTCTTTGCGTTCTTACAGGAGTGTTCTTTCTTGTGAAGAGCCGCTCTGCAGCATATGAGGAAGAGCAGAAAGTAAACTATGACACACTGATCGATCTGACGGCGAACAAAATTGCGCGGATCGAGTGGGAGACCTCCGGCGGGGAGAAACTCGCATTTGCAAGAGAGAGCGGAGAGTGGAAGTACGAGTACGACGAGACATTTACAGTGGACCAGGAGAAAGCCAACCTTCTGGCATCGGGAATGACAGGTGTCTCGGTATATCAGGTGATTCCCGATGTCACGGATCTTGCCTCTTACGGGCTTGATGCTCCGGCTTACAGAATCTCGGTAACTGACCGGGATGGAAACGCGACCACCGTCCTCATCGGCGACAATAACGAGACGGCGGGGTCGGTCTACGCTATATATGAGGGGAAGCCGGACACAGTATACTCCGTACAGCCGTCTATTAAGGCCGCAGTGGAAAAGAAGCTCTCGGATTTTGCCGGTTGAACTATATTTCAGAGGCTGATTCTGATATAATGTGCAAAGAACTGTCTTATCAAACGCAGGATAACGGAAAGCGTGCCAAAGCGCACCTGAAGGAGGGGCAAATGATCAGAGTCGGAAGCGGATATGATGTTCACAGACTTGTCGAGGGGAGAAAGCTTATCATCGGAGGTGTCGACATTCCCTATGAGAAGGGGCTGCTCGGACACTCCGACGCTGACGTTCTGCTCCATGCTATCATGGATGCGCTGCTCGGTGCAGCAGCCATGGGAGATATCGGTCTTCATTTCCCGGACACCGCCAAAGAATATGAGGGCGCGGATTCGCTCATGCTGCTTCGCGCAGTGAGGGCAAAACTTGCCGACGGCGGTTTCGCCATTCACAACGTGGATGCGACGGTAATCGCCCAGGCTCCGAAAATGAGGCCGCACATCGACTTGATGCGGAAAAATATAGCCGATGCGCTGGAAATCCCTGTCCAGTGCGTGAACGTTAAGGCCACGACTGAGGAAAAACTCGGTTTTACCGGCGAGGGCCTGGGCATTTCCGCCCAGGCAGCAGCGCTGATCGACGGCTGACCGTTAATTTAACTTCCCCCATTTTTACGGTGAGACTGTGTTTTGGAACCGGTATGGGAAGTTTACGTTTATCTCAGCGGGTGATTGTGACCCGCCACAGAGACGAACAGGATATTGATTTACCCACTGTCTGTGGAAGCGGGGGCTTCCCCGCTGAGATCAATAATAATCCCGGGAGGATATAGTATGGGCTGGTACAAAGAACTGAAAGAGACGTATGAAATCTACAGAGAGCGGGATCCTGCAATCAGGACCTATTGGGATGTCCTTCTGTACCCCTGTTACCATGCTCTGAGATCCTACAGAAAAGCGAACAAGCTCTGGAACGCAGGCCATCACTGGCGTGCAAGACTGATATCTCAGCGCGCAGCCAGAAAGACCGGTATAGAGATCCACCCCGGCGCGACAATAGGCAAAGGATTGTTCATCGACCACGGGACCGGAGTCGTCATCGGAGAGACAACTATTATCGGGGATAACTGCACTTTATATCAGGGTGTTACTCTCGGCGGTACCGGTAAGGAACAGGGCAAGCGCCATCCGACGCTGGAAGACGGTGTGATGGTGTCTGCAGGAGCCAAAGTGCTCGGATCCATCACAATAGGCGCGAATTCCAAGGTCGGCGCGGGTTCCGTCGTTCTGAAGTCCGTCCCGCCAAACTGCACGGTCGTCGGCGTACCGGGTCGTGTTGTGCGAATGAAGAATCAGGTCGTTCCGAGGGACAACATCGATCAGATCCATCTCCCGGACCCGATCCTGCAGGATATGAAGGTGCTCGAGAGAGTCAACACCGAGCTCATCAACCGCATGCTGGCAGTTGAGGAAGAAATCCGGCGGCTTGGGAATGAGAAAAGAGGTACCATACCGGGTGAAGAGCGCTTCTGTGAGTCCGATTATCTCAGAGAGAAGAAGACTATAAAGATTCAGCCTGAAGCCGAGCGGGATTATGAAGAAATCGACGACTGCGTATTTGCGGATTATATCTGATGTCCGCTCCGCAGTCTGATTGGTGTGAGGAATTGGAGTGTATGAATCCGGAAGACAAGACGGATATTTTATTTTTTGATGAGGAGATGCAGATAGCGGAGGGCAATTTGCCCCTGCTTCCGGGAATGAAATGTGCCGAGGCTGCCGCTTACGCGCCGCTTACGCTTGCATTTGTCGGAGACGCAGTCTACGAGCTGCTCGTTCGTACCATGCTGGTCAGAGAAGCCGAGAGGAGACCGAATGAGCTGAATCGTGCTTCGTCAGCCCTTGCCAGGGCAAAGGCGCAGTCGGAAGCTATGGAAGCCATTGAGCCGTGCCTCACGAAGGAGGAGGACGATGTCTACCGCCGCGGCAGGAACGCAAAATCTCATACGATGGCCAAGAACGCGACTGTGGCAGACTATCGCAGGGCTACCGGCTTTGAAGCTCTTGTCGGGTACCTGTACCTGTCCGGGCAGATGAGAAGGCTTGTCGAGATCGTACGCATCGGAATTACATATGAACGGGAGAAAGAATAACTATATGGGTAAAAAAGAAGCAAAGAACGATCCGGATTACATTCCGGACGCGAGGATAGAGGGAAGGAACAGCGTCATAGAGGCTTATAGGTCCGGGAGAACGATCGATAAGCTTTTCGTGCAGGAGGGCCTGCACGACGGTCCTGTGAACACGGTGCTGAGAGAGGCCAAAAAGGCCGGGACTATCATAAATTATGTGACCAAAGAGAGACTGAACGAGATGTCCGAGACGGGACATCATCAGGGTGTGATCGCTCAGGCAGCAGCATTTGAATACGCGGAAGTCGAGGACATTTTAAAGAAGGCTGAGGAGGCGGGAGAAGCGCCGTTTGTCATTGTGCTCGACGGTATTCAGGACCCGCATAATCTCGGCGCTATCATCCGTACAGCCTGTCTTGCCGGCGCGCACGGGGTCATTATCCAGAAGCGCAGAGCGGCCGGTCTCACACCGGTAGCTGTCCGCGCGTCGGCAGGTGCCGTGAACCATGTGCCTGTCGCCAGAGTCGTCAACATAGGCGCGACGATCGACAAGCTCAAGGAAAAGGGCATCTGGTTCGTCTGTGCCGATATGGGCGGAAAAGTCATGTACGACCTGGACCTTAAGGGACCGATCGGTCTTGTCGTGGGCTCCGAGGGAGAAGGAGCCGGACGTCTGGTCAAAGAGAAGTGCGATTTTACTGCAGCCATCCCGATGAAGGGCGCGATCGACTCCCTCAACGCGTCGGTGGCAGCGGGTGTTCTGATGTATGAAATCGTAAGACAGAGAGGTATCTGACATGCCCCAAAAGCCTCTGTCCGATGAGGATCTCATTTATGAGATCCGGGACGGACACTCGGACTACATGGACTATCTCCTTGAAAAGTATAAGCCGCTGGTCAAGAGCCGGGCGTCTTCAAAGTTCCTGAAAGGAGGAGATCCGGATGATCTCATTCAGGAGGGCATGATCGGCCTCTATAAGGCCGTGCGGGATTACGACCCTGCCAATGAAAAGGGGGCTTCCTTCTTCACATTTGCCCAGCTATGCATAGACCGCCAGCTTTATAAGGCGATTGAGGCCTCACAACGGCAGAAACGTTTTGCCCTGAATGACGCGGTGGCCTACGAGGAGGAGGAGCTGGAAAAATATTCTGTGGCGGGGGACGAGAATCCGGAGCAGATTTTCCTTGATCAGGAAAATGCTGACGAGACGATCAGCCTTATTCTCGATGCCCTGAGCCGCACGGAAAAGGTGGTCTTTAACCTGATGCTTCGCGGTTACAGCTACAGGGAGATCGCGGAAATTATGGACCGGTCTCCGAAATCAATTGACAATGCGATTCAGAGAATCAGAAAAAAGACGAGCCGGGTCAGGATGAGACAGGATCACGATGAATGATTCGCGGAGAATGAATTGTACATATTGGAGCGCAGCCTCAAATCGGCTGTCTGACCTTAAGTATAAGGAGGTTTACACAATGGCAGAATTCTTTCTTAAAAATGACGAACTTGCTGTGAAGATCAGCTCACGCGGCGCTGAGATTCGTTCCGTTTGCGACAATGAGACCGGGCGCGAATACATGTGGCAGGCAGACCCGGCCTTCTGGGGATGGACTTCACCGGTACTCTTCCCGATCGTAGGCAATGTAGCCTACGACAAGTTCCGCTACGCGGGAAAGACCTATGAGATGAAGCAGCATGGATTTGCGCGGAGAAGCGAATTCGTTAAGTGCGATGTAGAGGGCGCGGATCTGGGATTCGCTCTCTGCGACAGCGCGGACACTCTCGCCGTTTATCCGTTCAGGTTCAGACTTGAGGTCGGCTATGCTCTTTCGGGCAGGACACTCAAGGTCATCTGGAAGGTCAGGAATACAGGTGATCAGGATATGTATTTCCAGATCGGCGCGCATCCTGCCTTTAACACACCTGCCATGGGCAGCGGCGACAAAAAGAATGAGTGCTATCTCGGATTCGACACGAAGAAGACTCTTGACGTATCGATCAAGGATCTCGTACTTGGCGGTCTCACAGATGAGATCCGTCCCTATGAGCTGGATGACGGGATGCTTAGGATCACGGACGACCTTTTTGATATCGATACACTGATCGTCGAGAAGGACCAGGCTCACAAGCTGGTGCTCCTTGATCCTTGTAAGGTCCCGTTCGTCACAGTGGACTTTACAGCTCCGCTGTTCGGTGTCTGGTCCCCGAAACCGGAGGCGCCGTTCGTGTGCCTTGAGCCATGGTACGGCCGCGCTGACAAGACTTATTTTGAGGGCGAACTGCCGGAGCGCGACTATGAGCAGTGCCTGGCTTCCGGGGAGACCTTCGAGGCGTCATACACGATCACCTTCTCATGATAGGGAGCTGCCCTTTCATGATAAGAAGACACCATTCATGATAAAAAATTACCCTTAAAATGGCAGAATATTACGGACTTTAGGGCGGGGCCGCAAAAACATTTGCATCCGCCCGGTGAGCGAAGTATACTTCGGGTGTGGAAGAGATTCCACACCCTTTTTAACGCGTATAATATGGCTGCCGGAACTCCTGCGGGAGACGGCAGATTGACTTAGGCACCGTTTGGTGTCTTTTTTTATACTTCATCTCGCAAAATACGTGACTTTAGTCGCGAGATACGCGCTAAGTGATACTTGTTTGAGTACCGCGCGCTTAGATATGCAACTGAAAGGAAGAGCAGCATGAAGGAAAAGAGAGTTATTCAGTACACACAAAACATGGAGGAAATCCAGAGATACAGAACCATAAGGGAGCCGCAGGCCATCTACAACATTACGCATATATCCAGCGTGTGCCGGCGTGAGAGAAAGACAGACGGAGGATTTATCTGGCGCTACGAAGACGACCCGGACCCGCAGAGAATGGAAATAGATCCTGACGAGGGAAAATATTCCCGTGAGCTTCGCTTTAGAAAGAATCGCAGAAGGTATCACTGGGAGTGAACGAAGAGATGAGGCGTTTTTCGGTATAGATGGTGTTTGCGCCGGTTATGAGACTTCGATTGTGCCTGTCCGAATTGCATGATGCCGGGACGCATGCAGCCCTTGTGTAAAGTGAGTACTTGTCCATAAAACTGTCATCTGGTAATATACTTATCGGGGGTTCCGCAAGGAACACCCGATAAAAGGGCGATAAAATCGCCCGCATTATGATTATCGGGTTCGCGTAGCGGTTCCGATCATATATCTAATTAGTGGGGTCAGAAGACCCCGGAGTGGAACAATAAAGCCCGGAAGATGCCGGCGCTTTAGAGTGAGAGAGGAGACAGTAATGGATAGATGGAATATTGAGACAAAATGTGTTCAGAGCGGTTATCGTCCTATGAACGGTGAGCCGAGAGAGGTCCCGATTTATCAGAGCACGACATTCAAGTATGACACCAGCGCGGACATGGCAAAGCTCTTTGACCTTGAGGCCAGCGGCTATTTCTACACTCGTCTGCAGAACCCGACGAATGACCTTGTAGCTGCCAAAATCGCTGCTATGGAGGGAGGCACTGCCGGCATGCTGACATCCTCTGGCCAGGCTGCCAACTTCTTCGCGATTTTTAATATTGCAAATGCAGGCGACCACATCATCTCAAGCTCCTCCATTTACGGCGGAACTTTCAACCTGTTCAATGTGACAATGCGCAAGATGGGTATCGAGTTCACATTCGTATCCCCGGACTGCACCGAGGAAGAGCTTGAGGCTGCCTTCAGACCGAACACGAAGGCTGTCTTTGGCGAGAGCATTGCCAACCCGGCGCTCACAGTTATCGACTTTGAGAAGTTCGCGGCTGCTGCTCACGCTCACGGAGTTCCGTTCATTGTTGACAATACGTTCCCGACCCCTGTAAACTGCCGTCCGTTCGAGTTCGGTGTCGACATTATCACACACTCAACGACTAAGTATATGGATGGTCACGGCTCTGCAGTCGGCGGGGCGATCGTCGATTCGGGCAGATTCGACTGGATGGCCCATGCGGATAAGTTCCCGGGTCTTACGACTCCGGATGACAGCTATCACGGCATCACATATGCGGAGAAATTCGGCAGGGAGGGCGCGTTTATCACGAAGGCGACCGCCCAGCTCATGCGCGATTTCGGATCGATCCAGGCACCGCAGAACGCGTATTATCTGAACCTTGGTCTTGAGAGCCTGCATGTCCGCATGAAGCAGCACTGCGCGAATGCTATGGCTCTGGCAGAATTCCTCAAGGCCTCCCCGAAGGCAGAATTCGTGAATTACCCGTCGCTTCCGGGTGACAAGTACTATGACGTGGCTATGAAATACATGCCGAACGGAAGCTGCGGCGTTGTATCTTTTGGTGTCAAAGGCGGAAGAGCTGCGGCGGAAGAGTTCATGAAGAAACTCAGAATATTCGCGATCGAGACGCATGTGGCCGACGCCAGATCCTGCTGTCTGCATCCGGCCAGCAGCACACACCGTCAGCTGACAGACGAAGAGCTTGAAGCATGCGGCGTAGCCGGCAACCTTGTCAGAATGTCCTGCGGTCTTGAGAATACGGAGGATCTGATTGCTGACGTTGCAAATGCGCTCGGTTAAGTTCAACAGTCTCCTGACTGAGATATCGGAAGGGATGAGTGTTCAATTTATTTGCGCCCGGACCTGCAACATACATGAAATCTGCCTGAACTGTTAACAATTGCTGAAAAATGCTGAAAATATAATAAAAAATCACCAAAAATAAGTGACGATTAGTGGAAAGTGGTGTATAATATTTTCAGCTTGTACGTGAGCAAGGCCCCTAGATGGGCAAAACACTTTAGGAGGATTGTAAAATGAAGTCTTTTAAGTATGTTATCACTGATCCCGTTGGTATCCATGCACGTCCGGCAGGCGCTCTTGTCAAGGAAATCAAGAAATATGATTCCGACGTTAAGGTTCTTGCAAATGGCAAGTCAGCTGACGGCAAGAAGCTCATGAACCTCATGTCTCTCGGCGTAAAGCAGGGCAATGAGATCGAAGTTCAGGTTTCCGGCGGCGCAGAAGAAGCCAACGCAGCAGCTCTTGAGGCATTCCTTAAGGCTAACCTTTAATTTTCAAAGTGTGCCCTGTCCGTGATGTCACGGAAATGACGGATATGGCTCAAATCAAAAAAAGAGGCTCCGGTGAGATATCACCGGAGCTTTTTTTCTGCTCAGACCCGGCAAAGCGGGTAATGTTCGAAATAGGCGCAGTTGCGGGGAGGCGAAGCCTCTTCATTTGTGCTTTAGTGGAAAATTTTCTTGTTCTCGTAGACCGGCTCACACGTCATCTGAACTCCGATCCTCTTCATGAGTCTGATATCGACCTGTGAAAGCATGACAGAGGAGTGAGCCTGGCAGCCGCGGAGCTTTGGGAGAGCTTCGAGCGCGGCAGCCGCGTTCGGATCCGTCGCCGCAGAAGTCGAGAGGGCGATCAGGACCTCATCTGTGTGGAGTCTCGGGTTCTTTCCGCCGAGGTAGGTCGTCTTCAGCTTCTGAATAGGAGCGATGGCTTCAGGGGTGATGATCTTGACGGAGTGCGGGATGCCGGCAAGAACTTTGAGAGCGTTGAGCAGGGCAGCAGAGGTCGGGCCGAGAAGGTCGGAAGTCTTACCTGTGACGATCGCGCCGTCCGGCAGCTCGATGGCTGTTGCTGCAGCGCCGGTCTCTTCGGCGCGCTTATGGGCATAGCCGACGACGATGCGCGCTTCCTTTTTTACGTGTGCCTGGTTCATGATGCTTTCAATCTTGTCTGCTTCTTCCTCACGTCTCGTTCCGTCGGCAAGACCCGCAAGCGCTTCATAATACCGCCGGATGATTTCCTGCTTTGAGGCTTCCCGGCAGACTTCATCATCAATAATGCAGTTGCCGGCCATGTTTACACCCATATCTGTGGGTGACTTGTAGGAGCATTCGCCGTATATTGATTCAAAGATCGCCTGGAGTACCGGGAAGGCCTGCACATCTCTGTTATAATTGACAGTGGTCTTGCCGTAGGCTTCCAGATGGAAAGGATCGATCATATTGACGTCGTTAAGGTCGGCTGTAGCTGCCTCGTAAGCCAGATTGACCGGATGCTTAAGAGGAAGGTTCCAGATCGGGAATGTCTCGAATTTTGCGTAGCCTGCATTGATTCCGCGCTTATGGTCATGATAGAGCTGGGAGAGGCAGGTGGCCAGCTTTCCGGAACCCGGACCGGGAGCCGTCACGATGACCAGCGGTCTTGTCGTCTCAATATAATCATTCTTCCCGTAGCCCTGATCGCTTACAATGAGAGGAATATTGTTCGGATAGCCTTTGATCATATAGTGAAGATAGACCCGGACTCCGTATTTTTCCAGATGATTCCTGAAGAGGATCGCGGCATCCTGGCCTTTAAAATGCGTGATGACGACCGAGCCTACGTAGAGACCGCAGCTCTGGAATTCGTTCATGAGGCGGAGTACATCCGTATCGTATGTGATGCCGAGATCACCCCGGACTTTATTATTTTCTATATCAGTCGCGGAGATAACGATGACGATCTCGGTCTGCTCTTTCAGCTGAAGCAGCATGCGCAGCTTGGAGTCGGGCTGGAAGCCCGGCAGAACTCTGGAAGCATGGTAATCGTCGAAGAGCTTGCCGCCGAACTCAAGATAAAGCTTGCCGCCGAACTCACTGATCCTCTCTCTTATCATGTTAGACTGCATTTCGAGATACTTTTCATTACTGAAACCGATTTTCATATTCACGCCTCCTTTGACTATCTAATCTCGCGAGAAAGACTTGAATTATAATAGCAGATTATGGGACTCATTTCCATAAAAAAATGAGCAGATAGGTCTATGCGTAAATGCCTGTCGATGCGGCATGTGAATTTACAGAAATTTCACAACTCCTGCAGGTGCCAGACCTTGCATTATCGGATATAAATTCATATAATATAGCTTGGTTTTTAACGCACTAAAAGCGCATAGAACCGAAAGGAGTAATATGAACGATAACAATAACAAGAACAATAGCGGTGGAAACCGGAACGGGCAGTCCCTGATCATTTTTCTGGTCTGCCTCATGGTCGGCCTCATCGGTATGAGTCTTTTTTCGGGAGCGCTGGATTCCAGCACTTCAAGAGAGATAACGTACGACAAGTTCATCGACATGCTCGAGAACGATGAGATCGCAAGTGTGGAAATCTCATCTTCGAGGATCGAGATCACTCCTAAGTCGAACGGTGATGATGTCGGGGTGATCAAGTACTATACGAAGACGATCGAGGATGGGAACGCTCTTACCAAGCGTCTTGAAAAATACGGAGTGGAGTACAAGGCTGTCGAAGCCTCAATGATGTCTGAGATCATATACTCGATCCTGTCATTCCTTATCCCATTCGTCCTCTTTATGATTATTATCAGTATCTTTATGAACCGAATGGGCCGCGGCGGCGGAATGATGGGTGTAGGCAAGAGCAGGGCCAAGACCTACATCCAGCAGGACACAGGAGTTACCTTCCGGGATGTAGCCGGTGAGGATGAAGCCAAGGAGAGCCTTCAGGAGTGCGTTGACTTCCTGCACAACCCGGCCAAGTATTCAGAAATCGGAGCCAAGCTTCCGAAGGGAGCTCTGCTCGTCGGACCTCCCGGTACAGGCAAGACGCTTCTGGCCAAGGCTGTGGCGGGCGAAGCCCATGTACCATTCTTCTCTCTGTCAGGTTCTGAGTTTGTAGAGATGTTCGTCGGTGTCGGCGCGAGCCGTGTCCGTGACCTCTTTGAGGAGGCCAAGAAGAACGCTCCGTGCATCATTTTCATCGATGAGATCGACGCAATAGGCAAAGCGCGCGACGGCGGCCGCTACGGCGGCAATGACGAGCGCGAACAGACGCTCAACCAGCTGCTCGCTGAGATGGACGGTTTTGAGGCATCCAAGGGCCTTCTTATCATAGCCGCTACCAACAGGCCGGAGGTTCTTGACCCCGCGCTGCTGCGCCCGGGCCGTTTCGACAGGCGTGTCATCGTTGACAGGCCGGATCTCAAGGGGCGTATTGCGATTCT
The DNA here is from genome assembly GCA_045112915.1 of Lachnospiraceae bacterium. Classification (GTDB taxonomy): domain Bacteria; phylum Bacillota; class Clostridia; order Lachnospirales; family Lachnospiraceae; genus Chordicoccus. The sequence goes on from JBGUIK010000058.1 coordinate 50,692, forward strand.
TAAAGTCCACTCGAAGGATGTCCTCATGGACGACACGGTAGACCTTGATGCGATTGCCCTTGCCACAGGCGGCGCGGTCGGTTCGGATCTTGCCAATATGATCAATGAGGCAGCAATCCTGGCCGTCAAGAACGGACGCCACCAGGTGAGCCAGAAGGACCTGCTTGAGGCAGTTGAGGTCGTTCTCGTCGGTAAGGAGAAAAAGGACCGCATCCTCAGTGTGGAAGAGAGACGCATCGTTTCATACCATGAGATCGGTCATGCTCTTCTGTCAGCTCTTCAGAAAAATGCGGAGCCGGTGCAGAAGATCACTATCATCCCGAGGACAATGGGAGCTCTCGGTTACGTTATGAACGTGCCGGAAGAGGAGAAATACCTTAATACCAAGAAAGAACTCGAGGCTCAGATCGTCATGGCTCTCGGCGGCAGAGCGGCTGAGGAAATCGTATTTGACACTGTGACTACAGGTGCTGCAAATGATATCGAGAAGGCGACAAAGATTGCCCGCGCGATGATCACTCAGTTCGGTATGTCCGAGAAGTTCGGTCTTATCGGTCTCGTCACTCAGGAGAACCAGTATCTGGACGGCAGAACGTATCTGAACTGCGGTGACGCGACAGCGACCGAGATCGACCATGAGGTAATGCTTATACTTAAGAAGTCGTACGCGGAGGCTCTCCGCATGCTTCGCGAGCACAGGAACACAATGGACCGCCTGGCTGAGTACCTCATCCAGAGGGAAACAATCACCGGCAAGGAGTTCATGAAGATATTCCGCGAAGTAGAAGGCATTCCGGAAACAGATGAATCTGTCCCGAGGATCGAGGGAAGAATCACGGACAACGGCAGCAAGGCTGAAACGGACTCCGCGGCTTACGCGCCGCGCCGTGAACGCCCGGTAAATCCGGACGGAACACCGAGACGACGCCCGAGACGGCCGATGATGAATCCGGACGGGACACCCAGACGCCGACCGGTCAGAAGACCGGCGCCGGATGCGGCAAAAAAGCAGGAGGGTACTCCGACAGACAGTGCCGGAGCGTCCGAAGGCAGTATGGATTCTGCGCCGGTTGGTGAGGAGATCTCATCCGAGAAGCAGATCATTGCCGTTCCGAATCCCGATGCACCCATGATCGATCTGGTCACGATGGAGCCTGAAGAGAAAAAAGCAGTAGAGAGTTCGGCTGATGAGATTCCCGTAGAGAACAAGGCTGAACAGATTTAATCTCTGATAAGTATTCACCTGGGGGCTGTCGCATTAGACGGTGTTACCGCTATATATGGCAGACATTTGCATATAAAGTCTGCCATATATAGTGGTGGCGCGTCTTAATGCGACAGCCCCTTTTGTACTATAAAAGTGTAATTGATAGGGAGTAATTACCACTGTCAGGTGCACATATTTTTAAATTCGATGAAGATGATGTTTGCTGTCGGATCTTGAAATTCGCTGCAGCCTTGCCGGACTGTTGTCTTCATTCAGTCCTCCATAGAGGCGTGACTTGAATGTTGCAATGTAGATTTATTTGATTTAAAATAATATTATCTATGACTATGTTCGAAGGAGGAGTGCCGCACCGTAAAGAGCGGACATCTTGTACATGAATTACACTACAGAGGCAATTGAGCGCAAAGTAGATCAGTTCGAGTCGACCTCCCAGGAGATCGAAAAGCGCGTCGGAGTCATTGTGATCCGGCTTCTGCTGATCGCGTTCATTTCAATCATCCTTGTCGGCGGGTTCGGCGTCTTCGGTATTCTGAGCGGCATTGTAGCCAACACTCCGGATGTCGCGTCGGTCAATATCGCGCCCAGCGGTTACGCCACATTCATCTACGACTCGGAGGGAAATCAGCTTCAGAAACTGACAACGTCCAATTCGAACCGAATATCAGTCTCACTGGATAAAGTTCCGGTCGCGCTGCAGAAGGCTGTTATCGCTGTCGAGGATGAGAGATTTTATCTGCACAACGGTATTGATGCCAAGGGTATCGTCCGCGCGTTTGTCGTGGGCGTTCGAAACCGCTTCCGGTTCACAGAAGGCGCGAGTACGATCACACAGCAGCTGCTGAAGAATAACGTATTCACGAACTGGACGGAGGAGAGCAGAGTTGACAGTGTCAAGAGAAAAATTCAGGAGCAGTTCCTTGCGGTTGAGCTTGAGGAGAAACTCGAGGAAGAGCTGGGAAGCAAGCAGGCGGCCAAGGACAGAATATTGGAGAACTATCTGAATACGATCAACCTCGGCGCGGGCACATACGGAGTCCAGGCCGCCTCAAGAAAGTATTTCGGCAAGGACGTCGAATCGCTCACACTGTCCGAAGCTACGGTCATAGCCGGCATAACCCAGAATCCGAGCCGGTACAATCCGATCAGGCAGCCGGAGAAAAACGCCGAGCGCCGTATCAAGATCCTGAATGACATGGTCGAACAGGGATATATATCCCAGGAATCGATGGATGAGGCGCTGGCAGACCCGGTCTACGACAGAATCGCAAATGCTCAGAGTACCAATGAGCAGGTGACGACGATTTACTCTTACTTCGTTGATGAACTGACAGAACAGGTCGTATCCGACCTTATGCGTCAGAAAGGGTATACAGAGAATCAGGCATATCAGGCCCTGTACTCCGGCGGTCTTCGCATATACACGACCCAGGATATGGAGATACAGGCAATCATGGATGAAGTGTATTCCAATCCCGCGAACTTCCCGCAAGGTACGAAGTATTCGCTTGACTGGGCTCTTTCCGTCGCGAATTCGGAGGGAGAAGTCACGAACTACAGCCGTGAGATGCTCCGCAATTTCTATCGTGAGAATCTGGATCCTTCTTTCAGTATCCTTGCGTTCGAATCCGAGGAGCAGGCAAGAAATTTTGTCAGCGACTATAAGTCGCATGTGGTGAACGAGGAGGCCGGAGATGTGATCATAGCGGAGAGATTCTCCTGCGCTCCGGAACCGCAGTCATCGATGGTCCTCATGGATCAGCGGACCGGCTACGTGAAAGCTCTCATTGGCGGCCGCGGAGAAAAGACCGCTTCTCTGACTCTGAACCGCGCAACGAATTCGACCCGTCAGCCCGGTTCGACATTCAAGATCCTGTCCACTTATTCCTACGCTCTGGACAGCGGAATGAAGACTCTCGCGTCGACATATCTCGATGATGAGATCACATACGAGGACGGCACCCCTGTATCGAACTCGAACAACACCTACACGCACGATATGATGAATATCAGGGACGCGATCATCAACTCCGTGAATACAATTGCGGTGCAGACGATCACGGACATCACGCCGAAGGCGGCATACAACCAGCTGCTCAAGTACGGCTTTACGACCCTTTCTGAAAGAAACGACGTCTATCAGCCGCTTGCGCTCGGCGGTATCTACAACGGTGTTACTAACCTTGAACTGACGGCGGCATTTGCGGCGATTGCAAATGAAGGCACATACACAAAACCGATCTTCTATACAAGAATAGAAGACCAGGATGGCAATATTGTCATCAACAACACGCCCGAGACGACCAGGGCTGTTTCCCGGGAGACAGCGGCTCTTCTCACAAATGCTATGCAGGACGTAGTCACCAAGGGAACCGGTCAGAATGTGCGTCTTGACTGCGGCATGCCCGTCGCCGGAAAGACCGGTACAACTACAGAGTACCGTGATGTCTGGTTCGTCGGCTATACACCGTATTATACATGCGGCGTCTGGGCAGGCTATGACGACTCGGAGAATCTGCCGGATGAAGGCATCTACCATGTCTACCATCAGATCCTCTGGAAGGAAGTCATGGACCGCATCTCAAGGAATCAGAGCAAGATCCAGTTCATGCTTCCGAACACGATCACGCATGTGGAGGTCTGCTCTAAGACAGGTCTTATCCCCAGAGGAAGCTGTCCGTCCCATTGGGAATACTTTGCGCCGGGTACGGCTCCGACCGAGACCTGCGGAGGATGGCGTGTCCACAGCGGGTATAACGAGGAAGAAGAGGAAGACTGGGACAGATGGGATTATGACTGGGATGACGGAGATGAAGAAGAGACCGGTCAGCAGGAGCAGAATAACCAGAATGACCAGGAGAATCAGGACAATCACGGAAATCAGGAAGGCGAGAATCAGAATACCAATCAGAATGATGAGAATGAAAACGGCGCCGATGAGGAGCAGTCCGAAGGCAATGACGAGGACGGCGGAAACGACGAGAACTATGATGAGGACGAAGGCGACTATTGATTTGAAGACATTCGCAGCCTGAAAGCCGGTAGATGGGCCGAACGAAACGAAATAAAGCTGCATATGACGACACGGGAATGTGCCGTTCATATGCAGCTTTTTCAACTCTTACGCTATGATTTGATGACTGGTAAATAGCAGGGGCACGTCAGACCGCAAGGTTCCTTCCGGGATCAGGTATTATACTACGAGCTTGGCTGCTCCGTACATGCCCGCATCGTTGCCGAGTTTTGCGAGCACGATCGGTGTATTGGCGCAGGATGAGAATGCGCGTGTGCGGTAGTACTTGCCGACTATGTCTGTGAGGGCTTCTCCTGCCTTGGAGACACCGCCGCCGATGACGATGATTTCCGGGTCTGTTACACATGCAAATGTAGCAAGCGCTGTTCCGAGGTAGGATGCGAATCTGTTGACGATCGCCGTAGCGACAGCATCGCCATCCTTGTATGCGTCGAAGACAGCCTTGGACGTGACTTCCTGATCACGCAGGGCTGTGACAGCGGCCGGGTTTTTCAGGAGCTCTTCTTTAGCAAGACGGACAACGCCTGTTGCGGACGCGACCTGCTCGAGACAGCCGTAGTTTCCGCAGTTGCACGGATCCTTAATGTTGTCGTCTACGTGAGCATGGCCGATTTCACCGCCGGCGCCATGGGAACCTTCGATGATTTTCCCGTCGACAATGATGCCGCCGCCGACACCTGTTCCCAGTGTGACCATGATAAGGTTCTCCTTGCCTTCTCCGCCGCCTTTCCAGAGCTCGCCAAGGGCTGCGACATTGGCGTCATTGCCAGCGCGGACTTTCATGTCGAGAATAGAACCCAGTTCATATTCGACATTTTTTTCTCCCCAGTGAAGGTTGACGGCTACCGGGACGACACCCTGCATGACCGGTCCCGGGATGCCTACGCCCACACCTACAACATCATCTTTGGCAATGCCCTTTACTGTCATCTTTGCGATGATCGTCGCAGCGATGTCCGGGAGAACATTTTCACCGCCGTTTTCTGTTCGAGTAACGATTTCCCACTTGTCTAAGAGTGTGCCGTCCGTCTCAAAGAGACCGCACTTTACGGTGGTTCCGCCTACATCGATACCAAAACAATACTTGCCCATTAGATATCACCTCTCTTGTTCATTATATTCTCCTGCACACGCCTGTAGAGCTCATGCGCAGCATTGTAACCCATTTTCTTCTGCCTGTGGTTGACTGCGGCAGTTTCGACGATGACAGCGAGATTGCGGCCCGGCCGGATCGGCAGTGAGTGGCAGGTGACTTTGTTCCCGAGAAATTCAGTCGTCTGCTCCTCCAGCCCAAGCCGGTCATATTCCTTTTCCCGGCTCCAGTCCTCCAGCTTGATGACGAGGTCGATAGCCTGTGAATCCTTGACATGCTCAACGCCGTACAGTGTCTTTACATCAATGATACCAATGCCGCGGAGCTCTATAAGATGTTTGGTGACATCCGGAGCGCATCCGAGCAGTGTGGCATCAGAGACTTTACGGATAATGACCACATCGTCACTGACCAGACGATGCCCTCGGCGTACGAGCTCGAGCGCGGCTTCAGACTTGCCTATTCCGCTCTCGCCCATGATCAGGACACCTTCGCCGTAGACGTCGACAAGAACACCGTGAATCGAAATGCTCGGAGCCAGCTCAACGCCGAGCCACCTGATGATTTCTGCCATAAAAGCGCTGGTCGTGCGCGTTGTGACAAGGGCGGGGACATTATACTTCTTGCATATGAACAGCATATCCTCCGTCGGCTCCGTCAGTGTCGTGAAAATGACACATGGGATGCCGCTGGAGATGAATTTTTCGAAACATACCGAGCGTTCATTTTCTTCTTTCTGCATGAGGTAAGTATATTCGACATAGCCGATAATCTGAACACGTTCATGGGAAAAGTGCTCATAATAGCCGGCGAGCTGCAGTGCGGGCCGGTTGATTTCCTGAGAGGTGATCTCCACCTCATCCATGCTGATTTCAGGGGTCAGATTCTTAAGTTTCATTTCCTCTGCCAGCTTGCTGAGCTGAACAACAGTCTTCATCATGAAACCTCTTTTCTATTTTATTCAAGTTACGCTCGCGGGATCCGGTGCGGAATCCCGGTCAGCTCCGGCAGACACCTTCCGAACCGAAATCCTGCGTTATATTTAAGTTTAACACACGGAGGTAGATTAAACAACATTGTTGTTCCCATTTGAAGGGACGCTGAGAATGCAGGGAGCTGCGGGAATGTAATAAGCGGAAACGGTCCGGATCCGGAGATTTCATTTCCGGGCTGAAACTCGATTTGCGTGAAATTATAATCTGTAAAATAAGTGTGAAGAGTGTTACATGTTTATTAAATATTGTCGTATCTATATAAAAATCAGAAAATTTATGTTATCATATACCTACATATAGCACTAACAGGTATGCACTATGTCCATATGTTGTTTGGCATGTGCATACATTTTTCATCTTAAAGGGAGATACGGCTATGTGTAAGAGAATAAAGCGTTTTATATTAATACTCACGGCTATTTGCGTTATGCTGACCCTGACTGTGTCTCCGGTTATGGGTGAACAATATTCCTGCACGGAAAATGCGCCTTGTCCGCATGAGGATTTGGCAGCGCCCCATGTGTCTTCGGCTGAGACTGCGAAGAGCATTCCGGATGGACCCGGTGAAGAGCAGACGCTTTTTGAGGACTGGGCCGAAGAGCGGCTGTGCGATGAATGCCGGACTGAAGAGCAGCCGTTTTTTGAAAGCGGGCTCGAAGAGCAGCCGGCACCTGAAGTATGTCCGGAAGAACAGATGGCGTCTCATATCACTGAAGAAGAGCAGCCGGCGGCGGTATCCTGTGAAGAGACGTGTGACGGCGAAAATTTCCGTGATTCCGGTGAGCGGGAGAAGTCCTTCGATTATGTCACGGATGAGGAGAGATATGCAAGATATTATGAATCTCTCCGGGAGTTCGATGCTCCTTCTCCCAACGAAGGCGGACAGGAAGAAGACGAGGAGCTGGTCGGAGCCAATGTCCCCTCCTACTATATCACATCCCGGCTCACACCGGTGAGAGATCAGGGAACATCCGCTCTCTGCTGGGCTTTTTCCGCGGCAGCTATTCTGGAGACATCTCTCCTTCAGAAATATTCCGGTGAGAACAAGAATACGCTTGACCTGTCTGAAGAACAGCTGGCTTATTTCTATTTCAACAGGCAGAACGACCCTCTTCGGAATACCGGGGATATGAAAATGATCTATGTGGACTCGGCTGAACCGACTGCTTACAGATATGTGTCCGGCAGTCCGATTTATCTTCTTCAGGAACTCAGCACCGGCCAGGGGATAGCGAAGGAAAACGATGTGCCGTTTCATCTCACACGGTACGTTGATTCGATTGGGAACGTGCATTATAAGGAGTCGGCATCGATTCCGTCAAAGAGTAAAGCCTATCTGTCTTATGCCGGAGTTGAGGGCTACGAGACATTTGATTACAGTGTTGACAAAGTAAAAAAAGAGATCATGGAAAACGGAGCTGTCTCCGTTTCCATGTACTATGCGAACGCGTCGAGGAACCTGACTACGAACGGCTACTATGATCCGTCCCACAGAAGGAGCAATCATGTGGTCACGCTGGTGGGCTGGAATGATTCATTTGCAGTATCAAAATTTAACAGCAGTTCCGGCAGACCGGGAAAGAGCGGAGCTTGGATCGTCAAGAACTCCTGGGGGGATGACTGGGGTGACGGCGGATACTTCTATATATCCTATGAAAACGCGACAATGCTCGGCTGCGTGTCCGTATCGGCAATAAAGACTTCGCAGAGAAAATATCCGAATCTGTATTTCTACGATGGACTTGCAATGGTGGGCAACTCGTGCTGTCTTGACCCGGTCTCCGCAGTGAGCGGTGAAAACATGACCGCTGGCGCGAATGTCTATGAAGTCAAGGCCGGCGCCGGGCGAGGCGAGGCCATTGGTGAGATTTCGCTGTGTGCCTGGACCGGTAACGGCAGGTACAAAGTGACTGTATTTACCGATCTTCTCGACACGGACGATCCGACGAGCGGAAGAAAGGCTGTCAGCCAGACTGTGCAGATGAATGGGGCGGGACTTAATACCTTCCGACTGCAGAAGGAAATCGTGGTGAGCGCAGGCAGCTGGTACTCGATCGTCGTTGAAAATGTCGGGTCCGGGACCGAGTCATTTGCCGCCCAGAGACGGCAGCAGGTGAGAGACGTTCTATTTGAGACGGATAACCTTTACTGCAGGAGCCTTGTGAGAAAGCCGGGCGGAAGATGGATGGATCTGGCAGAGGACGGTGACGGGGAAGTGCTGCGCATACGTGCGGCGACGAGAACGCTCAGTACCGCTAAGGCGCCGAGAAAAGTCTTCTCAGATGTTCTGGATCCCAGTCACCCATACTACGGAGCAATCTACTGGGCTGCGGATAAAGGCATCGCCGGGGGCTACAGTGACGGGACTTTCGGAATAAACAGGACCTGTACCAGAGGGGAAGCGATCCGTTTCCTGTGGTGCTTCGCGGGGAAACCGGAGCCGAAGCGCACACCTGAGCTTTCCTTCAGGGATGTGCCGAAGTCCGGAGGGTTCTACAAACCCATACTGTGGGCGTACCAGAAAGGTATTGCCGGAGGTTACAGTGACGGGACTTTCCGCGTGAACGAGAAATGTACGAGGGGACATATCATGATGTTCATATGGAAATATATGGGAAAACCGGCACCTAAGACGTCTTCGGTATCGCCGTTTCGTGATGTCCCAAAGCAGCATGGGTTCTACAAGGCGATTCTCTTTGGATATCAGAAGGGAATCACCCGGGGATTCCCTGATGGTACTTTCGGGGTCGACACGAACTGCACACGCGGCCACATCATTAAATTCCTGCATAATTTAAGCAAACAGTGATATGGTCCGGGACAACCGGTGAACTCTCCGGGGCTGCCGTTTAAGACGGCGCCGCTTATACATACAGCAGATAGCTGCGGCAGTTGCCGATGTAGAATGCGGTGATACGTCTTATTGCGGCAGCCTTTCGTATTATGCGGTCATGTGAACGAGACTTCACTAACGCGTGAATTGCGGACTATACTGTCTGCGTGTTATAATCGGAATGCTGAAACATGTTCCTGCGGCAGGAACGTCAAAGAGGAAATATAAAGAAGATAAGACAGAGGACGCCGACCGGCTGAAAATGAGTGAAAACAAAGATTTTAATATAGAGGAAGAACTGAAAAAGCTGCCCGGAAGTCCCGGGGTCTATATCATGCATGACGTACACGACGATATTATCTACGTCGGAAAGGCAGTAAGTCTCAAGAACCGCGTGCGCCAGTATTTTCAGACAGGCTATAAGAAAAGCCCGAAGATCATGCGCATGGTGCAGAATATCGAGCGATTTGAGTATATAGTTACGTCGAGCGAGCTTGAAGCCCTTGTTCTTGAATCCAATCTCATCAAGGAACACAGACCGAAATATAATACGATGCTGAAGGATGACAAGAGCTATCCGTACATTAAGGTGACGATCGGCGAGGATTTTCCGCGTATCATGATCGCCAGAAGCATGAAAAAGGATACGTCAAAGTACTTCGGACCCTACACGAACTCGACCGCGGTCAGAGATATTATTGAACTGCTCAGAAAGCTCTATCACATCCGGACGTGCTCTAAAAAACTGCCTCAGGATACCGGGAAGGACAGACCGTGTCTTTACTACCATATCGGCCAGTGTCCTGCGCCATGCCAGGGATATATCACAAAAGAGGCTTACGGAGAAAACATTAAGCGCATGCTTGACTTTCTCAAGGGTCATTATCAGGAGGAAATAGATCGACTCACTGAAAAAATGATGACTGCCTCAATGGAAATGCGATATGAGGAGGCGGCGGAAATACGGGACCTTATCGAGAGCATAAGACAGATCGGTGAGCGCCAGAAGATCACCGGTTCCGATGGAGATGACAGAGATATTATCGCGATCGCGATGGATACCCAGGAACAGGCAGGCCTTGTGCTCACGGATGAGGCCAATTTCAGTCCCGACCTCACAGGGACCCGGAATGCAGTCGTGCAGGTCTTTTTTGTTCGTGAGGGCAAGCTGATAGGCAGGGAGCATTTCTTCCTGACAGCCGATGACACTGACGACCCTGCCTGTGTGATTGCCAGTTTTATATCACAGTATTACTCGGGCACTCCGTTCGTTCCGAAGGAGCTTATGCTCGAATATGACATTCCCGACCGCGAGCTGCTATCCAAGTGGCTCTCCGATAAGCGGGGCTCCAGGGTCAGGATCCGGATTCCGCTAAAGGGCATGAAAGAAAAACTTGTCGCGCTTGCCCATGAGAATGCGGAGATGGTTCTTTCAAGGGACAGGGAGAGACTGAAGCGCGAGGAACTGAGGACGATCGGCGCGGTGAAAGAAATTGCGGCCCTACTTGGACTTGAGCGGGCAGAACGCATTGAATCCTACGATATATCCAATATCAGCGGATTCGATTCCGTCGGCTCTATGGTCGTGTACGTGAAGGGAAAGCCTAAGAAGAACGATTACAGGAAGTTCAAGATCAAGTGGGTCGCGGGACCCGATGATTACGCCAGCATGGACGAAGTGCTCACCCGGCGCTTTTTGCGGGCAAGAGATGGCTCGGAAGGATTCACTGATCTGCCCGATATCATTCTGATGGACGGCGGAAAAGGACAGGTCCACATTGCAGAGGAGGTCCTTCGGAGAGTCGGGTTTGACATCCCGGTCGCCGGCATGGTGAAAGACGACTACCACAGGACGCGCGGCCTGTATTTCAATGACCGGGAGATACCGATCGCAAGAGATTCGGAGGGGTTCAAGCTGCTCACACGGATCCAGGACGAAGTCCATAGATTTGCCATTGAATATCACAGGCAGCTGCGCAGCAAGGGGCAGGTCCGATCTGTCCTTGATGAGATCGAAGGTATCGGGCCGACAAGACGAAAAGCTCTTCTTCGCACTTTCAAGACGGCGGAGAAGATCCGCGATGCCTCATATGAGGAACTGCTGCATGCGCCTTCTATGAATGCCAATTCGGCACGGAGTGTATACGACTTTTTTCACAACAAGGATAGCGGACCGGTCGTGACAGAAGATGACAGTATGTAAAGCGGGTCTTATGCGACAGGAGACGATAAGTGAGAGCTTCTGCGAGCGGGACCTGATTATCAGAGTGGAGATTTATGGATAGTTATAAGACAGTCCGAACAAGCGGACAGGGAGAATACGTAGAGAAAAAATCCAGATTTATCGGCGCGGTCTACCATGCGGAAACTCTGGAGGAGGCGGAGTCATATCTTGCGGCAGCCAGAAGAAAGTATTATGACGCAAGACACAATTGCTTTGCATGTGTTGTCGGTACTCCGGGAACGCCCGAAGAAATTGTGAGGTCCAATGATGACGGGGAACCCGGCGGGACAGCCGGCAAGCCGATGCTGGAGGTGCTTTCCGGCGCCGGACTGCATTATACAGCCTGCGTGGTGACGAGGTATTTCGGCGGTACGCTGCTTGGAACCGGCGGACTTGTGCGCGCTTATACCGCGGCGGTAAAGGAGGCACTTAAGAACGCGGAGGTCATAGAAGTCATACGCGGGTCTGAATTGGTGATCCGGGTGACCTATCCTCAGGCAGGCAAGCTTCAATATGTTTTTGCCCGCGAGAATCTTCCGGCCTGTGAGATCGAATATGGTCAGGACGTGATCATGCATCAGTTTGTCCCGCGGCAGGACGTTCAGAGGATAAGAAAACTGGTGATTGAGAATACAGATGGCAAGGCTGAATTTATCGAGGAAAATGAGAAGGAATTTACGACCCTGCCTCGATCATGAGACCTGGCGCAGAGCTTATCTCAGCGGGAGATGAACTTCCGCCGAGATAAAAAGAGCTGCCGCAAGTGACAACTCTTTTTGTCTCTGAAATATTCTTATGCTTTCTTCGGTTCCGGGTAATTGACACCCTGCGTATCGACAGTCATTGAAGAAATGACCTGAGGCTTAAGCGGCTTATCGGCAAAGTTGGTGCGCTGAGATGCAATCTTGTCGACGACGTCAATGCCCTCGGTGATCTTGCCGAATGAGGCGTACTGACCGTCGAGATAGGGGGCATCCTTGTGCATGATAAAGAACTGGCTGCCCGCAGAGTCCGGGTGCTGCGCGCGGGCCATGGAAAGAACGCCGGCCGTGTGCTTTAAGGTATTCTGGAACCCGTTCATCGCGAATTCGCCGGGAATCGTGTAGCCGGGACCGCCCATGCCGGTGCCGTCCGGGCATCCGCCCTGGATCATGAAACCGTAGATGACACGGTGAAAGGTGAGTCCGTTGTAGAAACCTGCATTTATGAGACTGATGAAGTTATTGACTGTATTAGGAGCGATTTCCGGATAAAGCTCCGCCTTCATTACACTGCCGTCTGCCATAGTGATGGTTACGATCGGATATGCCATTATTTTTCTCCTTTGATATTATTTTTGGTAGATACCTCGTATCCGGATTCCTGTTGTCATTGCATGCATGGACATCCGATATATATCTACCGCATGATATTATACGAAAAGAAGCGAATTAGTTCAAGAGGCGGTTGAATCCGGAGCTGCCTGTCTGAACTGTTTACCCGCTGTTTACCCTGACAGTATATGACTCATGTGTTTGCAAAAAAGAAAACTCGTGGTATACTTAGATGCCCCCGCGCATCGTGCGCTATCATAGAAACGGTACTTTCATACGGGCCCGGACACATAGGAGGAACACATGCAGGTTTTTGAGACTTTCAGTGAGGAGGAGACTTACGCCCTCGGCGTAAGGACAGGTGAGAACGCGGCACCGGATACGGTCTATGCGCTGAGCGGAGATCTGGGCGTCGGAAAGACCGTGTTCACAAAAGGAGTTGCAGCCGGCCTCGGCATCACTGAACCTGTGACCAGTCCCACCTTCACAATTGTTCAGAGCTATCAGGGCGGAAGGCTTCCGTTCTTTCACTTTGACGTCTACCGAATATCCGACGTCGATGAGATGGAGGAGATCGGTTATGATGACTGTTTCTTCGGCGGCGGGGTGACTATTGTCGAGTGGGCGGAATTTATTGAGGAACTCATGCCGGAAAACACGATCCATATAAGGATAGAGAAAGATTTGAGCCGGGGGCCCGACATGAGAAGGATCACGTTTGAGTGAAGTCCGTCTTTCACGCATGAAACAAAGCCTGATCCGGCATAAGGAGTGGCTCCGCACGCATCCCTGCGCACAGATTTCCGAAGGAGTCATGAACAGAAACCGCAGAAGAAGGAGACATAATGAAACTGATTGCACTGGACAGCTCAGGGCTTGTCGCCTCGGCAGCTGTTCTTTCTGATAATGAACTGCTGGCAGAATACACGGTCAATTATAAAAAGACTCACAGTCAGACCCTCCTGCCCATGCTCGATGAGATATCGAGCATGATAAATCTTGACCTCAGTGAGGTGGACGCGGTGGCAGTAGCAGCCGGTCCCGGTTCTTTTACCGGACTGCGCATCGGTTCCGCGACGGCCAAAGGACTGGGACTTGCACTCGGTATTCCCATCATCGAGGTGCCTACGCTCGCAGGTCTTGCATATAATCTGTTCGACGCCAAGGGACTCATCGTGCCGTGTATGGACGCGCGCAGAAAACAGGTATACAACGGAATATACAGATTTGAAAATCATAAGCTCATCACTATTATGGATCAGCGCCCGATTGCGGCATCAGAACTGATTGACGAGATCTGCGCTATGGAACCTTGGCTGACAAAGGACGGGGTGATCTTTTTGGGTGACGGAGTGCCCGTCATTGCGGAGGAGAGTGAGAGATTATCGGTTTCGTATTCATATGCGCCTGCCCACGTCGGAAAACAGAGAGCGGCGTCTGTCGGCGCCCTGGCGCTTGTGCTGTACGCAGAAGGCCGGTATGTGAAGGCGGAGGAGCACGCGCCGATCTACCTGCGAAAATCGCAGGCTGAGCAGGAACGTGAGCGCCGGATGGCCGGAAAGGATTCTCTATGATCATCAGGGAGATGCGGTTTGATGATATCTCACCGGTCGCCGAACTTGAGCGGGCTTACTCTCTGACTCCCTGGGATGAGAACGGACTGCTCACTTACCTGCTTCGCGAGGATACGCTCTTTCTGGTCGCGTCGGACGAGTTTCCTGAGGACTATGATCCGGAAGCGGTGGATGAGGACAATTTCTTCTGGCCGGAGATCTACGGCTATGTCGGACTTCTCATGGTGCCCTACGAGGCGGATGTACTGAACATTACGGTGAGCGGGAAAGTGAGGAATCGCGGAATCGGCACCAATCTCATGAGAGAAATCCTTGAGAGAGCGAAGAAATACGGTGTGACGGACATTCACCTGGAGGTAAGGGAATCGAATGAGGCTGCGATCCATCTGTATGAAAAGCTTGGATTTGTCAGAGACGGAATAAGGAAAAATTACTATACGGCACCTGTTGAAAATGCTGTCACCATGACAGCCAGACAGGAGCCTCAGATACTTTGAAATGGAGATATGAATGCTGGATGTCAGTTTACTTGGAACAGGTGGGATGATGCCTCTGCCAAAGAGGTGGGTCACATCCTGTCTCATGCGATATAACGGAGCAAGCCTGCTCGTCGACTGCGGTGAGGGAACGCAAATCGCCCTGAGAGAGAAAGGCTGGTCGTTCAAGCCGATCAATACAATTCTGCTCACGCATTTTCATGCGGACCATATTGCGGGTCTGCCGGGATTTCTGCTGACGATGGGTAATTCTGACAGGACGGAGCCGGTCCGGGTCATTGGACCTAGGGGAACGCCGAGGATGATGGCCGCCGTGCGCACGCTGGCGCCGGAGCTTCCGTTCGATCTGGAGATTATCGAGATAGAAGGAAACGAGCAGACGTTCCATATTGACGGAATGGATATCACAGCCTTCAGGGTAAACCATAATATTACGTGCTACGGTTATGAGGTGAGCATAAAAAGAAGCGGCAAGTTCGATGCGGCAAGGGCAAGGGAACATCAGATCCCGCTTAAGTTCTGGAATCCTCTCCAGAAGGGGCAGACGATTGAAAGCGACGGGAGAGTCTTTACTCCCGACATGGTACTTGGCGCGGAGCGAAAGGGATTAAAAGTCGTCTATACGACGGACACGAGACCGACGGAATCAATTGGAGAACATGCGAAGGGCGCGGATCTCTTTATATGCGAGGGCATGTACGGCGAGCCCGGCATGGAGAAAAAAGCCAGAGAGCACAGGCATATGACAATGATGGAGGCGGCTGAGATCGCCAGGAAGGCTGAGCCCGCGCGTATGTGGCTCACACATTTCTCGCCGTCGCTTGTACGCCCTGACCTGTATATGGATACGGTGCGAGAAGTATTTCCCGAAGCCATCGCTGCAAGAGACGGACAGGAGATCACGCTGAATTTTGAGGAGGAATGAGACAGATACATGGACGGACATATAGATATACTGGCGATTGAGAGTTCCTGTGATGAGACTGCCGCCGCTGTTGTAAGGGATGGCAGAGAGGTGCTTTCCAATGTCATTTACTCGCAGATCGATATGCACACTGTCTACGGCGGCGTTGTTCCGGAACTTGCGTCCCGCGCACATATAGAAAAAATTAATTATGTGATCCAGAAGGCTCTTGATGACGCGGGCATGGAGCTCAAAGATACGGACGCGATAGCGGTGACCTACGGACCGGGACTTGTCGGTGCGCTGCTCGTCGGTGTGGCAGAGGCCAAGGCAATTGCGTGGGCGGCAAAAAAACCGCTCATAGGTGTACATCACATCGAAGGACATATTTCTGCCAATTACATTGAACATCCGGATCTTGTCCCGCCTTACCTCGGACTTATCGTGTCCGGCGGACACACGCACCTGGTCATTGTCGAGGACTGGGCGAAATTCAGGATCCTGGGGAGGACAGTCGATGATGCCGCGGGAGAGGCATTTGATAAAGTGGCCAGAGCAATCGGACTCGGGTATCCGGGCGGACCGAAAATCGATAAGATATCGAAGGAAGGGAACCCGAACGCGGTCCGCTTTACGAAGGCCAAGGTGAACGGCTCGGAGTATGACTTCAGTTTCAGCGGACTTAAGAGTGCGGTGCTTAATTATCTCAATCAGGCTGAGATGAAGCATGAGGAAGTGAACCGCGCGGATCTTGCGGCAAGCTTCCAGAAATCAGTCGTGGACGTCATATGTGAACACACACTTAAGGCAGCAAAGGATTACGGTATTAAAAATGTCGCGGTGGCAGGCGGTGTCGCGTCGAACAGCGGACTCAGAGAAGGGCTGAGGAAAATGTGCGATGCGAACAGTCTCCGGCTATTCATCCCGTCGCCGGTCTACTGTACGGATAATGCGGTCATGATCGGAGCGGCCGCGTTCCACGAGTACGAGGCCGGAACGAGAAGCGGATGGGACCTGAACGCTGTACCGGGACTCAGGCTTGGGGAGAAATAATTTCATGGCGGGCGTAAAGCCTGCTTAAAAACGCGGCGTTTTTTCAATGCCGGAATATCTCAAAATGAGATGCTTCCCGCGTCTTTGGCAGCGGGCAGTAAGAATGTATGGAGGTCCCTTATGAATGCAGCAATTATTGTGGCGGCCGGAACAGGCTCGCGCATGAATTCCGCAACTCCCAAGCAGTTTCTTCCTCTTGACAACGAGATGGTGCTCACTCGGACGGTAAGAAAATTTGAGGAGAGTCCTGAAATTCAGGAAATCGTACTGGTAGTCTCACCGGACTGGGCTGATTTTGTTAAGACGGAGATCGTTCTCAAAGAGAATTTTCGCAAAGTGAAGAAAATCGTCAATGGCGGGGCGGAACGCTATGATTCCGTTTATTCGGGGCTGCTGGCCTGCCCGGAGGCGGATTACGTATTTATTCATGACGGAGCGAGACCGTTCGTGACAGAGGATATTATCAGGAGATGTGCTTCGGAGGTCGAGACTTATCAGGCAGTCGCGGCAGGTATGCTGGTCAAGGACACGATCAAGATCGCTGATGAGAATGGCTTTGTCAGCAGTACGCCCGACCGCAGGCGAGTGTGGACTATTCAGACTCCGCAGGTCTTTTCATACGCAATCATAAGAGCCGCGTATGAACTCATCAGGGACTCGGACATGACAAAGATCACAGACGACGCGATGGTGGTCGAGGCGGCAGGGCTTACAAAGGTCCGGCTTGTCGAAGGATCCTACAGCAATATTAAGATCACAACTCCCGAGGATTTGAAAATCTGATTTTGCTGTTGCTTTTTTGCGCAGGCTTTGTTATAATAATCTAGCTGTCTGAGACAGCACATATGGAGAGGTATCGAAGCGGTCATAACGAGGCGGTCTTGAAAACCGTTTGTCCTAACGGGCGCATGGGTTCGAATCCCATCCTCTCCGCTTAAGGGCGTCCTTTCGGGGACGTCCTTTTTCTTACCCGCCAAGGCCGGGTCACGTTCGAATTTGAGAAAATATAGTATTTACGGAGGCGTATATAATGACAGAAAACCTGATCAACAGATTTCTTAACTATGTGGCAATCGACACTCAGAGCGACGAGGAAAGTACGACCAGTCCCAGCACTATGAAGCAGCATGACCTGGCAGGACTTCTTGTCTCGGAACTTCTCGAGCTCGGGGCTGAGGATGTCGTATATGATCGGGACTACTGTAATGTGTATGCCAAGCTCATGGGGGAAGGAGAACCTCTGGGATTCGTATCTCATATGGACACTTCACCGGCGGCGTCTGGTGCCAATATACGCCCAAGGATCATTGAGAACTATCAGGGCGGAGATCCGCTTCTTCGGGAGGATCATTTTCCTGAACTGGCGGAGCATCGAGGAGAGACGCTGATCGCAACAGACGGCACAACTCTTCTGGGCGCTGACGACAAAGCAGGCGTGGCTGAAATTATGAATATGCTCCAGTATTACAGTGAGCATCCTGAGATCCGTCACAGAACCATCTCTGTTGCTTTCACATCGGATGAAGAAATCGGTCACGGGACACTGCATTTTGATACGGATCAGTTCGGAGTCCGGGAAGCCTATACGGTGGATGGCGGAAAACTGGGTGTGCTGGAGTACGAGTGTTTTAATGCTGCCTCCGCGGAAGTAAAGATCAAGGGCAGGAGCGTTCATCCGGGATACGCGAAGGATAAGATGATCAATGCCATCTATGTCGCTATGGAATTTAACGGTTTTCTCCCTGCGATTGAAAGACCTGAGCATACGGACATGTACGAAGGCTTCTTCATGCTCTCGACCATGGAGGGCGGTGTGGATGAGGCCAGGATGAAGTACATCATAAGGGACCATGACCGCGGAATATTCGAGATGAGAAAGGATCTGTTCGGCAGAATCGCGACATATCTCAATGAGAAGTACGGTGAGGGGACGATCACGCTCGATATCCGGGACACCTATTATAACATGGCCGAAGTGATGAAAGATCATATGGATATGATCGACCGCGTTAAGGAAAAGTTTGCAAAGCTCGGTGTGAACTGTGTCACGATGCCCATAAGAGGGGGCACAGACGGTGCTGCCCTGAGCCATAAAGGTATCCCATGCCCGAATCTGTGCACGGGTGGATATAATTTTCATGGCCGATATGAATTTGCAAGCGTTCAGGAGATGGAAAAGTGCGCAGAGCTCCTGATCTCACTGGTAAAGATCGATGACTGATGAAATAAAGGTTCATCCGGCGGATGCGGAAGCGATGTCCCGGGCCGAAGGCCGATGGGATGCCGTGTCCAAACCGAAAAAATCCCTCGGGGACCTCGAGGATCTGATCATTCGGATCGCGGGCGCCCAGAGGACGGAGGACATAGATATATCTCACCGCGCCGTTGTCGTCTTCGCGGCGGATAACGGGATCGTCGCTGAGCGGATCGCTCAGTCTTCCCCGGATATCACTGCGGGTGTCGCTGCTCACATAGCCGGCGGGCGCGGGAACATCAACACGATGGGCCGGGCAGCCGGATGTGATGTGATATGTGTGGATGTCGGCATTGATTCACGTTATCTGCCGGTCAGACCGCGAGGGATGGTCAATCTTCATGTGACAGACGGGACCCGCAATTTTCTTGAGGGACCGGCCATGACAGATGAGGAGGCTCAGGAAGCCTTCGGTGCCGGGCTTTATATGGCTGACCGGATCAGCGAAGTAGGCATCAAAATCGCGGCGGCCGGAGAGATGGGAATAGGGAACACAACTACATCGGCTGCGCTTATTGCTGCCCTGTTAGGCATTGCGCCCCGGGAGATAGTCGGAAGAGGAGCCGGGCTTGATGACAGCGGTCTCATAAGAAAAATCGATGTTGTGAAGAGAGGCCTTCTCAAGCATGAATTATTAGATTGCAGCGGCAGTGAGCCGGCGGAGACAGCATGGCGAGCTTTAAGATGCGTCGGCGGTCTTGATATAGCTGCTATGGCGGGCTTCTACACGGGCTGTGCCGCTCATCAGATTCCGGTCGTTCTGGACGGTCTTATTTCGGCAGCGGCAGCGCTCATTGCTGTTTACATGAATGAGAACGTCAGAGATTATCTGATCGCGTCTCACATAGGAAGGGAAGCGGGAGCATCGGCAGTCCTGTCAAAGCTGGGACTAAAGGCGGTCATTCACGCTGACCTGGCCCTGGGCGAGGGAACGGGGGCTGTCCTTCTTTTTCCGATCCTGGATGTGGCGGCAGCGGAGTATAACAGCGCGCTTACTTTTGATGATATGGGATTTGTGTCTGATGAAGAGGCTGAGGACGGAATACGGGTGTTCACGAGAAAATAACAGGAGATGCGCGGATGGGAGTTGTACGGTCGCTTGTGATCGCATTTGCAATGTACAGTAAAATACCGATGCCGAAAGTGGACTGGAAGAAGGAAAATATGCGGTTCGTACTATGTTTTCTGCCGCTTGTCGGAGCTGTTCTCGGGCTTTTATGGCATCTTGTTTTCCGGCTTCTCATTTATATCGGCGCGGGAACGACTGCGCGCTCATGCCTTCTGATTGCGCTCCCCATACTCCTTTCGGGCGGTATTCATGTGGACGGTTACATGGATACGATGGACGCCCGGAATTCCTGGGGATCACGGGAAAAGAAACTGATGATCCTTGAAGACAGCCACATAGGCGCGTTTTCCGTGATCATGACAATTGTGTACTATCTGCTTATGCTGGCAGCTGTCTCTGAAGTGAGGGCGGAATATGCTCTCATCGTGGCTGCCGGATTTGCATACTCAAGATCACTGACCGGGACAGCTATGGTCTATATGCCCGGTAACAAGCGGGAAGGACTGGCTTACACGTTCGCCGAAGCTTCCGATAAGCCTAAAGTGAGGATCGCCCTTGTTTGTTCAAATGTGCTGTGCTCGGCCGTGATGATCCTCATATCGCCGTATGCCGGTTTTGCGGCAGTGGCAGCAGGCGCTCTGTGGGCGCTCATTTTCTGCAGAAAGATGGAGCGCGAATTTGGCGGGCTGAGCGGTGATCTGTGCGGCTGCCTGATTCTTGAACTGGAACTTGTATTTGCGGCAGTGGCAGCAGCGGCTTCGCTCATAATGATTTGAGACGCTGCGCTGACAAATCCGGAGATTGCTATGGAACTGTATTTTATCCGGCACGGACGCACGCCGGGAAATAAAGAGAAGCGATATATAGGAAGGACAGACGAATCGATCCTGCCGGAGAGTGCTGCGGAACTCCGCGAACGGGCCGCGAGAGGTGTGTACGGAAGTCCTGAAATCTTGTTCGTGAGTCCGATGAGAAGATGCATTGAAACTGCCGATATAATTTATCCGGGGATGGAGAAGAATGTGATTTACAATCTCCGTGAATGTGATTTCGGCTTATTTGAGGGCAGAAATTATAAGGAGCTGAACGGAAATCCTGAGTATCAGAACTGGATCGACAGTGGCGGTACAATGCCTTTTCCGGGAGGCGAATCTATGGATGAGATGACAACCCGGGTAATGAAGGGTTTCTATGAGGCTATGGATATCGCTGACGGGCTGGACGCCGCTTTCGTTGTTCACGGCGGCACGATCATGGCTGTAATGTCGAGGATAGACGGCGGAGACTTCTATGATTATCAGATAGATAACGGGGATTGTCTGACATTTAGTGTGCCGGTATAAAAGGTTAGTCTTGGCAATAAACGACCATTACGCTAAGATTGAGATGTAATCTCAAATACGGTTTACGACACGGTAGGCTTGCAGATGCCGGCGGTCCTCCGCAATCAGCCTGCGAACCGTCCGGTCACTTATGAACTGCATTGTGTGAGGAGAGCATCTTATGTCGAAAACAGAGAAGCGAACTACCCATCAGAAGCGGGCAATTCGGGATGCGCTGTATAAGATGGACAATCACCCGACGGCTTCCATGGTCGCGGAACATCTGGCTCAGGACGGACAGAAAGTCTCACGCGCGACTGTGTTCAGGGTGCTTTCGGATGCTGCGGATGAAGGCAGCATTACCCGGGTCCAGCTGATGGGCGAGGATGTGCGGTATGATTATAATACGAAGCCGCATTATCATCTGCACTGCAGATGCTGCGGCAGGATCGCGGACGCGGTGCTGCCCTACATGCAGGATCTTGACAGCCAGCTGGAAAAGAACGGATTTATGACAGAAAAACACGAAATTGAGTTCATCGGACTGTGCTGTGAGTGCGCTCTGAAGATGAAAAATCAGGGAAATGCATGATAGCTGAAAGCCGGTAATTGTCCGGGCATATAAAGAGTGCCGGACATTGACCGCAAATTGCATACGAAAAATCGGGAGCAGTGGTGCCGTGCGGGTATCAGTGCTCTTTTTTTCTGCTCCGTCTGCGCTATTGCGCGCTGTAAGTAACCATCATTTATGTTGCCATTTTCTGTCACAATGATAAAATATCCTTAGATATGTAAACATGTGATGCTCGTGAGAGCAACTGTATGAGGAGGTTCCTATGAAATGTCTGATTCTCGCCGGTGGACAGGGCGAGCGCCTGTGGCCGCTGTCAAGAAAGAGTTATCCTAAACAGTTCATCGAAATTCAAAAAAATCACTCTCTGTTTCAGGAGACGGTCTCCAGAAATCTTCCGTTCTGCGATGAATTTATCATTGTGACCAAAAGCGATTACCGATTTATCATTGAAGACCAGATGAAAGCTTTCCAGGGAACTCCGTACCGCTGCGTCTATGAGGAGAACTCCAGGGACACGCTTCATGCGATTGCTCTTGCCTGTCTGGATATTGTTCCGTCGGAATATGTTTTCGTCGTGGTCGCCGACCATGTGATTTATCCCAGACCGGAGAGCGGCAACGGTGAGAAAGATTATAAGGACTGCGTCATGCAGGCCAAGGAATATGCCCGCGATGGAAAAATAGCGCTCTTCACACTGAGAGAGAATGAAATAAATCCGAGGTTCGGCTATGTGTTCGGGCTTCGGGACGACGGGACTGTCGGGAAGTTCGTGGAGAAGCCGGATGCTGCGGCGCGCGCGCTGATCGATCTGAAGAAAGAAGCCGTATACAGGAATCTTGGCATGCTTCTGTTTCGGGCGGATGTTTTTCTCAATGAATTGCGTCTTGCACAGCCGGAAGAGTATTACAAATGCCGGGCTGTCTATGACGAACGCCTCACAGCCGGTGCCGATATGACGTATCTGGTAGAGGACTCCGAAAAGACCTACGATCTCCAGGATGCGTGGAAGAAGAGCGCTCTCATAGACGCGCCTACACTTACCGGCAACTATGTGTACTATACGGCCAAGGCCGAGAAGATTTTTAATCCGATGCATATCGCGAAGTCTCTGCTTGAGAAGACCGATAAACTTGCTGCTGTTCGAGGAGTCTTTCTGTGGAGCCAGATCGACAGTCTGGAGGATCTGTCAGCGACAGATTATAACGCAGGCGGCATAGTGATCAAGGAGGACTGCTACAATTCGGTGGTCTTCAACACATACCCCGAGCAGGCGATTGTGATCAACGGACTTGACAATATCATTGTCGCGAATACTCCTGATGCCATCTATGTCGGCCGTTACGGACGCTCCAGTGAGGTCAAGGATATAGTCAACAGTCATGCAGAGCTGACAAATGTAGCCGGGAACGGCAAAGTCTTTTACCGCCCCTGGGGACATTATGAGGAACTGGTGGAAGCGGAAGGATACAGGATCAGACGGCTCTTTATCCCTGCCGGCAATACGATCCCGGCTCACAGCCTGGCTAAGTGCAGCAAGAACCTTACCATAGTCCAGGGAAAGGCGGAGATTATCAAGGACGGTGTTTCCGGGGTATACGGCATTAATTCTAATATTGATATCCCAATCGGCTGTGAACATTCTATCTCCAACCAGAGTGAGGAGACTCTTGTCATGGTGGAGACAGCCGTAGGAAGCTTTGAGAACGGCGCCGAGATATTTGATACGGATTCTGAAGGTGTTTCCGGCGGATATGTCGTTGAGCCGCTGGTAAGGCTGCTCCCGTCTTTCAAGGATAATCTCTGGGGCGGCACGAAGCTTCGCGATGTCTACGGAATGAACTGCGACTATGATATTATCGCGGAAGCCTGGGAGATGTCAGCTCACAAGGCAGGACCGAGTATCATAGCGAGCGGCCGCTACCGCGGCATGTATTTTGACGATTACGTGAAGGGCGTTGGCAAGGAAGCACTCGGGTGGAAATGCAGCCCGCTGCAGAACTTCCCGCTTCTTGTCAAGTTCATAGATGCCAGGGATAAGCTGTCCGTTCAGGTACATCCTAATGATGACTATGCGCTGGAATTCGAAAATGAATACGGCAAAAACGAGATGTGGTATGTTATGGCCGCTGAGCCGGGAGCGGGGCTTTATGTAGGTTTTAACCGTGATGTGACAGCGGAGGAAGTCGAGCAGCGTGTAGCCGATAATACGATCATGGATATTCTCAACTTCTATGAGACAAAACCCGGTGATGTATATTATATTCCGGCCGGCACAGTACATGCGATCGGAGGCGGAAATCTTGTCTGTGAGATCCAGCAGAGCTCCAATTCTACATATCGTCTGTATGACTTTGACCGTCGGGATAAGTTCGGAAATCCTCGTGAGCTCCACCTTAAGAAAGCGCTTGATGTCCTGAACTTTAAGAAATTTGTTCCTGCCGGCATTGAGCAGGTGGAAGATTCCGCGGGCACGGTCGTCACCAGATGCAAGTATTTCGAGGCGACTGTGTATGAGATCAAAGGTGAGACCCGGATTCCGATGGACACGAGCAAGTTCACTTCGATCATATGCATGAGCGGCACAGGCAAAGTCTCGTTCCTCGGAAGCGAGGAGGAGCTGAAAGCCGGCGACAGCATTTTTGTGCCCGCGCTGGAGGGCGTACTCACCGCCAGGGGCGAGATGACTCTGATCCTGAGCCATGTGTAATGTGTGCCGCGCGCTGTAACGGTTCAGTCAGGCTGAAACTAAGTTTTTAAGTCCGGCTGCAATCATCATCTTCATCGAAAAACGCAGGTCCTTCTCTGCGAGCTTAAAAACGCATACGCGTTTTTGATCTCTCGGTCAGACCTGCAATGTTTTTCTCACGAAGATGGATGCATTGCTGCCGGAAACGAATTGTAAGACAGCCTGACAGAACTGTTCCTGCGCGCTGTAACGGTCCAGTCGGGCTGAAACTAAATTTTTAAGTCCGGCCGCAAATACCATTTTCATCGAAAAATGCCGGTCCTTCGAAAAAAAGTGTTGCAAAAGCAGAGAGGGTTTGCTATAATCTATTTTGCTGTTGCGGATGCGCAGCAACTGAATACTGAGACGCTATGCGTCATAGATTCGAGCAACGTGGAGAAGTACCCAAGCTGGCCGAAGGGACACCCCTGGAAAGGGTGCAGGTCGTTAATAGCGGCGCGGGGGTTCAAATCCCCCCTTCTCCGCTCAGGAACCGATGAAAATCGGTTCCTTTTTGCATTATGGAAACGATTCGGGGGTCGATAGCATATGAGGAAGAAAAGTATATTTGATTCCGGAAACCGATTTAACCGATTTCTGTCACGCCTGTTGGATGTCATCATACTGAACCTGCTGTGGCTGATATGCTCGATTCCGATCATGACATTCGGAGCATCCTCCGTTGCGCTTTATACGATGACGCTGCGTCTGGTTCGGGATGAGGAGGGGGATCTGATCGGCGGCTTCCTGAAAGCTTTTCGTATGAATTTTCCCCAGTCTGTATTATTGACTTTGGTGTTTTACCTGC
>JBGUIK010000059.1:0-4011 GCA_045112915.1 Lachnospiraceae bacterium
CAAACAGACTATCTACCTCAAGCAGTTTCCCTTCCGCAATCAGATCATCTGCTTTTTCCATTACCTCACTCTCCGATATGTCCTCCAGGATACAAAGAAGATCCTTCATGCTCACATCCTGATACGATGCCATCTGAAGAATGATCTGGGAGGCACGATCCGGATGTTCTTCTGCCTGGCTGCTGACAGTGTTTCTTTCTTCCGCTTCCACACGGGACTCTTTTTTCTTTTTGCCATCATGCTCCTTTCTTCTTGCTGCCCCTCTTTTCCGTCTGATCTCGCCACGTTTTTTCTTTCTCCCGGGAGCGGTCTTCTCCGGCGGGTCTTCTTCCTCCTCAACCGGATACAGGATAAACTCTTCTTTCTTTTCTTTTTTGTCCTCTTCCTCCGCCTTTGCTTCCTCCCCGTGAAAATCTGTACTGATCAGTCCGTAAAGCGGATTGTCCCTGGAGACTTTGGCATCAAAGAGGACAACTTTCTTGCCCCAGACCATGACGCCCTTGCCGGGTTCGTCGGAGCTTAAGGCGGCGAACTCGGTCTGGGAGAGTTCCTGGATCTCCGCCAGGGCATTGGCATCCACGCCGCCCTGATCCAGAAAACATTTATAAGAGCAGTTGGAAAAGAGTTCTTTGAGCTGTTCATTATGAAGAGCTGCTGTCAGATTCTGCATGGCCATGGTACAGATGCCGCCGAACTTACGGAAGGTGGCAACGGCAGTGTTGAGCTGGTCGGCAGAAGTTCCCTTCTTGCTTAACACCTGGGTCTCATCCACGATGAAGTGGACAGCCCGACGGTCTTTTTGGTTGTATTCCATACGGGCAGAGGTATAATGCATGACCGTCAGCATGACGGCTTCCCAGTTATCCTCGGGTACATTCTTCAGGCCAAAGCCCACCAGACGTTCATCAAAGCTTACATTGGACGGACGGGCCAGCATATCGCAGGCACCTTCCGTATATTCCTCCAGGCTGTTATAGATGGGACGGATGATGTTCTGGTCATAAGCCGTTTTTGCTTTATCAAGTTCTGCCTTGATCTCCGCTCGTAACATCTTCAGTGTCGGCTGCTTTTTCAGTTTTTTCTGGGCAAAGGTCTTCTCATACATCCTCCGGCAGCACCGTCCCACAACGGAAGCATGCTCCTGGGTAAAGACGATGTTATTCATGACTGCAGCCAGCAGGCTTCTGGCATACTTGGTCTGGGTTGCCACGAACCTCTCTTTGGTTTCCTTGTTCCCATAAAACACATCCTCATAGACTTCAAAACCGTTCAGATAGATCCCGCTCTTAGGCGTCAGGTCAAAGAAAACTCCGCCAAAAGCAAGGACGATGGCCCGGAATTATGTCGATAGGTAAGCCTTTGAAATGATCTCCAGCTTTTCCCCCGACCCACACCGTGCGTGCGATTTTCACCGCACACGGCGCTCCATCGTGTCCAAGCAAGTTTTACAAGTTCAATTGACAGGTTTAAGTTTTCTGGCTCTTCTTAATCGGTTTACCTTTTCTTTCTGTTTTTCCGTAAGAATAACAGGACAGTAATCAATGATACCTTCGATAACCGGAAGCAAAGATTTATTGACGATGACAAGATTCCCATAACCATCTGAACCGTTACGCTCTTTGGGTTTAATCCTGATACCGACCGCATCATCCGGTTCCAGTAACTGGCCGGATATATGGCATTTGCCATACTGCGCTATATATTTCGATATCAGGTTATCCCTGAACTCCACGGATTCTTTCGGATTAAGGGTCATTTGAAATGCCTTTAGCTTTGCTCTCCCAACTGCATGTTGGTTATTATGGATACGCTGTCTCCCTTTTTCAGTGTAATTACAGATATCCTGCGAGAAATTCAAAGGATACTTATGATGTACTCCAGTAATCGGAAGCATATGCACACCCATAATCCGGTATATGATCTTTTGGTCTTTGATGCCTTTCGTTAATCTTCGGAACTTTACAGGAGTATCGGAAAACTGTATCAGCTTTGCCTTATCCTTCAACCTGTTCGCACGGGTTCTTAACAGGGCATAATCAACCTCAGTGAGATTGTTATATATGTTTGTTGCTATACAGTAGTAATTCTGAATGCCTTTTACAGCACTGTTATATTTCTTAACACTGCCAGCAACTGTGTGATTCTGGATTTCCAGAATCTTCTTTTTCAGATTAGCTTTTGATTTCTTTACTGCTTTGTCGCTCATATCCGTCTTGGCAACGTAACCATGTTTGGATGTTCCTTTTGGAACTGCCTTGACTTTAAATCCAAGAAAGTCCGTTGAATTCTTTTTCAGGTTGGTAACCTTTGATTTTTCCGGACTAATCTCTAATCTGAGCCTGTTCCACAGGAAATCAACCACGGCATGATAGTATCTTTTCGCTTCCGGATATGTTCTGCACATAATCTTAAAATCATCGGCATATCGTACGATATATCCATCTTTCAGATTGGTGTACTTCTTAGCATATCCGAAGAATCCTTTTGACTTTGCCCTTTCCGGCTTGTACGTTTCCCACTGGTCACTTACCCACCAGTCCAGTTCGTTCAATACGATGGATGACAGTAGAGGGGACAGGATGCCGCCCTGAGGGGTTCCCTTTACAGGGATACCTTCCCCTTCAATCTCACATTTCAGGAGTTTGCTGATGATGCACAACAGCCGTTTATCCCTGATCCCGAGATTCCAAATCTGTTTCATGAGTTTCCCATGATCGACATTATCAAAGAATCCTTTGATATCAATATCAACACAGTAGTAATGCTTACCCATGTTGATAAGGGTGACCATTCTGCTGACAGCATGGTGTGCACTCCTGTTGGGTCTGAAACCATAGGAATGATTATGGAATTTCGGTTCGCAGACAGGTTCCATTACCTGTAAGATACATTGCTGTATCAGCCTGTCCCATATCGTAGGGATACCCAGAGGCCTCATCTTATCGCTTCCCGGCTTCGGAATGAATACTCTTCTGACCGGCAGCGGATGGTAATCCTCAAGCATCTGTCTGACCGTTTCTATCAGCTTTTCGTCTGTGAGGCTTGAAACATCTTCTATCGTTTTTCCATCAGTACCTTTTGTCCTACTACCGGAATTCTTCTTTAGATTTCTGTAAGCTAATCTGATGTTTTGTTTAGAACCTATTACCTCCATTAACTTGTAAAAGTTATTGTTGTTTCTGCTCTGCTGGTATAACTCATCAAATACAGATTGCATATCATAGTATTCGTTATACCTGAGCTTGTCTTTCTTCAACATGGTCTGTATCCTCCTTAATTCAGAGCAATACATCTCTTAGTCTTACAAGAACCCATGTTGAACCCATATCTTGCTCTTATCACGACTTGTGGCCGTCCCTCCACCGCTTGTTATCACGGTTTCACAGGTACCATGCCACTACTCTCACTGACATAAATGCAGGTTATACATGTGCTAATCTCACACAGGCTTTCCCTGCAACCATTTCTTCGAGGGTAAACTCTCCATGTTGCCAGCTTTCAACGTTCCGAATGTGTTATCTGTGCATATATACCCTTAGGTTTCCTCTATAAGCCTGTTACTTATCCGATGCCTGTAACATCGTATGGATTTTCATAAAAACGAGTCTTACTCACCCACAAGCAACGACACTATCTGTGTCCCATGGCCTTTCGACCACGTCCCGCTATAGACCTGTACATTCGAGGATTCGTCAGTTTTCAGCTGAACTCATACAGCTTTCTTCACATTCTAACCATAGGTATTTTATAGACCTCCGGCATATCACATACACCCCCCCACCTCTGGGGAGCTTTCGTCAGCTTTCCTGTTACGGTATGCTTCTGCCGACTTCACCGAGCTTCTGACCCTTCATATTTACCTAATCCACGCCAGTCGGAGTATTAAGGAAGCCCTTCAAGGCGTTACCCTATCATTTGACTTATCACACATTCAGTTCTACTTACACAGTTCCTATTTCAGGCTACTGCGTAAGTGGACGACCTTTTCAGCCGCCAACGTTTCACACCGTT
>JBGUIK010000060.1:0-76174 GCA_045112915.1 Lachnospiraceae bacterium
TTATCCAGACCTCTTCTTACCGTACGCTTGTACCATCGATCGTATTTCATTACGCCAAAGGTACCTTCCGCCTGGATTGAACGGTTCATCCTCAGCTGCGCTCCATGAATGCTTTCCAGGTTATCAATCACCTCTTTATGCATGACGCTCAGCTCTTCGTTGATCCGGACAGTCCTGTTCTTTTCTGTCTTCTTGCATTTCTCCGCATACGGGCATCCGCTGCAGTCTTCACAGGTATAGTATTCTTCCTGCCGCCCATACTGATTGCCTCGTACTGGTTTCCTATAGGCAAAATGAAACGCTTTCCCATTCGGACAGATCATTTCTCCAAACTCGTTCGTCTTGAAGTTTACTGCCCGGAAGGGGTCGTCATGATAGTCTTTGTCTGTTGTTTCTTTCTTATACATCGGGAACTTCATGAATTTCTCCATCCCGTGTTCCTGACAGAACAGATAGTTGTTGAATGAACCATACCCTGCATCTGTTATCGGATATTTGGGATAGAATCCATAAAGCTCATGAAATTTTTCCATTAACGGCACAAAGCAATCCATATCTGAACGATGCTGCAACACATCTGCTACAGCTATGTATTCATCTGCTACACCGATCTGGATGTTATATGCAGGCAGGAGCTGGTCATTTCCCATGTAGTCCTTCTTCATCCGCATAAACGTTGCATCACGATCTGTCTTGGAATAGCTGTTCCTGTCCGGGCCACAGATCCGGATTTTTACAACATATTCCCTGAGCTTCGCCAGATAAGACTTCAGTTTCTCATAATACCGTTGTTCCTGGCTTTTCCTGTGTCCACGTCCGGAGACAAAGTCCTTTTCATCAATATGGCAGACGGAAGCATATCTGTTCAGGACCGTTTCCAATTCATCCGGTGTATACTCTGTTTTCGTCTCAATCTTCAACCCGGTGTACGCCAGCGTATCATTCATTTCCGTGAACAGCACTGTGATCTTCGAAAACAGACGGTACCTGGATTTTTCTGTTGCCTTCTTCCAGACCCATGTGTACTTGTTTGCATTTGCTTCAAACTTGGAGCCATCTATATACAGATGCTGTAGATCCACGCCTTCCTGATCCACTATGTAGTCCACGATGGCCTTAAAGATATCCTCTGCCGGCTCTTTCAGTTCCTCATTGATAAAATAGCTGAAGGAACGGTAGGTAGGAGTCTCATAATCCATCAAGTACATATACCGTATGTTTGTTTTGCAACGGTCTTCCAGTTCTCTCAGGGATGCATATCCCGTGTCCATAAAGCCGAATAAGACTGTCTTAAGCATGTTGACCCGATTATATCCTGGCCGGCCAATCTTATGTGATGGCTCAGGCTTCAGATACTTTGCGATTTCAATCTCCTCCATGATTCTGTCAAATGCCAGTACCGGATCACAAATGTCGAGGACATCTGTAATAAACAGTGGCAATCTTCCCTGCTTTGGGTTATAGTAAGTATTGGTATTATTCATCGCAAAATAATTATACCAAATGAAAAAGGACGCCTCTAGGTTTTCACCTAAAGGCGTTCTTTTTCATAGGACTTTTTTCACAGCCCCTTCTTACTTATTCTGGAAGCAGGATTTTGCTGCTTCTGCTTTTGGGTTCAAGTTTATGAGATTGTAATGTGCAATGATTCCGGGAATTATTTGGGGCATTTGCTTTTTACGGGAGTTAGTGTATAATTTTTATGTATATTTCAGTGTGAGATGACCCTGCCTCTACAGGCGGCGGGCACCAAACCAGTCTCTGTGTGAGATGATTCCGCCTCTTAAGGAGGCGGACTGTAATTTACGTACTATATGTCAGCTTTATGAGGAAATATGGAAAAAAGAGAGTTATTGGCTTTGCTGAACCGGGTCGCGGACGGGACTGTGTCAGCGGAGGCTGCTGCAATGAAGTTCAGGGATGCGCCTTTCGAGGAGCTCGGCTTTGCCAAGGTGGATCACCACAGAGGAATCCGCCAGGGTGTATCGGAGGTCATCTATGGGGCGGGAAAAACGAAGGAGCAGATCGCCGGGATCGTCGATGCCATGCTGTCGAGAGGCCAGGATCGGATTCTTATCACACGCCTTGCGCCGGAAGCTTATGAGTATCTGAGCGAGAGGCATGATGTGAAATATGAAAAATTGAGCCGGGTCGGAATCATCGGTGAATTGCCTGAGCCAGACGGTGCCGGAAAGATTGTCGTTGCCACCGGTGGGACGAGCGACATACCGGTGGCGGAGGAAGCTGCGCTGACAGCTGAGATTCTTGGAAATGAGGTCGTGCGTCTGTATGATGTCGGTGTAGCGGGCATCCACAGACTGCTTGCCCACAGAGAAGAAATAATGTCTGCGAAGGTCATTGTAGCTATCGCCGGCATGGAGGGGGCACTTGCCTCGGTCATTGGAGGGCTTGCCGACTGTCCGGTGATCGCGGTTCCCACATCGGTGGGATATGGGGCATCGTTCGGAGGCATATCAGCACTCCTGAGTATGCTCAATTCCTGCGCAAGCGGAGTGTCAGTCGTCAACATTGACAATGGTTTCGGCGCAGGGTATCAGGCGAGCCTGATCAACCATGTAAAATAAGTATCAGACCATCATTTTCGATTTCTGCTGCCTGAATATCGATAAATGGAAAGTTATAGTGAGTAATTAGAAAGATAAAAAGAATGAAGACTTTATATTTTGAATGCGGTATGGGAGCTGCGGGCGACATGCTCACGGCAGCCCTGCTTGAAATTGTTCCGGATAAAAACATGTGCCTGAGAGAGCTGAACGCGATTGGTATACCCGGTGTCAGGTTCGAAGCCACTCCCTCTGTCAAGTGCGGCATCACCGGCACTCACGTCAGTGTAAAAATCGATGGTGTCCTGGAGGCTGACCTGCTGCGCGATGCAGAGCATAATCATGAGCATGAGCACGGTCATCACCATGGCCACGACCATGACCATGAGCATGAGCACGGTCATCACCATGGCCACGACCATGAGCATGAGCACGGCCATCACCATGACCATGACCACGACCATGAGCATGGTCATGAGCATGAGCACGGCCATGACCATCATCACGCTCACAGCCATCACCACGCCTCCATGGCTGATATCGAGGCAATTGTCAATGGTCTGAACATTGAGGCCGCCGTGAAGGACGATGTCCTGGCGGTATACCGGCTCATTGCGGACGCGGAGAGCCGTGCACACGGCATGCCGGTGACGGAGATCCACTTCCACGAAGTGGGGACCATGGATGCCATCGCGGACATCACGGCCGTCTGCTATCTTGTGAGAGCGATTGCCCCCGACCGCATCGCTGTCTCGCCGATCCACGTCGGCAGCGGGCACGTGCACTGTGCGCACGGAATACTTCCGGTGCCGGCGCCGGCCACCGCCTATATCTTAAGAGACGTTCCGATCTACGGAGGCCGGGTCCGCGGTGAACTCTGTACACCAACGGGAGCGGCTCTCCTCAAGCATTTTGCAAATGAATTCGGCGACATGCCTGTCATGACCGTCAGGGCCATCGGATATGGTATGGGCAGCAAAGATTTCGAGGAAGCCAACTGTGTCCGGGTCATGCTGGGGGAGACCGGCCGGGGAATTGATGAAATCATTGAGCTCGACTGCAATATTGATGATATGACAGGTGAGGAGTTGGGTTATGCTTTTGAGAAGCTGTTTGCGGCAGGCGCAAGAGACGTTTTTTCAACCCCGATCATTATGAAAAAGAACAGACCGGGGATCCTGCTGTCTGTTCTATGCGCGCCTTCACAGAAGGACAGCATAATCAGGGTCATCTTCAAGTACACGACGACGATCGGCATCCGTGAAAAACTCCTAAAAAGGTATGTTCTGGACCGCAGCGAAGATATAGTGTCTGCGGAAGGCGTCTATGTACGCAGAAAAGAAGTTTCCGGCTACGGTGTATCCCGCTCAAAATACGAATTCGATGATCTTCGCAAAATTGCTGACGCAAGAGAAATAAGTATCCGGGACGCGAAAACTCTTGTGGAAGAGAAGCATGTCTGAGCAACGATTGGAAGCTCCTTGACAACAAAGGCTCAATTCCGTACAATGCGTAAAGAACAGTGGCGGGGCCAATGAGTCCTGCCACTAACTCACAGTTCATCACCTCATGAGGAGGAACAGATTTCCATGTCCGAAGGTGCCTTGACACCCTGGCTAATCGCCGCGATTCTCATTCTGTTCGCGGATTATATTGCAATCACTGAGACAGCCCTCGCGTCTGTCTCCAAAGTTCGGATGAAGACCCTGGCTGACCGCGGCAACAAGCGCGCAGCCCTGGTCCTTGACTCCCTGGAACATTTTGACCGAACGATAAGTACAATTCTTATATGCACGAATATAGCCCATCTGGGGGCTGCTTCTATCGTTACCGTGCAGGTGACCCGGATCTGGGGAATCGGCGCAGTCACGATCAGCACTTTCGTGACATCCCTTTTTGTCTTCTTTTTCGCTGAGATGCTTCCCAAGAGCATAGCCAAAAAATATAGTGAGAAGCTTTCGCTCCGCTGCATAAGGCCGCTTGTGTTCCTTAATACAATCTTCAGACCGGCAGCGGCGATTCTTGCCGCAATCGGAAACCTGGCGAGCAGGCTGACCAAAGGGGACCCGCCGATATCCGTCACTGAAGATGAGATTCACGGTATTATTGAGGATATGACCGAGGCGGGAAGTATCGGCGCGGAGCACGGAGACCTCATCTCGTCGGCTCTCGAATTTAACGATGTTACCGTGGAGAGTATTCTGACGCCCCGCGTTGACGTCGCCGCCATCGATATTGAGAAATCCCCGGAAGAGATACTGAACTTTATCAAGGAACAGAATCACAGCCGGATTCCGGTCTACGAGGGCAGCATTGACAATATCATCGGTGTTCTCAGGATACGGAGATATATTCGCGCCTATATTGCCCACGGCAGTGATCTGAGTGTGAGCAAGCTGCTCGATGAGCCGATGTTCGTCACCAAGAGCGCAAAGATCGACGAGCTGCTTGCCACTATGTCCAGGCTTCGGCAGAGTCTGGTCATTGTCTCCGACCACTACGGCGGTACTGCAGGCATCGTCACGATTGAAGATATTCTGGAAACCCTGGTCGGCGAGATCTGGGACGAGGAAGACGAAGTGGAGGATCCATACATCGACCTGGAGAACGGAAGTTACCTGGTGGATGCGGAGGAGACGGTGTGGGACGCATTTGCGGAAATAGGATTCAACGATCCTGCAAATGACGACTCACTCATCAACAAGCGAGTCGGCGAGTGGGTCTATGAACACTTTGCGTCCATCCCCTCGGTCCGGGAGCACTTTGATTACTATGGCCTGCGTGTCTATATCGCGAGCATGGAACACAACAGGATCCGGAAAGTTATGATGAAAATCGTCGATAAGTACCCGCCGGAGAAGACGGGAGGTGAGAAGAGATGACGATTTATTATGTGCTGGCCGGAATCGTTATATGTGTATACCTCTCGAGTTTCTTCTCGGGATCGGAGATGTCCTACTCGTCCTGCAGCCGCATGCGTCTGGAGAGCGAGATGGAGGAAGGATCGAAGAAAGCCCGGATCGCGCTTTATATCGTCGACCATTTTGACGACGCGCTCGGAGCGATCCTGATCGGCAACAATTTAGTCAACATAGCGAGCTCATCCCTCGGCTCCGTAGCTGTCATTTTGATCACTGGAACGGACAGATATGCGTGGGTGGCGACAGTTATACTGACGATCGCAGTAATCATTTTCGGCGAGACGATCCCCAAAATAACCGCGAAGAAGGGGGCCAATAATTACGCAAAGAAGTATGCGTTCATCATTCGCTTCCTGATGATCGTTCTTAAGCCGCTGGTCCTAATTTTTGTCGGGCTTATCGCGCTCATCACCGCGCCGATGAAGGGCGAGCTCATTGAAGACGACTCCGACGGCAAAGTCGAGGAGCTGCAGACGATCATCGAGACGGCTGAAGATGAGGATGTTATCGATGAGGAGGAGAGTGAGCTTGTACAGGCGGCCATCGAGTTCCCGGATGTATCGGCTTCCGAGGCTATGACTGCCAGAGTGGACGTCCTTGCCATTGACATAGAGGATACCTGGGATGAAATTATCGCTACGATCGCAAAGTCCCACTACACCAGAATCCCGGTCTATGAGGGAAGTATTGACCACATCATCGGCGTTCTGCATATGAACAAGTTCCTGAAAGCTATAGTCGATTCCGAGGAGGTCGATATCAGAGCCCTGCTTATGGAGCCCTGCTATGTTTATAAGACAATGAAGCTTCCGGAGGTCCTTGCGGCTTTCAGAAAACACAGACAGCATCTGGCCGTGGTCGTTGATGAGTACGGCGGGACGCTGGGAATCATCTCGATGGAGGATGTGCTGGAACAGGTCGTCGGTGACATCTGGGATGAGACCGACACCGTTGAGGACGAGGTCACGAAGAAGAGTGAGAGCGAGTATGAGATCGACGGCGATATGCCGATCTCGGATTTTCTGGATCTCATGGATATACGGGAAGAAAATTTTGATTTCGAGAGTGAGACCGTAGGAGGATGGACAATCGAGAGCTTCGGTCGATTCCCGGAGGCAGGCGAATCTTTCCGTTACGCGGACTTTACGGTGACTGTGCTTGCAATGAACGAGCTGCGCGTGGAGCGGGTGCTTGTGAAAATCGATAAATAAGAAAAGTAAGATAAAAAGAACCGGGGCTGCCGCGCCTTTGATGCGGCAGTCCCGGTTTGTTCATAGAATAGGTTTCGCTGTCCGGGGTCCCGGCATCACGGATGTGATGACGCAGACCGCCTGATCCGGATTGCGTGGCTTGCGGCAGCTATCAGATAGCTTCCACGCCGAGCTCCGCGATACTCTCGATATGGTTCGCGATGCGGGTGAGTGAGTTGATGCTCTCGACGAATGTGAGGCCAAGCTCGGAAGTGCAGGTGCCATCCTGCATTCTCTTTACGTGGTTAGCCTGCGCTTCGCTGCTCATTCGGCCGATCGCCTTTTCGGCTCCGCGGGCCTCAGCCAGCAGATCGTCATCCGGTACGCGCTCGACATAATGGCGGATAGCGCGGTCGAGAAGTCTCAGGTCTTCAGTGTAAATGATATTGAACTCGCTTATCGCGTCTTCGGAAAATTTCTGTTTGGTCTCAGCTGTCTTTTCCGCATTATACAAGATTTTGACCGCATGGTCGCCGATCTGCTCAAGCTCGTTCATGATCTGGAAGACGGAACCCAGATAGTTCGATACCTTTTCCGGCATCTCGTCACCGCTCACCTTGGTGACAAAGTCGATGATAGCTCCGGTCAGGTAGTCGATAACTTCTTCGTTGTCGGTAATGTCATGGGCTTTCTTGACGTTGCCGGTCATGAGAGCCTCAGATGCCTGAGAGACATTGTCGCGGACCAGATTGGCTGTGCGGCCGATTTCCTTCGCGACCTGCAGTGCCATGACGGACGGATCACCTGCGAGATGCTCATCAATGTACTCGAAGCGGAACGCGCTCTCGTGTGCCTGCTTCGGGAGGATCCTGTAAGTGATCTGAACAATATACTTTGTGAGTATGAGCAGGATGACACCGGTGACCATCTTGAACATAATGTGGAAGAAGGAGACCTGGAAGGCCGCGCTTTTTACATTTGCAACAATGGTCTGTGTAAGAGGCGTCAGCATGACAAGCGGGATAAACAGCAGCGCGCCGAAGCAGTTGAAGATCAGATAGATGATCGCGGCTCGTTTTGCGTTGTTCTTGGCTTTCAATGCGGAGAGAATAACGGGCATCGAGGAGCCGACGTTGATACCGCAGACGATGAATGCCGCAAAATAGAGCGGCATAAGTCCCTGCATAGCGAGGGCCTGCAGGATACCGACGGCAGCGGAGGAACTCTGGATAACCGCACAGAGGATTATACCGATGACAAATCCGAGTATCGGATTCTTGGCGTTCAGAATAAAGTTCTGGAACATGACGGAATCCTTGAGCGGAGCCATTGAGCTGCTCATCGTGTGAAGTCCCTGGAACAGGAGACCGAAGCCGAGGATGACCTGACCGATATACTTCTGTCTCTTCTTCTTGCTGTAGAGCATGAGGAACGCGCCGGCTGCGATACATATCGGAGCGATGCCGGAGACGTCGAGAGCGATCAGGATACTTGTGATGGTCGTACCGATATTTGCACCAAAGATGACGCCTGTCGCCTGGGCAAGATCCATGATCCCGGCATTGATGAAGCCCATAGCCATAACTGTGGTTGCCGATGAAGACTGAATGCACACTGTGACCAGCATGCCGACGAGGAAGCCCATGACCGGATGCCGCGTCAGTTTTTCGAGCAGGTCTTTCATTTTTGAACCTGCCGCAAGCTGAAGACCGTCACCCATAAATGACATTCCGAAGAGGAATGCGCCGAGACCGCCCAGAAGTGAAATAATACTGCCGATGCCCATTTCTAACCTTCTCCTTTATATAGGTAATAGCAAAACTTTCTACAAGCTGCTGTAAATATCTTATCAGCTTTCATAGACATATAAAAGTAGAAAGTTTTACAAATATTATCTCATATAATCGGATTTCGTTCCCGCAATCTTGAAAAAATGCGGTGAAAAAAGAGCAGTAGAATGACGTTGTCCGAGATCATTTTTAAATTTTTGTAAAATTTGAACGAAATCCACCGGATTTTAAGAAAAATTTCTACCCGCTAATTGGAAGAAAACTAGTGGCAAATACGTAAATATAGTGTAAAATATTCGACAAAACCTATAACTGGTTATAGATTTTCCGTGAAGACTGCGATAAGACATGGGGGAATGAGTATGTACCGGAAGAACATCAGTCCGAACGATATCATAACAGGGATGGAAGTAAATCACACTGATCCGGACATTGTGCTTGTCAGAAAAGCCATACAATTCGCTGAGGAGAGACACAACGGTCAGATGAGGAAGGGCGGAGAACCCTTCGTGAACCATCCGCTCCGGGTCGGACGGAGCATGGCAGAATGGGGATTTGACAGTGTGGCCGTCTGCGCGGCCATACTGCATGATACGGTGGAGGACTGCAGCGTCAGTCTGAAACAAATCGAGGAATTATTCGGAGAGGAGACGGCGGAGCTCGTCAACGCGATGACTGCGGTGGACGAGAACCTTCATAAGGATGCGACAAAGACGGAGATCGATATTATGTCGGACGTCCGGTTCCAGCAGTATGCGAGCAGGACGGCCCTCTTTATCAAAGTCGCGGACAGACTTGACAACTTGAATACGATCGACGCAATGCCTGAGAAAAAGCAGATCCTGAAAGCCAGGCATACGAGAGACATCCTGATACCCATGATGCTGGAGGTGGGTGCCAATTATCTTGTCGACCAGCTTGAAGAACTCTGTTTCCTTATTGAACACAGGGAACGGTTCGATCTTATCGAGCATTATGCGCTTTCGATGAGAAGCGAGCAGGCTCACGATGTGGCTGATACGCTTGCTTTCATGGAGAAAGCATTTTCAAAACACAATCCATTTCTTCCCAGAAAAGCGCGCGCATGTCAGAAATACATTGTTCAGTTCACATATGAACCGCGCTACAATTTCAGCATTTACAGGCAGGTGAGCCGTAAGGCCGAGAACATGAAGTCGGATTTTGACAGACTCATGGACAACAAGGACATGCCTTACTACGACCTGACCCTGATAGTCTCTGACGTTACCGAACAGAAAAACGCGAAGAAACGGTCTGAGGACGTGTTCTATGCCTACTACGATTCGGTACTCTGGAAAGAAGGCATAAGCATCGTCGAAGTGGGCAAGACTACTCACGGCGATTACACATATTATATCTTGAGGGGGAAACACGGGAACCTGTACAGGTTCTTTGTCCGCACGGAACAAAACTACAGAGAGTATCGCCAGGGAAAGGCTGTTACGGAGCAGAAGCAGCTCATGAGGCGGCGCAGGATCGACGAATATGACCCGCGGGATACTTACCGCAAGAAGATCAAGATATTCAGCCGTGACGGTGAAGCCTTTCTTATCGATGAAGGAGCCACAGTACTTGACTTTGCGTTCGCGCTGCACAATGAAATCGGCCTTCATTTTAAATACGCGACGATCGATGAGACAAAAGCCTGGATGCCGGCCCACACCCGTCTGAACGAAGGCGACATGGTCACGATCGTTACGGACGAGGAGGCGAAACCTTCATTCAAGTGGATCAACTATGTCTGTACCAACAAGGCGAAGTCAACTCTGGCAAAGTATTTCGAGAGAGTATACGGAGTACAGTGAGGGAGTGTAATGGAGTATTATAATCGTGATAAAGAGATCCGGGAAGCTATAGAGGCGGGTGAGCGTGCTCTGGCAAGCCTCCGCAAGGCGGATGAAAAGCTGGGCAGCGCCCGAAATTGGGGACTCCTGGATATAATCGGCGGAAATTTCTTCACCGGGATGCTGAAGCATGCCCGTCTGGCAGGGGCAAGCCGCTGCATAGAAGATGCCAAAGTCGATCTTCGGAAGTTCCAGAAGGAACTGAGTGACGTGCAGGGGCTCGACTATATTAATGTAGATGTCGGGGATTTTATGACATTTGCAGACTTTTTCCTTGACGGATTCATCGTTGACTTCATGGTCCAGCAGAAGATCAGCGATGCCCGCCGCCAGGTGAACTCCGCGATAACGCGCACGGAGTTCCTTCTTTCCCAGCTCAGGGAGGCTAAGTACAACTGATAATGACTAAGGAAGCTAAGATGACACAATACGAAAAGATGACCGCGACGCCTATCCCGCGGCTGATCGCGACCCTTTCGGTCCCGACGATCATCAGCATGCTGGTCACGAACATTTACAATCTCGTTGACACAGCTTTTGTCGGGAGGCTTGGGACGAGCGCGAGCGGCGCGGTCGGCATAGTTTTCGGTTTCA
This sequence comes from Lachnospiraceae bacterium, assembly GCA_045112915.1. Taxonomy (GTDB): domain Bacteria; phylum Bacillota; class Clostridia; order Lachnospirales; family Lachnospiraceae; genus Chordicoccus. The sequence continues at coordinate 10,925 of JBGUIK010000060.1, forward strand.
TGGCGATTATCCAGGCTTTCGGATTCATGTTCGGCCAGGGCTCGGGCAGTATCATCTCGAGAGCTCTCGGGGCAAGGGATACCGAGGCGGCTTCCAAGACGGCTTCGACAGGCTGCTTCGGCTCTTTTATGTGCGGAGCCGCTATCACGGTTATCGGATTTGCAAATATTGACCGCATAGTCTTCGCCCTCGGCTCCACGGAGACGATCGCACCGTATGCGAAAACATACATATCGTTCATTCTCGCGGCGGCACCGTTCATGGCTATGTCATTTACGATGAACAATATTCTCCGCTACGAAGGCAAAGCCGCGCTGGGCATGATCGGCCTTATGACCGGGGCGATTCTCAACATGGCCGGTGATCCGATCTTCATGTTCGCCATGCATATGGGGATTGCCGGAGCAGGACTTTCGACCTGTCTCAGCCAGATCGTTAGCTTCGGAATTCTTCTCGGAATGTTCGTGACCAATCGCACCGAGAGCCGCCTGTCCTTATCCAATGTAAGCTGGCATAGCATCGCCCTGCCTGCCAATATCATGGCGACCGGCTTTCCGAGTCTACTCCGTCAGGGTCTCAATTCCTTCACCACGGTCCTTCTTAATACCAACGCCGCCGTGTACGGTGATGCGGCTGTGGCTGCCATGAGCATTGTCTCGAGAATCTCCTTTTTCGTAATTTCCATCGGGCTCGGCATCGGTCAGGGCTTCCAGCCTGTCAGTGGTTTTAACTATGGAGCGAAAAAGTACAGACGACTTCGCCAGGGCTACAAGACGACGATCATCATGATGACCTGCGTCATAGTTTTCGGTGCCTCCATAGTGCTGCTCAATCTTGAAAATATGATTGGTCTCTTCAGGGATGATCCGGAGGTCATCGCGGTAGGGACAAGGGCTCTTAAACTTCAGATGTTCTCGCTGATCTGCCTGCCGCCCTGCATGTCGACCGAGATGCTTTATCAGAGCACCGGAAGGAGACTCGGAGCGACTCTGCTCAGCGCCCTGAGGAACGGTCTTATCTTTATTCCGGCCCTGCTCATACTGACACAGATGCGGGGGCTTTCCGGAATTCAGGAGGCCCAGCCTGTAGCCCAGGTGCTGGCATTGCCTCTGACGGTCCTTCTCGGATGGATGTTTTTCCGGAAGCTGCCGAATGAAGATACGTAAGAGGAAAATGATCTCTGCCGCTGATGGCGCAGAGAGGGTTGGATTTATACTCCGCCGTTAATGGCGGAGCCGGAGTTGAATTTAGGCTCCGCCGCTAATGGCGGAGTGAGACTTGAATATAATTCGAGGCGGCCGCGCTATCTGACGCGGCCGCCTCTTATCGTTAAGTTAGCTGCACTCAGCAGCCGTTTGTCATACCCGGATAAACCCGAATGTGAAGAGTACGATCATGATTATGATCGGGATCAGCATGCTTCCGAACATTCCCATCGCAGCTGCGATAACGAAAAGCAGCGGGCAGAAGAAGAAAAGTCCCAGGCCGAAAACGAATTTCAAAGCGCTCCATGCAAGCTTTAATCCGATTTTTACTACGCTGAAAAACAAAATAATAAGAATAATTGCTCCTAACATGTCTTTGTCCTCCTTTATATGCCTGATTCTTACGGCGAATTCTGTGGTCATGATATAGAAAAAGACCCTTATCATGATCACATGTCATGATAAAAGTCTCGCTGTCAATGCTCACCGGGTGCATGAGGCACCGTCCTGACGGTATTCGCTCCGGCGCTGCCGGCCGCTACTCCCTTTTATCTAGGAGCATAATATCACAGCCAATGTCGGTATTCAAGTACCGAATTATGAAATTTCTGTGTATTTTTGTACAGTGAAAAAAACGTGATATAATGTTAATGATTCTTAGGAATGCAAACTCCCCGTGAGGACATGACATATCGGTGCAGCTGATCGTATTCTGTGCGGAGAGTTCACTCTGTAAGAAATAACAGGAGGAGAATACTATGGATTTCAGAAAAATCGTTCGCAATCAGAATCTCCTTAGCGGAATTCTGCTGGTGCTTCTTGGCATCATGTTCCTTCTGACTCCGACCTATGCTTTGTCAAGTGTCGTAAGGATAGGCGGATGGCTTCTGGTCATCAGCGGTGTCATGGGAATCATAAGCAGCATGCGCTTCGGAGTGGATGCGCAGATCATCGGGCCTGTGCTCATACTTCTCGTGGGAATATGGTTCGTGCGCAGCCCACGCTCTGTGATATCGTATGTCAATATCCTGTGCGGGATTATTCTGTTAATAAGCTCGATTACCGCACTGACTCAGGGAAGCCGCAGAACGACAGCCCAGACGATGCTCATCATCGCCGGTATCGTGTTCGGAGTGATGATCCTGCTCGATCCGTTCAGGCTGACCAATATGATCGTGCGTCTGGTCGGGATCGCCCTGATTTATCAGGGTGCGGTGAATATGTCGATTGCAGGCAGGATGCGCTGATCAAAGTCCCGCGCTTTCGCCTTACCGGATAGCCGGAAATAATATCGGCATATACCGGCCCCTGCCGATCCGCTCTGGCAGCCTATCGGCAGGGGCCGACTGTTTTACTTGCAGTATTCCTCGTTTTCGTCTAAACTAAAAGAAGTATTTTCCGGGAGGATATTCCATATGATCAGATTTAAAGGATTCGATTTCGACGACACAGCCCGCTACTCAGAGTATCTGGGTAAAAGCATCCAGATTCCGTCTGACCTTTCTCCCCTCAAGATATTTGCCCTCAGGGTCATCACCGAGGAGAACGATAACATGGACGTTCTTCGCGGCTATGAGGCAGACCTGTGCTGGCATAAGGTCCTGTTCGGTGACAGCGAGTACTGGGCAGCACCGATGGGTGACTGGGATGCTGTGGACTGGAGGGACGTATTTGAAAAGAACGTCCCTGCGGGAACGACCTTCAGACTGGTGCCGGAATATCTTGCCAACCTGTGGAAGAAAAAACTGGGCGGTGCGGTCACGATCACTGAGGACCGGGACAGCTGGGACTATATTCTTTCGATGGACAGGCTGAAGGACCCGGAGAGCGGGACCTTGGAGCAGTTCCGCCGTTACCGCAATGTTTTTCAGGAGAACTATGAGTACACGATTGAGGAGTTCTCTCCTGACGTATTTGATGATCTACGGGAATTCCAGACAGAGACAGAGGAGGACATAGAGAGCAGCATTTCGGACAGCGAGGCAGCCAACTTCTTTGAGAACGGACTGCTCTTCGTGCTGGATTCCTGGGACGCGTTCCCGGAAGCCTTCAAGTCCCTGTATGGTTTTCTGATCAAAGTCGACGGCGAGTGCGTTGCCTATGTGATCAATGAGCGGATTGATGCTTCCAATGTCATCGGAACGTTCTACGGGGCTAAGTCCGAGTATGAGGGCATAAATGAATTTGCATACTGGCTCGACGCAAAGCGCAACTCCGAGCGGGGAATCCTTACAGTTAACATAATGAATGATATCGGTGAGCCGCATCTGCGTGATTTCAAGGAGAACCTTTCACCGCTCGTCATGCTGAGAAAATACACGGTGACATATGATCCCGCGGCGGCAGACAGCGAGCCGGTCGTGCATACGGTCGCGGCAAAAGGTCTCTGGATTTCCGCTTTGAAGGAGGGCAGCAAGCTTATGGTCGCGCTCTCGGGCAGGCTGGATACTTCTGCGGCACCCGGTGCTCAGAAGGAAATCCTGGGCGCCCTTTGCGATGTCACAGAGCTTGTCTATGACCTGGAGAATCTTGAGTACATCTCATCGGCCGGCCTCAGGATCCTGATCACGTCTCTGAAGGAGATGAAGGCGAAGGGCGGCAGCATGACTTTGATCAATGTGAGTGAGAGTGTGCGTGAGATCCTTGACCTGACAGGTTTCGGGCTTATACTTGATATTCAGTGACGAGTTAGGGACGGTTCTTTTCACGTGGGATTTTCCGCGTGAAAAGAACCGTCCCTTGCTATATAATAGAACATGAAAGAATGACTTGACTCCGCTCTGGCTGTGCTTGGCGCGGCGGAACAGACGGAGCCGCCCAGGCATTTTAAGACGCTAGATTTTATGGAGAAAGATGACTATGAAAGAAATTCAAATGCTGAAAGACGGAAACAGGAAATATCTGCAGGCAAAGCGGGAAATCGGAGATATTTCCGAGGCTGTTCGCGAAGACACCTGCCGGAACGGACAGCACCCATACGCGCTGATCGTTACATGTTCTGACGCCAGGGTGATCCCGGAGGCCATTTTCCAGGCCGGAATCGGAGATCTTTTCATTATTAGAGTCGCAGGCAATGTAATCGATAATCATCAGCTCGGCAGTATCGAGTACGCAGCCCTTCACCTTGGCGTGAATCTGATTGTCGTTATGGGGCACACGCACTGCGGGGCTGTCGATGCAGCCATTAATCACGCACCGGAAGGATATATTCGATTCATTACCGAAGAAATCAGAGCTGCCATCGGCGACGAGACGGATCCCTATAAGGCGAGCTGTCTCAATGTCAGGCGAAGCATTGACCTGATTGAATCAAGTATTGTCATCCAGCTCGACGAGGAGGAAGAGGGCCTCAGAGTCATCGGTGCTATGTATGATATAGAGACCGGTGAAGTAACGTTTATGGATGAGTAAAATGTTATTGTTCTGAAGGAGACAGGGCTCCGGAGTTTATGCGGAAGGCTGTATCGTTGATGGGCGGAACGAATGCGGGGCCGGTGAATCTGATGACAAGGGAGGACTGAATGAATATGGAGAACATTTACCCGGCTGCAATTGATCATGTCACCCGCTATGGTGAAATATACGCGACCGCCTTCTCCGGTGAGCCGTGGAACGATCCGTGGAGAACTGAAGATGCTGAGATTCACGTTCGCGAACTGCTGGAAACGAAGACGGCTTATGGTCTGGAGTATGTAGAAAACGGAAAAGTCGTAGGTTTTCTCGTCGGCACTTCGATGCTGTTCCACTACGGCCGCACCTTCGAGATCAATGATCTGGCGGTGGACCCGGCATATCAGGGACGCGGAATTGCCCGGCAGCTCCTTGAACGGTGCAAAAAGGATATGAAGGAGCGCGGAATCGTAGGAATTCACCTGATTACCAGCGGTGACGGCTTCCTGCCGGAATTTTATGAGCGGCACGGCTTTAAGCGCGAAAATGAAGTGATTCTGATGGGAATGGAGATGTAAAGATTTCTGATGCAGCATATATATAAGTTCGATGCGGTCCTTCATGAGGTCCCGGATAACGGCGGAGCCTATGTGATTTTCCCATGGGACATCAGGAAAGAATTCGGAAAAGGACGTGTAAAAGTACATGCTGAATTTGATGGTATTCCTTACGATGGGAGTATCGTCAACATGGGCGTTAAGGACAAAGACGGAAACGTGTGCTATGTGATCGGAGTGCTGAAGGCAATCCGAAAACAGATGAAAAAGGGTGATGGAGACAGTGTACACGTTGTAATTCGGGAAAGGGATTAGAGAAAGATATGTGGAAATGCCCAAAGTGCGGACGCACATTCAAGAATGAAAATCAGAGCCATTACTGCGGAAAAGCTCCGGAAACGGTTGATGACTATATCAATGCGCAGGATGAAGAAATCCGCAGCCAGCTTCAAAAAGTGCGGCATGTGCTTTTCAGCAGCCTTCCCGGTGCGGCAGAGAAGATTTCATGGTCGATGCCTACATACTGGAAAGGTCATAATATCATCCATTTTGCAGCCCAGAAGAAGCATATCGGTCTGTATCCCGGACCTGAGGCTGTATCTTTTTTCTCTGAGAAGCTGAGTCAGGCTGGGCTGAAATTCAGTAAGGGATCGATTCAGATTCCTTATTCGGATAAGCTGCCATTGGAACTGATTGCTGAAATAGCGGAGTGGTGCAGGGAGACAGGGAATCACGCATAATACTATCCGGGTGATACAGGAAGGACTTTTGTTTTTTGCCCATCATACAGCGGAACCGGAGATAGTCGACTGTCTGGTGGGCATTTATTATATCACGTGGTTAGAATTGGCTAATCAGCGAATGCAGGAAAAGGAAAGATGACAAGAGTTAAGTAACTGCCTGAATGAAAAGAATACTGAAGTGACACGAGGAGGGTGACGATGCAATTTGATGTAATGGGAAATAAATCCGGTAAAACACTGATGCTGCTGCCGGGAACGGCCTGCGATTATCAGACAAATTTTGCCACGGTGCTGGATCGATTGGGGGAGAACTACCATCTGATCTGCGTCAATTACGACGGCTTTGATGGCAGCGGGACAATTTTTCCGGATATGATCACGGTAACGGAGAAAATTGAGAGATATGTGATTGAAAATTATAACGGCCGCCTTGACGGCGCGATCGGTTCCTCCTTAGGCAGCAGTTTTGTGGGGCAGCTGATCCAGAGAGAAATTATCCATATTGATCATGGCATTTTCGGAAGTCCTGATCTTGACCAGAGCGGGAAATTCAGCGCGTGGCTGCAATCGAAGCTGGTGGTTCCTCTTTTGACCGGTTTTACAAAGAATGAAAAGAAGAGGGCAAAAACCAGAGAAAAGCTCAAGAGCTTTTTTGAAATGAATGATGAGACTGCTGACCGGTTCATGGGGTGCTTTGCAAAATTCAGTCCGGAGTCCATCAAAAACGAGTATTACACAGATCTGCTCACTCATCTTAAGGATGATATTCATGTGGAAAATACGAAGGTCCATTTCATATATGCGAACAAGATGGGTGAAAAGTACCTGAAGCGCTACAAGAAGTATTTCCGGGACCCGGACATTCGGGAGTTTAACATGCAGCATGAGCAGTGGTTATTCGGCGGCGAACAGTATACCGCTCCGGTGCTGAAGGTGATTGATGAGTTCATGGAAATGGCGGCAGTGGAATAAAACATGTTTTTATCTTATAATTAATTCGGATCTGTAAAGCTAAGAAGAACAGGTCAGAAAAGGGGTCGTGAATATGGATCAGCCAAAGAAAATTGAAGTCCGTGGAGCGCGTGTCCATAACCTGAAAAATATCGATGTGGATATCCCGCTGCATGGAATTGTCGGAATTGCAGGCGTATCCGGCTCCGGCAAGTCTTCACTGGCATTGGGGGTATTATACGCAGAGGGCTCGAGACGATATCTGGAATCTCTTTCCACATATACCAGACGGCGAATGACACAGGCCTCCAGAGCCGATGTTGACGAGGTTCTGTATGTTCCGGCATCATTAGCTCTCCACCAGAGACCGGGTGTCCCGGGTATACGGTCAACCTTTGGCACCGGAACAGAACTGCTGAACAGCCTTCGTCTCATGTTTTCCAGGCTTGCTTCGCATCGCTGCCCGAACGGTCACTATGTGAAGCCGGGCTTTCAGGTAGCCCTCATGCAGGAGATCATTTGCCCGGAATGCGGGGAACACTTTTACGGTCCCGGCGCTGAGGAGCTGGCCTTCAACTCACAGGGGGCCTGCAAGTGCTGCGGAGGCACCGGCACGGTCAGAACTGTAGATCGAAGCACGTTGGTCCCGGATGAGAGCATCTCAATCGATGACGGGGCTGTAGCGCCGTGGAATTCTCTCATGTGGTCACTCATGACCGACGTATGCCGCGCAATGGGTGTGCGTACAGATATCCCGTTTAAAGACCTGACGAAAGAAGAGAAAGAGATCGTCTATGACGGACCCATGGTGAAGAAGCATATCTTTTACCGGCCTAAGAAAGCGGACACGGCGACTGCCGGGGAGATGGATTTCACCTATTACAGCGCAACGGCTACGGTGATAAATGCTCTGAATAAAGTCAAAGATGAAAAAGGCATGAAAAGGGTAGAAAAGTTTCTCAAGGAGGAAGTCTGCCCGGAGTGCCATGGCACAAGATTGTCGGAAGCAGCAAGAGCTCCGAGGATTTTGGGCATATCCCTCGACGAGGCTTGTAAGATGACTCTGAAAGATTCTGTCCGGTGGGTGAAAAACGTGCCGACTTCACTTCCGGAAGAAATGCGGCCGATGGCACAGAACATCTGCGAGTCTTATCTGGAGGTGGCATCGAGACTGATGGATCTCGGTCTTGGCTATCTCACACTGGACAGAGCATCTTCCACCCTGTCCACAGGTGAGCGGCAGCGCATGCAGCTGGCCCGCGCAGTGCGCAACAGGACAACGGGGGTTCTGTACGTTCTGGATGAACCTTCAATCGGTCTGCATCCCGCAAATATTGTCGGACTGAACGGTGTCATGCACGACCTGGTAAGGGACGAGAACTCTGTTCTGCTGGTCGACCATGACACGCAGATCCTGAAGGAATCGGACTTCACCCGAAAGATGTGGAAACACTGCTTTCTGTATTCCGGACCCTGATCGACCACGGCGCTACTGTCATTGTGATCGAGCACGATCTGGATGTGATCCGATCAGCGGACTATATAATTGATATGGGACCGGGAGGCGGCGAGGACGGCGGCAGGATCGTCGCGTGCGGCAGGCCGGATGAAATCAGGCAGTGCAGTGAAAGCATAACCGGAAAATTTATTGAATACTCCCGTGCACTATGAAATGACACCTTTTTCAGACTGTAATTGACATCCTATTGTGAGATTGCTAAAATAATTTTTAATTGTTTATCTGTTTTTGTGCATTTTTTGACAGATTGACAATGATTATTTCCACGCTGCCTTCCGGGGTCAAGGAGGGCGTAAGCGACGAAACACAAGGAGGAAAAAAATGAAAAAGACTATCGCGGCAATTATGACAGCAGCATTGGTACTTGGCCTTGCTGCCTGCGGCGGCTCCGGCGGAAGCACGTCTCAGGCATCCGGAGGCGATGCAGGTACAGAGCAGAAGACAGAGGCTTCCGGTGATGTAATCCGGATCGGTGTCTTTGAACCCTCGACCGGTGACTCCGCTTCCGGCGGAAAGAAAGAGACACTGGGCATGCAGTATGCGAACAAGCAGCAGCCCACAGTCGAAGTCGGCGGCAAGACCTATCAGGTCGAGCTGGTATATGCCGATAACGGATCTTCATCAGACAAGGCCCCCAGCGCGGCTTCCGAACTGGTCGGCAAAGATGTATCCCTTATCCTGGGTTCCTACGGCTCCGGTGTTTCGATGGCAGGCGGCCCCAAGTTTGAGGAAGCCGGTCTGGCAGCAATCGGCGTGACCTGCACGAACCCCAACGTCACAGCCGGAAATGACTACTATTTCCGCATTTGCTTCCTGGACAATTTCCAGGCGGACGTCCTGGCGAACTTCGCCATGGAGAAATTCTCTGCAAAGAAGGCATACTGTCTCGGAGAGAACGGAAATGAGTACGACCAGGGTCTGATCGCGTTCTTCAAGCAGGTATTTGAAGGAGCGGGCGGAACCGTCATTTCTGACTCCTTCCCTACCAACAACTCCGATTTCACATCTTATCTGAACAAAGCTAAGAGCGAAGGCGTCGATGTTATCTTCACACCGGTTTCCATCGCTTATGCGAAGCAGATTATGGAGCAGGCATCTTCCCTGAATATTGAGATTCCGTTCCTCGGCTCAGATACTCTCGATGACAATATGGTCCTTGAAGCGACCAACGGCACAAATCTGAAGCTGTTCGTCTCCACATTCTATCAGGAAGGCGGCGACGAGGAATTTGATAAAGGCATTAAGGAATACATTAACGGCGATTCCACCGCACTGACCAACAATGGCGGCAACGATACCATTTCCGCTGTCACAGCAATGGGTTATGATGCGTATTTTGTCGCTCTTGAGGCAATCAAGGCAGCAGGAAGCCCGGACAAGGGTGCCATCAAGGGCGCAATCGGCGGTGTGACTTATGACGGTGTTTCCGGATCGATCGCTTTTAACGAAGTCGGCGATGCTGTGCGTGATACAGCTTATATCAAGACCGCTGACACAGCGAACGGCGCATGGGCATTTGAGAAGGTTCAGACCGGTTCCGGAAACTGATCTTGACCGTCAATACATTTCGAAGGAAATACTTCTTGAAACAGCCTGTATAGAACTGTATGTATGAAAGTCAGCGGCGCAGCATCTGCGCCGCTGACGTAGTAATGCTCTGGTACAGTCATGTGAGCCGGTCTGCTCCGAGGGGCACCCGCAATCCCGCCCTGCGGTCCGTTTTACATGACTGCGGCAGAGCCGACTGCATGCGCCTTACGCATGCTTTGGAGAAAAAAGTATGGAATATGTCATTTCTGTCCTGCTCTCAGGAATTTCAGTAGGAGGGCAATACGCCCTGATTGCCATCGGGTATACACTGGTTTACGGCATTCTCCGACTGATTAACTTTGCGCACGGAGATGTTTTCATGGTAGCCGGTCTGATGGGAATTTATTTCACGGCTGTTATGCCAATTACACTTTCTATTCCGCTGGTCATTCTGGTCACGGTCGCTCTGGGTTTTACTATCGAGCGTGTGGCATATAAGCCGCTGCGGGACGCTCCGCGTATGTCCGTCATGATTTCCGCGATCGGTGTCAGCTATCTGCTCCAGAACTCGGCGACTTATATCACGGGCGGTCAGCCCATGACATACCCTACGATCCCGTTCCTGGCAAGTACGATCAAAGTGTTCGGGACACATACAAAGTGGGTCGTCATTCTGACACCGCTTCTCGTGCTGCTGCTGGTCTTCCTGCTGACACAGCTGATCGACCGCACAAAGATCGGTATGGCCATGCGCGCGGTCTCCAAGGACTTTGAGACCAGCCGCCTGATGGGTATTAAAATCAACAGTGTCATCTCTATGACATTCATCATCGGCTCCGCGCTCGCCGCTGTCGGTTCAGTCCTGTTCTTTACCAACTATCCGGCAATCACCCCGATGGCCGGAGCCATGCCGGGCCTCAAGGCGTTCGTCGCTGCGGTGTTCGGCGGAATCGGATCAATTCCCGGCGCCGTGATCGGCGCTTTCCTGATCGGAATCTGCGAGACCATCATCAAGGGACTGCCGTCCTCATGGGATGTGTCCGTGTTTTCGGACGCCTTTACCTTTGCCCTGCTCATCGTCATCCTGATTCTCAAGCCGCAGGGTCTTTTCGGGGAAGCAGCCACGGATAAGGTCTGATCATTCATGTATTCAAGTCTCGCTCGCGAGACGTCACGCTGGATCCGGATCAGCGTCAGCTGCTATCTTCCAAACCGAATCCATGCGCATTCCGCGGTATTTTGCCGCGCGAATCTGTGTATCCACCGATTATTATGAGAAAGACAGGAACTTATGGAACAGAGTAATAACAAAAGTACTTCGAGGAAACTTGCCGTGGCAGGCTACATCTGCCTCCTCCTGCTGATTGTGACCATACTGGAAAACCTGAGTATGTTTATTCCGGGGATGCCGCAGGTGCTGCAGCCGACAAGTCCTCTGTTTACAGTATTGAAAAAAGGCGCGGTCTATTCTCTGGTTGCAGTCTCCATGAATCTGCTGAATGGATTTACCGGCCTCTTTTCCCTGGGGCAGGCGGGATTTATGCTTCTGGGTGCCTATACCTATGCGATCCTGACCGTTCCTGCAAAAATGAAAGATCAGGTTTATTATCTCTTCGGAGGAAGCCTTTTGAAAACCTCTCTTGTTGACATCTTCGGCGCCGTCTTCGGAACAGAAGGTGTCGGAGGAGCCATTGCGATGGTGCTGGGGGTTGTGTTTGCCATCATTCTGGCGGGATGCGTAGCTGCGTTCTTCGCGTATCTGATAGGTCTTCCTGTCCTGCGCCTCAAGAGCGACTATCTCGCCATCGCGACGCTTGGATTTGCGGAGATCATCCGCGCCATTTTCCAGTGGCAGAGACTAGGCCCCATTACCAACGGTGCCAACATGATCAAGGGATTTCCAACATTTACCAGCTTTAATATCACCGACGGTTCGGGTCAGGTCCTGTTCAGGCTCTCTACTTTCGTGCCTTTCCTTGTGTCCTCGATCTGCATCCTGCTTATCATTCTGCTGATCAATTCCTCATACGGACGTGCTTTCAAATCTATTCGCGATGATGAGATTGCGTCCGAAGCCATGGGAATCAGTCTCTCAAAGCACAAGATGCTGGCCTTTGTGATTTCCAGCTTCTTCGCAGGCATGGGCGGCGCTCTCTTTGCCATGTATGTAGCCAACGCGCAGGCGAAGGCATTCACCTCTGTGATGACATATGAGATCCTGCTGATCGTCGTTGTCGGCGGCATCGGCTCGATTTCCGGTTCAGTCATCGCAACATTCCTGTATGTGGCCTGCTCGGAGTGGTGGCTTCGTTTCCTGGACAGCGAGATGGTGCTGAGCAGCGGATTCAAGGTACCGCTCCTTCGCAACGGTTTCCGTATGGTCGTTTTTTCCGTTGTCATCATGGTCATCGTCCTGTTCTTCTCCCGGGGCATTATGGGAGACAGGGAGCTTCGGCTGCCTGGGATCAACGGCAGGTCGGCTAAACCAAAAGGCGCTGACAAGGGAAAGGCTGTTTCAAATGCAGCCGCGCAGACAGTGACAGAGGAAAAATCCTCAGATGAGCAGGAGGGCTGAATCTATGAGTGCAGAGACAAAGAAAAATCAGGAGAGCGCGCTGCATCTCGAAAATGTGACTATGCAGTTCGGCGGCGTCGTCTCTGTCAACAATCTGACTCTTGATGTTCCGAAGGGAAAGATCATCGCGCTCATCGGTCCGAACGGTGCCGGCAAAACGACGGCGTTCAACTGCATAACAGGCGTTTATCAGCCGACTAACGGACTGATTTCGTTCATGGGCCAGCCAATGGTGCGCACTTATCCGCGCGGAAAGGACGCAAAGATCTACAAGGGAGAGCATAAGGATACCTATGCGGGACAGCCGGTCCTCACTCCGACGCCGGACCAGATCACGCAGCTCGGCATTGCGCGTACGTTCCAGAACATTCGACTGTGGAAGAGCATGACAGTCTTTGATAATGTCCTCACTGCCAAACACATGCGTGCGAAACAGAATGTCTTTTCCGCCATTCTGCGCACGAACATGAAAGAGGAGCAGCGGATGCGCGAGGAGACCATGGACCTCTTGATTGAGCAGGGGCTGGAATCTTTCAAGGACGAACTGGCGACCAGCCTTCCCTACGGTCTTCAGAGACGTCTTGAGATTGCCCGTGCTCTGGCTACAAATCCCAAACTCCTGCTCCTCGACGAGCCTGCAGCCGGTATGAACCCGCAGGAGACTTTTGAACTGGCGGATTTTGTTCATGAGATTCGTGATAAATATGACCTGACCGTATTCCTGATCGAGCATCACATGGACCTGGTCATGAATATTTCTGACTACATCTATGTCATTGATTTCGGCAGTGAAATTTCTCAGGGCATTCCCGAAGTGGTCCAGTCAGACCACAAGGTCATCGAGGCGTATCTGGGTATAGCAGAGGACTGATTCTATAGAAGTTTTGCCGGACAGCATTTTCAGAGTATAAAGCATCCGGCGGATTGCAGCCGCACTGCAGGGGATGTGCTTCGCACCCTGCGCGGCAGGAAAACCGGGGCATTCCCGGTATGAATAATTCAATTGGAGGACATATGGGCGAGATCCTGCAGATCAAAGATTTACAAGTCAGCTACGGCGGCATCGACGCCGTACGCGGCATCAGCTTTAATGTTCAAGAAGGGGAGATCGTCACGCTGATCGGCGCGAACGGAGCGGGCAAAAGCTCTACCCTGCGCGCTATCTCCGGTCTGGTCAAACCGAGAGGGGGTTCCATATTGCTGAATGGGGAGAATATCACAGGACTGGATCCGACGGCCATCGTCTCCAAGGGACTCATGATGGTCCCGGAGGGCAGAAAGATATTCCCCAACCTGACGGTCCTGGAGAACCTCCGCATCGGAGCGTACCTTCGCAAAGACCAGCTGGATGAGGATATTGAGATGGTCTACAGCTATTTCCCGCGTCTTAAAGAACGCTCCTGGCAGCCCGGCGGCACTCTTTCCGGCGGCGAACAGCAGATGCTGGCAGTCGGCCGGGCCCTGATGGGCCGCCCGAAGCTTCTGATGATGGACGAGCCGTCGCTCGGCCTCGCTCCCATCGTTGTACAGGGCATTTTCGAAATCATCCGGCAGATCCATGAAGCCGGAACGACGGTTCTGCTGATTGAACAGAACGCAAACATGGCGCTTCACGTAGCGGACCGCGCCTATGTCATTGAAAACGGGCGAATTTCCATGGAAGGTACCGGAAAAGACCTTTTGGAAGATGAAAATGTCAAGGCTGCCTACCTTGGGACTGCCGGAAAGTGATCCGGGAAAGGGCTTGGCGAAAAGCATAGCAGGAAAATATATCTGATGGGTATGGAAATTATTGACATTCCCCAAAAGCCCTATATAATAGGTTCTGTGAAGATCAGTTAAACAATTTTCACGAAAACAATAACAGGAATTCTTCGGGGCGGGGTGCAAGTCCCCACCGGCGGTATAGTCCGCGACCACCTTTGGGTGAATGAATCGGTGACGCGCACGTGCGCGAATTCCGATACCGACAGTATAGTCTGGATGTGAGAAGAAGCATATTTTTTGAGTGTGCGCACGCCCCAAATCTTATGATTTGGGGCGTTTCTTTCGTAGAACTCCTGAAAACCGTCAACTGGTTTTGCCCCGGCTTTCAGCTCCGGAAAGAACTTTTGCTGTAACTTGAAAGCGGAGAAGAACCGCATAATGCTTAAGGAGAATCACACTATGTCAACAAAGGAAACAGTTATGCAGAGAAACACACAGTCGACCCGTGTACGCACTTTGGCAGCCTGCGGCATGTTCGCGGCCATCGCTGCTGTACTCATGTTCATCGAATTCCCGCTTCCGATCGCGCCGTCTTTCTACAAACTTGACTTCTCTGAAGTCCCGGTCATGATCGGCACTTTCTGCTATGGTCCGATCGCCGGCATCGCCATTGAGTTCATTAAGATCGCGGTCAAGACAGTCATCAAGGGAACCCAGACAGCATTCGTCGGTGAGTTCGCCAACTTCGTCATCGGCTGTTCACTCGTCGTGCCGGCAGGCATCATCTATCAGTGGAAGAAGACCAGAAAAGGTGCTATCATGGGCATGGTGACAGGCACGATCATTACAGCTGTCGTCGGCTGCTTAATCAATGCGTTCGTTCTCCTGCCGACTTACGCTACGGCATTCGGTATGCCGGTCGAAGCAATCGTCGGGATGGGAACCGCGATCAATGCGTCTGTTACGGATCTTGCTACATTTGCGATCCTTCTCGTCGCGCCGTTCAACATTATAAAGGGCGTGCTCGTCGGCATCGTTACCTTCCTTCTCTACAAGAGAATAAGCAGCCTTGTCAAAGGAGCGAGGTATTAAAGAAAAGGCGAATTGTCCCGCTGGAATAGATATAAGAGTTTGAGGGGTCTCTTTCGGGGATACATCTTACGGTGAGGTTCTGTGTGCTGAGAATTCAGTATACAGAACCTTTCCATTTGTTCAACAATTCTTAAAACAATTGCCGAAATTTTCAGTCTATGATAGACTATCAATATGGGAAACTATGCGACAAAACGAGTGAGGCGCACTATGCCAAAACGAAAGAGAATGTCAAAGAAAGCGCGTATAGAAGGACTCAGGGTCTACAGGATCCGGGCTATACGGCTGCTTTTACTGATGGTCGTCCTTGTCGGACTTGTAGGTGTTATTGAATACAGGGTGAAGGCCATCACGACGGTAGACAATTTAACATTGAACTATCAGACAGACCCGACCGGCGTTGAGAGTGACGGCGAGCTTGTTTTCGGCTGGAAGTTGAATTCCGTGCATCGCGGCGCAGTGCAGAACACCTACTGCATAAACGTCTACGAGGGCAGTGAGCGCGGGCCGCTTGTCTGGACGAGCGGTGTGGTAAAGAGCAGCGAATCCGGGCTGATCAGGGAGAGCTACCTCGGTCTCGAGAAAGAGAAGAAGTACGTGTGGACTGTCACGGTGGAGCCCAGTGAGGGCTGGAAAGTGACATCCGCCCCGGCCGCATTTATCACAGACACTGACTTTGCCGAAGCGGGCTGGATCATCCCCGAACAGGGCGGAAGAAATGAAGGCTCTCCGATTCTTCGGACCGAGCAGAAGCTGAAGAATATGCGGATCGAGGGAGCCTATCTGTATATATCCGCGATGGGTGTATATAACGCTTACATCAACGGTGAGAAGGTCCTTGGCCCTGATGGCACGGAATACCTGATGGCACCCGGTTGGACAGATTACAATTCATATGTGAATTACCAGACATATGATGTCACTGATATGATCGGCGGACGTTTCCGCGGAGGCGATGTTGTCATCGGAATCGAGCTTGGCAACGGCTGGTACGCGGGGGAAATCGGACGGCTGGCCAACTATGGAACGGTCTTCGGTCCCGATAATTCCGCAAATGAGCTCGGCGCTATCGCAAGGCTCATGATCCGCTATGCTGACGGCACCACTCAGGTGGTCGCCACCGACGAGGACAACTGGTATTCGAGCACAGACAGTCCGACCAGGTCTAATGACCTTTATTCCGGTGAGATATATGACGGCGTCGTTGTTGAGAGAGCGAAAGGCTGGAACGAGCCGGATTATAAGATGGGCGTGGCTGCCTGGAGCGGAGTCGAGGCGGGTGAGTACCGGGGTGAACTGAGATCGTCTAAGGCAGGCCTTATCCGCGTCGCGGATGAGCTTGAGAGGAAACCTGTCAGCGCTTATACCTACAATACTTCTGAAAATGAGACTCAGGTGACTTCGGGTACCGATTACGGAGCAGTTGTACCTCATGAAACAGATCCTGATGAAGATATCACTCTGGCTGCCGGGGATAAACTCATCGTTGACTTCGGCCAGGTAGCGTCCGGTTCTGTAGACATGACTGTGAGCGGAACACCGGGTACTATGATCAATATCCGTCATGCCAATATGCTGAATGACGGCATGGCGAGAGCGAAAACGACTGAGATCACACCGGATGAGGAAGTACTCTCCGGCCGCGGCCGGGTGACGGAATATGATGAGGTGACATTTGACAACACCTCCCTGATCGGATCTTCGAAGGAAAACAGTAACGAGGAGCTGCCCGTCAGTTCTACCGAAGAAGAGCAGTACGAAGAAGTGCTTGTCGGTTCTACTGAAGAAGAACAGTACGAAGAAGTAGTCGGCTCTACTGAGGAAGAGCAGTACGAAGACGAGATGGTCGGATCTTCGGAAGAGGAACAGTACGAAGATGAGGCCGGTTCTCCGGAAGAGGAGCAGTACGAAGACGAAACCGCCGGCTACTCGGAAGAAGAGCAGTACGGTGATGATGCCGGTCAGGCGGGAGAAGAACGGTATGAGGATGAAGCCGCTGTCTCCTCCGAAGAAGAGCAGTATGAAGATGAGACCGAAGGAAGTTCTTCCGGAACCCTGCATGGGACGGAATCCGGTCTGTCCGGCACGGAGTCCGGGCTTGCCGCGGCGGATACGTCCGGCGACACGGGCGATGCATACCTTGAGGCGTACCTTGAATCGCTTCTGCGTGAAAATGAGGTCGATACGACCGGTCCCAGAGGATCTCTGTATATCGGCGATTACGGCAGTGCCTCCGCGACCGATATATACCGTATCGGCACGGGGAAAAATGAGAGATACCGTTCGGTATTCACATATCAGGGCTTCCGCTATGTCGAGATCACCGCGGACGCTGATATCACTATTAAAAAGATTTCAGCAGCCACCTACACCAGTCTCGGTGCAAGAACAGGATATATCGAGACTGACAATGAGCAGGTGAACCGGCTGTTCGAGAACGCGGCATGGAGCCAGCTCTCATCGTCTCTCTCTGTTCCGGTGGACAGTCCGCACGGCGATGCGCGCACAGCCTACACTGCTGACGCCGAAGTATTTTCGGTAGCTGGTCTGTATAATTTTGATTCGTATGCTTTCTACAATAATTATGTGGATATTCTTGCGGACAGTGACAAGGGAATTGAAGCTCCGAACGCAAATGCAGCCATCAGCCGAATGAAAGCCGCCGGCTACGGCGATGCTGTGATCATTATTCCGTGGCAGATTTACCAGCAGACCGGCGACACAGCTTTGATCGAGAAATATTTCGACGAGATGGACAGCTACATGGATACGGTCAGTGAGCAGGGTTATGACACGGGCATACTTGCAGAGCGGCTCGGCATCCGCGGTGCTTCCCTGCAGTGTGTCAATCAGATCTACCGTCTGTACACTTCTTTGATCATGCAGCTCATGGCACAGCTGAACGGCAGCGGCAGCAAGCTGGGAAAGTACCAGCAGATGTTCGGACAGGGACGAGAAGCCTTTATCGAGAAATATGTGGACGTGAACGGCAATATCCTGTCCTCGACGGCGGACGGAGTTACCCGTGCTGCGGACGGCAGCGCGGTCATTGACAATTCACAGACTGCCATCATATGGGCGCTCAAGCTGTCCCTCTACAATACGGCTGAACAGAGAGATCACATGCTGGGCCTTATCGCTTCGGATTTCAGGAACACGAATCACGCCATGAGAAACGGTGAGCCGGAAAACTCTTTGACGATCGGAATCACGGATCTGCATGTGCTCCTGCCGGTGCTCTCGGACAACGGACAGACCGATCTGTCCTATGAAATTCTTCTGAGACTCGGCGAGGATTCCTGGCTGAGAGAGGTTGAAAATGGCGCGACGACTATGTGGAACAGGAGCGGGGCTTATACGAAGGATGGAGGATTTGACGAGTCCGGGAAGCTCTCGTTCAATAGCTATGCACAGGGGGCGTTCGCCGAATGGATGTACCGCTACATGGCCGGTATCACTCAGGAATCGTCGGAGCCGGGCTTCTCGAAGATCATTCTTCAGCCGCTTGTCGACGGTCAGGGAAGAATCAATCATGTAAAAGGAAGCTTTGATTCGCGCTGCGGCACCATAGTCTCTGAGTGGACGGCGGAAGGCGGCAGAATGACGGAATACAATTGCAGCATTCCTGCCGGTTCTGAGGCGGTCCTGTATCTGCCGGTCAGCGAGGCGGAAGCGCAGGAGATCAAGCTGCAAAAAGGCGCGTCCTTCATTGAGATGGAGGTAAGGAACGGCATAAAATGCTCGAAGTTCGAGCTGAGGCCAGGCGAGTATACATTTGCAGTCAGCAAATGATGAAGACGGGACAGATCGCACTGTCTATGCCACGGCTGCTTAATATGAGATGCCGCTTGACACTAAGCGGCAGCGGTCGTACAATAAAGTCGGAACGAAGGTGTTTCAGGGTCTGGGACTCTGACACCTTCTTTTTTTAAATCCGGACATACGAAGCGGACCGGGCGCAGTCCGGTGTCCGGCAATCAGGAGGAAATTTTATGGGTCGTTACACTGCGAAAGACATAGTAAATATGGTGAGGGAGGAGGATGTCGCATTCATCCGTCTCCAGTTCACGGATATGTTCGGGACATTAAAGAATGTCGCGATCACTCCGGCACAGCTTCTTCGAGCTCTCTCCGGCAAGGTCATGTTCAACGGATCTTCAATCGAGGGATTTGCGCGCATTGAGGAATCGGATATGTTTCTGGTGCCGGACCTCGATACATTTGCAATTTTCCCATGGAGACCGCAGCAGGGCAAGGTCGCGAGAATGATCTGTAATGTCAGACGTACTGACGGGACGCCTTTCGAGGGCGACTCAAGATATATTCTGCAGAAAGCAATCGAGGATGCAGCAAAGGACGGATACCTTTTTAATGTCGGGACTGAGTGCGAGTTCTTTCTGTTTCAGACGGACGACGAAGGTAATCCGACGACGAACACACGGGAGATGGCAGGATACTTCGATCTCGGACCAATCGACTTCGGGGAGAACGCGCGGCGCGATATCGTGCTTACCCTGGAAGACATGGGGTTCGAGGTCGAGACGAGCCACCACGAGGGTGCTCCCGCTCAGCACGAAGTGGATTTTCACTATGATG
Source organism: Lachnospiraceae bacterium (assembly GCA_045112915.1). Lineage (GTDB taxonomy): Bacteria > Bacillota > Clostridia > Lachnospirales > Lachnospiraceae > Chordicoccus. The sequence continues at coordinate 30,790 of JBGUIK010000060.1, forward strand.
AAGCGCTGAAGACGGCGGACAATATTCAGACCTTCCGCCTGGCGGTCAGAACGATAGCGCGTCAGCACGGCCTGCACGCGACTTTCATGCCGAAACCCAGAGCGGGTGTGGACGGATCGGGCATGCATCTGAATTTTTCTCTGCATGATATGAACGGGAAGAATATATTTGCCAATTCGGATAATCCTGAGGAGATATCTGAGGAGGCCATGTATTTTATCGGCGGCATCATGAAGCATATCAAGGGGATGAGCGCGATCCTGAATCCTCTGGTAAATTCCTACAAGAGACTTATTCCGGGCTATGAAGCTCCGGTCTACATTTCATGGGGCGAGCAGAACCGCAGTCCTCTCATCCGTATTCCCTATGCGGATTCGGAGGAGGGCAGGCGCATTGAGCTGAGAAGTCCGGACCCGGCGGCCAATCCCTATCTTGCCCTTGCCGTATGCCTGCGGGCCGGACTCTGGGGAATTCGCAACAAGATCATGCCTCCGTCACCCGTCAGAGGAAACGTTGCAGCCCTCTCGGCGGCAGAGCGAGCGGAGCTGGGCGTAGAACAGCTTCCCGCAACACTCATCGAAGCACTGAATGAATTCGCCGGGGATGAATTTATCAGGGAAGCGCTCGGGCAGCACATTTGCGCGAAGTATATTGCGGCCAAGAAGAGGGAGTGGGAAGAGTATTCAGAACAGGTTTCCGAGTGGGAGATCAGGCAGTATCTGAATAAAATCTGAGGTGCTTTTTACAGAGATCTTGAGATTTTTGATGTGATCGGGGGGACTGCCGGTGGTTAATATAATAGTGGTTTTTCGCAAATTAGATGACGCGAAGAAAATCAGAAGTATCCTTCAGCGTCACGGATTTACGGTCACCGCCTGCTGCAGCACCGGATTGCAGGCAATCGGTCTTTTTGATGACCTCAGGAACGGAATTGTGATCTGCGGGTATCAGATGACGGATATGCTGTACACGGAGATTCGGGAGAATCTTCCCGAAGATTTTCAGATGCTGCTGATGGCGCGGGAGAACCTTCTGCCGCAGTTGGTGGATAACGATCTGGTATGTCTGCCGATGCCTGCCCGGGCGGGCGACCTCGTGCAGACGGTCGCAATGATGCAGAACGCGGTTGAGATCCGGATAAAGAAAAGAAAATCCCGTCCGAAAGCGAGATCAAAAGAGGATATGGAAGCTCTTTCGGCCGCCAAAGCGCTCCTCATGGCAAGAAACAATATGACGGAGCCGGAGGCTCACAGGTATATACAAAAAACAGCGATGGATACGGGAACATCGCTGGTGGAGACAGCCCAGATGGTGCTGGATCTCTTTAGTTTATAATATGGTGACAGTTCAGACGGGCTGCAGCTTAGCTCCATAAAACGGCGCAAACATCATCTTCATCGAAAAACGAAGGTCCTTTCTGTAAGCTTAAAAGGCTAAAGCCTTTTTGATCTCACAGGGAAGGACCTACAATGTTTTCTCACGAAGATGCATGCTTTGCTGCCGGTAACGCAGCATAAGAACAGCCCTCGTAGTTTATTCATCCCATCCTTCATAGAATCTCACGTTGACAGCGATCTCCCTCTTGATTTCTCCTTCCGCGAGTTCAATGTCCTCAATGTCCGTGATGAGGGGCATTTCCGGCTCATCTTCCGAGAGCTCCAGACGGATCCAGTCGCCTTCCTCTATGATCGCGTTGCGGATCGCGTCATCAAGACTGTAGCCGGTCACCTCAAGTCCCGCAAGGTCGACAAAACGCCCGTGCCAGCTCCCATCCTCAAGCTTCTTAAATACTGCAGGGTATGTGAATTTCATGCTTTGACTCCTTTCAAATGCAGGCTGCGCTGTCTTTTACTTCTATACATATGGTCGCTGCGCCAAGGCACCTTACCGGGGCCGAGCCTGCACTGAATATTATATAGCATAGTGCTGTCCCGGTCAAAGATACAGGTGAATTTTTGTATGAATATGGTAAAATGATAACAGTCATAGGTGTTTTGAATTATTACGGATGAACAGGCGGGTGTCATCTCACACTGAGATATACATGAGAACTTACAGGGCGTGACCTGGGTCTGAAAGATGGTGATCAGCAAATGATAGAACTGGCTATAGTAGAAGACGAGAAAGCGTATATCGAGCAGCTGCTGCAGTTTGTCGACCAGTATCAGCGTGAATATGGAGAATCCATACGCACTACCTGTTTTCGAGATGGCGATGAGATCGTGAACGGATATGACGGCTCATACGATATTATCCTCATGGATATACAGATGAAATTCATGGACGGTATGTCAGCGGCGGAGGAAATCCGCAAAGTGGATCAGAAGGTCATTATCATGTTCATTACGAACAGGATCGACTACGCAGTGCGGGGGTATGACGTCGATGCGCTGGACTATATAGTGAAACCGGTGAGCTACTTTTCATTTGCCAAAAAACTGAGACGGGCAATAAGCCGGGCAGAAAAACATGGCGATGATATGGTAGTGATCAGTATAGCACAGGGTATGTTGCGCATCAGAGCTTCGGATATTTTCTATGTCGAGAGCGAAGGACACAATATCATCTATCATACAGCTCAGGGCGACTATAAAGTGCGCGACAAGATGAAAAGCGTGGAGGATACACTGGCCTCCCACGGATTTTTCCGCAGCAACAAGGGCTATCTGGTCAATCTCTGTCATGTGGACGGAGTGCTCGACGGGTGCTGTCTCGTCCACGGGCAGAAACTGCTGATCAGCCGGGCGAGAAAGAATGAGTTCATGACTGCTCTGACCGAATATATCGGCGCAAGATAGTAAAGAGGTGAGAATTTGGCGTTTCAGGATATTCCGAGATTATATACCGGGATTGCGGAGTGGATGGCGGTTCTAGGCGCCTGCTTTGTGATCATCGGGATTCCGCGTGACCTTAAATTTTGGGCAAAGGCTGCCTTCTTCCTTTTGTTCCAGTCGACGTTTCTCATACTGACAGACGATGTGCCGGTAGTCTTTTGGGTACCGTGCATGTGTCTGGCAGTCTTTTTTATGCTTGTTTTTATCTATGATGCCGGCAATGTACCTCTCATAACGGCGGGATATTACTGTGCGTCGTCTTTTCTTATCGCGGAGTTTTCCGCATCCTTCAACTGGCAGATCACATATTATGTTTTATCGAGATTTGATTTTAATGGCAATCACAACGTATTTGATGACTCTGCTTTTCACGTAGCGGCATCTGTTGCTTTCATGCTGGTCATATACACTGCTGTCAATTCTTTCACGTACTGGCTGGCCGTCAGGGCCAATTCCGGTGATATCATAAAGGAGGTATCCTGGCAGGAACTGGTTTCCGCATGTCTTACGGCTGCGTTCGTATTTGCATTCAGCAACCTCAGCTTCATTCTCCCCGGGACCCCGTTCAGCGCCAGGTATGCTTCGGATATTTTTAATGTAAGAACGATCATCGATTTGGTGGGGCTCACAATCCTTTATGCCCATCAGGCCAGGGTTCGGCAGCTGCACACGGAAGCGGAGCTTGTGCAAATGAACGCTGTGCTGAAATCCCAGTATGAACAGTACAGAAATTATCTCAACAGCATAGAGATGATCAATATTAAATATCATGACCTGAAACATCAGCTTGCAGGTCTGCGCGCGGAGATCGACCCGGAAAAGAGGACAGAGTGGATCGACAGGATGTCCAGAGAGGTCCAGGCCTATAAGCCGGAACAGGAGACAGGCAATCCGGTCCTAAATACTATGATCGCAGGCAAGACGCTCACAATGAGGAACCTGCACATTCAGTTCACCTGCGTGGCGGACGGGCGGCTCCTTGGCTTTATGCATGTAACTGATATCTGCAGTATTTTCGGAAACGCTCTGGATAATGCCATCGAACATGTGGCTCTTGTCCCTGAACCGGAAAAGAGGCTCATACATCTGCAGGTCAGTGAGAGACAGGGGTTCCTCTTTATCATGCTGTCCAATTACTGTGATACCCGGATGGAATTTCAGAACGGCCTGCCGGTGACGACTAAGACCGATACGAAAAACCATGGCTACGGAGTCAAGAGCATCAAAAAGGCGGTGGAAAAGTACGGTGGGAGCGTGACCTGGACACAGCGCAATGATGAGTTCGAGATGAAAGCCCTTATCCCAATGCCGGTATAAAATGACGTTTATGCCCGATTTCATACATTTTATGCCAAATTCCGTCAGACTTCATGAAAGTTTGCTAATATCACAGTGTGAGATGATATCGACCGCAGATCTGCCTTAAGAAGAGTCAATAGAGCCGCGGATTTGCGAAGAATTGCAATATACAGGAAGGAGATTTTCATGAAACACAAGGATTTGATCGAACGGATGACCCTTGAAGAGAAAGCCGCGATACTCGGCGGACAGGGCGAATGGCAGACCTGGCCGATCCCGCGCCTTGGAATCGAGTCCATGTATTGTTCAGACGGTCCTCACGGCATCCGCAAGCAGGCTGGAGCCGGTGATCACCTCGGTCTCAATGAATCCCTGAAGGCGACGTGCTTCCCCACAGCGGCAACTGTAGCCAACAGCTGGGATGAAACACTCGGAGAGGAAATCGGAAAAGCGCTCGGCGAGGAGGCTATGGCGGAGGACGTCCATATTCTTCTCGGCCCCGGTATGAATATGAAGAGAAGCCCGCTCTGCGGCCGCAATTTTGAGTATTTCGCCGAAGACCCGCATCTTGCGGGTAAGATGGCCGCTTCCTACGTGCGCGGTATCCAGAGCAAGGGCGTGCGCAGCTGTATAAAGCATTTCGCAGTGAACAGCCAGGAAGAACGCCGTATGGCTATGGACGCCGTTGTCGATGAGAGAACGCTGCGCGAAATATATCTCACGGCATTTGAAATCGCTGTCAAAGAGGGCGGGGCCAAGGCTATCATGACTTCCTACAACGAGCTCAACGGCGAGTACACCAATGAGAACCGTCATCTCCTTCTCGATATTCTCCGCGGTGACTGGGGATACGAGGGAATGGTCGTCACGGACTGGGGCGGATCCAACGATCACGTCGAGGGAATCCGATGCCGTTCCAATCTTGAAATGCCGAATCCCGGTCTCGACTCTGCCCGCCAGGTCGTCGATGCGGTAAAGAGCGGCCGTATGACGCAGGAGGAGCTCGACATCTGCGTGGATGACCTTCTGGACGCGATCCTTGAGACAACAGAGGCGGCCAAGGGCCATTCCTCAGAATTCGATATCTCCGGCCATCATGCGCTGGCAAGACGAGCTGCGTCAGAGTGCGCCGTTCTTCTGAAAAATGACGGCGGCATCCTTCCGCTGAAGGAGGGGACTAAGGTCGCTGTGATCGGCGATTTCGCATTTGCACCCAGATACCAGGGCGCGGGATCGTCTGTCGTCAATACAACAAAGCTGGAATCATTTAACGAGATTGCCGCAAATGAGACAGCGCTCGAAATCGTTGCTCAATCTCGCGGCTACACAAGAAACGGAGATCCGGATGAGGCATTAAAGAGCGAGGCTGTGGAAGCGGCGAAGAAGGCGGACGTTGTCCTCTATTTCTTCGGACTCGACGAGATGAGCGAGTCGGAAGGCCTTGACAGAACGCATATGAGACTTCCCAAGGTCCAGATCGAGCTTCTTCAGGCCCTCTGCGCAGTCAATCAGAACGTCGTCGGCATCCTTTCCGGCGGATCTTCCATCGAGATGCCGTGGGACGCAAATCTTGCGGCGATCCTTCACGGATATCTGACAGGTCAGGCAGGCGGCGGGGCTATTTATGATATTCTCATCGGCAGAGTGAACCCGTCAGGAAAGCTGGCTGAGACCTACCCGGTGAAGCTTGAGGAGACCCCGGCCTACAATTATTATCCTGCCAAAGAGAGAACGTCTGAATACCGGGAAGGCCTCTTTATCGGTTACCGCTACTATGATACGGCGGGTGTGCCGGTGAAGTATCCGTTCGGCTACGGTCTCTCCTACACGACATTTGAATACAGCGGTCTTACAGCCAGCCGGGATGGCGCAAGCTTCACGGTAAAGAACAGCGGCGGAGTCGATGGCGCGGAGATTGCTCAGCTCTATGTAGGACTTCCCGGAGCCAAGGTCTACAGGCCGGCAAAGGAGCTGAAAGGATTTGCCAAAGTCTTCCTGAAAGCGGGAGAGAGTAAGCTTATCACGATTCCGTTTGATGATATGACATTTCGCTACTGGAATACGGATATCGACGGATGGGCAGTAGAGGGCGGAAATTATGAGATTCTTGTCGGTTCAAGTTCGGCGGATATAAGACTTCGCGGAAATATTGACATTACAGAGCAGGGAGCGCCAAGTCCGTATGACGAGTCCCTTATGCCGTCCTATTTCAGCGGAAAGATCACCAAAGTATCGGACGGCGAGTATGAAAAACTTCTCGGCAGACCTATTCCGGACGGGTCCTGGACGCGCGAACTTACAGCCAACGACGCGATCTGCCAGCTGAAGTACTCGAAGAGCTGGCTCTGCAGAAGAGTTTACGGCGTCCTTGAAGGCAAGAAGAAAAAGGCGGACGCTGCCGGAAAACCTGACCTCAATATCCTGTTCATCTACAACATGCCGTTCCGGGCGATCGGAAAGATGACCGGCGGAGCTGTCAGTCAGGAGATGGTGGCAGGCATGGTCAAGGTCGTAAACGGACATTTCTTTGGCGGTCTCGGTCAGATCATCGGAGGATATTTCAGGAACGGCAGGTTGAATAAGAAGTACGAGAAAAAGTTGAAAGGCTGAGAAGGGAATCAAATCACAATTGGAGGATAATATGGGATTTTGGAATAATTTTGCGGAAAAGCACCCCGGCGCGGCTAAGTGGATCCGCGAGGGCGGTCTTTTCGTCATCGTCAGCAACCTGATCACAGTGTTCAAGTACTTGATGCTTCAGTTCCTGCCGAAGCTTTTTACGAGCCTGCCGAATGTGGATTTCGGATTCCCGGGCATCGATGTCACCCTCTTCGGTGAGACCTTCAAGTGGAACATCATCGGCTACGACGCGGCCCACGGCGGACTTCCGTATTTCTGTGCGTATATGGTGGCCATGGTCATCGGCGAGGTCATCAACTTCCCGATCCAGAGGAATGTCGTATTCCGCAGCAAGGGCAATGTGGCCTATCAGATCTTCTGGTATTTCATCGCCTTCTGCGTGATCACCTGCATCGTCAACTCGATCAACTGCGTCTGGGTCGCGGTGGCAGGTATGTTCGTTCCGGATTTCGTCTACAACATCGGCACGACTGTCCTGAACGGCGGTGTCTCCATGCTGATTTTCTTCTTTGTCAACAAGATCATCTTCCCGGAGGGGGAGCCCGCGAAAAACTAAAGTCGGCTGCAGTTTGGACAGGCTGCACGTGGGTCTATAAGCCGGCAGCAAACATCATCTTCATCGAAAAACGCAGGTCCTCTCTGTGAGCTTAAAAAGCTAACGCTTTTTGATCTCACAGGGAAGGACCTGCAATGTTTTTCTCACGAAGATAGATGCTTTGCGCCGGTAGCGAAACGCAAGAGCAGCCTGACCGAACTGCATCAGTTTTTCTGAAGCAGGAGTCTATGACGAATCCGCCAAGCGAAACGCAAGAGCAGCCTGATCGAACTGCTGCAAACTGATTATGTCGTTATTATGACCGTTCATGACAAAAATTGTGGACGGTCAAGTTTTTTGATATAATTTACTAAAACTTCCCACTTCAGATTGAGAGCGAGGCCGAGCGGGAGCGTCCCTCGAGAACATATTTATGAGGCGACTAAATTGAGATAGGGTGTGGGAAGTTTGAGGCATTTGCACCAGATTCGTGTCTGGCCAAACGGCACGGTGTAATACATTCCGGAGTGGAAGTAAGCGGCCATGAAGGAGTGAAAAAGAAAAGGAGGAAAATTATGTTATCTATTAACATGGATGATGTCATGAACGTCATCAATTCGATCCAGTCTTACCTGGTAGCGGCAGGCGTGATCTTAGTCGCCGGCTTATTGCTGCTGATCCTGGCAGGCATGATCAGTAAGAAGCATGCCGGCAAGATCCGCGGCTTAGCCGGAATCGGTCTCCTGGCAGGTCTTGCCGTCGTTGTCAACATGATCTGCACAGGCCCGATGAGCACCATGCTCGACCTTATCAGCGGATCTGGCACGATCACGGAGGAAACATCCGATGCGGCTCAGGAGCTTGCGGTCTCGATCGGTGAGGAAGGCATTGTCCTTCTGAACAATGATGATGACCTGCTCCCGCTGGCGTCCGGTTCCAAGCTGAACGTCTTCGGATGGGCATCAACGAAACCGATCCTCGGCGGCGCCGGTTCAGGTGCTCTGAACGATGCGTACCCGACAACGGACATTCTCACTAGCCTTGCGGATGCCGGCTTCGAGACGAACACAGAGCTGACATCCTTCTACACAGAGTATCAGCCCGAGCGTCCGGTCGTCGGCATGTGGGCACAGGACTGGACACTTCCGGAGCCGAATGTCTCCAAGTATTCTGATGACCTGATTGCCAACGCGAAGGCATTCTCAGACACAGCTATGATCGTCATCTCCCGCTCCGGCGGTGAGGGTGCTGACCTTCCGGCTGACATGCCCGCTGTCGTGGACGGCTCATACCAGGATGGCACGACATACACGGCAGGTGTCTATGATGATTCTATGAACGAAGGAAATGACTGGGACGAGGGCGACCATTATCTGAAGCTCTCCAACAGAGAAGAAGAGATGATCGATCTCGTATGCAAGAACTTCGAAAAAGTCGTTCTTGTATATAACGGCGCAAATGCATTCGAACTTGGCTTCGTCAATGACTACCCGCAGATCAAGTCCGTTCTCTGGACAGCAGGCCAGGGCCACATCGGCATGAAGGCTCTCGGCAAGCTCCTAAGCGGTGAAGTCAATCCGTCCGGCAAGATGATCGACACATATGTCTATGACCTCAAGGCAACTCCGTGGTGGAACAACTTTGGTGACTTTAATTACACGAACATGGATGACTTCGCTTACACATCCGTCGGATTCACAGGCACCGAGTCTACAGCAACCCCGGGCTTCGTCAACTATGTCGAAGGCATTTACGTCGGCTATAAGTTCTACGAGACAGCTGCGGCGGAAGGCCTTATCGACTATGACAAGGTAGTCCAGTATCCGTTCGGCTACGGCCTTTCCTACACGACATTCGAGCAGAAGATGGGCGAGATCACCGAAGCTGACGGCAAGATCAGCTTTGAAGTTGAAGTAAAGAACACCGGCGATGTCGCGGGCAAGGACGTTGTGGAAGTTTACTACAATCCGCCTTACACGAACGGCGGTATCGAGAAGGCATCCGCTAACCTTATCGCGTTCGAGAAGACATCTCTTCTTGAGCCGGGAGCGTCCGAGAAGGTCAAGATCACATTCAACGCGGAAGACATGGCTTCCTATGACGCTAAAGACGCCGGCGGCTATGTTCTTGAGAAGGGTGACTATATTATCTCCATCAACTCCGATGCCCACAATATCATCGACAGCAAGACATATAAAGTCGCAGACACAGTTAAGTACACAGGCGACAACAAGAGAGAGAGCGACCTCATCACAGCCGAGAATCAGTTCGATTATGCTGAAGGTGATATCACATATCTCTCCCGCAAGGATAAATTTGCAAATTACGACGCAGCCACAGCAGCTCCGGCTTCCTTCGAGATTTCCGAAGAGGCCAAGTCCACATTCTACAATATCAGCAACTATCTGACTGCGGAAGCAACAGCGGCGGATGAGGATCCGGATGCGGAGCCGATCACGACGGGTGCTTCCAACAATCTGAAGCTGAAAGATATGGTCGGTCTTGCTAAGGACGATCCGCAGTGGGATGCTTTCATGGATCAGCTGACCCTTGATGACATGAACGCGGTTATCTCTCTCGGCGGCTACCAGACGAACTCCATCGATTCTGTCGGCAAGGTCCGCACAAATGACTGCGACGGCCCGGCTTCCATCAACAACAACTTCACCGGTGTCGGCTCCATCGGCTTCCCGGTAGGCGTTGTCGTTGCAGGAACATGGAACAAGGATCTGGCATATGCGTTCGGCGATTCCATCGGCAAGATGGCAAATGAGATGGATGTCTCCGGTTGGTATGCGCCGGCTATGAACAACCACAGAACAGCATTTGCGGGACGTAACTTCGAGTACTATTCAGAGGACGGCGTCCTCTCCGGCTACATCGCAGAAAAGGCTGTACAGGGCTCTCAGGAGAACGGCGTATATGCCTACATGAAGCACTTCGCTCTGAATGATCAGGAACAGAACAGATGTGACATGGTCTGTACATGGTCGAATGAGCAGGCGATCCGAGAAATCTATCTGAAGCCGTTCGAGATGTGCGTTAAGGATGCGAACTGCCTTGCGGTCATGTCCTCCTTCAACTACATCGGCAACCGCTGGGCAGGCGGCAGCAGCTCGCTCTGCAAGACGGTCCTCCGCGACGAGTGGGGATTTGAGGGCTTCGTGGAGACTGACTACTTCGGTGTTTACGGCTACATGAGCTCCGATCAGGCTATCCGCAACGGTACAGACCTCATGCTGGTCAACTATCCGACAGCGACCAATGATGTTCAGTTCCGTGATACCAACGGCGCTCAGCAGGCAATGAGAACAGCAGCGAAGAACATCCTCTATGTTGTCGCAAACAGCCGCGCTTACTATCCGGAGAACCTGAACGAAGGCATGGCTTCCTGGAAGAAGATCATGTACGGCGCAGATGTGGCCGTAGGTCTCCTTTGCTTACTGATTGCGATGAAGGCTTTCAAGAAGAAGGCATGATAGGTCTTATCGGACCGCAAAGCGTCCGCGATTCCGGTCGGGACTTGAACTGAATACATGATGAAAAAGGCGCCGCGGGTTGTTATTCCCGCGGCGCTTAATTATGCTCAGAATTCAGTTTTTCTTCCCTGAAGCTTTCGGCTTTATGAGTTCATCCGAGTCGAGCATGACTGTGAAAGGTCCGTCGTTGATCAGTGATATCTTCATGTAGGCACCAAAACTTCCCCGCTGTACATTCGGGAAATGTTCGGAACACCTTTTTATGATGTACTCATATAGCTCTTCCGCCCGCTCCGGTGACCCGGCCTTGACGAAGGACGGCCGGTTGCCCTTCCTGCAGTCAGCATAGAGTGTGAACTGGGAGATGAGCAGCAGGTTACCGCCGACCGTATCAATATTCAGATTCGTCTTATCGTTCTCATCCTGGAAGATTCGAAGCCCGGTCATTTTCCTTATCAGCGCATCTGCGATCTCCTCGGTGTCGGTCTCCGCAATCCCGATGAGGACGCAGAAGCCCTGTCCGATTTCGCCGATCACTTTATCATCGACTGTGACTTTAGCCTCGGAAACTCTTTGTATTAAAAATCTCATGTCGTGACCTCGATTCCTGAAAGTTACATGAAGCTTTTTGCTTGATTATGTAAGCGCCGCGTATTATTATACTGATATCGCTTCCGGTTCCGCAAGAGTATCGCGGCATGCCGCGGTATGGCCGGCATTTAGTGCGAATATGTAGAGGAAAAAGCTAAGATAGCGCGGCCGCCGGAAGTATTTTTGCGCCCTTTTTTCAGTTTACAGCAGCCCGGTATTTGTAACAGTTCAGACAGGCTGCTTCGGATCTGAGATGCGTCGCAAACATCATCTTCATCGAAAAGCGCTGGTCACTACCCTGCGAGCCAAAAAAGCTAAAGCTTTTTGATCTCTCGGTCGGACCAGCAATGCTTTTCTCACGAAGATGGATGCTTTGCGCCGTTAACGAACTATAATAACAGCCTGTCTGCACTGTTACCGGTATTTCCGTTACCGGCACAGTTCTCAGCCGGGCAGATCGATTTTGCCCCGGCTTCTTGTGTGGTAAATCTCGCCGGTCTCCACATCCTTCCAGTAAAACTCACCGTTCTCCCACGTCATATAACTGTACCGGGAACCTTTCTTCGGGATGCCCACAGAACCCGGATTCATATATGTGAAATCTTCATATTCATTGCAGGCGGGAATATGTGTGTGACCACACAGCAGTATATCTCCCTTTTTGAGCGGCGGGGGTGTTTTCTCGCCGTGATGATGACCGTGGGTAACAAAGAGTTTTTCATCTCCGACTGCGACGAACGCGTACTCCGCCATGATCGGGAAAGAAAGGACCATCTGGTCAACTTCAGTGTCACAGTTGCCCCTTACGCAGATGAGATCGCCTGTGAGGGAGTTCAGCATGTCTATGACGCGTTTCGGCGCATAGTCCTTCGGCAGATCGTTCCTGGGGCCGTGGTAGAGAAGGTCACCGAGCAGAAGTATGCGGTCAGCGTTCTCTTCTTTAATTCTATCCATAAGCTTTTCACAGTAATAAGCGGATCCGTGTATATCGGACGCTATCAGTAATTTCTTCATGGCTTTCACCTCACAATAATTATACATCAAGTGTATCATACGCAGATCGATGCCGCAAATGTGTCTCGATGTTTCCCGCAATTATACGATACTTGAACATGCAAATGCCGGGATTTCTTTTGTATTTTGCGAATTGTTTGTATAATTATTGCGAAAATGAAAGAAAAAAATTATAATTAACTCATAAAACTTTCCGCTTCAGCAGGCAGCTGCGAGTGGGAGCGAGCTGAAAATTTGAAAGTGATATTTGAAAAAATTAATATGGAGGTAAATATATGCTGGTTAAATGTCTTGTATGCGGAGCGGTATTTGACGCGTCTATTGAAACATGTCCGGTCTGCGGGGTCGGCGAACAGTACTTTGTCCCGGTTGATGAGGACGATAAACCCAAGGTAAAGGACACCAATAACCACTATGTAATTCTCGGCGGCGGTATTGCAGCGCTGTCCGCAGCCAAAGCAATACGTGAGCGCGACCGCACAGGCCGCATTCTCATGATCTCTGCCGAGAAGGAGTATCCTTTCAACCGTCCGATGCTCACCAAAGCGCTCAACGAGGATCTTTCGGAGGAAGAACTCGAGGTCGAGCACGAGGATTGGTACGATGAGAATATGGTAAGGATTTATCTGCATAAACAGGCAGTTTATCTCGACACGAACAGCCAGACAGTGAAGGCAGGACCGCTCGAGTTCCTGTATGACAAGATTATCATCGCGGTCGGCGCAGAGTGCTTTGTTCCGCCGTTCAAGGGAGCGGACCAGGATCATGTCGTCACGATCAGGCATCAGAGCGATGTGAAGAAGATCCGCGAGATGGTTCCGAATATCAAGGATGCTGTCGTGATCGGAGGCGGTGTCCTGGGACTCGAGGCCGCGTGGTCGCTCCGCGAGTCCGGTCTCAATGTGACTGTCCTTGAGACTGCTGACAGGCTGCTGCAGCGCCAGCTCACAGCGGATGCCTCCGAGATACTGGCTAAGAGTGTTGCGGATGCCGGTGTGAAGGCACTGACGGGCGTAGGAACGCAGGAAATCACGAAGGACAGCGTAATCCTCACAGACGGTACAGAAGTGCCTGCACAGCTCGTGGTGGTCTCCTGCGGCGTTCGCGCGAATACTGAGCTTGCGGTAAGTGCCGGTATTGAGGTCCAGAGAGCCATTGTCGTCGATGACAGGATGAGAACGAACCAGCCGAATGTATTTGCGGCAGGAGACTGTGCGCAGTTTGAGGGAATCAACTATGCCCTCTGGAGCGAGGCTATGGAGCAGGGACGCGTTGCAGGCGCAAATGCAGCCGGCGATGTAGTCCGTTATAACTTCGATACTCCGGGCCTTACATTCAACGGCATGAATACAAGTCTGTTCGCGATCGGAGATCAGGGCTCTGCGGATGACGATTCCTACAAGATTTTCACCAGCAACAAGCCCGGAAAGTATGAGCGCTTCACCTTCAAGGACGGCGGCCTTGTCGGCGCTATCCTGATCGGCGATACATCTAGGCTTGTCGAGATGATGACCAAGGTCCCGGCACACGCTAAATTCGAGGAAATCTGATTTTCTCGTGCGTAATTTGGTATTGTTTATCGCGGTAAATCGTGGTTTAATAGTACCGTACGTAATTTAAGCACGGGTCTTTGGGGTTAGTATATTTGACAGATTACACAGGATCCGTGAATAATGAGGAGGTAGTGTAACATGGAAAAAAAGGGTTTAGTTGCTGAATTCAAAGAGTTCATCATGAGAGGCAACGTTCTTGACATGGCAGTCGGTGTTATCATCGGCGGCGCTTTCGGAACGATCGTTTCTTCACTTGTCGATGATGTCATTATGCCTGTCATCACACTGATCACCGGCGGCATCAACTTTGACAACTGGTTCATCGCTCTGAACGGTCAGGATTACGCAACTCTCGCAGCAGCGAAGGAAGCCGGCGCGTCCACACTCAATTACGGTGTGTTCATCACCAAGGTCATCAACTTCCTGATCGTTGCATTCTGCATCTTTATGATGATCAAGGCTTTCAATAAGGCAAGCAGCCTTGCGAAGAAGAATGAGGAGCCGGCTCCGGAAGCTCCGACAACAAAGGTCTGCCCGTTCTGCAAGTCCGAGATCCCGATCGATGCCGTACGCTGCGGATTCTGCACATCTGTTGTTGATCCGGAAGGCGAGAAGACAGTTCTTGCATCCAAGTAAATACAGATAGTTTTGAGGGCTGCCGCCGATAGCGGCAGCCTTTTTCAGACTCAGATGAGCAGTCATGAAGTAGAACAAAGTCATTCCGTAAGAAGAATACGCTGCTCTTTGACCGGAATGATAATAGACAAAGGATGGAGTAAAAGCATAATGACAGAATCACAGAAAGCCGCTTTGATAGAAGAGTTCATGCCCGAAGCTGTGAGAATAGCGCTCGAGATGAGCGACGGCTCGGTTCCGATCGAAGACCTTACTCAGGAGGCATACGTAGGTCTTCTAATGGGACTTAACATGGTCGCTGAGTCGGAGGACACATTTGATGCCCTGCCGCTTACCCAGACCGTGGAGGAGGCGATACGGGCGCAGATCGCATTTGCAATTGAAGAGCAGAGGGAGCTTGATAAGAGGGATAAGCAGCTGATCGCCCAGGTGGAGCTGCTGTCGAAGAGCATTGACGCAATGACGGAGGAGCTCGGCACAAAGCCGACGGTCGATGAGATCGCGAACTATATGGGCGTCCAGCAGAAGACGGTCCTTGAGATACTGAAGCTCAGTGGCGAGGAGCTGCCGGAGGGTGAGTTCTACAAGGAAAACCGTCTGTGGATCGACAATCCGGACGCGCGCAAGTTTTCTAATTGATGTAAAAGGTCGGTTCTATTTACGTGGATGACGTAAAGGGACGGTTCTTTTCACATGTAATAAGATCAGAAAGGCTGTATTCACACTCCGTTTACGACGCAAAGCATCCATCTTCGTGAGAAAAGCATTGCAGGTCCTTCCCTGTGAGATCAAAAAGCTTTAGCTTTTTAAGCTCACAGGGAAGGACCTGCGTTTTTCGATGAAGATGATGTTTGCGGCGTATTCCGGAACTGCGCTACAGCCTTTCGGACTTGTAATTTCACGTGAAAAGAACCGTCCCTCTTTCACTTTTTACCGGTTATCTTACCGGCGAGCCACTTCGCATTTCTCACGAGCACCTGGCGGAATGTGAGAGAACGAACGATCTTCTCCGCCGGGAAATGATTTCTGCATGCCCGAAGGAATGCTCTCGGCTGGCGGATCGCAAACGGAAAATCACCGTTCTTCTTAGTTCGAATGGCAAGCCTCGGTATATAACGGCCGCCGAAGTAAATTGACGCGATGATGAGTTCGACCTCTTCCCAGGGAATCTGAATGTAGTCCTGGAGGGTCCGCTCGTTATAATACTCTATGCCCCGGTCGCCGACCATTACGACCCCATAGGTATTGATCCCGTGGAAAGCGGTCGCCTTGGCAGTGAAGTCGACCTGCGTGTTCAGGGACTTCAACTCGCCTGCATCGGCCTGTTTCTTTTTCTTGAACTTGTTTGCCATGTATTATTCCTCAGATGAAAAAAGGGACCCGGCATACTGCCGGGTCCCCCGTATTGTTGATTACAGAAGGCCGATGATGTGGCCGACGATACCGACAACGAACAGTGCAAGAATGATAACGATCGGGGAGACGTTCTTCTTCAGCAGTCTCATGCAGAGCAGAGTGAGAAGAAGCGGTACGAGACCCGGAATCAGAGAATTCAGGTTGTCCTGAAGAGTTGTGACAACGGTCGGCTCAAGGCTGAGACCGCCGGCGTACTGGGACAGTGCCTGATGGATTCCTTCAGCGCCTGCCGGAAGGGCATCCCAGTCAATGTAAGCACCTGCTGCACGCTGTACTTCGGAGACCTTGAGAACGAAATTGATGGAGACCCATCTCATAACAAGGGCACCGAGGATGAACATACCGAGGATGGAAGCAGCCTTTGTGACTTTGCCGAGAAGACCGCCGGAGAGGTCCTTGGTGATGGCCATACCGACTTTATAGCCAAATTCCTGTGTATACCACATGAATGCCATACGGGCAACGTTCCAGAGCACGAAGAAGAGGATCGGGCCGAGGAGGTTTCCGGAGATAGCAAGAGAAGCGCCGAGAGCTGCAAGGATCGGACGAAGGGTGAACCAGAATACCGGATCGCCGACACCGGCGAGCGGTCCCATCATACCGACTTTAACGCCCTGGATGGCCTGATCTTCGACCGGAGCGCCGTTAGCGCGGTCTTCCTCAAGAGCGAGGGTAACACCGAGGATCGGAGATGCAACGAACGGCTGTGTGTTGAAGAACTCAAGATGTCTCTTGAGAGCAGCGCACTGCTGATCCTTCTCAGGATAGAGCCTCTTGATGGCCGGGATCATAGCGTAGCACCAGCCACCGTTCTGCATACGTTCATAGTTCCAGGAACCCTGGAGGAAAGTGGAGCGAAGCCATACGCTTCTGCGGTCGGCTACAGTTAAACTAACCTTTTTTTCGATTGTTTCTGCCATTTTTTGGTTCCTCCTTATTATTCGTAATCGTCAAGGATGTCGCCAAGCGGATCACCTGTGCCTGCGGCAGCGCCTGCAGCAGCACCTGCGTTCTCTGTGAGACGCAGATAGATGAGAGCCATAGCAACACCGATAACACCGAGTGCAATCAGTGTCAGATCGCCAATAGCTGCAAATACGAAACCGAGTGCAAAGAACGGCCACACTTCCGGAGTTGCCATCATGTTGATAACGAGCGCATAACCTACGGCAACGACCATGCCGCCGCCGATGGCCATACCATTTGTCAGCCATTCCGGCATGGACTGAAGAGCGCCCTGAACGATTTCAGCCGGGATGACGCAGAGGCAGGCTGCCGGGATGGCGATGCGGAGACCCTGCAGGCAGATAGCAATGTACTGCCAAATTTCAATAGCGCCGAAGTTGCCTTTCTCAGCAGCTGCATCCATCTGATGAACAACAGCGACGGAGATTGTACGAACGACCATTGTAAGGAAAAGACCTGCAACAGCAAGCGGGATAGCAACAGCGATAGCTGTACCTACGCCTGCGTCGCCCTGGCCGCCGACGACAAGGATGATAGCGGAAGCAACAGATGCAAGAGCTGCGTCCGGAGAAACAGCGGCACCGATGTTAGCCCAGCCGAGAGCCATCATCTGAAGAGAACCGCCGAGGACGAGGCAGGGACCGAGATTGCCGGTCACAATGCCGATCAGTGTGCAGGCAACCAGCGGCTGATGGAATTCGAACTCATCGAGAATACCTTCTACACCGGCCAGGAATGCCACAAGAATAACTAAGATCATAGAAATGCCAGACATTTCAATTCCTCCTGTTTGTATAAAGATTCAATTGTTACTTTATGCCCAGACCGTCTTTCGCTATCTGGATCAGTTTGTCCATGTCTTCCGGAGCATCTGCCGGAACCTTGCGGACATCGAAAGTTACACCGTGTTTCTTGAGTTCCTCGAAGCACTCGATATCCTTGGCGTCAAGGGAAAGAACTTTGTTGACCGCGATCTTGCCCTGGCTGTGTGCCATGGAGCCGATATTCAGTGACTTGATGTCGACGCCGCCTTCAATTGCCCTGAGAGCATCCTGCGGTGTCTCGAACAGAAGGAACGCCTTGGTGTCGCCGAAACGAACGTCATTGGAGACATCGATCATCTTCTGGATCGGAACAACGTGAGCCTTGATTCCCGGAGGCGCAGCTTCAATAATGAGCTGCTTGCGGAGATCGTCATGAGATACGTTGTCGGATACAACTATGATACGGTCCGGAGCGATTGCCTTGGACCAGTTCGTCGCGACCTGTCCATGCAGAAGACGGGTGTCGACACGCGCATGTTTGATCTTGATGTGACCGTCGCCGAGAACTGTTCCCGGAGGAATAGCGCCGGTCGGAGCGTTTGTGGCTGCGACTGCTGCTTTTCCTGTATCTTCCGGCTCGAGGTCCTTCGGATAGACCTTGATGCCGTCCCTTGCGTCAGCAAGGATGCTTGCTGCCAGTTCATGCGCAGTCTCGCAGTCATCACGGTTGGCATATGCGGTAATAAGCATCGGAGCGTTAAGACCTGCTACGATTGCCCATTTGTCCTCATGTCCGTCAATGATGAAGTTGGACTGGTTGAACGGCGTGCCGCCCCACAGGTCGACAAGGATCAGAACGTTATCAGGATCTTCAAATGTGGATATAGCTTCCAGCATTTTCGCTCTGAGATCGTCCGGGCCCTCGCTTGGCTGTAAGGTAACAGCTGCTACGTTTGGCTGCTCACCGAAGAGCATGTTGCCGGTCATTGCAATACCGTCAGCAAAATCTCCGTGAGTAGCGAGAAGAATACCTACCATCTACTCTTCCTCCCTTTCTTAATTAATAGTGTCATATGTGTTTGGTGCTTATGCACAAAGTCCGCTCAGAAACCATTATTTCCGAGGTAAACTTAGATAAATTATAGCTGTAAAGGTATATAAATTCAATATAATTTGTTTATAATTTGTTTAGATTCTTAGCGAAATTTTTACTTTTGCACAAAATCCACAAAACGGAATAGTGATTATTGTACATTCCCTATGTAACAAAATTCTGAGTACATGAATTACATTCGTTAGCATATATTAATTATATATGTAAGGGGGAGCGCAGGGATTTGAAGCGGCTAATATCCGGGCTTTGTTTTTGTACTCAAGCCGGCTTTACCGAAATTCTTTCAAATGCTATAATTAAAAAAGTCCGGTACGAGCTGTACCGTAATCCGGCAGGGAGGGTGTCATTATGGAGTCTTCAGAAAGCATCGAGGTCCGGCTTGCGAACAGCCTGAAAGCGCTTGCGGTCAGAGAACCATTTGAAAAAATAACAATCAAGAAGATCACGGACGGCGCCGGTGTCATCCGTGTGACTTTTTATAACCATTTTCAGGACAAATATGAGCTTCTTGAGTGGATCATGCGCACGGAGATCTTAGATCCGGTCCGGATCCTGATGCAGAATGAGATGTTCAGGGAAGCGATCGTTCTCATATTTACGAACATGCAGAAAGAAAAGGAATTTTATACGCATGTGGCAAGAATGGAGGGGCAGAATTCATTTGCCGAAATTGTGGAGAAAAGTATCGGGAGACTGCTTCTTGCCATTATCACGGAGCATACGGGCGGGCGAAAGAGCGAACATGCCTGGATGACACCGGAGTATATTGCAAGATATTATGCCAGGGCGATGACATTTGTCGTTCTGGAATGGATCGAAGCGGGTATGATGATGCCCCCGGAGGAAGTGGCGACAATGTATGAATATATTGCAACGAGGTCGCTTCGGGACGTAGTTCTGGAGCTGCAGTGAATGTGAGCGCAAAGCTCTCCTGCAGTACATTATGTAAAAAATGCACAGGAAGGATATACATTTTCTTCCATCTGTAAAAAATGGCTTGACATGGCTGAAGGGTTGAATATTACGGTATTCAGCCCTTTTTTATATACTTTTCACCGAAAAATGAGAAAAAAGTGAGAAGGGGTGGAACATGAAGGGAATTGGCAAATGGGTCGTAAAGCTGAGGCATGTGATCCTCATCGCGGCGGTCGTGCTCCTTATACCGTCCGGAATCGGGTACCTTAACACCCGAATCAATTATGACGTGCTTACGTATCTTCCGAAAGATATTGAGACGATGGTCGGTCAGGATATTCTGCTTGACGAATTCGGCCAGGGAGCGGTATCCATGGTCGTCGTGCGGGGAATGGAATTTAAAGATGTAGCGTCTCTGAAGGCGGAAATCGAGGAAGTGCCGCATGTGAAAGACGTCATCTGGTATGACAGCTTCGTTTCACTGTCAACTCCGGTGGAGATGCTTCCGCAGGAGATTCGGGAGGCGTTCCTGCATGGAGACGCGACGCTGATGGCAGTCACTTACGATACGGGAACTTCCGCGGATGAGACGATGGAAGCCATCACGAAGATTCGGAAAATCGCCTCGGAAAATGTATATCTGGCAGGCATATCCGGCATTGTCACGGACACAAGGGATCTTGCAAATGCAGAGGAGCCGATCTACGTGCTTCTGGCAGTAATATTTGCGACTATCATCCTGGGAATATCAATGGATACATTCCTGGCGCCAATCTTTTTCCTGCTGTCGATCGGAATGTGCATCATCTACAACCTGGGTTCCAACTGGTTCTTCGGTGAGATTTCCTATATTACAAAAGCACTGGCAGCAGTTCTGCAGCTCGGTGTCACGATGGACTATTCAATCTTCCTGTGGCACAGCTTTAAGGAGAAACAGCAGATGTTTCCGGGAGACAGTCAGTCAGCCATGGCCGCTGCGATCAATATGACGCTGCAGTCTGTGATCGGTTCATCCATCACAACGATCGCCGGATTTATCGCGCTCTGCTTCATGAGTTTTACTCTCGGCCTTGATATCGGCGTCGTCATGGCTAAGGGCGTTATCTTCGGTGTGATCGGCTGTGTCACGATACTGCCTTCCATGATACTCACATTTGAAAAGGCAATCGAGAAGACAGCCCATAAGCCGCTGCTGCCGAAATTTGAAAAAATACCTGACTTTATTCAGCGTCACTACAAGGCTGTCCTTGTGCTCTTTGTGCTTATCTGGATTCCGGCAATCTGGGGCTACACGCACACGAGCGTCTACTACAAGCTGGATGATACGCTGCCGAAGGATCTGCCCTCAGTCGTATCTAACCGGGTGCTCGACGAGGACTTCCACATGGGCGCGACACATATGATTTTGGTCGATTCGAATATTGAGTCATCGAAGGTATCTGCCATGTGCGACGAGATGAAGAAGGTCGACGGCGTAAAGAGTGTTATCGGTATCGACGCACTGCTCGGTCCCGGCATACCGAGGGAAATGCTGCCGGAGAAGATCACGAGCGCGTTGGTCTCAGAGGACTGGGAACTCATGCTCATTAACAGTGAGTATCCGACCGCTTCCGACGATGTCAACCGGCAGGTCACAGAACTTGGCAGTATCCTTCATCGGTATGACAAAAACGGTATGCTGATCGGCGAGGCTCCGTGCACACTGGATCTCATCCGGATCACAGACCACGATTTCCGGGTCGTCAACTGGGCGTCGATCGGGTTGATCTTCATTATCATTTTCTTCGTTTTCAAATCGCTCAGTCTGCCGGTGCTCCTGGTCCTGGTCATCGAGTTCGCAATCTTTATCAACATGGGCATTCCGGGCTTCACAGGGACAAAGCTTCCGTTTGTCGCCTCGGTCGTCATCGGTACGATCCAGCTTGGATCCACAGTCGACTACGCGATCCTGATGACGAGCCGTTACCAGACAGAGCGGGCAGCCGGAAAAACGAAGGGGGAGGCGGTCATGATTGCCCATAAGACGTCGTTCACCAGTATCATCGTCTCCGCGTTCTCGTTCTTCGCGGCGACGTTTGGCGTCGGTCTGTATTCCAATATCAGCATGATCTCGTCGCTCTGCCTGCTTATGGCGCGCGGCGCAATGATTTCTATGGCTACAGTCCTCATTGTACTGCCATCTGTTCTTTTGTTCATGGATCCGGTCATTGTAAGGACGAGCATCGGCTTTTTGCCGGAATCGCAAAAAAAGCATAATGGAAGTAAGCATACAGCTGATCCACAGCCGCAAGGGTGAGACTTGAAACGGCTGCATGGGCAGCGGGTCACACATATGGAGAAAAGTTATGAAAAATAAAATTGTTAAAAGACTTCTCGCAGGTACGCTGGTCTTAGTAATGGTAATGAGCACAGCGGGCTGCGGCACAACAAAGACTACAGTAGAAACAGAGACGGTGGCGGAGACAGAGACGGAATCCGGGGAGGAGAAATCCGAGGAGGAGAAGCTCCTTGCCAATACAATCGCAGCCGCGGTCGGCACCGGATCAGTCGAGGGCGTCGATAAGGAGGAGACAGTCTACGTGTTCACAGACGCGAGCGGCAACACGGAGAATGTCAAAGTCAGCAACTGGCTGCGGAACACTGAAGGAAACGAGGCTGTCAATGATTCGACTTCACTCACCAATATCAGTAACACTTCGGGTGACGCCGCCTACAGCGCAAGCGGGGAGGAGTATACCTGGACCACAGGCGGTGAGGATGTTTACTATCAGGGCGAGACCACAAAGCAGCCTCCTGTCAGTGCCGGCATTACCTACTATCTGAACGGGCAGGAAATTTCTCCGGAAGAAATTGCCGGAAAATCCGGTAAAGTGACAATCCGCATCAAGTATGAAAATCATGAAAAATATAATGACGTCTATGTGCCGTTCACGGCGGTGACCGGAATGACATTTGCAAATGATGACGTAAAGAACGTCACCGTCGACAACGGGACGGTCATCTCTGAAGGCAGGAATACCGTTGTTCTCGGAATGGGCTTCCCGGGACTCATGGAGAGTCTTCGGGGCGTAAAGGAAGACTCCAAAGAGCGGGTGAAGGCCCTTGGCGCAGACATAAAGGAATTAAAGAGCGAGCTCGGAGACGATAGCGGCACCGAGGACGATAAGGCGGATGAGATTGAAGACAGGATCGATGACATCGATATCCCGTCGACAGTCGAAATCAACATGGATGCGAGCAGTTTCAAAGTCGGTATGTGCATGACCATGGTCTTTTCGAATTTCCCGGGCAGCGAGGATGACGGACAGTTGGAAAAGGATCACGCAGCTCTGCTCGCCGACATGGACGAGGCTGTCAGCGATATCACAAAGACCGGCGACAAGGTCGCGGACGGTGCATCGGAACTTTCGGACGGCATCGGGACGGCAAATGAAAATATGCCGGCTCTGACGAGCGGTACGAAGCAGCTGCTCGACGGTATCCGCGAATATACGGATGGTGCTTCCCAGGTGAACAACGGTGCCAGGCAGCTGAGTGACGGCGCGGGCAGCGCCAAAAGCGGAGCGGCTCAGCTGGCATCCGGAATAAAGACGTATACGGACGGCGTATCTGACGTCAATGACGGAGCAGGGGAACTTCTTGAAGGTGCGCAAAGCGCCGGGGAAGGAGCGGGAACGCTGCTGTCCGGCATCCGCTCCTATACTGACGGCGCGGATCAAATCAATGAGGGCATGAAAGCTCTGGCTGCCGGGACGAAGGAACTGAACGAGACGGTGAAGAACTTCCCTGACGACTCCGCAAAACTCCTTTATATAAGTGACGCTGCTGCAAAGCAGGCCGGAGACGCGGCAGAAGCGCAGGCTAAAGAGCAGCTTCCCGCTCAGGTAAAAGCTGCCGGTGAGGCGGCGCAGGAAGCTGCAGCGGAAGGTCTTGACGAACAGGTATCAGGTATCGTCTCTAAGGCTCTCGGGGCAGCTTCGGAGAATCTGAACGCGCAGGCCGAAGGCGCAGGAGAGGCGGCAGTGGCTGCCCTTAATGAAACGCTGGATATGCAGGCGGAAAATGCCGGCAAGGCCGCTCGGCAGGCCGCACAGGAGACTTTGGATGAGACTGCGAAGGCTGCCGGTGACGCCGCTCTGGAAGCTGCTCATGTGGATGAGGCAGTGAAAACAGCCGGAGAAAACGCCGAAGCTTTTGTAAATGAGACACTGGAAGAGAGAGCTGCCGGCATCGGTCAGGCATCGGCCGATTTAGTGCGGAGCCAGCTTCAGGCAATGGCGTCGCAGGCCGGTCAAAAAGCCAGAGCTGATGCGGAAGCTTCTGCGGATACACTCGCTCAGTCTGTCGGAGAGCAGGCTGCATCGGCAGCGAGACAGAGCATGGCAGAGAACGCTGCAATGGCAGGTGAAGAAGCTGCTCAGAAGGCATCGGAAGACATTGAAAATTCTGCTGACGCGATCGGTCAGAGTGCCGCATCGGCAGCCGCTGCGGCGGATTTCTCAGGTGCCGCGAGTGAACTGACAAACGGACTGGCTGCTGCCGCGGCGGAGGCTGTGAGAAGTCAGATCACGATACCGGAAGTAGGCGCCGAAGCTTCAGATGTGAGTGTCAGCATAGAACTGCCGGGAATGGATGCTATATATTCCGCCCTGTACGCCGGTTATATTGCCGAGGGCTGCAATGAGGAAGAAGCCCAGAGCATGGCAGCCGGCCTCGTCGGAGACTACACGAGCTCCGCAGTGGATTCGGCCAACGCTCAGCTGTCAGGACTTGTCGGTGAAAAGATGCAGGAAGCGGCGAGAAGCGGTGCGGAGCAGGCTGCGGACGTAATCCGCGCATCAATCTCGGAAGATACGATTGCCTCCGCAATCAGCCAGACCGGCGCAGTGGAAGGAACGATTCGAAACGCCGCATCGGCGGCTGCGTCGGAAGCAGCATCGCAGGCTGTCCGGTCTGCGGTGCCGGAAGCTGCAAGAATGGCAGCCGAGAGCACGGCAGAAGCTCTTGCGGAAAATGTGGCCAGAGAAGTTGCAGCAAGCACCGTGCGGTCTGTCGCTCCGGAAGTAGCAGCCAACGCGGCGGAGGAAACTGTTTTAAGCGCTGCAGGTGAGATTGCCGATCAGACAGCGGAGTCCGTTTATAAGCAGGTGGCTCCGGCGGTCGCCCGGCAGACAGCGGAAAGTGTCGCCGGACAGATCCTTCCGGATGCCGTTCGTCAGACAGCAGAAAATGTCACGAGACAGGCGGTCACAAAGACGGCGGATTCTGTCGCGCAGAGCGTTGTGCGGCAGGC
This sequence comes from Lachnospiraceae bacterium, assembly GCA_045112915.1. Lineage (GTDB taxonomy): Bacteria > Bacillota > Clostridia > Lachnospirales > Lachnospiraceae > Chordicoccus. The sequence continues at coordinate 55,839 of JBGUIK010000060.1, forward strand.
AGTGCCGGAAGCTGTAAGAGCGACAGCGGAAAATGTCACGAAACAGGCAGTGCCCGAAGCGGTCCGTCAGACCGCGGATTCCGTCGCAAGGCAGGTGATTCCGGAAGTCGCAAAGCAGACTGCGGAGAGTGTCGTCGGCACATCGGCGGTGTCTACAGCGAGATCGATTGCTGAAAAGACAGCATCTTCCGTTGCTGTGTCTGTCGCGAAAAATGTGGTTGGCGAATTCGGGGAAGGGACGGCAGCTCTTGACAGCGGCGCAGCCAGACTGCTGGCAGGAACCAATGCTCTGAGCGAAAACTCAGGAGCGCTTACAGACGGCGCGGCTGCTCTGGCAGACGGCCTTGGAAAATTGACTGACGGCACAAAGACGCTGCAGTCGGGTACAGCTCAGCTGGCCGGCAATAACGGAACACTGACCGGCGGTGCGGATGAACTTGCAGCCGGACTTGGGACTCTGGCAGACGGAGCTGACACACTTTACACAGGGACTGCAGCATTGACAGCCAATAATTCGAAGCTGGTCGATGGGACACAGGAGCTCCTTAACGGCTCTGACAAACTTGCGGAAGGCATGCAGAAGATTTTTGACGGATCAGTTGAACTAAAGGACGGTCTCGTAAAATTTAACGAGAAGGGTATCCGCAAGCTCGCCGAACTCTATGAAGTCGATATGAAGGATCTTGACGGACGCATTGAAGAACTGAAAGAAGCCGCTTCATCCTACCGTACATTCAGCGGTGCTCCTGAAGGCATGGATAGTAACGTGAAGTTCATTATCAAAGCTGACGCGGTCGGCTGAGTCCGTCGCCGCTCTTTCTGCCGGCATTATGTCCGCGGCCTGGGCAGAGCGATTACGGGAGGTTACAATGAATCAATTTGTTTTTATATTTCTCATAGGGGCGGCGATATCCGCAGGTATTTTCGGTAAAGTCACGACGCGGGGAGCCCAGCTGGTGAAATTTGACCGCCGGCTGGCGGCTATGGCGGCAATCTGGGGTGTGTGCGCACTGGCAGAGACCTGGCTCGGGCATCTGACCGGCAGCTGGATCCTCAGCTTTGATCTCAAGGAGCGGGATATTCTTCTTGTACACATTATCGCAGGTGCCATTCTGGTCGCGGCAGGGATTCGAATGCTGTTCCTTGCGTTTGAGCGAAAGGCTATCGCTGAGCATCGGATGGATGAGATCGACTTAAGGCATGACGCGATTCTCGGAATCCGTCTCTGCCTTCTCAGCCTCATGGCCGGGGCTGCCCTGGGGCTTCTTGAGTACAGCCTTAAGGAAGTTCTCCTCGTGATTGGCTGCATGTCCGTCTCTTTCACTGCGGCCGGCTATTTTGCGGGCCGGGCTTACGGCGTTGGACTCTGCCGCAGAGCATACATGGTCAGCGGCGCGCTTCTGTGCGCGGCCGGAGTGCTGGTGCAGCTGCCGGGTGCCTGATACATAACTGAGATAAAAGACTTGCTTTTGAGAGGGAAACCGTATAAACTGAATGTTCAAGAAAGTGTGGGAGTGCAGGAGACTTTTATGTCGCCTGCATGACCTGAATTATGCGGGAAATCTCAGGGAAGAGATTTTGCGCTGACATGGTAAGGAGAGCCAGATGAAAATAGTAGTTTTATGCGGCGGAGTTTCAACGGAGCGGGCGATCTCCATCGTTTCCGGTGTAGGAGTCTGCAAGGCTTTGCGGAGCCGCGGCCACGAAGCCATCCTTCTCGATGTGTTCTTCGGCAATGAGGATGCGGATCTGATGGAAGCGTTCCCGGAAGATTATAACGTTGACGGGGCAGCAAAATACATTCACACATTTGACAGCAGAGTAGCCAGCGCGGTCGCCAACAAGTCGCGGAGTTTCTTTGGGGCAAATGTCATCACTCTTTGCCGCATGGCTGACATCGTATTTCTCGCTCTTCACGGTGAGAACGGCGAGAACGGGAAGGTGCAGGCAACATTTGATCTGCATAAAATCAAGTATACAGGCACGGGCTATATAAGCTCAGCCCTGGCCATGGATAAGACACTGACCAAGATCATGCTTGAAGCCGGAAATGTTCCGGTACCGCACGGCACGACCATGCACAAAGGCTGTGATTCCGTCGATATCAAGGATATTGGGCTCATGTATCCGGTCGTTGTCAAGGTGGCCAACGGCGGCTCGTCCGTCGGCGTTTATATTGCGCATGATGAGGATGAGTATTTTAAGGCACTTGACGATGCCTTTGAGATTGAAGACGAAGTTATTGTGGAGCAGTATATCGACGGCAGGGAATTTTCAGTCGGCCTGATCGACGGAAAAGCGCTGCCGGTAATAGAAATCGTTCCCAAAACAGGTTTCTATGATTATAAGAACAAGTATACAGCCGGCGCGACGGACGAATACTGCCCTGCCAGAATATCAGAAGAGCTTACGAGGAAAATGCAGCACTACGCCGAGGAAGGCTATCGGGCTCTGTTCATGAAATCGTATGCCCGACTGGATTTCATGATGGACGCGGACGGAGAAATGTACTGCCTTGAGGCCAATACTCTGCCCGGCATGACGCCGACATCGCTGATGCCGCAGGAGGCAGCGGTCCTCGGTATGGATTATCCGGCATTTTGCGAGAAGCTGATCGAGGTATCAATGGCCAAATACAGATAATATATCATATTATCAAGACAAAGAGCGATTATGATAACGCCTTATCGAAGGGATTGAATACATGAAAAATATGACAATAGAAAACATCGCCGCTTCCTGCGGCGGTGTTCTTCATAACTGTGATGAGATACTTAAGAACGAAGTGACCGGAGTTACGACGGACAGCCGCGCGGTCACTGCGGGAAATCTTTTTATCGCCATGCGCGGGACCCACGACGGTCATGATTTCGTGCCGTCGGCTATCGATAAGGGCGCGATGTGTGTCGTTGTCGAGAAGGCTCCGAAAGACGCGGCCTATCCCTATATAAAGGTCACGAAGACCGCGATCGCAATTCAGAGAATTGCGGAATTCTATCGCGTTTCACTCGGCATTCCGGTCGTGGGGATTACCGGTTCCGTCGGCAAGACTTCTACCAAGGAGATGATCGCGTCTGTTCTTGCGCAGAAGTACAATGTTCTGAAGACTGCCGGTAATTTCAACAACAACCTTGGTCTTCCGCTCACGATCTTCAGGATTACGGATGAGCATGAGATCGCTGTCCTTGAGATGGGGATAAGCCATTTCGGAGAGATGACGGATCTTGCCCGGACGGCTCGTCCGAACACCATGGTCATCACCAACATCGGAACATGCCATCTTGAGTTCCTGAAAGACCGCGACGGCGTCTTCGAGGCCAAGACAGAGTGCTTTGAGTATGTTGATTTTGAGGACGGCGTCGTCGTGCTGAACGGTGAGGACGACAAGCTTGCCCGGGTGGATCAGGTCCACGGCAGAGCGCCGATTTTCTACGGCTGTGATGACTCCTTCAGAGTCTACGCCGATAATATAAAGCCGAGAGGCATCGAGGGCATTTCTTGTACGATCAACATGGATGACCGGTCTTTCGATGTTCTGATTCCCGTGCCCGGAAGGCATCAGGTCATGAACGCGCTGGCCGGCGCGATTGTCGGCTCTGTCTACGGTCTTACAGATGAGGAAATCAAAGCGGGCATTGAGAGCCTGAAGCCGCTCGGCGGACGTTTCAAGATTCTTAAAAACATCGGCATGACTGTCATCGACGACTGCTATAACGCAAACCCGATGTCTATGAAGGCTTCCCTGAATGTACTTTCTGACGTGGAGGAGAGGACAGTCGCAATCCTCGGCGATATGGGTGAGCTGGGTGAAAATGAAGCTGCCCTTCACCGCGAAGTCGGCGAAGCCGCGGGTGAGATGTCAATTGATACTTTTGTCCTTGTTGGAGAGCTCTCTAAGAACATTGCGGAGGGGATCCGCAGCGTGAAGCCGGATGCCGAGATCCTGTGGTTCCGGACCGTCGATGAAGCCCTCCCGGAGATCAAGGATGTGGTCAGGTCGGGCGATGTCGTGCTTGTCAAGGCATCCCACTTCATGAATTTCGACCGTATAGTCGCGGAACTTACCGCATAACAAAAGGGCTGCCGCATTAGACGGTGTCACCGCTATATATGGCAGACATTTGCAAATAACGTCTGCCATATATAGCGGCGGCGCGCCTTAATGCGACAGCCCCTTTAAGTTTTCATTGCCGCATGACCACAGATCAGGCGGCATCTTTTTTGTCCGTAAGAGTGAGAGGCTGATTTTTCCTCAGCATCTCGAGGATGACCTGCTGGAAATGGTCACCGATGTGTTTTCTTGTATCTTTGTCCAGGTCATCCCATGAGACCGGTTTGCCGTACTCGATCACGACCCGGGTTGCTTTGATCCACGGAATATGGTTCTCGAATATATTGGCAGTGTTCGAGATGGCGACGGGAATGATCGGACACGGGCCTCTCTGCGCGACCTTGAAGCTGCCGTCGTGGAATGGATGAAGCTTTAGCTCATCACCGTTCTGGTTGCGCATTCCTTCCGGGTAAATGAAGACCGAGATGCCTTCTTTTGTCATATCAGCTGCCTGCATGATAGCCTTCACACCCTGCCGCATGTTTGTGCGGTCGATGAAGAGACAGCGGAGAAATTTCATATTCCATGATAGGAACGGGATTTTTTCCAGAGCTGACTTTCCGATGAAAATCGTCCGGTTCTTCATCTGGCTGTAGGCAATGACAACGTCGAAATAGCTCAGATGGTTGCCGACAAAGAGGACCGGCTGATCATCGGGGATATTCTCGAGTCCGATCGTCGTCAGTTTGACACCGGATACATGCCAGACGATCCACAGCGAGAACTGCACGATGCGCTGCATAAAAAGCTCGGCATCTTTGGTTATGAACTTTCGGACGAGCCACAGGATGCCCATGATCGGAACTGAGAGAATGAAATAGATTCCGAGCAGCAGGGCTACCAGTATTAATCTGATCATATATACCTCCGTATATTAGGGTCCCGCCTGCTAAATCCGGGTCAATATCGGCTGATTGGAATTACAAGCCGAATTTCTGCGCATGCCCGCGGGACAAAGTATGTTTTCCAAAAGAGTATAATTCATAATCAGGTCCATTTGCAACCCGATTTCCCGAATCCCGGAATATTACTGTATACAAAATATTGAGATTGTATTAAAATAAATACATAATGCTCGGGTGCAGACAAATTTTGCGCTTCCTGCACAGGGCAGGATCCCCAGATAATACTTATTACCGGATCCGGTCGTTAAGGGCATGCGCAGCAGCGATCCGATGCAGCTTTGTTCAAGTCTTGCTGTGAGACATAGTACATGATAAGAAGGGACCGATATGGAATTAAAAGCGACCGCAAAAATCAATCTTGGGCTCGATGTTCTGCGAAAGCGTGAGGACGGCTACCATGATCTGCGCATGATTATGCAGATGACCGGTATGTTCGATCGGATCAGCATGTTTCCTAGAGCCGGGCGGCCGGGAATCTCATTTAGAACGAATCTGCCGTATATTCCGGCAAATGAGAATAATCTTGCATACCGCGCGGCAAAAATCCTCATGGATGAATTCGAAGTGAGTGATGGGCTGTCTATTAATCTGCAGAAGTTCATTCCGGTCGCCGCAGGTCTTGCGGGCGGCAGCACCGATGCGGCAGCGGTCCTCATAGGCACGAATAAGTTGTTCCATCTGGGTCTCAGTCTGGAGGAGCTGATGGTACGCGGCAAGAAGCTGGGAGCCGATGTCCCCTACTGCCTGCTCGGAGGAACCGCGCTGGCGGAAGGGATTGGAGAGGTCCTGACCCCGCTTCCCGACATGCCGTCATGCAGTATCCTCCTCGCGAAGCCGCCTGTCAGTGTGTCGACGAAGGAGGTCTACGGCGCTCTTCGTGCCGATGAGATTGAGAGCCATCCGGATATCGACGGTATGGTGGAGGCGTTGAAGGCCGGAGACCTGCTCGGTATCTGTGACCGGTGCGCAAATGTCCTTGAGGATGTGACGGCTCCGTCCAGGCCGATTATCGGGGAGATGGAGCGGGATATGAAAAAAATGGGAGCATTATGTTCCATTATGAGCGGCAGCGGGCCGACCGTGTTCGGAATTTTCGACGATGAGCCGGCTGCGAGAAAATGCCGGAATCATATGCGCGATAAATACTCGGGATCAAGAATCTTTTTGACCAGACCAAGCAACAAAGGAGGACAGCATGGTTAACGAGAATGAGATTAATGAATTCATGCCGCTTCGCGAGGTAGTGTTCCTTACCCTGCGCAAGTCAATTCTGAGGGGAGAACTTCTTCCGGGCGAGAGGCTTATGGAGATATCACTTGCCAATAAACTCGGCGTTTCCAGAACTCCTATCCGCGAGGCAATCCGCATGCTTGAGCATGAAGGCCTTGTGGTCATGAAACCTCGCAGAGGCGCGCAGGTAGCCAAGATCACTGTACAGGAGCTGAACGATGTGCTTGAAGTGAGAAAGAGTTTGGAGACTTTAGCCATTCTCAAGGCCTGCGAGCGCATGACGGAGGAGGATATTGCTGTCATGCGCCAGGCGGAGAAGACCTTTGAAGCCCTCGTGGCTGATAAGGACAGCGACCTCACTGCGCTTGCAGAGGCCGACGTCGCTTTCCACGATACAATTTATCAGGGAACAAAGAACCGCAGGCTTATACAGATACTTGCAAATCTTCGGGAACAGATGTATCGTTTCCGCATTGAGTATCTGAAGGATGCCGAAATGAGATCATCACTCGTCAGCGAGCACATAGCCATCATTGAGGCGGTATGCAGCCGGGACGCGGACAAAGCGGTGAGATTCATAACCGAGCATATCGATAACCAGCAGAGGGCGATCAATGCGAGCATCGAAGCGAACAGCGAGGTTTAATGTATGACAGAGAAAATAAATGAGGCACCGATCGGGGTGTTTGACTCCGGACTCGGCGGCCTTACGGTCGCGCGTGAGATCATGCGCAACCTGCCCACAGAGAGAATCGTGTATTTTGGGGACACGGCCCGCGTTCCGTACGGCAGCAAGTCAAAGGACACGATAGTGCGCTATTCAAGGCAGATCGTGAGGTTTCTTAAGACACAGGATATCAAAGCAATCGTTATAGCGTGCAACACCGCGACCGCCCTTGCGATCGACGAGGTCAAGGAGGAGGCGGGGATGCCTGTCATCGGTGTGATCGATCCGGGCGCGCACATGGCGGTCAGGGCCACGAGAAATAAAAATGTCGGCGTCATAGCGACGCGGGCGACGATCCAGGCAAGGACATATACAACATTTATTAACAACCTCGATCCGGAAATAAATGTAATAAGTCAGGCATGTCCTCTGCTCGTCCCGTTGGTGGAAGAGGGCTGGCTGCATGATCGGATTACTGACGAGATCCTGATGCGCTATCTTGATGACGTGCTCGAGCACGATGTGGACACGCTGATACTGGGCTGCACTCACTATCCGCTTCTTAGGAGCGCAATAAAGAAGCTGCTTGGCGATCAGGTCACCCTGATCAATCCGGCTTATGAGACTGCCAAGGAGCTTGAGAAGATGCTGGCGGCGTCGGGGTTGGCGAACATGAGGCCGATGGAAAAGAATGAACCGTATCCATATAAGTTCTTTGTCAGTGATGACGCCAAGAAATTCAAGGATTTTGCCAATTCCATTCTGCCCATCGATGTCACTAATGCCAGAATCGTGCCGATCGAGGAGTATTGATCAGGATTCTGTATCCACCATGGGGCATTGATACGGGTCTGTACAGGTCGGTGAGCATCGAACTGAATTATATGCCGGGGCAGATGCATGGCATCCGGCAATAAGGAGTATAAATAATTATGACAAAAGACGTAATCGTCCGCGTTCGCGGTGTTCAGTTCATTCCGGACACCCCGGACGAGGAGGAGCCGATAGAAATCGTGACGCCGGGCGTATATGAGTACGCGGACGGTGTGCACAAAATCGTCTATGAGGAGACTTTCGAGGGTTTTGAAAATGAGCCGACCGTGAACACTGTTACCATTGCGGATGACTCAATCATTGTTCAGAAAGTCGGAGCAATCACCGTAGACATGGTCTTCAAGCCGGGAAAAAGGTCTCTGGCCTACTATACGACACCGTTCGGGACACTGGATATGGGAATTTCAACGACGGATATCGATGTAGTAGAAACCGAAGAACGCATCGACGTGAAGGCAGAGTATTCACTCAGCATGAATGACGAGCTTGTCGCCGACTGCATGCTGGACATGTCGATCGACGCAAAGTAAAGTTATTGGTTCGGACCGGCTGTAATGAAGCATCGACTCCGACTTAAAGCGAGCGAGACTTGAATTTTTACTTTACATTTGCCGAAAACTGAGATATTATAGTGGACAGCTTTTGAATTTCATACAAATCTGTGATGAGGAAAGTAGGAAATGGAAGATCCCAGAGAGGGGCGCCGGGGCTGGAAGCGCTCTATCGGAAATTTGCTGAAGACCACCTCGGAGAGGCCCCAATACGGCACGGTGATTCCGTTATAATCAAAAATGAAGTGACTGCCACGGCAGTAAACAGGGTGGAACCGCGCGATTAGCGTCCCTCGTTTTCCGGAAGGAAGATGAGGGATTTTTTTATACAAAAAATCGCTGATATAATCCCGCACTTTGATCTCAGAGGAGAGAGCTGAAACAGTATTATTAGGAGGAAGAAGAAAATGACAGAAGAATTACTTGAAGTCTACAGACATTCCCTCGCCCACATTTTAGCCAAGGCAGTGATTGAGATGTTCGGCAAGGACAATGTTCAGTACGCGATCGGACCGCAGATCGCTGACGGATGCTATTATGATTTTACTCTGCCGCGTCCGATCACGGAAGATGATTACAAGACGATTGAGGATAAGATGGCTGAGATCATTAAGCGCAAAGAGGACTGGACTCGCAAGGAGATCAGCCGGGCTGAGGCTCTCGAGCTCTTTAAGGATCAGAAGTATAAGACAGAGCTCATCGAGGATCTTCCGGAAGACGAGGTCATTTCCATCTACTGGACAGGCGATGACTTTGTGGACCTGTGCCGCGGACCTCACGTAGAGAACTCCAAAGAGCTGATGCAGGCGGCTTACAAGATCAAATCCGCTTCCGGCGCTTACTGGAGAGGAGACAGCAGCCGCGATTCTCTGCAGAGAATTTATCTCTACGCTTTTCCGGACAAGCAGCAGCTGAAAGCTCACCTCAATCTGGTGCGCGAAGCTATGGAGCGCGACCACAAGAAGCTGGGTCCGGAACTGGATCTCTTCATGTTCAATGAGACAGCGCCGGGTATGCCCTATTGGCTGCCGGACGGATGGAAGGTCTACCAGGCTCTTATCGCTTACTGGAGAGCGGTACATGCGCGCCACGGATATTATGAGATTTCCGCACCGGTCATCAACAACAGAAAGCTCTGGCTCATTTCCGGCCACTGGGCACATTATCAGAACAATATGTTCGTCATCCCGTCGATGGCAGGCAAGGAGATCCGCGAGGACGATCCGGATGTATTTGCAGCAAAGCCGATGAACTGCCCGAACGCAATGATGACATACAAGAGAACAGTTCACTCCTACAAGGAACTGCCGATCCGCTACAATGAGCTCGATGTTGTTCACCGCAAGGAGAAATCCGGCCAGCTGAACGGTCTCTTCCGCGTACAGGCATTCCGTCAGGATGACTGCCATACATTCGTCATGGAGTCCCAGATCGAGTCTGAGATCGCAGATATCATGAATATCGCTGACCAGATCTACGCGACATTCGGGATCACATACAGATGCGAGCTGTCCACTCGCCCGGATGATTTCATGGGTGACATTGAAGTGTGGAACCGTGCGGAAGCAGCGCTTAAGCGCATTCTTGACAACAAGTACGGCGAGGGCAACTACGAGATCAATGAGGGTGACGGCGCATTCTACGGTCCGAAGATCGACTTCCAGATCAAGGACGCGCTCGGACGCGAGTGGCAGTGCGGCACAGTGCAGCTCGACTTCCAGCTGCCGCATAACTTCGGTCTTACATACCGCGACAGCGACGGCCTCCAGAAGGAACCGGTCGTTATTCACCGCGCGATATTCGGATCCCTTGAGAGATTTATGGGTATCCTGATCGAGAATTACAAGGGCGCTTTCCCGTTCTGGATGGCCGCTACTCAGGTCGGCATTGTTCCGATCCGCGAGGAGCACAACGAGTATGCGAAAGAGATAGAGAATATGCTCATGGATATGGGCATCCGCGTTGTCTGTGACTGCGATGACAAGAACATGAATGCCAAGGTCAAGGAGTTCCGCCTCCACAAGGTCCCGTATATCGTTGTCGTCGGCGATAAGGAAGTAGAGGAGAGGACAGTATCCATCACGGTCCGCGGCAGCAAGAAGCAGCTGCACGGCGTCTCACTTGAAAGACTTGGCGAGATGGTCAGGACCATGAACGAGGAGCACTCTCAGGAGCTGATCGCCGAATAAAGAACTTATAGTTATGTAAATCGCAATCTCTGATCGCATGAGCTGCGCGACGCATTTGTGCGTTTTCATCACGAGTATCCTGCGTTGAAGAAAGAAAAAGGGCTGTCGCATTAGACGGTGTCACCACTATATAGGGCAGACATTTGCAAATAACGTCTATCCTCTATAGCGGAGGCACGCCATAATGCGACAGCCCCTTGGTTTTTTGGCTCTGCATGGTTTTTTGTGCCTTGCGCAAATCCTTTACTTATTGAGTCTTGCGCAGATCTTTCACTGTATCGCGTATGACCAGTCTCGTCGGCAGCTGATTCATGCTTTTCTCAACTTCCATTCCCTTTAGGAGGCGGATGAGTGTTTCAGCCGCGACGATCCCTTTTTTCTCCATATCCTGATGAACAGTTGTTACGCCGGGCCTGTGATACTTGCTCATAGCATTGTCATCAAAACCGATCACTGAAATATCCTCCGGGATTCTGATGCCGCTGTCACTGAGTTTGTCAATGAGCTGTACGGCATATAAATCGGAGGTGCAGAAGACTGCTGTGAATTCCCGGATTGCCTCGCAGATACAGGAAAGTGACTTCTCGACCTCTTCTTTCCATGGATTCAGCTTCAGGAAATTTCTGTCTTCATATTCGATCCCGGCATCAGCCAGTGCCTTCTTATAGCCGAGGAACCGTTCCCGGTCAACACCTATGATGTCATCTGACATGAACGCGATTTTGCGGTGACCGAGGTCTGTCAGATACTTGACGGCTTCATACGCACCCGCTTCGTCCTCAAGGCCGACTGTGTATACCGGTGGATCGCAGACCATATTATAGATATCAATGCATACGACAGGTTTTTTGTACTTGCGTCGGAGCGCTGCACCGTCCTCTCCCAGCAGACCGAACAGAAGGAGACCGTCAACGTTCCAAGTTGAGACCTGTTTCAGGATATCGTCCATCTCGTCGGACGCGTAGATCATCATAAAGTAACCCGCCTCACGTACTGTCTTCTCAATACCGCCCACGATCTCTGAGATGAAGGGATCTATAAAAATATTAGACGACTTGTCTGCTCTGGGCTTCATTGCGAGGCCTATGATTTTGGATTTATTCTGAGCAAGATTTCGGGCATTGATATTTGGTACGTAGTCATATTCAACGAGAGCTTTTTCGACACGTTCAATTGTTGAGGCGGAGACTTCATGCGTCTTGCCATGGATGACATTTGAAACAGTTGTGGTGCTGAGATTCAGTTTCCTGGCAAGTTCCTTAATTGTTATCATGTATTACCTCATAATATGCAAATGCATAAACAGATACTTACACAATATAACATAGAAGAATGCAAATGCATACAGCCTTAAAGTGCCTACTAACTTTTTCGGCGCTTTTGCGCAAAAGATGAAATACTATTTCTTTCCTTGCGCACATCTGCAAATCATGGTACTATACCTTGTAGCGAAAAAATCAAGTTCGGAGGATCGAAAAGTGTCTACTTGGCAGATTGTATTATGGGTAATTGTTATTGTTCTCGCCGCCATACTGGTCGCGCTGTTCTTTATCGGCAGACGCCTTGAGAAGAAGCAGGCGGAACAGCAGGAGCAGATCGAGGCAGCTAAACAGAGCGTCACATTTCTTGTGCTTGACAAGAAACGCCTCAGGCTTAAAGAATCGAAGCTTCCTCAGCAGGTCATTGACGCGACACCGTGGTACCTCCGCCGAAGCAAGCTTCCGATCGTCATGGTCCGATTCAACGGACAGGTCATGCGCATGATTTCCGATGAAGCTATTTTTGACCTGATTCCTGTCGGAAAAGAAGTCCGCGCGACAGTTTCCGGTCTTTACATTACAGATGTGAAGGGAATCCGCGGTGCTCTTGATTCAAAACCGGTCAAGAAGGGCTGGTTCCAGAAAATCAGGGATAAGGCTTTCAAAGCCCGCGATGAGCAGCGTGCCGAGCAGGCGGCGAAGAAAGGTGAGCCGGCACCGAAGAGCATTTCTACTCAGTCTTTCGGCAGCGGCGGCGGAAGCCCGAGAAAGCGCAAGGCTACGAAGAAAAAGAGAAAACACTGATATGATAAAAAAGGGACTGCTGAAATAGCGGTCCCTTTCGTTATGCGCAGATGGGCGGTCAAGGTGCCTTAGTCGTGCTCAAGGCGCAAAGCCGATCCTTTAGGGCACGACTACCCGATCTTTATTATTTTGTTATGTGGTGTGAAAGCATTGCAAGTGAGGAGGCGAGGTTCTCATTCTGAACAAGTACTCCTTCCGGCACGTTGAGCCGTACCAGCGCAAAGTTCCAAATAGCCCGGATGCCGCATCCGACCAGCGCGTCGGCAATTTCCTGAGCCGCATCCATGGGAGCGGTGATAATTCCGATCGGAATCCCATGTTCTCTGCAGAAGGGCTCCATTTCTGATATATCAAGAATAGGTATATTGTTGACGGTCCTGCCGGTGATGTCTTTATTTATATCGAAAGCAGCCGTGATGCTAAGGCCGTACTCCTCAAACTCTCTGTTGCCGAGCAGCGCGCGGCCAAGAGAACCTGCCCCTACGATGATTGCTTCTTTTCTGTCGTTGATTCCCATATAGTCTTCAATATCGCTGATCAGCTCATCGACCGGGAAGCCGGATTTTGGTTTTCCTTTGGTCGAGCAGACTGCCGCGATATCCTTGCGGACAAGAACGTCGTTAAGCTTTAATTCATTTGCAATTGAAGTTGCTGAGATGGTCGTTTCACCTTTCTCTTTGGCTTTTTCCAGGCAGTGCAAATAGTACGGCATTCGCTGCAGAGCCTGAATCGTCAATGTGTCAGCCTTATCTCCTGTGTTTTTTCTGTCCATAGCCATCATCCTCGTAATAAACTGAAGTGAAAATCATGATGGCACCCCCCGTGCCCCTATGATCCTTAGCGTTATTTTATTTTAGTATATCATATTCCAACTTTATTTGTAATAATTCTTAGCTATAAGACCATTGGGCGTTAGAGTTATTGTATCTTTCTATGACAAATGCATGTGAATACATGGTTGGCTGCCTCTTTTGACTGCTCTGTCCTGAAGGCATGAAGCGCTTGACACAGCGGGAAAAATCAAGGATACTTTATATCTGAGCGGGAACTGCCCCGCCTCTGCAGGCGGTGGGGTTCAATCAGGCCGGATTTGAAATGCAGCGGTAAGGATAATAAGCGGGAATCCTCGGTTATTCAATTGCCGAGAAGTTCACCTGGGGGAGTACAATGGAAGAAAAAAAGAGAAAAAAAAGAAAACGCCGTCTGACGCCGGAAGAGGCCGAGCGGCGAAGAGCTGCGCGCGCTGCAAGGGAGCTGCGTCAGGCTGACCGGGAGAATCAACAGATGACCGGGGAGCTGCGTCAGGCTGTAAGAGACAGTCAGGGAGAAATGCCTGATGAACAGCGGGAGGCAGAGGAGCGCAGAATAAAGAACAAAGAGCGGAGTGTGAGAAGAGCGAGGAAAGAAAAGCATCAGCAGATCCTCATACGTGCCCTCGGCCTTGTGGCTGTCCTGACAGTGCTGACGGTGATCATATTTTTCGTTGTGAACGATCATGTGCATGACCGGCAGGAGCAGGAAGCTTACAAAGCCCAGAAGGAAGCGGAGATCGCCGCCGAGGAGGCTGCACTCGCAGCGCGCAGGGCGTCGATCGCCGAGGCTGAAAAGCTTGCCGTTATCTATGACTATGACGGAGCCATCGCTCTTCTTCAGTCACAGGAAAACTACGATACGGACAATGACCTGATCAACGCTATCGCCCAGTATACAGCGGAAAAATCAGCCCTCGAAGCCAAGGATGTGACAACGGTCCCGCATATTTTCTATCATTCGCTGATCGTTGATCCGGCCAGGGCTTTTGACAGTTCCAAGTGGGCTGCGGACGAGATCGCCGGCATCAATGCCTGGATGACCACAGTCGAAGAGTTCGATAAGATCACTCAGCAGATGTACGATAACGGATGGGTCCTCATTCGCATGAGAGATTTGGTCGTCGAGACAAAGAATGAGGACGGTTCGGTGTCATTTTCCCAGAACAAGAATCTTCTCCTGCCGGCAGACAAGCACCCGTTCGTGCTTTCAATCGACGACTGGAGTTACTATCACTCCTATGACGGCAAGGGCTACGGCGATAAGGCCGTCGTCGATGAGAACGGCAAGGTTAAGATCCAGTACACCGATGCGGACGGCAATGTCTCAGTCGGGGATTACGACGTACTTCCGAGACTGAATACTTTCCTTGAAGCCCATCCCGACGGCGCTTACAAGGGTGCGCGCGGCATTGCTGCAATGACCGGCTATAACGGCGTGTTCGGCTACCGCACGGATGTTGCCTACAAGACGGGGGAGCGACTCGGAAAAGATCAGGCAGCATGGCTTGAAGCACATCCTGATTTTGACTGGGATAAGGAAGTGGCTGAAGCGACAAAAGTGGCGGAGGCAGCCAAGGCCAGCGGATGGGAGTTCGCCTGCCACACGTGGGGCCATCTATCCGTCACAGGCAAGTCTGTGGACACGCTCTCTACTGACCAGCAGAAGTGGCAGAACACAGTGGCCAACATAACCGGAAAGACGGACACCATCATATTTGCCCACGGAAATGATATAGGAACGTGGAGAGATTACGACGCCTCCACCAACGATGTCTACGCATACTTCAAGAGCATGGGCTACAATTTCTATGCCAACGTAGACGCGTCCAACCAGTACTGGGTACAGATCCGCAAGGATTATGTGCGCCAGGGCCGAATCGACTGCGACGGCCTCCAGATGTGGAGGGCAAAGGCGGGTGAGGCCAAGACAAATGTATTTGAAGAGTTCTTCGATGTGAACGATGTGTTCGACTCGAGGAGACCGACACCGGTCAGCGCGACCGGAAAGGCATAAAAAGATAAGATGATAAAAAGGGGCTGCCGCATTAAGGCGCGCCACCGCTATATATGGCAGACGTTATCTGCAAATGTCTGCCATATATAGCAGTGACACCGTCTAATGCGACAGCCCCTTTGACTTTTCCGTGGGACCATAATTATGCCTGTATGGAAGGCAGACACCTGGCGGGTGCTTTTTCGGGGTTTAGAAATCTACATCCAGATCATAATATACGCAGTCGAGAAGCTTTTCCATCTCTTCTACGGACGGCTGACGCGGATTGGAACCGGTGCACGCATCGCCGATCGCATTGACAGCGATGTCATGCTTTCTTGCCTGGAAGACGTCTTCCGGAACAAAGCCCTGCTCTGTCGGATAGCTGTCCGCGCCGTAATTTTTGATGCAGTGCGGAATGTTCAGATCGTCGTTCATTTTGCGAAGCATTGCGATGAGGTTGGCAATCTTCTCATCCTGTGTCTCGCCGCCGAGCTTCATATAGTCAGCAATGAAAGCGTAGCGCTCTGCAGCTCTCTCATCCTTTGCGTTGAATGCGATGACTTTCGGGAGATACATGGCATTTGCAGCGCCGTGAATAATATGTGCGCCGTAATCAGCGAAGACAGCGCCTGTCTTGTGGGCCATAGAGTGAACGATGCCGAGGAGGCCGCTTGAGAAAGCAATACCGGCAAGACACTGAGAATTATGCATGCGGTCGCGTGCTGCCATGTCACCGTTGTAGGATGCGACAAGGTCTTCCTTAATGTGGTCCATAGCGTAAAGTGCCGGCGCATCTGTGAAATCGGAGGCAACTGTAGAGACATAGGCTTCGATCGCATGTGTGATGGCGTCCATACCTGTGTGAGCTACGAGCTTCTTCGGCATTGTCTCAGCAAGTTCCGGATCTACAATAGCGATGTCCGGTGTGATTTCAAAATCAGCGATCGGGTATTTGATGCCCTTGTCATAATCAGTGATGATTGAAAACGCCGTAACTTCCGTAGCTGTGCCGGATGTGGAAGAAACAGCGACGAATTTTGCTTTCTTGCGAAGCTCCGGGATTCCGAAGATCTTGCACATATCCTCAAATGTGCACTCCGGATACTCATATTTGATCCACATTGCCTTAGCAGCGTCGATCGGTGAACCGCCGCCCATAGCTATGATCCAGTCCGGCTGGAACTCAAGCATCTTCTGCGCGCCGTTCATTACTGTTGTTACAGACGGGTCGGGCTCGATGCCTTCGATGAGAGCAACTTCCATACCGGCTTCTTCCAGATAAGCCTGTGCTTTCTGAAGGAAACCGAATCTCTTCATGCTGCCGCCGCCGACGCAGATGACAGCCTTCTTGCCTTTAAGAGTCTTAAGGGCTTCGAGAGCGCCCTTGCCGTGATATAAGTCACGTGGATTAGTAAATCTTTGCATAGTGAACCTCCAATTATTGTAGAACATAGGGAGTCATTTAGTAGCCGGTGAAACTGTCTGACTTTCAACAAATGTTATCGGCCAGAAAGAATCAGCCATTAATATGATATCACAATATCGATATTTTACAACTGATAAATGTGGGAATATCTGGAATTGAGCCATATCCGCTAAAGAAGGCTCAGATCGAGTATCGGATTTTTCGACCGGGACACGAAAAATTAAGGATGATTCAAGATGAGGTACTTGAAAATATGTCAGGAAGTGTTATTATTTATATATAGTGGCAATTAAAACTATATGAGGTAGTTTAAATGGCTCACAATATGATGTCAAATGAAAAAACGGAAAGAAGAAAAGGACGAACACCAAATGTGAAAATCAGAGAAAGGAGACCACATGGAAAGCACAAAACGTTTAAATGCAACTAAATACGGCTACATGCCCTGCTCAATCACCATCAAAGTGCGGGAACCGGGGTCTGCCTTCACCCATCTTGTGGGGTTCCTCGGTGTGCTCGTCGGTGCCGGTCCCCTGCTCATGCGGGCGAGAGAATTCGGCTCCGCATTCACATATGCAGGGATGATTATATTCATTCTGTCAGCCCTTATTCTATACGGGGCCAGTACCTCCTTCCACTGGATCGTCGCCGGTGAGAGAGTGACCAATGTCTTCAGGAAGCTGGATCACATGAGTATCAGCATTCTTATCGCAGGCACCTACACCCCGGTCTGTCTGACTGCGCTGCGAGGCCGAGGGGGTTACATAATGCTTATCGCCATATGGGGGCTTGCGGTCTCAAGTATGATCATAAAAGCTTTCTGGTATTACTGCCCAAAGTGGATATCATCTTCTATTTATATCGGGATGGGGTGGCTCGCAATCTTTTTCCTGCCGACAATAGTGCGGAGTCTGCCTCTTGGCGCTTTTCTTTGGCTCCTTATCGGAGGTGTGATGTATACGATCGGCGGTGTGATCTATGCTCTGAGGCTGCATGTCTTCAATGAAAAACATATACACTTTGGAACCCATGAGATTTTTCACTTGTTTGTGATGGCCGGGACGTTCTGCCATTTCATGCTGCTCTACAGATATCTGGTATTTGTGGGATGAGAGGATAAAATTTAGTTTTTCTCCGGACTTCAATCTGTTATAATCACCTATTATAAATGCTGATAAACATCGCAGGGTGCGTGTTCCGGAAAAATCGACAATAAGAACTGGTCGCGATACCAATGCGAAAGTGTCAATAAGCAAGGCGGAGCAAATTACTGCAGCCTGATTTGTAACATCTGAGAAAGGAGTCCCGATGAACGAATTTGTTGCGATCCTCGATTTTGGGGGACAGTATAAGCAGCTGATTGCGCGCCGCGTGCGCGAGTGCAACGTGTACTGCGAGATCCTCCCCTACACGACATCGCTGGAAGCTCTCACAGCACGAAATCCCAAGGGCATCATTCTGACCGGCGGTCCAAACAGTGTCTATGATCCGGAGTCGCCCACATATGACAAAAAGCTATTTGAACTCGGCATTCCCGTACTGGGAATATGCTATGGGTCTCAGCTGATGGCATATAAGATGGGCGGTGATGTTAAAACTGCCCCGACGAGCGAGTATGGACATACCAATGTGATCATCGATGCCCCGGATTCACTGATCTTCAGCGACGTATCCGGTGAGACACAGACCTGGATGTCCCATACAGATTATATCGCGGCGGTGCCGGAGGGGTTCCGCATCTCCGCTCATACGGCAAATTGTCCTGTCGCCGCTATGGAAAATCCCGAAAAGAAACTCTATGCGACACAGTTCCATCCGGAAGTCTCCCACACCAAAGAGGGAACCAAAATGATCAGGCACTTCGTGATGGATGTCTGCGGGTGTGCGGGGGACTGGGAGATGGCTGCATTTGCAGAAACCACCATCAAGGAACTCAGAGAAAAAATCGGTGACAAGCACGTCATCCTTGGTCTTTCCGGCGGTGTCGACTCGTCAGTCGCGGCAGCACTCCTGTCGAGAGCGATCGGTAAACAGCTGCACTGTGTGTTCGTTGATCACGGTCTCATGCGAAAGGATGAAGGAGACGAGGTCGAGGCTATCTTCGGACCGAAGGGTAATTTTGACCTGAACTTTATCAGGGTCGATGCCAAGGAGCGGTTCTTCATGCAGCTCATGGGCGAGTCGGACCCGGAGAGCAAGCGCAAGGTCATCGGTGCTGTGTTCCCGCAGGTCTTCGGCGATGAAGCCAAGAAGGTCAGGGGCATAGTGAAATATATTGCGCAGGGAACGATTTACCCGGATGTGGTCGAGAGCGGAGACGGCAAGACGAGCGACGTGATCAAGTCACACCACAATGTCGGCGGGCTGCCGATCGAGCTCGTGCGCGAGCTGGGGTTTGACGAGAAGCCGATAGAGCCGCTTAGAATGCTCTTCAAGGACGAGGTCCGAAAAGTAGGTCTTGAACTCGGAATCCCGGAGGAACTGGTCATGAGACAGCCGTTCCCGGGTCCCGGACTCGGTGTTCGCATCATCGGCGAGATCACGCCGGCTAAGGTCAAAATTGTTCAGGAAGCTGACTACATTTTCCGTGACGAGCTTGCCCGTGCCGGAGTCGATAAGGATCTCGGCCAGTATTTCGCCGCGCTTTCCAATATGCGGAGCGTCGGCGTCATGGGCGATCATCGGACATACGGTCTCGCGGTCGTGCTCCGCGCAGTGCTGACATCCGACTTTATGACGGCGGAGGCGGCGGAGATACCGTGGCCGGTGCTGCAGAAGTGTATGAACAGAATTATTAATGAGGTGCCCGGGGTCAACAGAGTGCTGTACGACATTACGTCGAAGCCGCCGGGGACGATCGAGCTGGAATGACAGATTCGTGTCATTTCGTCCGCATTGTACATATCGTGATGAAAGATTGCATGCAATCCGTGTGGTTGTATGCAATCTTTTATTTTCGGTAGTTATTGTACCCGGCGGCTTGCCTGGAGAGGATAATCTTATTTCATGGCGGCAGCTTTTAGTTTCTTATAATAGGCCAATAACCTGGTCCGGGCTGGATTTTTTGAATCCATCATATCTTGGATAAGCGCAAATAATTCAGGATCATCTGTTTTAGAAATGATGTATTCCCGAGGCTCGGGAGTATCCGCATCTCCCGTCAGATACTCGGGAGATGTGCCCAGCTTTTGCGCCATGAAAACGATGGTCTGATACGAAGGGGTTCGATCCCCGGTCTCGTAGCGCAGGTATCCCATCTTTGACAGATTAAGCAACCTTGCTGCCGCAGCTTTACTTAGATTCCGCTCTTCTCGTATCCCTTTTAGTCTTTCTGGAATAAAAACCATATCCATCATAACAAACTCCACTAAAACATGATTGACAGTAACCAAAGGATACCATATAATATAAAAACAAAGAGTATCCATTGGATATTTTACCTCTGATTGGATAAGATTACAAGTTATTTGAAGAGTAACCGGCGCATTCTCGTGTTTTTAAACATGAGCCGGCAGGGACCCGCGCTTGTTTCTTCAGTCGCTGTTCACAAGG